>CAYSQI010000031.1:0-29315 GCA_964433215.1 uncultured Bacteroides sp.
CTTTTCACCAAACTTCCAACAACCATCAACCAACCGCTTCGTTTTGTGCCCCATATATTTTGTCCGGAAAACACAAAATGTTTTCGGATTTAGCTGATTTTGAGCGGTTTAGGAGAACACGCTTTTGCGTTTAGTCGATCGAAGCATCGTTAGGCGCTAAGGCTGAGGCTATTAGCTTGGCTTTAGCCGGACCGACAACTGCGGCAATCTCCGCCTCAGATGCTTCGCGTATGCGCTTGACGCTTCGGAAATGCGACAACAGTGCTGTGCGCGTTTTCTCGCCGATACCTTTGATGTCGTCGAGTTCGCTGGTGATCGCGCTCTTGCTACGCTGATTGCGGTGGTGAGTGATACCGAAGCGGTGGGCCTCGTCGCGCAGATGCTGAACCACGCGCAGCGACTCGCTATTTTTGTCGATGTAGAGGGGCACGCTGTCGCCCGGAAAATAAATTTCCTCGAGTCGCTTAGCGATGCCCACTACGGAGATTTTTCCGCGAAGGCCGATGCCTTCGAGGGCTTCGACAGCTGCGCTGAGTTGGCCTTTACCACCGTCGACTACGATAAGTTGCGGTAGTTCTTGCCCCTCTTCCATCAGTCGCGAATAGCGACGTGTCAGCACCTCGCGCATTGAAGCAAAGTCATCCGGACCGACAACAGTCTTAATGTTGAAGTGTCGGTAGTCGCGCTTCGACGGCTTGGCGTCCTTAAACACCACGCACGACGCTACGGGGTTGGTTCCCTGAATGTTAGAGTTGTCGAAGCACTCGATATGTCGGGGCAGAACAGGCAGTCGAAAATCGGCCTTTATGCGCTCGAGTGTTTTGATAGTGCGCTCTTCGGGGTTGTGCTTTGCTATGTGTTTGAGGTCGTCGATACGGTTCTGTCGGGCATTGCGCTGCGACACCTCGAGCAACTTCACTTTGTCGCCTCGGCGAGGCACGGTAAAGGTGACGTCGAGCATTTCGACGTCCGGCACCGAGGCTACAACCACTTCGTCGAATTCTACACCGAGGGTCTCGCGAATTTCGGTCATAGCGTAAGCAAGAAGATCGCTTTGCGACTCGTCGAGCGAGCGCTTGTAGCGGAGCGTGACACTGCGCACGACAGCTCCGTGGCGCACGTGCATGTAGTTGATGTAAACGTCGGAGTCGCCGCTCTGGTCGTCGAAGCCGAACACATCGAGGTCGCCGATTGTCTGACTCACGATGACGCTACGCGACTGGTAGTTTTCGAGCAGACGATAACGCTCCTTGAGCTCCTGCGCCTCCTCAAAACGCAATTCCGAGGCCAAGCGCGCCATCTCGTCGCGCAAATAATCCATCAATTCGGCTGTGTCGCCTCGCAGGATTTGCCGAATATGTTCTATGTTGTCGCGATATTCGGCAGCTGTCACCAGGCCGGTACAGCAACCGCGACATCGCTTGATATGATACTGCAAGCACAGGCGTCCGGAGCCTTTGGCAATGTAATCCTCGGTGATGGGGATGCGGCAGGTGCGCAGGGGGTAGAGCTCGCGCAAGAGTTCGATTACCGTGCGCGCGACGGCCGTGTTGGTGTACGGGCCGAAGTATTTCGAGCCGTCGCGCACATGCTGTCGAGTCATGAACACTCGAGGATATAGCTCGTTGGTGACCACAATCCAGGGATACGATTTGTCATCCTTAAGGAGCACATTGTAGCGAGGCTTGTACTCCTTTATCATCGAATTTTCGAGATTAAGCGCGTCCTGCTCGGTGGGCACTACAATGTACTTCATGTCGGCAATATTGCGGACGAGTATGTTGGTGCGGAGCACATCGTGGGTGCGATTGAAATACGACGACACGCGGCGTTTGAGATTCTTGGCCTTGCCGACATAAATCACCGTCCCGGCGCTGTCGTAATAAACATACACGCCGGGGGTGTCGGGCAAGAACGAGATTTTCTCGCGTAGAGCTTCGGATTTGGGTTGTTGCGACATTTGGGATATTTAAGCGGCTGAATTCGGCTTACGAACCCGCATACAAATATAACGCCAAAAGTGACGTAAAAGTATGCCAAGACCCCGATCCGGCAAATAAAAGCGGAACGGGGCCTTAGACCGTAAAGCTGAATTAATAAGTAATCAGCGAGGTTACATCAACGTCGACAGGGAGTGTCTGACGGCCGTTTAAGCCTGAGATTTCGATAATGAAGTTGATGTAAATTTTCTTGGGGTTGAAGCTCTTCACCAGCTTGTACGCAGCGAGCATCGTGCCGCCGGTAGCGAGCACGTCGTCGTGAATTACGACTACGTCGTCGGGGGTGATAGCGTCCTTATGAATTTCGATAGTGTCGGTTCCGTATTCCTTGCTGTACGACTGGCTGACGGTATCGGCAGGCAGCTTGCCCGGCTTGCGAGCAGGCACAAAACCGGCACCAAGTTCGAAGGCCAAGATGGAGCCGCCGATAAAACCGCGCGATTCGATACCCACGACTTTAGTGACACCCTTATCGCGATAAATCTGCGACAAATCCCAGCCGATGATATGCAGCGCGCGAGGATCTTTGAACGCTGTGGTGAGGTCTTTGAAGATGACTCCCTTGGCAGGAAAGTCAACGACATCACGAATTTTTGATTTGATGTATTCCATTGTATTATGCTGTTAAGTATTTGATTTTAAAATTATTCATGAGGAATTTGTTTCACGTGGAACAATTTCTCATCGGTTCATGAGTAACAAAAGTATATTGATGTCGCTGGGCGATACGCCGGGTATGCGCGAGGCTTGACCTATCGTCGCGGGGCGCTGCTTCTGCAACTTTTGACGCGCCTCGGTAGAAAGTGCGTTAAGCGTAGTATAGTCCAAATCCGACGGCAGCCGCAGCTGCTCCAAGCGGCGCAACTTATCAGCCCCGGCCTGTTCGCGTTCGATATAGCCACGATATTTGATTAATATTTCAGCAGCCTCTACAATTTCATCGGCCCGGTCGGTTGGGAGAGATGCGACGTATTCTGCCAGCTCGGGCACATAACTCGCAAGCGCGGAAATGGTAACAGACGGACGAGAAATCAGACTAACCAACCTCACGCTTTGACTGAGCGGCGCCGAATTCAAAGAGGACAAATAGTCATTGACCTGAGCAGCACGAACAGTGGTCGTTTCCGCCAGAGTAATCAATTTATCGCGTAATTCTCGTTTCTCGACCATCAGCTGATAGCGACGTTCGTCGACAAGACCCAATTCGTAGGCACGTGGTGTGAGTCGCATATCGGCGTCGTCTTGGCGAAGCAGTATGCGATGCTCTGCTCGCGAAGTAAACATACGATACGGTTCGTCGACTCCCTTCGTTACGAGGTCGTCGATCAATACTCCGATGTATGCTTCGTCGCGGGCAAGCGTAAACTGCGGGCGTCCGGCAGCAGCGAGCGCAGCATTCGCCCCGGCAACGAGCCCCTGCCCTGCCGCCTCTTCGTAGCCGGTAGTGCCGTTAATTTGGCCGGCAAAAAAGAGGTTACGCACAAGGCGCGTTTCGAGAGTATGAAGCAGCTGAGTCGGATCGAAAAAGTCGTACTCGATAGCGTAACCCGGACGGTAAATCATGACATCGGCCAGTGCGGGTATTGTTTGCAAAGCGCGAATTTGAATATCCATCGGCAGCGACGACGAAAAGCCATTCAAATAGAATTCGGTGGTCGTCTCACCTTCCGGTTCAAGGAACAGCTGATGCTCGGTCTTGTCTGCAAAGGTGACAATTTTCGTTTCTATCGAAGGGCAATATCGCGGGCCGATACTCTGAATCTGTCCGTTGTAGAGGGGTGAATCAGGCAAGCCACTCCGCAGTATTTCGTGGGTAGCTTCGGAAGTATATACTATGTAGCAGTCGCGCTGTTCGAGCGTGCGGCTGACGTCGGGCAAATACGAGAATTTATGACGTGTCGTATCGCCTTCCTGTGGTTTTGTTAATTCCCAATGCACCGAGCGGCCATCGATACGAACGGGCGTGCCGGTCTTCATCCGATCGGCCTTGAAGCCGAGGCTTACGAGCTGCTCAGTCAATCCGCCGACAGCCGGCTCTGAAATACGGCCACCGGGGAATTTGCAACGCCCGATGTGCATCAGACCATTGAGGAACGTGCCGTTGGTGAGGACGACGGATTTAGCGCGGAACTCCGCACCTTCGGTAGTCCGCACACCCCCTACCCTACCCTCTTCAATGATGAGCTCGTTGACGCATCCTTGCCACATATTCAGATTCTCTGTATGCTCCAGGATGTCGCGCATCATGAGCGAATATTTCGTGCGGTCGGTCTGGGCACGTGGACTCCACATCGCCGGGCCTTTCGACAAATTAAGCATACGGAACTGAATGGAATTGCGATCGGTGACAATTCCCATCAGGCCGCCCATCGCGTCTACTTCCCTGACAATCTGACCTTTGGCTATACCACCAATGGCCGGATTGCAACTCATCTGAGCAATCTTGTGCATATCGAGCGTGATCAAGAGAGTGTGCGCACCAAGGCGCGCTGCTGCCGCAGCAGCCTCGCATCCGGCATGGCCGGCGCCGACAACAATCACGTCGTATTCGAACTTCATCTTCTAATAAATTGTATCATTAAAGAAGCGCAAGCGCCTCATTTTCATTACGTTCCATTATCTCGCGCTCGCCCGGACCTTTGTCATTGATGCCACAAAGATGCAGGATGCCATGAATAATCACACGGTTGAGCTCCACGGCATAATCTGCGCCGACAAGCTCGGCATTCGACCGAACGGTATCGAGAGAAATGAAAATATCACCTGAAATGAGTTTGCCTCGCGTATAATCAAAGGTAATGATATCGGTATAATAATCGTGCTGAAGAAATTCGCGATTGACTTTCAGAATTTCATCATCGTCGCAAAAGATGTATGTAATATCTCCGACTATTCTGCCGTGGGACTTTGCCACCCGAATAATCCACTCTTGTGTTTGAGCACAATTAATTGCCGGCAGCTCCGTGCCCCGGCTAAACCATTGGAACGAATTAATCATCTTCCTTTAATTGAGATGCAAAGTTAAAAAATTATTTTGATTTTTCAAATTTACATCAAAAGCGCACTGCGATTTTCTATTTTGCAAAAAATTGAAGATGGTCAAAATTAGGGTTATTTCGGTGAGTATTTGTACTTTACGCAAAAATCAACTCAAAATTACGGCAAAATTTCGGGCCTCCTCGGAAAGTTACACGAGAAAACGCGCGAATTTTGGCCTAAAAAAATAGGCTTGACTCACGACTCGTTGTCAAACACCGACTCGACCGTGCTTCGCTCGCCGAGCCGCATCCTTGGCTTCTTGACGAGCCAGCTTGCGACGCGCCGCTCGATTGAGAAACGGCAGCGCCGGATTAGTCGACGAAGCCTCAAGGGGCGGCAACTGCTCGACCACCGGAGTGGTCAACCCAGACTCGTTCGACGACATAGGCTCTACAATCGGAGCCTCGTCATTAAACACAGCCTCATGAACGTTGTCCTTCACATCTTCGTGAACTTCCTGCAGCGGTGTTGCACAGAATCTAATTATTGCGAAGCCTTTGTGACGTACAATAACGACTCGGCCGGATTCAACCAGCCGGGCAATACATTTCTTGACGCGGTAATACGAGAGGTTGGTCTGTGCTGCGATCGTCTTAAAGCACGTCACAGCGGTGCCGGGCTCAATTTTGACGCCATCGAAGTAGTAGCCGCCATGCGCAGCTGCTTGCGTTAGGTACTCAATGATTTGATTATTGGACTCTTCGGTCCTGATTTTGTTTTTCATAGTTATTACGATTAAGGTTTGATATCGCAAAGTTACAATGTTTATTTATTTTTAGCAATACTTTTTGAAATTAATGTTGAATATTTTCATTTTATTAACAATAGCAAAGGCAAAAAATAGAGGGACCGAACATTTCTCGCACAAAATTTAAAAAAGTGATTGTATGTAGAATCACGAAACACCACATTAATAATTATTTGTAGGTTCGCAAAATTTAACTAATTTTGCATTAAGTTACAATAACGGAAACGAGAAGCCGACAAACGCTATGGACAAAATATCCGCAACCATCATCACTCGCAACGAAGAAAAGAATCTCGAACGCTGCCTCAACGCCCTGAAAGGCGTCGCCGACGAGATTATCGTCGTGGATTCATACTCGACCGACCGCACACTCGAAATTTGCCAGCGCTACGGTTGCAAAGTGACTCAACGCGAATTTCAAGGCTTCGGCTCACAACGACAATATGCCACAAGCCTGGCCGAAAACGCCTACGTGCTGTCAATCGACGCCGATGAAGTAATCGACGAAGAGATGCGCGATTTTTTGATTAAGGAGAAGTCCGAAGGCTTCAAACACCGCGTCTACCGCGCGTGGATTCAGAATTATTTCTGTGGCAAGGCGATACGCCACTCGGGCTACCAGCGTGTGGCTCAGGTTCGATTGTTCAACAAACGATATGCAAATTGGAACCTACGCGACTACTCCGACAAGGTATCGTTTCCGGATAGCGTCATACCCGCAACACTTCCGGGCACTATCCACCACTACAGGTGCGCGTCAATGTCCGAATTTCACAAGAAAGAGAACCGCCTGGCGTCGTTGCAAGCCAAGTCGCTGGCCGTAGCACACCGCTCGATTTGGGCGCCGACTCCGTTCCTACAAGCCGCTCTCAAATACCTACGGACACAATTCTCCGACCTCGCATGCCTCGACGGGGCCAACGGGCTATCAATTGCCGCACGACGCAGCCGCACCACCTACGAGGCGTATCGCATGGCTCGTCATATAATCAAAGAGCAGAAAAAAAACGCCGACAGCCAAGAATGACTTTCATACATATAGTATCAGATGATGTCTCGGGCAATTGCCCCATCGGAGGCCGCAAAGCCGACGAACGACACTCAGCACTCGCCGCACTTGCCCATGAAATAGCCTCAACCGGCATCCCGGCCGAAGCTGTCGAAATATATAAGGGCCGCAATCTCGTGGTACGCTACGACACACCCCACGGCGCTGTCAACATCAAGCAATTCAAAATACCGCACATCATCAATCGACTGGTCTACGGCAACTTACGACACGGCAAAGCGCGACACTCCTTCGAAAATGCGGAAAAACTAATTGCCAAGGGCTTTCACACTCCTGAGCCACTGGCCTACATCGAACATCGCCAAGGGCTGCTGTTCGGCATCAGCTACTTCGTCAGCGAGCAACTCGAAGGATACGCCGAAATCCGCGACCTCGCGACACTCGAACAACGCGAAGCCATCGTCGAAGCCATCGGACAGCTCTTGGCCGACCTACACCGCGCCCACATCTTCATGAAAGACTTCTCTCAAGGCAATGTGCTTTGGCGACGGGAAGCCGACGGCAGCATCAACCTAGCTCTAGTCGACATCAATCGTATGGCCTTCGACGTAAGCTCCACACGCCGACTGATGAAAAATTTCCGCAACGTAGCCGACGACCCCGACTTACTCAACGACCTTGCCCTCGCCTACTCGCGCGCTTCGGGCATGCCGGCCGACGAAGCCCTGCGGCGGGCAAACAGAGCCCGACGCCTATTCCTGCGCAAGCGCCGCATCAAAAAACTACTTAAGTAACGAGTATTTTCGCGCAAAAAGCGTTAACTTTGCGAAAAATACTCGCCTATGAAAGGAATCATTTTAGCCGGAGGCACCGGTTCGCGTCTGTATCCAATCACAAAGGGTGTGAGCAAACAGATGCTACCCGTGTACGACAAGCCGATGGTCTACTATCCGCTGGCCACGCTGATGCAAGCCGGCATCCGCGACATATTGCTGATTTCGACGCCTACCGACCTGCCTGCGTTCAAGCGACTGCTGGGCGACGGTAGCGACTTCGGCGTGCGCCTAAACTACGCCGAGCAACCCAGCCCCGACGGGCTGGCACAAGCCTTCATCATCGGTCGCGAATTTATCGGCAACGAGGCCGCCTGTTTGATTCTTGGCGATAACATATTCCATGGCGCCGGCTTCGCCTCGCGCCTCGCCGAGGCCGTCGATTTCGCTGAAAATCAAGGTCGAGCCACCGTCTTTGGCTACCGCGTCGAAGACCCCGAGCGCTACGGTGTGGCCGAATTCGACTCCGAAGGCCGCTGCCTATCCATCGAAGAAAAGCCCACCGAACCAAAGTCGAAATACGCCGTCACAGGCTTATATTTCTACCCCGCCGGCGTGAGCGACATTGCCGCAACCATCAAGCCGTCGGCACGAGGCGAACTCGAAATCACATCGCTCAACAACGAATACCTCCACCGCGGACAGCTCCACGTGCAGACCCTCCCCGAAGGCTTCGCCTGGCTCGATACAGGCACTCACGATTCGCTCTCCGAAGCCTCAATCTACGTCGAAGTGCTCGAAAAGCGCCAAGGCCTGAAGATTGCTTGCCTCGAAGGCATGGCCTACCGCCGCGGATGGATTTCACGCGAGCGCATTGAGCGGTCGGCAAGCTCTATGGCCGCCAATCAGTATGGTCAATACCTTTATAAAGTAATAGCCGAGGTCGATGAAAGCAATAAAAACCGAACTTGAAGGCGTCGTAATCCTCGAGTCCGAAATACACCGCGACAGCCGCGGATATTTCTTCGAAAGCTGGACGCAGCGCGACTTCGACCGCCTAGTAGGCAACGTACAGTTTGTTCAAGAAAACCAAAGCCGGTCGACTGCCGGCGTAGTGCGCGGACTGCACTTTCAGCGACCACCCCACGCCCAAGCCAAGCTCGTAGGCGTGGTCAGCGGACGTGTCCTCGACGTCGCCGTCGACATTCGCGAAGGCTCGCCCACATACGGCCGCTGGGTGGCGGTCGAACTCTCCGACGACAACCACCGCCGCCTGTTCATCCCTCGCGGATTCGCCCACGGCTTTGCCGTGCTCTCCGACGAAGCCACATTCACATACAAGTGCGACAACTACTACGCACCTCAATCCGAAGGCGGCATCGCTTGGGACGACCCCGACTTAGCCATTGCCTGGCCTAAATTCGATGGCTGCGAGCCAATAATCTCCGAAAAAGACCGCAACCACTGCCTGTGGGCCGACTTTATTTCGCCTTTCAGCTATGATAATCGTAAATAATTATGAATAAGGCTTTTAAACGCAATATAATGGTTACCGGCGGCGCCGGATTCATCGGCTCGCACCTGGTGAAGCGACTCGTCGACCGCTACCCCGACTACCTGATCGTCAACGTCGACGCACTCACCTACTGCGGCTCGCTACTCAATCTCACCGAAGTTGAGAACAAGCCGAATTACGCATTCTGTCAAGCCGACATCACCGACTTCGACACCATTAGCGACATCATCGCTCGCTACCACATCGACGGCATCATACATCTGGCCGCCGAAAGCCACGTCGACCGCTCCATCAGCGACCCGTTTGCATTCGCTCGCACCAACGTGATGGGCACTCTGACCCTGCTGCAAGCCGCCAAAGAAGCCTGGCTAGCACGCCCCGAGGGATTTGAAGGCAAAAAATTCCACCACGTGTCGACCGACGAAGTCTATGGCGCACTACCCGCCGAAGGCTCCGACCTCTTCACCGAGGACACCCCCTACTCGCCCCACAGCCCCTACTCCGCATCCAAAGCCTCGAGCGACCACTTCGTGAGAGCCTTCCACGACACCTACGGCATGCCCACCGTGGTAACAAACTGCTCAAACAACTACGGGCCCAACCAATTCCCCGAAAAGCTAATACCCCTGTTCATCAGCAACATAGTCAATCGGCAACCGCTGCCCGTCTACGGCAACGGACTCAACGTGCGCGACTGGCTCTACGTCGGCGACCACGTCGAAGCTCTCGACCTCGTTTTCCACCAGGCCGCACCGGGCGCCACATACAACATCGGTGGATTCAACGAACGCCGCAACATCGACTTGGTGAAAGAACTCATCGCCACCGTCGACCGTCGCTTAGGCCGACCCGAAGGCGCCGACCTCGACCTCATCACGTTCATCACCGACCGCCCCGGCCACGACCTGCGCTACGCCATCGACTCCTCGCGCCTGCAACGCGACTTAGGATGGACCCCTCGCCACACTTTCGCCGAAGGCCTGGCCAAGACTGTCGATTGGTATCTTTCGAACACCGAATGGCTTGAGGCGATGAACCGACGCAACAACCCAATAGCACACCTACAGAAATGACACACAGCGAATTAAAAGGCATCACCATATACTGCGGCTCATCGGCCGGCTCCGACCCGGCATTCATCAAAGCCGCCGAGGACGTAGGCCGCGCCATCGCCCAACGCGGCTTGCCGCTAATCTACGGCGGCGGATTTATGGGCATGATGGGCGCTGCTTCTCGCACCGCACGAGCCGCCGGCGGCGCCACCGTGGCCGTCATACCGCAATTCATGGTCGAACGTGGCTGGAACGACCCCGACACCACCGAGACGGTCGTCACTCCCGACATGCACAGTCGCAAAGAGCTGCTGGCCGGACACGCCATCGGCGCCATCGCCCTGCCCGGCGGCATCGGCACATTCGAAGAACTCACCGAGCTCATCACCTGGCGACAGCTGGGACTCTACCACGGCAACATAGTGATTCTCAACACCAACGGCTACTACGACCACCTGCTCGCAATGCTCGACCACGCCATGCAGGCCGGCTTCATGCCCTCCGACCACAAAGCCCTGTGGTTCGTGACTGACGACCCCGCTGCCGCCGTCGCAGCAGCCGCAGCCGAGCCTTCCGAACTACACCTGCGCGCCAAATTCTGACGATGCCCACCGCCTCACCCAACATATCCGACACCACCGCGGCACTTTCACCACTCGAAAGCGTCGCGCCCGACTCATTGCTCACCGACTCGTTGGCAACGGACTCATTGGCGATTGACTCGCTCGCCATCGACTCGCTGATGCCGAAGGAGTTAACCGCAAAGGCCGACACCATCGCGGCAATAGCACCCCCCGCCTGGCTCGATGGGCTAAAGCCTACTATGCGCCAAATTCAACCCGGCAATCACTCCGGCTTCCTGCTGATTATTGCCGTGTTGTTTGCCGCCATGATTTTCAACTTCAAGCACATGAAGCGGCTCATCAAGACCTACATCGAAGAGCTGTGGAAAGTGCGCTCCGGTCGCGACAACGTCTTCGACGAGCGCCCGGCCGGCGACACTCGCATCTTGCTGCTTTTGATTTTGCAAAGCATCTTCTGCACAGGCATCTTGCTCTCGACCGCTATCTGCCGCTTTACTCAGCCGGCCGACACACCCCTGACAAGCAGCTGCGTGCTCGGTGTGACCGCCATCGTCGCCGCCTGCTACCTCATTCACTTCATCGGATATCACGTAGTAGGATTCGCATTCTCATCGTCGGAAATGCACCACGACTGGGTGCGCGGCTACAACGCATCAATCGCCCTGCTGGGCATGTCGCTCATCGTTCCCGCCATGTTGGCAATATTCTATCCGCAGGCTGCAGCCACCGCAGCTTTTGTGGCTATTGTGCTGTATTTGTGCACGAAAATCACATTTATTTTGAAAGGTTTCAGAATTTTTTACACAAATTTTTCCTCATTAATCTATTTTATTTTGTACCTTTGCACCCTCGAAATAATGCCCTTACTTTTTGTATACAAATGCTCCGTTCTGATTGCAGGACAAGCACTATAGGTCTAAAACTTGAGAATTGTGAAAGTACAAAAGATTTTAGTATCCCAACCGAAACCTTCATCTGAGAAATCGCCCTACTTTGAGCTGGCGCAAAAGCACGATGTAGAAATTGTATTCCGCCCGTTTATCAAGGTCGAAGGACTCACGCCACGCGAATTTCGCGCACAAAAAATCTCCATTCCCGAGCACACGGCTCTCATCTTCACCGCCAAGACTGCAATTGACCACTTCTTCCGTCTGTGCGAGGAGATGCGCATCACCATGCCCGACACACAAAAATACTTCTGCACATCGGAGACCATCGCCAACTACTTGCAGAAATATATCATCTACCGCAAACGCAAGATTTTCTTCCCCAAAACCGGAAAATTCGCCGATTTGATTCCGCTGATTGTCAAGCACAAAGACGAAAAATACTTGCTGGCCGTCAGCGACGTCAACACCGGCGCCGAAGCCGACTTGCTCGATAGCAACAAAATCAACTACGACCGCGCCGTATTCTACCGCACTGTAAGCAACGACTTCGGTCCCGACGAACCGCTCGACTATCAAATGCTGGTATTCTTCAGCCCCCAAGGTATCGAATCGCTGTGCAAGAACTTCCCCGACTTCAAGCAGGAAGGCATCGCCATCGCCACTTTCGGCGCCACAACCGCCAAGGCTGCTAAAGACGCCGGTCTGAACGTCGACATCGAAGCACCGACCGTGAAGACTCCGTCGATGCCCGCCGCCATCGACAGCTTCCTGTCCGAGCAGAAATAATCCTGCTCCATAACTCTACACCGCTCAGCCAATGAAAGGCCTCAGGCTATATAAGAAAGAAAAACTTTGCTCTGCCGTAGCTATCGACTTGCTCTTTAGCCGCGGCAGTGGCGCTTCAAGCAGCCTGGCCTATCCGCTACGCGCCGTATGGCGCAGCAACCCCGGGCGGCGCAGCGACGCGCCCGTGGCATTCGTAATCTCAGTGCCCAAGAAGCGTCTGCGCCACGCTGTCGACCGCGTAGCAATGCGCCGCAAGATTCGCGAATCGTATCGCCTGAACCACCAGTCGACCACCCTGCCCGAGGGCTCACGGCTCGACGTTGCCTTCATCTATGTAGCCGACAAGCGCTGCGACTACAAGGCCGTAGACCGAGCCATGCGGCGCCTGCTCGGCAAGATTGCTCAAGCATCAGCCGACGCGGCAAATGCCATAAAATCCGACTCTCCCTCCGATGAACCTCGCCCGACTGATTGACCGCTCTGTGGCGTGGTTGCTCACACTGCCGGTGATTTTCTATCGGCGCTGCATCTCCCCGCTGACACCTCCCTCGTGCCGCTTCACGCCCACCTGCAGCGAATATGCCTTACAGGCGCTTAAAAAACATGGAGCCATCAAAGGCTCATGGCTGACTATCAAGCGTTTGCTGCGCTGCCATCCTTGGGGCGGCAGCGGCTACGACCCTGTGCCATGACCCGACTGCTCCACTCATTTTCCGACATCCACAGCCACGACAAATCCGCGGCCGGCCACGACACGGTCGTAAACCTCACACCCGCCGACCAAATACCGGCTCAAGGCTTTTTCTCAGTCGGAATTCACCCATGGGACACTGCAGGCGGCGCTCCCACGCTGTCGACGCTCAAAAAGCTGGTAGCGATGGCTCGCCACGAGCGAGTCGTAGCCATAGGCGAAGCCGGCTTCGACCGCCTGCGCGGCGGCGACATCGAGCTCCAACGCTCCGTTTTCGACTTTCACGCCCGCCTCGCCGAGTGCGTCGCCAAGCCACTGATAATCCACGCCGTAAAGGCCGACGACCTACTCGCCGAAGCCATCCGCCGCCATCGCCCACAAGCCGAATGGATAATCCACGGATTTCGCGGAAATGCCACTCGCGCACGCCAGCTGCTGCGCCTGGGCTACTCGCTGTCGCTCGGCCTCCGCTACAACTCCGAAGCCAAAGCCATCATCCCGGCCGACCGACTCTATCGCGAGACCGACTCGCCCGCAAAATAGCCCACCGCACAGCCTTCGCCACACAGTCTCGTGAAAAAATCGTAATTTTTTGGGCGAAAAAGTTGGCGGATTTAAATAATAAGGCTAAATTTGCAACGATTTTTAAAGCAGATGACTATTCTCAACAACAACAGCGGCCTCGCTATGTCCATGTCGATGATGTGGATGGATATGATGTGCATGATGATGCCCCGTTCGGCGTGCCGCTTTTGATGTGTAACTAAGAAAACAATCAAAATATCAAAACCGGCACGTTGGAGACACCCCACCTGTCGGTCTTTTTTATATTATGGACTACAAAGACCTACACTTCGCCACCCTGCAAATTCACGCAGGACTCAACCGCAGCAACCCCGACTGCGCTCGCGGCAACGCCATCACACCGACGGCCGCCTACAGCTTCCCGACTTGCGACTACGCAGCTCGCCTGTTCGAACTCTCGCAGCCCGGCAACATCTACACACGCTTACAAAACCCCACCAACACGGCCTACGAGGAGCGCATCACCGCTCTCTACGGCGGCTCCGGCACCGTGGCCACTTCGTCGGGCATGTCGGCAATTCTGACCGCGCTGACCTGCCTGGCCTCGAAAGGCGACAACATCGTAGCTTCGCCCTACCTCTACGGCGGCACCTACAACCTCTTCCGCCACACACTGCCACGCCTGGGCGTCGAAATCCGCATCGCCGAATCGGCCGACCCCGCAGCTTTCGAAGCTCTTATCGATAAGAACACTCGCGCCATCTTCGGCGAGAGCATGGGCAACCCCACCTGCGCCGTCCTCGACCTCGAAGGCCTCGGCAAAGTGGCCAAGAAGGCCGGCGTACCCCTGGTGATTGACAACACCTTCGGCGCAGGCGGCTATCTGTGCAACCCGCTCGAGTGGGGTGCAAACATCATCGTGGACTCAGCCACCAAGTGGATCAACGGCCACGGCACAGCCATGGGCGGCATCATCGTCGACGGCGGCAACTTCGACTGGACCGGCTTCCCCGGCATCGACTGCCCCTCCGAAGGCTACCACGGACTGAACCTGTGGACAACCTTCGGCAAGGCCGCTTTCGCCGTGAAATGCCGTGTCGACGGCCTGCGCGACCTCGGCACCTGCCCCTCGCCTTTCGATTGCTATCTGATGATGCTCGGTCTGGAAACACTGTCGCTGCGTGTGCGCCATCAGGTCGAATCGACACGCCGACTGGCCGAATTCCTGGCCTCGAGCCCGGCTGTGAAGAAAGTAACATACGTAGGCTTTGAGGACAATCCCTGGCACGAAGCCGCGGCAAAATACTTCAAGACCGGCGCCGGCGCCGTGCTCAACGTCGAGCTACAAGGCGACATCGACACGACAGTGAAATTCGTCGAATCGCTGAAGGTGTGCATGCACATGACCATGATTGGCGACTCCGTGACGGCCGTCACACACCCGGCATCGACGACCCACAAGCAGCTGTCGGCCGAAGACCTCGTTCAAGCCGGCGTCACCCCCACCCTGCTGCGCGTATCGCCCGGCCTCGAAGACCCCGAAGACATCATCGCCGACTTCAGCCAAGCATTCAAAGCGGCCGGTATATGATGCACACTTTCCATAGCGACAAGCCGTTCACGCTCGAATCGGGCGACACTCTCGAGTCGGTCGACATAGCCTACCACACCTTCGGCACGCTCAACGAGCGCGGCGACAATGTGGTGTGGGTGTGCCACGCGCTGACCGCCAATAGCGACGTGGCCGACTGGTGGCCCGGCACCGTGGAAGCCGGGCGCTTTCTCGACCCGGCTCGCCACTTCGTAGTGTGTGCCAACATCCTAGGCTCGTGCTACGGAACGACCGGACCGCTATCGACCAACCCGGCCACCGGCGAACCCTACTACACCGACTTTCCGCCACTGACCATCCGCGACATGGCTCGTGGCCTGGCCTTGCTGGCCAATGAATTGGGCATCAAGCACATCGACACCATCGTGGGCGCATCCGTCGGCGGATTTCAAGCCTTGGAATGGGCCGCCGAAGAGCCCGACCGCTTCAGCCGCATCATACTGATAGCTACCGCAGCCGAGGCCATGCCCTGGACCATCGCCATCGACGAGAGCCAACGCATGGCCATCAAAGCCGACGCCACCTGGGGCGAACGCCGAGCCGACGCCGCCGGAGCCGGACTGGCCGCCGCACGCGCCATCGGCCTGCTCACATACCGCGGCGGCAGCGGCTACAACGCCACGCAGACCGACCCGCCGGCGGCCGACGACCGACCCGTCTACGCTCGCCGTGCCTGCTCATACCAGCAGCACCAGGGTGAAAAACTGCGCCGTCGCTTCAACGCCTACTCCTACGTGGCCATCCTCGACGCCTTCGACACTCACGACATAGGCCGCGGCCGCGGTGGCATACGCCAAGCGCTGAGCCGCATCGACATCCCGGCACTCGTGGTCGGCATCACCACCGACATCATCTTCCCGCCCGACGAGCTGCGCGAGCTGACTGCCGCCCTGCCCCAAGGACGCTACGAAGAAATCGAATCGCGCTTCGGCCACGACGGCTTCCTGGTCGAAAACGACCGGCTCAACGCGCTGATCCAACCATTTATGAACCACTAAGAACATGAACGATAAAAAACTGAGAATCGGCCTCTTCGGCCTCGGCACCGTCGGCACCGGCTTCTGCCGCGTAATCAAGATGGCTCGCAACGCACATGCCGAAATCGCTCGCATCTGCGTGCGCAACATCAACAAGCCGCGCCCGGCCGACATTGACCCCACCCTCGTGACCGACAACGCAGCCGACATACTCGACGACCCCGAAATAAGCCTCGTCGTAGAAGTTATCGACGATGCCGATGCCGCCTTCAAGATAGTATCCGAAGCGCTGCGCCGCGGCAAAGCCGTCGTGTCGGGCAACAAGGCCATGATTGCTCACCACCTGCCCGAACTCATCGAATTGCAACACACCACGGGCGCTGCCCTGCTCTACGACGCCTCGTCGTGCGGCTCGATTCCCGTAATCCGCAATCTCGAAGAATATTACGACAACGACCTGCTGCTCGAAGTTAAGGGCATCCTGAACGGCTCGTCGAATTATATCCTGTCGCGCGTATTCGACCACGGCGAAGGCTACGCCGAAGCGCTGGCCGGAGCCCAGGCTCGCGGATTTGCCGAAGCCGACCCCTCGCGCGACATCCTCGGCTACGACTCACTCTACAAACTCACCATCATCACCCTCCACGCCTTGGGCGTGTACGTCGACCCGGCGCGTGTGCTCTGCTGCGGCATAGCTTCGATAGCCGACAGCGACATCGCCTACGCCCGCGAAAAAGGCATGAAAATCAAGCTAGTGGCTCAAGTCGTGAAGGTGAGCGACGACCGCTTCACCATGTTCGTAATGCCCGAATTCGTGGCTCCGTCGAAGTACATTTATAGCGTCGACGACGAGTACAACGGCGTCGTAATCCGCGGCGAATGCTACGACCGACAGTTCATGTTCGGCAAGGGTGCCGGCTCGCTGCCCACAGCCTCGTCAATTCTGAGCGATGTGATGGCCCGCCGCCACGACTATCGCTACGAATACAAGAAGATGAGCTACCTGGGCCGCCCCGAGTACACCGACGATGTGGAGCTGCGCGTGTACCTGCGCTATGCCGACCGCTCGACCGTCGATGCGATGCCCTTCCGCCGCATCGTCGAAAGCTACACCTCGACCGAAGGCACCAACTACGTCATCGGCGACATCACCGTGGCCGGATTGATAGCTTCGGAAGCCCTGCTGAAGCGCCCCGGCACATTCGTGTGCAACGTACCGCGTTTCTTCCTCGACCGCGATTAACCGCAAATAACCACCTGAAAAAGCCGACACTGATTGAGCAGAGTCGGCTTTTTTCAGTTTCATAAACCCGAGGGCCCGATGGCCTAAACGTGGTATTTTTCAAAGAAATCGCCGTTTTTGGCGCTCTATTCGGCTCTGCGAGATACGAAAAAAGCGACAAAGGTTGAATTTTTAAACGTAAATTAGGCTTTTTTGGAGAAAAAGCGCTATATTTGCAAGCTGAAAAACAACGGAAAATATTTAATAACAACTTTAAACCATACATTTCATGCAAAGCAAAGGAAATTTAGGAAGCATCGTAGCCGGTGTTATCGCTATTTTCTTGGCAATCGTATGTTTGTTCTACCTCTCGTTCACGTTCGTATCGAACAACCATGAACAGAAAGCAAAAGCATACGCGCTGGAGAATACGGACGGCAGCGACTCAACCTACAACGTGGCCTACAAGTACTACATGGACTCGCTGAGCGAGAAGCCGGTGTACATGGGTTACTCTCTCAACGAAGTTCGCAAATGGGGTGTCGGCCTCGGCCTCGACCTCAAGGGCGGTATGAACGTTATTCTTCAGATTGACATGCCCGATATGCTGCGTTCGATGAAAGCCGGCGCTACCGACTCGGTATTCGAATCAGCTATCGCAACCGCCAAGGCACAAATAGACAGCCATCAGACCGACGACTTCGTGGGAACGTTCGTCAACGAATACCGCAAGTTGAACCCGACCGCCGACTTCTCGGTACTGTTCCAGGGTATCATCTCGGCCAGTAGCAGCGACGCCGCTGTACGCACAAAACTCAAATCAGAGGTTAGCGACCGTGTGAACAACTCGGCCACCAACGTACTTCGCAAGCGTATTGACCAATTCGGCGTTGTGAGCCCCAACATCCAGGTGCTCCAAGGCAAGGACGGCCAGATACTGCTCGAACTCCCGGGCGTGAAGGACCACGAACGCGTACGCGACCTGCTCCAGCGCTCGGCCAACCTCGAATTCTATGAGACCTATCAGGTTAACGACGTCGCAGGTGCCCTGAACGCACTTTGCGCACGCCTCGATGCCGACACTGCCTACAACGCTGCTCCGCTGGTAGCCTTGCTGCAAGGCGGTGGCCAGGGCGCTACCGTAGGCTACGCTCCCGACTCGCGCACCACAGCCGAAATCACCAAGCTGCTCGAAACACCCGCTGCCAAGAGCCTGCTCCCGAGCGACTTGAAGCTCCGCTGGGCCGTGAAAGCCGACGTCAAGAAACTTGACAACGGCACCGAGCACAACTTTGGCTACGCACTGTATGCCCTGAAGGCACCCGGCGGCCAGCCCGCCCTCGATGGCAAGGCTGTATCCGACGCTTCGAGCGCTCAAGGCCAGTTTGGCGGCGCTGAAGTATCGATGCGCATGAACCCGGAAGGCGCTCGCAAGTGGGCCAACGTCACCGGCAACAACATCGGCAAGCAAGTAGCAATCGTGCTTGACGGCAACGTATATTCAGCTCCCGTGGTGAACACCGCTATCGAAGGCGGCCAATCGTCAATCACCGGCGACTTCGACGTTGAAGAAGCAAATGACCTTGCCAACGTGCTCAAGTCGGGTAAGATGGACGCCAAGGTTAGCATCATCAGCGACATGGTTATCGGTCCGTCGCTGGGCGAACAGGCCATCCAGAAGGGCTTCCTGTCGTTCGTAGTAGCACTGGTGCTGCTGATGATCTTCATGTGCGCCGTTTACGGCTTCGTTCCCGGCCTCGTTGCCAACATCTGCTTGGTTTGCAACCTGTTCTTCACCCTGGGTATCCTCTCATCGTTCCAGGCTGTGCTTACCCTGTCGGGTATCGCCGGTATCGTCCTCTCGCTGGGTATGGCCGTCGATGCTAACGTGCTGATTTTCGAACGTACTAAGGAAGAGCTTCGCGCCGGCAAGAACGTGCGCACCGCCCTCGCCGACGGTTACAGCAACGCCTTCTCGGCTATCTTCGACTCGAACCTCACCTCGATTATCACCGGCGTGATTCTGATGTTCTTCGGTACAGGTCCTATCAAGGGCTTCGCCACCACCCTGATCATCGGTCTCGTTTGCTCGTTCTTCACCGCCGTATATCTGAGCCGCCTGTTCTTCCAGTGGTTTGCCAAGAACAAGAGCTTCCAGAACGAATCGTTCTCGACCAAGATTTCGCACAAACTGTTCCTCGACTCGAACTACAACTTCCTGGGTGCTCGCAAACTGAGCTTCTCGATTGTAGGCGTATTTGCTCTCGCAGTAGTTCTGTCGCTCTGCGTACGCGGCCTCTACCAAGGCATCGACTTCTCGGGTGGTCGCAACTACGTAGTGAAGTTCGAACAGCAGGTTGACCCCGTAGAACTCCAGAGCAAAGTGTCGGCAGCGTTCCCCGGCTCGTCGGTTTCGGTTATCACCATCGAAAGCTCGAACCAAGTACGTATCTCGACCAACTACAAGATTACCGAAGAAGACGCCAACACCGAAAAGGAAATCACCTCGACCCTGTTCGACGTGCTGAAGCCCTACCTGCGCGACGGCATGACAGCAGAAGAATTCTCGACCACCGACGCCAGCCAAGGCATCGTATCGTCGCAGAAGGTAGGTCCGTCGGTTGCTGACGACATGCGCACCGAAGCATACTTCGCAGTAACTCTGGCCCTCATCGCGATGTTCCTCTACATCCTGCTGCGCTTCCGCAACGTAGCATTCTCCGTAGGTGCTCTTGCAGCCGTAGCCTTCACAGCCTTTGCGATTATCGGCTTCTACTCGTTCTGCTACGGTATTCTGCCGTTCGCAATGGAAGTAGACCAGACCTTCATCGCCGCTATCTTGACTGTGATCGGTTACCAGATCAACGATACCGTGGTAGTCTTCGACCGTGTACGTGAAAACGTAGGTCTCTATCCCAAGCAAGACTTCTACACCACCATCAACAAGTCGATTAACTCGACCTTAGGCCGTACCATCATGACCTCGGGCTCGACCTTGCTCGTGCTCCTGTGTATCTTCATCCTCGGTGGCGACGCTATCCGTAGCTTCTCGTTCGCCATGCTCATGGGTGTAATCATCGGTACCATCGCCACTATCTACATCGCATCGCCCGTAGCTTACCTCACCGACAAGCGTCGCCACCACAAGGCCGCTAACGCATAAGTAAGCCACACAGAACGATAACTAACGCATCAGCCGCCCTTCCCTCAAAGGAATGGCGGCTGATTTTTTATACAAGACACAGAGCCAAGTCCCCTACTCGGCTTTAGTTTTGCGATTTGCGGAAGATTTGCTAACTTTACGCTCGAATATGAAAAAGAACAGCGGAATACGAGTTGCGTTCGACGCCAAGCGCGCGTTCAACAACATGACCGGCCTGGGCAACTATAGCCGACTGGTGGCAGCCACCATGGCAGGTATGTACCCGGCCAACGAATACGTGCTATACACGCCGCGTGAACGCGAAAATCCGCGTTTAGAGCGCCTTCTCATGCGCGAAAACGTGTCGGTGAAGACTCCCTCGGGCGTGTGGAGGCGCACACCCTCAGCGTGGCGTAGCGCCGCGATATGCAGCGACCTTGCTGCCGATGGCATAGACCTCTACCACGGCCTGAGCAACGAAATCCCGCTGGCGCAGCTGCCCTGCGCATCGGTCGTCACTATTCACGACCTCATCTGGCGGCGCGTAAAAGAAGATTACTCCGCAATCGACCGCCTACTCTACGATCTAAAATATGGCCACGCAGCCCGCAAGGCCAACCGCATAATCGCTATCAGCGAACGCACAAAGGCCGACATCGTAGCCGATTGGAAGATTGACCCCTCGCGCATCGACGTAATATATCAAGGCGTCGACCCGATATTTCACCGCGCTGTCGACTTCGAGGAGCGCAAACGCGTGCGCGAGGCTTACAACCTGCCCGGGCGCTACATTTTTATCGCATGCACCGTTCAAAGCCGCAAAAATCAGTTACTTGCCGTCAGAGCACTTGAAGCCCTACCCTCCGACGTGACACTCGTAATCGCCGGAAAAGGCGACCGCAAATACGGCCCAATTGTGCGCGCCGAAATCGAGCGGCTGCGACTCGGCGACCGCGTGCGCTGGTTCGAAGACCCACCTTTCACCGACCTGCCGGCTCTCTATGCCGCAGCCGAACTATCATCGTACACCTCGCGCTACGAAGGATTCGGCTTGCCGGTCGTGGAATCAATCACCGTCGGCACCCCTGTGGTGGCTTGCACCGGCTCATGCTTGGAAGAAGCCGGCGGCCCCGGCGGCGTGTACGTCGACCCCGACGACGTGCAAGGCTACATAGATGCCGCACGCGGCATTCTCGAGAAGCCCTACTTGCGCGACCGCATGGTCGAAGCCGGCCGACGCTACGTGCGCCGCTTCAACACCACCGACTTCGCCTCTGCCCTCATGGCTACCTACAACAAGGCTATTTTGGACTACTCTCTCAAAGATTTCAAATGAATATGGAAGGAAAATCGATATTAATCGTAGGCGCCGGCGGTTTTATCGGCGGTTTTATCGCTGCTGAAGCCCTGCGGCGCGGCTACGACACCTGGGTGGGCGTGCGCGCCTCGACTTCGCGTCGCTATCTCACCGACGAACGCCTCAAATTCGTAGTCCTCGACTACGACGACCCCGACGCCGTGGCCGAAGAACTAAAGCGCAAAGCTCCGACATCGGGCCGTTGGGACTACGTGATTTGGAACCTCGGAGCCACAAAGTGTGCCAACTTCGCCGACTTCAACCTAATCAACTTCATGTATCCGCGCACGTTCGTCACCCTGCTGATCAACAACGACATGGTGCCGGATAAATTCCTGTATATGAGTTCGCTGAGCGCACTCGGACTCGTCGACGACAAAGATTATACACCAATCACGTCGCGCACGATACCGAACCCCAACACACGCTACGGCCTCTCGAAGATAAAAACCGAAGCCTTCCTGGAGACGCTGCCCGACTTCCCTTGGGTCATTTTCCGCCCCACAGGCGTATATGGCCCCCACGAGAAGGACTATCTGATGATGATCAAGAGCATCGACTCGCACTTCGACTTCGGGGTAGGGTACCGCCGTCAGCTACTGACATTTATCTACGTCGACGACCTCGTAGGCGCCATGTTCGACGCGCTGTCGTCGGACCGCACCGTGCACAAAAAATACATCATCAGCGAGGACCGCGCATACTCGCAGAAAGAATTCCGCGCTATGGTAGCTAAAGAGCTGGGCGTGAAGTGGGTAATACCGATGAAACTGCCGCTGTGGATTACATACGCCGCCTCGACAGTGGCCGAAAAATTTGCCGCAGCCAAGGGTCAAGCCTCTACGCTCAACCGCGATAAGTATGTGATAATGAAGCAGCGCAACTGGTCGTGCGACGTGACCGACGCCCAGCGCGACTTCGGCTTCAAGGTCAACTTCCCGCTCGAACGCGGCATTGCCGAGACCGTCAAAGCCTACAAAGCTGAAAAAGAGCAATCTAAAAAAGGAGGTCGCAAATGAAACCGGCTCCGATGTGGTTCGTAGTTCTGGTGTTGGCAGCAGCCGTACCGATGGTAGTGCTGGCTGCGCAAGCCGACTCAATACTGCGTGCCGCCTACGACACTGAATCGTCGGCCCTCAACTGGCTCTACCCGGCCTACATCGTTGCCTCGGGCGCTCTGGCCTGCATCTGCTATCAGCGCCGCCGCGAAGTGGCGTGGATACTGCTCGCCTTGATGATACTGACCGACCTGCTTTTACTATTAGCCTGACCATGACCGATATCGACGAATACGTAACACGATACAGCGACCAACAACCCGACCAATTAGCTCGGCTCTACCGCCACACGCACCTCACGCGCCTCTATCCGCGCATGTGCTGCGAGCCCGTACAGGGTCGCCTGCTGAAGATGCTCACTACGATGATTCGCCCCATGCGCATCCTCGAACTGGGCACGTTCAGCGGCTATTCCACACTGTGCTTTGCCGAAGGTATGCCTGAAGGAGCCGAAATCCACACCGTGGAAATCGACGACGAAGCCGAACCCGAACTGCGCGCAGTATTCGACGCGTCGGACCGCGCGGCCGACATCCACCTCCACATCGGCGACGCTCTGCAAATCATACCGCAAATCTCCGACCGACCCTGGGACTTGGTCTATATCGACGCCAACAAGCGCCACTATTCAGATTATTATCAGCTACTTAAGCCTCTGACCAAGCCCGGCGGCTACATCCTGGCCGACAACACCCTCTGGAGCGGCAAAGTGCTCGAACCAGAGGTGAACCACGACCCACAAACCCGCGGCGTCGACGCCTTCAACCGACTCGTAGCCGAAGACTGCGACGTCGAAAAGGTTATCATTCCGCTGCGCGACGGCCTCACGCTAATCCGCATAAAACCAGACGCAAAATGAAGAAAAAAACCATCTGGGACATGAACCGACTATCGGTCGAGGACTTCCACTCGGCGCCTAAATTGCCGCTGACCGTGGTACTCGACAACGTGCGGTCGCTCAACAACATAGGCTCGATTTTCCGC
This sequence comes from uncultured Bacteroides sp., assembly GCA_964433215.1. Lineage (GTDB taxonomy): Bacteria > Bacteroidota > Bacteroidia > Bacteroidales > Muribaculaceae > CAG-873. The sequence continues at coordinate 23,966 of CAYSQI010000031.1, forward strand.
ACTTGCGATGCGTTTGCAGTCGAGCGCCTGGTACTCTGCGGCATCTCGCAGACGCCTCCGTCGGCCGAAATCCACAAGACAGCCCTCGGCGCCGAAGAAACCGTAGCCTGGAGCTACTACGCCACCACGGCCGAAGCCGTCGAAGCTCTGCGCAAAGATGGCTACACGGTGTGCTGCCTCGAACAGGTCAACGGCTCGGTAGCCCTCGACGAATTCGCACCCGACCCGGCCGTGAAATACGCCTTCATTGCCGGACACGAAGTCGACGGCGTGGCTCAGGATATAGTCGACGCCTGCGACCTCTGCCTCGAAATCCCGCAAAGCGGCACCAAACACTCGCTCAACGTGGCCGTCTCAACCGCCATAGCTATCTGGCACTTTTATAGCAACTTATTCCTTAAGAAATGAAAATACTTCACTTTGGCTCGGCACGCCTTATTGCCACAACAGCCACAACTCTATTCAGCTTCATCTTCATGGTAAATTGCAGCAGTAAAACCACCGAAACCACCCCGACCGAGACGGTAACCGTCAGCCCGACGACAGCGGCCCCGAGCGGCACAGTCGTCTACCCGCGCGCCCTCAAAGCCGGTGACAAGATTGCAATCCTCTCGCCGGCCGGCCCGATCGACAGCTCCATCGTCACGAAAGCCGCCGACGTGCTGCGCGGCCAAGGCTACGAGCCTGTAATATATCCTCATACATTCGGCCGCAACGGCCACTTCAGCGGCACTCACGACGAGCGCTTCGCCGACCTGCAAGCAGCCCTCACAGATACTACTATCCGCGCAATCCTTTGCAGCCGTGGCGGTTACGGCGTAGTGCACAATCTCGACCGACTGGCCGCCCTGCCTCTGAAGGACGACCCCAAGTGGATTATCGGCTTTAGCGATATCTCGGCCCTGCACGCCCTGATGGCCTCAAACAACATCGCCAGCATCCACGCATCCATGGCCAAGCAAATCATGCTCGGCGCCGACGACCCCGACAACAAGGTGCTGCTGGGCATCCTGCGCGGCGAAATGCCTTCGTACACCTTCGAACCTCACAAATACAACCACCAAGGCACCGCCACCGGACGCCTGCTGGGTGGCAACCTGGCCGTCATCGCCGACTTGATTAACACTCCGGTCGACATCATCCGCCCGGGCTCAATCCTCTTCATCGAAGACGTGGCCGAACCAATCTACAAAATCGAACGCATACTCTATCAGCTCAAACTCAGTGGCATCCTCGCCAACCTCAAGGGCCTCATTATCGGCCAATTCACTGAATACAATGGCGACGGCAACCACAAGTGCATGGAAGATATGATCAACGACATAGTCGGCGAATACGACTTCCCGATAGCCTACGGCGTGCCCGTAGGCCACGTAGACCACAACGTGCCGCTGGTCGAATCGTCGGAAGTAACACTGACCGTCACCCCCGAAAAAGTCACCCTCACACCCGCCGAATAATCACGCGCAGAGTAGGGGACACTACCACAAAGCCCGGCAGGAGACGACTCCTTGTCGGGCTTTATATTCCTGTCTACATCCAAAAATGCGCTAAATGGCACTTAAAGGCGGCCTGCGGCGCGAAGAACATCGCGAGCGGAAGTATCCTCGGGTAGCCACGTTGTCGGCCTCACAGAAGGCCTGGCGAGCCAAGTGAGTTGTTTTTTGGCGTAGACTCGCGTATTCTTGGCAATGCGAGCCACAGCAGTGTCGAGCGGCATCTCGCCGTCGAAGTATGCGAAGAGTTCTTTGTAGCCAACTGTATTCAGCGAATTAAGGTGGCGATGAGGGTAGACGCTGCGAGCTTCGTCGAGCAGTCCGGCATCCATCATCGCGTCGACGCGGCGGTTAATGCGGTCGAAAAGCCGCTCGCGAGGTATGTCAATAGCGACCTTCACGACGTCGAATGGTCGCTCGGCCGCGCGCAGGCCTCGCAGGGCGCTGTATGGCCGACCGGCTTCGAGTGTGATTTCGATAGCGTGAGCCACTCGGCGCGGATTGCATCGGTCGACCTCGGCCGCGTACACCGGGTCGATAGTCTCAAGCCAGGCCACGAGGGCTTCAAGGCCGCCACTTTCGAAAAGTGTGCGCACACGTGTGCGCGTTGCCTCGCTGATGTCGGGTAGGGCATCAATTCCGTCAGTGACTGCGTCGATATACATCATCGACCCACCGCACATCACCGCTACATCGCTGTGCTCGAAAAGGCGCTCGAGCAGCGCTGTAGCCTCTGCTTCAAAGCGCGCGGCGCTGTAGTACTCGTCGAGTCCCAAAATGCCGACAAAGTGATGGCGCACGGCCGCAAGCTGGTCGGCCGTAGGCGCTGCCGTGCCGATGGGCAATCCGCGATAGATTTGACGCGAATCGGCCGAGACGATGTCGCATCCCAAATGCGAGGCCACATCGACAGCCAGGGCCGACTTACCCGAGGCAGTCGGCCCTGTAATGACGATTAGTTGGGGACGGTCTTTAATCACTTATACTGACCCGTGCCGACGAGGCGGCAGATTTCGACGATAGTGTCCATGGCCTTCTCCATCGAAGGGATGGGTACGAATTCGTAGCGACCGTGGAAGTTAAGACCACCTGCAAAGATATTGGGGCAGGGGAGACCCTTGAACGAGAGCTGAGCACCGTCTGTACCGCCACGAATGGGCTGCACCTTTGGCGCGACGCCGACATTTTCCATAGCCTGGCGAGCGAGGTCGATGATGAACATCACGGGCTCAATCTTCTCGCGCATGTTATAGTATTGGTCGTTGATCTCGATTTCGCAGCATCCGGGGAATTCGTTATTGATTTTGCGAGCGAGGTGCTCGAGCTCCTTCTTGCGGCGCTCGAAGCGGTCGCGGTCGTGGTCGCGGATGATATAGGTAAGGGTGGCTTGCTCCACGGTGCCTTCCATGCCCACGAGGTGATAGAAACCTTCGTAGCCCTCGGTATGCTCCGGAGTCTCCCAGCGCGGCAGCATAATCATAAACTGATTGGCGATGCGCATCGAGTTGACCATCTTGTGCTTGGCGTAGCCGGGGTGCACGTTGCGGCCCTTGAACGATACTTTCGCCACGGCAGCGTTGAAGTTTTCGAATTCAAGTTCGCCGATTTCGCCGCCATCCATAGTGTAACCAAAGTCAGCACCAAAAGCCGGCACGTCGAACTTATGAGCGCCTCGGCCAATCTCCTCGTCGGGGTTAAAAGCCACACGCACAGGTCCGTGTTTGATTTCAGGATGAGCGAGCAGATACTCCATGGCCGTGATGATTTCGGCCACACCGGCCTTGTCGTCGGCGCCAAGCAGAGTCTTGCCATCAGTGACAATCAGCGCCTGACCCTTGTAGTGGAGCAGCTCGGGGAAGTCGGCAGGCGAGAGCACCACGCCGGCCTCGCTATTGAGCACGATGTCGCCGCCATCGTAGTTCTCGACAATGCGAGGAGCCACGTGGCGTCCCGACATATCGGGCGACGTATCGAGGTGAGCGATAAAGCCCACGGTAGGCACATCAGCACCCTCGATGTTGCCCGGAAGCGTAGCCATCAAATAGCCGTTGTCATCGAGCACCACATCCGAGAGACCTATACGCTTGAGCTCGTCCTTAAGATGACGGGCAAATATCATCTGACCCGGAGTCGACGGAGTCAGATTTGTCAATTCATCGCTCTGAGTATCAAATTTCACATACTCCAGAAAGCGATCAACAAGTGTTACCATAATCCTACGACTTTGTCGATTAGTTATTTACGAAAACAAAACGCCAGGGGAAAGCCTGAGCAAGCTCGCGGCCACCCTCCTTAGTCGAAGTATATTCAACGCGAACACCCTCGATGCCAAGTGAGCTACACAGCTTTTCAAAGCCAGGCTTCAACGAACCCAGCGACGAATAGCTATGCTGCAGTTGCTTCTGGTAAAGACCGGTGATGTTGCCCTGCTTCAGACGAGCATAGCTCGAAGGGTCGGCAAAAGTCACTACATAATTGAGGAAACCGCCCTTGACCGAAAGCTCGACACTCTGAGCGTCGGCCCATGCCTCGCGATTGGGGAGCAAGGGCTGCAGCATCTCGCAAAGTTCATTCTTCACCTGGCCGCCATTGAGCTGCGACGGCTTTGCCTTGCTGAGATTAACCAACTCGGCACCCGTGAAACGATACTCACGCTTAAAATCATAAATATCGGTAAGCGACAGCACCACAACGCCCTGCGTAGCCTCTACAGCCTTAACCACAGCGCTGAGCACGCCCACCGGCGAATATTTGAGCTGCTGAGCCACATAGAAATTCATCAGCACATCGCCCAGGCCCTCCAGACGGATGAGCGAATCGCGCACCACGGCATCAACACGAATGTCATTGCCCTCGGCAACAGCCTTGACTGCCGTCACAGGCGCTTCAACAGTAGCAAGTACACTGTCAAGCGAAGCGGCAGCATCCTGCAGCTGCTGCTCCTTATTCACACCACCGCACGAAGCCAGCGCGGCCATCACACACACTGCCACAGCCATAGCTACGGCACTTTTCATTATCTTCTTCATAGTATTCTCAATTGGTTGTTATTCAGACATTTAAGTTTTACACAGACCTAATAATCACTTTACAGGAATATTAGCCACACGGCGCTCGTGGCGGCCGCCATCAAACGGCGTCGACAAGAAAGCATCGATAATAGCCAGAGCCGTTTCCGTCGAAATAAACCGAGCCGGCATCACCAACACATTAGCGTCATTATGCGCACGAGCCAAGCGAGCCAACTCCGGCTCCCAGCACAGCGCCGCACGCACACCCTGATGCTTATTGAGCGTCATACCGATGCCATTGCCCGTGCCACACATAGCGATAGCAGGATAGCATTCGCCACTCTCGACAGCCGCAGCACACGGATGCGCAAAATCAGGATAATCACACGACTCCGTGCTATACGTGCCGAAATCCTTAAACTCATAACCCAGCTCAGCTAAATGCGCCTCCACAGCGCTCTTGAGCTCATATCCGGCATGGTCGCTGCACATGCCAACAATACATTTCTTTTCTTCCATATCGTTAGATAATCGACTATTCACAATAGAATCGACGCCTGAAAGTCAGCCCTACAGACGCGAAACGCATAATTCTTTGCAAAAATAGTAAAAAAAACTCCAAAAACACTTGTAAAAAAAAAAAAATTCGTAACTTTGCCCTCGCAAACGCCAAAAGCGACCTCCGACAAGCGAGTCGGCTGCGCTCGGTAGCGACACAAGCCCAGGTGGCGGAATGGTAGACGCGCTCGTTTCAGGTGCGAGTGCTGAGAGGCGTGCAGGTTCGAGTCCTGTTCTGGGCACCACAAAAGCGACTTAACAAAGTGTAAATCACCAAGTTAAGTC
>CAYSQI010000032.1:0-22966 GCA_964433215.1 uncultured Bacteroides sp.
TCCTATTTGCCAGTACATCTGTACGCGACAAAAATCAACTGATCGGACTGCATTAATTTTTGTTATTTTGTAGCTTTCCATTCCGAAAGGATGGTCGAGGCCCAGTCGGAAAGTTCCTTAACATAGCGTTTCGCAAGCTCGCCGTCGCTCAGACGGAACAAAAGCTGGGCTTCTGCATCCTCGATTTCAAAGATATGGCTCTTGCGTTCTGCGAGGCTCTTTCTCTCCATTCATTGCAATAGTTGGCGGCTTTCAGAACAGACTCCTGATTGTTCCAGTCGCCGAACATATCGCGTGCAACATTGTCGGGATTGATATATTCCGAATCCTCCAACCACTCGTGATGCAAAATCTTTGAGGTGATGGAAGTCTTGCCCGACCCATTAGGTCCGGCAATCACAATCAGAACAGGACGATGATTACTTGCTACCATTTTTTATTTTGTTTATGGCATCGTCCCATTTCTCTTGTGCCGCCTGCGTAGCAGCCTCAATACCGGCAGCCACACGCTCGGCAGCCCGGCGTGTGCTTTCGCGGGCATCTTCAGCGACCTCACGCATAATCTGAGCCATGCGCTCGTCGCCCGGCTCCTCCATCGACGTTAGTCGATAACTATTCATCTCAGCTTCCGACATTATCTATAATCTTTTCTTATTCAACGCCAAAGTTACGAAAAAAGTCTGAACAAACCTCAAATTTGAAATAGACATCTTCGCGCGCAAACTATTCTATGTCAAGAGGAATGAGGTTGTCGCCATTGAAGCGATCAAAGTCCAATTGAAATAGTCTGTCTTGAATGACACGATACTTCTCACGCGATACCCGACACTGATAATGGCATCGAGATTGTAGAATTTCAGGTTACGATTGACCTGACGCTCGCCTTCGGTTTGAACTACCGAGAAATTCTCGGTAGTTGCCTCCTGGGTCAACTCACCTGTTTCATATATGTTCTTCAAATGCAGTCCGATATTATCAACGGTACAGTCGAACAACTGCGCCATAGCCTTCTGCGTGCGCCATACCGTTTCATCGTGGCACACCACCTCGTATCTCACTTTTCTTCGCCATATTCATAATTGACGCTTATCGCAAAGGTAGTAAAAATTTCTGGAACCGGAACTTTTTTGTGGCTTATAGGCCGTGTAAAACGCAAAGCGGCGGGCGGCCCGGATTGGCGCCCGCCGCTTCGACGGATATATGCGTGTGTGTATGTTACTTTACTTCTTCGAAGTCGACGTCGGTGACGGAGTCGTCGTGGCCGCCTTGCTGAGCGCCGCCTTGGGGGCCGTAGTTGGCACCGCCTTGAGCGCCGCCGGCTTGCTGTTGGGCCTGAGCCTGGGCGTTGAGGATGTCCTGCTGAGCCTGACCGAAGACGGTTTCGATTTCTTTGATACCGGCTTCGCAAGCGGCAACGTCCTGGTTTTTGTGAGCTTCTTTCAGCTTGGCCACGGCAGCTTCGATGGCTGTCTTGTGGTTGGCGGGGAGCTTGTCGCCGAGTTCGCTGAGCTGCTTTTCGGTCTGGAAGATGATTGCGTCGGCCTTGTTGAGGGTGTCGATGCGTTCTTTTTCCTTTGCGTCGGCGGCAGCGTTGGCAGCGGCTTCGTCCTTCATGCGCTTGATTTCGGCGTCGGTGAGGCCGCTTGAGGCTTCGATGCGGATCGACTGTTCCTTGCCGGTAGCTTTGTCCTTTGCGGTAACGTTCAGGATGCCGTTGGCGTCGATTTCGAAGGTAACTTCGATCTGCGGGATGCCACGGGGTGCGGGAGCGATGCCGTCGAGGTGGAATTTGCCGAGGAGTTTGTCGTCCTTAGCCATGGGGCGTTCGCCTTGGAGTACGTTGATTTCAACCGAAGGCTGGTTGTCGGCAGCTGTCGAGAAGGTCTCGCTCTTGCGAGTGGGGATGGTGGTGTTGGCTTCGATGAGCTTGGTCATGACGCCACCGAGGGTTTCGATGCCGACCGACAGGGGCACAACGTCGAGCAGGAGCACGTCCTTCACTTCGCCTGAGAGCACACCGCCCTGGATAGCAGCACCTACGGCTACTACTTCATCGGGGTTGACGCCCTTTGAGGGAGCTTTGCCGAAGAATTTCTCAACGACCTGCTGGATGGCGGGGATACGAGTCGAACCGCCTACGAGGATTACCTCGTCGATGTCTGAGGGAGTCATGCCGGCGTCCTGGAGGGCTTGGCGGCAAGGAGCGATTGTGCGCTGGATGAGGTCGTCGGCGAGCTGCTCGAATTTAGCGCGTGTGAGGGTCTTAACGAGGTGCTTGGGCACACCGTTGACGGGCATGATGTAGGGGAGGTTGATTTCGGTCGAGGTGGTCGACGAGAGTTCAATCTTGGCCTTTTCGGCAGCTTCTTTCAGGCGCTGCATAGCCATGGGGTCCTTGCGCAGGTCAACGCCTTCGTCGCTGAGGAATTCGTTGGCGAGCCAGTCGATGATCACGTGGTCGAAGTCGTCGCCGCCCAGGTGGGTGTCGCCGTTGGTCGATTTCACTTCAAATACGCCGTCGCCGAGTTCGAGAATCGAGATATCGAATGTGCCGCCGCCGAGGTCGAATACGGCGATTTTCTGGTCCTTGTCTGACTTGTCGAGGCCGTAGGCGAGGGCAGCTGCGGTGGGCTCGTTGACGATACGCTTCACAACGAGGCCTGCGATTTCGCCGGCTTCCTTAGTGGCCTGGCGCTGAGCGTCGTTGAAGTAGGCCGGCACGGTGATGACAGCTTCGGTCACAGTCTGGCCCAGGTAGTCTTCGGCGGTTTTCTTCATTTTCTGAAGAATCATGGCCGAGATTTCTTGCGGGGTGTATTCGCGGCCGTCGATGTCGACGCGCGGCATATTGTTGGCGCTGCACACTACGTTGTAGGGCATGCGTTTGATGTCGTTAGCTACTTGGTCGCAATTTTCGCCCATGAAGCGCTTGATTGAGTAGATGGTGCGCTTGGGGTTTGTGATAGCCTGACGCTTGGCGGGGTCGCCTACTTTGCGTTCGCCGCCTTCTACGAAAGCGACAACCGACGGAGTGGTGTTGCGGCCTTCGCTGTTAGGAATTACTTGAGGCTCGTTACCTTCGAGTACTGCTACGCACGAGTTGGTCGTGCCTAAGTCGATGCCTATGATTTTTCCCATAGTTGTATTGATTTTATTTTGTTTTTATTTTTTTATTGATTCTTGTTTTTGAGTTTCAATCATTGAATAAACAAATGTTGTGCCAAAAAGGTTTGAGCTCGCTCGTGTCATAATAAGGCTGACAAGTTGTCACTTTTTTATTAATCAAATGACGAGCAGCGACCGCCTGTCGGAAGTCCGGCAGGCGGTCGCTGTGATGTGGTATCCCTTTGTGGATTAGTAAGATATGGCGGCGACGATGGCGAATAGCAGTGCGTAGATGCACATCAGCACTGACGTCATGCCCAGCAGCGGTGTCAGCGCTGCACCGCTGCGCCGAGTCATAGCTCGCGCGATGGCTGCGGCGCCGGCGAGTGTCAGCAGCGGCACTGCCATCCAGGCAGCGCCCATGGACTGCCACTGCGGCAGCATCAGCGCCATGGCCGCTGTGGCATCGGCCACGTAGAGCCATGGCATGGCGCGGCGGCCAAGTTTCACGGCCAGAGTGCGCTTGCCCACGGCGCGGTCGTCGTCGATGTCGCGATAGTTGTTGATTATGAGAACGTTGGCTCCGAGTAGGCCGATTGCCAGGCCGCCTGCGGCTACCGTCCACGACCATTGCAGTGTCTCGACATAGTATGTCATGTTGACCGGAATGAGGCCGAAAAAGAAGACAACGGCCACTTCGCCCAGGCCATGAGTCGATAGCGGATAGGGGCCGGTGCTGTACATGAACACGCCGACAGCCACAGCCATGCCGACGGCTATCAGCCACCATCCGCCCCACGCTACGAGCGACAGACCGGTGCAGCAGGCCAGGGCGAGCGTTGCCAGCAGGGCCACAAGCATGGCTCGAGGCGTGATGTCGCCCTCGGTAACACCGCGGCGCGGCCCTTCGCGTCCGGCGCGGTCGCGTCCGGCGGTGTAGTCGAAGTATTCGTTGGCAAAGTTTGAAGCTATCTGTGCCAGCACAGCAAACACCAGACAGATCGCTGCCGGTGTCCAATTCACATTATTATATATAAAGTTGTAGCCGAGCGTCGCTATGATGCCGGCAACCGACACCGGCAGTGTGCGCAGACGCATCGCTTCAATCCAAGCCTTTAAAGTCTTCATAGGTTCAATTATTTTGCACAAAGGTACGCATAAATTTCGACGACCTTGTGGTCGCAACCTTGCTTTTTCGGTCGCAAATTGTCGTTTCGTACTAAAAAATGCCTAAATTTGGCCGCTCTTAGAAAAAAATCAGCCAACCTTGTCACAATTTGAGAGGTTGGTGCGTAATATATCCGGAATGGACAAAGACGGATTCATATCAATGGTTAAAGGCATCGGTCCGCGACTGCGCTCGATGGCACACGCTATCGTCGGCAACGAAGCCGATGCAGATGACGCCTTGCAGGACGCCTTTTGCTCGCTGTGGAGTCACCGCGAAGAGCTTGAGGACTGCCGAGCCGACGCTATGGCGGCCGCGACTGTCCGCAGCCGCAGCATCGATGTGCTCCGTCGTAGAGCTGTCAGAGTGGGGTCCGGCCAAGTAGAAGCCGCCGACTCCGACTTGCGCGCCGCCGACCATGCCGATATTGCAGACACCTACGCCCAAGTACGCTCAATAATGGATTCCGTGCTGAGCCCACGCGATGCCGATATACTGGTGCTTCGCGACTACCAAGGCTACGAAATCGATGAAATAGCTGCGCGCTACGACCTCATCCCGGCCAATGTGCGCGTAATTCTCTCACGCTCGCGCCGTGCCGTCCGCGACGCTTACCTCAAAAACTTTCAATCATGACCGATAAACGTTTACATCAGCTCCTCGAACTTTATTACGACGGCCGCACCACGCTTCGGCAGGAACGCGCCCTGCGCCGTGCGCTCGCCGATTACCGAGGCTCGGACCGCGACTTGGTGGCAGCTCGTGCTGTCATGGCTTTTGCCGTCGTCGAAGGTCGCTCGCGTCAAGCAAATCGTGTGATGCGTCGCCGCAACTTGGCGGCAGCGGCATCAGTCGTTGCGGCTATCGCTCTGGCAGCAGGCCTGTGGTTTGCAGTGCCGCGCACGGCCGCCGAGCCCGAGTGCTACGCCGTGGTCAGCGGCAGATACATCGACGATGCCGCCACGGCACTGTCGCTGATGGAAAGTCAGCTGGCCGACGTCGGGTCTGCAGCCGACGATGTCTCGGAAGCCGTCAGCAGCGATTTGCAACTTTTCGGAGACGTTTTCAATAGTTTATGAAATCTCTTAAAAACCATGATATTATGAAGAATCCTCGATTCATATTTCTAACCTTGATGCTGCTGGCTACTTTCGCCGCTATGGCACGCCGACCGCAGTGCGATGAGCAGGTCTTTGGTGGCCGATTTCACGACGTGGCCGCAGCTTCCGAGACCATCGTTACGGGTAGTGCGTTAGAACCCAGCTCCCTCACTATATACAAGGGACTTACTATCACTGATGCACCTGAGTATGGCTCGATGCTTGAGGAGTTTGTCGAGGCCGACCTTGCCGCGGCAGTCGACCGCGAGACGGTCTACCGCAGCGGGCACCTTTACTATGCCTTCTTGTCGTTGCCAAAGTCGGGCAAGCTTAATCGGTATGTGCTCTATCTAAATCAGACGCTGGCCGGCGGCAATCGCATCATCCTCATCTATATGGAGGGGCAGGCCGACGCCGATTTAATCAAAAAAATGCTAAAGAAAAACTAACGCCTTATGAAAAAGATATTTACGTTGTTAACTATTGTTGCTGCGACTCTTGTTTCGGCGGCAGCCGAGCGCAGCGACACCGTGGTCACGCTCGTGCGTCCCGACTCGGTAGTTGTCACCGTAGCGCCGGCGTCGCTCAGCGTGAAGGCCGGCGGTCAGCGCTACGGCCAGTCGTACACCTATGAATATACTTCAGAGACTGAGGAAGTTGACATCAGCAGTGGTTGGGACATAGCGTTGCCGTTCACTCGCAGTATGTCGGACAATGCCAAGTCGGCCACTCGTCCAAAGCGAAAAGTGCGTCAGTGGTCGACGCTTTCGTTTGACCAGCTGTATCTTGGCCTCACACGCAGCGTCGACGCTCCCGACGGTATGCGCGGCGGCTGGGAAATCGGTGTAAGCAACATTCTGGGGCTGCGCTATGTACCTGTGACCGGCGGCCCGGCTTTTACGCTCGGTATGGGTATGGGCTATCGCTCGGCTAATGTCGGGCATGGCGCGCACCTTGAAGCGGAGCGCGGTGTCGTCAATCTTGTGCCGACTTCGGCTGATATGAAGGCATCGAGCCGAATCCATATATTTCGTTTGGAATTTCCGCTGATGCTCAAGCAGACAATCTACCGCGGTTTGGCTGTGAAAGTCGGAGGTATTCTCAACTTCAACACCTACATGAAGGCCACAACGAAGACGACGGTCGACGGACGCACCGGTAAGGTGGGCTATAAGGGTCTGCATCAGCGCTTTGCTACCATCGACCTGTATGGCGCTATCGGATTTAGCGGCAACATGAGCCTCTATGCTCGCTACTCGCCGGCTCGCGTCTTCGATACGGGTTTTGGTCCCGACTTTAATCAATTGTCATTTGGTATTACTCTCGGATTCTGATTATTATGAAAAAGATATTCACTGCTATATTAGCCCTGCTGGCCTGTCTGTCGGCTTACGCATCTACTCCGACAGACACAACCTACCGTTTCACGACTGCCGACACGGTGCGCATCGTCGAGTCAGCTTCGGGGATTGTAGTCAACGTCGTTGGCGACGAGTCGATTGAAATCGACCGTCAATTCACCGAAGGCGTGCTTCATCGCTCGCATCGTGGATTTTCGTTTCGACCCAATCGGAGTAGCCGCGTCGATGTGTTCGTCCAGGGTCTGATGCTTGGTTTTGTGTCGGCCGCCGGTGCGCCGGAAGGTATGGATGTGGAGATGGGCAAATCGCTCGAAATAGGTGTGCTGAATCTGCTCGGTGTTAAGTATTGCTACTCTCGCACGTCGGAATTCTCGATAGGTTTCGGCCTCGATTGGCGCAACTATCGTTCGACTCGCGGCACGCTCTTTGTGGCCGAAGACGGCCGCGTAGGCTTGTCGACTTTTCCGCAAGATGTCACTCCGCGATTTTCGCGCTTGAAGATATTCACGCTGCAATTCCCGATACTGTACAGTTGCCGTCTTGGTCGTGCTGCCGGTAATAGTGCTTGGCTTAGCCTCGGCCCCGTGATGTGCCTCAACACCCATGGCTCGCTAAAATCATCTTGGCTCGATGCCGAAAGCGGTGAGAAGACGACGGTTACTTCCAATGATATCGGTCAGCGCAAGTTCACTATCGACTTTATAGGCACCCTTTCGCTGGGCGGCATAGGTGTCTACGTCCGCTATTCGCCTTACAAGGTGCTTACGTCGGCCCAGGCACCGGATTTTACAACACTCTCGGCCGGCTTCGGCCTTGCCTTCTGATAGGGGTAAAAACGGCCCGAATCATATTAAAACAGTAAAAAATTCGGAAGAAAAACCTATCTAATAGGATTAACTTCCGAATTTTTTACTATTTTTGCAGCATGAATACAATATTGGCGAAATATGGCAATCTGCCGGTCACTGCTGCAACCCTAAAGCTTGAGTTTCCGAATATTCGAAAGCCCGAGCAGAAACTAAGTCTGCTCGAGAGGGATGGCGATATCGTTCGTCTAAAGCGAGGATTGTATGTGTGCTCTGAAAAAAGTACCGGGAAAAGGCTATCTCTGGAGTTGATTGCTAATCGACTGCTCACACCATCGTATGTGTCGAAGTTGTCGGCGCTGAGGTATTATGGTTTGATACCGGAGGCTGTCTACGAAATACAATCCATGACTATGAAGGAGGCGCGCGTGTACGACACTTCAGTTGGCCGCTTTGTATTTGCTCAAATACCGAGAGACGTGTTTAATATTGGCATTTGTAATGTGGAGGAGGCAGAATATTCTTTCTTGATTGCTACACCGGAGAAGGCTTTGTGTGATTTAATTGCCGCCACTCCGGCGCTGCTATTGCGATATCGCAAAGAAGCTCTTGAATATCTTCAAAATGATATTCGCTTTGATATGGATGCTTTTTATCACCTTCGCCCTCAGATATTTGAACAGTACATTTCTGCAGGTGCGAAAAAGTCAACTTCGATTGCTACAATTTTGAAATTGCTTACGGAAAATGAAAAATGAAATTTATGACAAGATGCTGTCGGCCTACGATTTGTCGGACACGACGAAGTATCGAAATGCTATTTTTGAGGTAAACCAGCAGATTATTCTTGCCGGATTATACAATGGCGGTTTTTTTGATAAGGCTGCATTTTATGGCGGAACTTGTCTTCGTATTTTCTATGGACTAAAGCGCTTTTCGGAGGATCTCGACTTTTCGTTGCTTTGTCCTGACGAAAATTTTGATTTTAGTCGGTATTTTCAGCCGATTATTGATGCTTTTGCTTTAGTTGGCCGCAGCGTTGAGATTACGAAAAAGGATAAAAAGTCGTTCGGGAGAGTAGAATCCGCTTTCCTTAAAGACAATACGGATGTCTTTGATATATCTTTCCAAACGGATAAGTCAATTAAGATAAAGATAGAAGTTGATACCTGCCCTCCAATGAAGTTTCAGACTGAACAAAAGCTATTGTTGCAGCCGCAGGCGTTTATGACTCGGTGCTTTACGTTGCCCGATTTATTTGCAGGAAAAATGCATGCTTTAGTCTATCGGGCGTGGAAAAATCGAGTGAAGGGCCGTGATTGGTATGATTTCGTGTGGTATGTCAGCAATAATGTGCCGCTTGATTTCGAGCATCTTGCAGAGCGTGCACGCGAATTCAATGGCGAAGAATTGGATAAGGCGTTTTTCCTGATGAAGTTGAAAGAGCGGCTCGCTACTGCAGATATCAGCCAAGTGAAAAGTGATGTGTTGCCATTTATTCGTGATCCTCGTGAACTCGATTTGTGGTCAAATGATTTCTTCCTTCAAGTGGCTGATTTAATGAAGTTTGTCGAGTGAATACAATGCGCTGCGCCGGCTTATAAGGCCGGCGCAGCGGTCGTTGTGTCGGATTAGTTGTTGAGTTCGTAGGTGATGGAGGTGACTACGCGGACGGTCTTTTTGTAGGGTGTGTATTGGTCGCGGTCGTCGATTGAGAATTGGCCTTGGCTGGCTGTGACAATCTTGCCGAGGTCGCTTTGCGAGTCAGCAGCAAGTCGCTGAGCTGCATCGCGCGCATTTTTGGTGGCTTCGGTGATCATCTCAGGCTTGATGTCGTTCAGTCCGGTGAATTGGTAGTCGGTCTGGTACTGATAGTCGCCGGCCACTACGGCAATGCCTTCGCGCATCAGCTCGGGCTGCTTGTCGATGAGGGTGCGTACGAGGTCGACTTTGGGCGAGCTGACTACGATGACGTTGGTGACTAGGTAGCGCTGAGCCACGCGTTCGTTGTTGTAGCTCTGAGCTTCGCGGTCCTCAACTTTGGGCGGATTGATTGAAAAGTCTGTTTCGTCGAGGCCATTGTCCTTCAGGAATTTGGAAATTCGCTGGTTGGTCGACTGGATGCGGTTGTAGATTGATGTGAGGTCGTTGCCAAGTTCTTTGGTGACGATAGGCCAGGTGACGAGGTCGGCGTCGACAAGTCGTTCGGACAGGCCGCGTACTGTTACCTGTCGGCCTCGATTTGAGAAGTTGTCGAAGCCCCCTTTGATGCAGAGGCCAAGCGCGAGCAAGCCGATGGCTATCAGTGCGCCTGCGATGATTTTGCTTTTGTCCATAATTGTGCTGTATTTGTGGAGAATAAGGATGATTGTCGCGCAATGCGTTGTCGCGCAAAGTTATAAAGTATCAATTAAAAAAACAACAAGCGGCAGCGAAAAAAAGGACGTTAGTTGCCACGTTAATAAAAATTGAGATATGCGGGCTGCCTGAGTGCTTGGGAATTGCGTAAAAATGTGTACCTTTGCACAGAAATAAAAACGAATCGATTCGATATGAAAAGAATATTGTTACTGCTGATGCTTTTCGTGGCCGTAGCTGCAACGGCTCAGACCGCTCGTCCGATACGCTGGCGCCTGGCTGTGAAAATGACTTCGGAAACCGAAGGTGTCGCTACCGTGAAAGCACTTGTCGGTGAGGGCTGGCACCTCTATGGCTTCGAAATGCCCGAGGACGGCCCGCGCGCCACTACAATCACATTCGACAATTCGACCGACGTGGAAGTCGCCGGTCCGGTGAAGCCGTCGGCCGAGCCGCTGAAGGTGTTCGACCCCATGTTTGAGACCGAAGTGCAATGGTGGGCCGAGACGGTGTCGTTTGAGGTGCCGATTCGCATCACAGGCGAGGCTCCGGAGCTGAAGGTTAGCGTCGCTTATATGGGTTGCGACAATACGACGTGCCTGCCGCCCAAGACCGAAACATTGGTCTACAAGTCATTTAAGAAGTAAAAACAGCCCACAGTGTGGTGAAAAAATAAAAGACAGATATGCAAAAGATTAGAAGAATATGGATGCTCGTAGTGCTGGTTGCGACTACAGTCGCGATTGCAGCTGCTCAGCGTCCGGTGCACGTGACGTGGACCACGAGTGTGGAAGCTAAGTCGGCTACTGAAGGCGTGATTACTTGGGCTGCCGACATTGAAGAAGGCTGGCACATTTACGGCTTTTCGGAAGATTCGCCGTTCCCGACCACTTTTGAGGTCGATACGGTTGCCGGTCTTGAATTTATCGGCGACATACAGCCGTCGGCCGAACCGTCAATCCACGTCGACGAAACATTGAAGATGAAATTGCCATGGTGGCTCGGAAAGGTGCAGTTCAGCCGTGCGTTTCGTATCGCTGCCGGAATGCAAGGCGTGACTCTGCGCGGCACCATTTCGTATATGGCTTGCACCGAGGAGGCTTGCACTCGTCCGGAGCACGTGCCGTTTGAAGTGACTTTCGGCGCTCCGGTTGCCGATTCGGCTGTAGATGCAGCTGAAGAAGCGGCTCCCGAGCCTGCTGCCGTTGTCCCGACTGTGGCTGCCGATCGGTCCGACCTGTGGGCACCGGTGGAGATGCCTACCGACGAGGCTGTAGTGTCCGAAACTCCGTCGTCGTGGTGGGCTCTGCTTGGTTGGGGCTTCCTTGGCGGCCTGGTGGCTCTGCTGACTCCCTGTGTGTGGCCGATGATCCCGATGACTGTGAGCTTCTTCCTGAAGAAAGGCAAGAGCCGCCGTCGCGCCATCCTCGACGCCGTGACCTACGCCATGAGCATTGTAATTATTTATTTGGTGCTTGGTATCGCTATCACACTACTGTTCGGTGCCGGCAAGCTAAATGAGATAGCTACGAGCGCAGTGTTCAACGTGCTGTTCTTCCTGCTTCTGGTCGTATTTGCCATCTCGTTCTTCGGCGCGTTCGACATCAAATTGCCTTCGCGCTGGTCCAATGCGATTGACTCCAAGGCTGAGTCGACGACCGGCCTCGTATCAATATTCTTCATGGCCTTCACGCTGGTGCTGGTATCGTTCTCTTGCACCGGCCCGATTATCGGCACACTGCTCGTAGAGGCTGCGTCGAGCGCAAGCATCCTGGGCCCGGCTTTGGGTATGGGTGGCTTTGCTTTGGGCTTGGCTCTGCCCTTCGGCCTGTGCGCCTTCTTCCCGTCGCTGCTCAAGGAGATGCCGCGCTCGGGTAGCTGGCTCAATACCGTGAAGGTGGTGCTCGGCTTTATCGAACTTATACTGTCGCTGAAGTTCCTGTCGGTGGCCGACTTGGCTTATGGCTGGCGCATTCTCGACCGCGAAGTGTTCGTGGCTCTGTGGATTGTGTTGTTTGTGCTGCTGGGTATGTACCTGCTGGGCAAGCTGCGTTTCTCGCACGATGGCGAGTGTCAGCACGTAGGTGTCGGTCGCTTCTTCCTGGCCGTGGCATCGCTGTCGTTCGCAGTGTATATGCTGCCGGGCCTGTGGGGCGCACCGTTGAAGTCGATTAGCGCCTTCGCTCCCCCGCTGACGACGCAGGATTTCAACCTCTACGGTGGCACGTTCAAAGAATTCCACGACTACGACGAAGGTATGCAGTACGCTCGCGAGAAGAACCTACCCGTGCTGGTCGACTTCTCGGGCTACGCTTGCGTGAATTGCCGCAAGATGGAAGGTGCCGTATTCGACACCCCCGACGTGCGCGCAATCATGGAGAGTGATTACGTACTGATCAAGCTCATGGTCGACGACAAGGCCAAGCTCGACCGCCCCGAGACCGTCGAAGAGTACGGCCAGCCGGTGACTATCACCACCGTGGGCGAGAAATGGAGCTACCTGCAGCAGCATAAGTTTGGCATCAGCTCGCAGCCCTACTACGTGTTGCTCGATGGCGACGGTCAGCCTCTGGCCGGTCCCCGTGCCTACGACGAGAATGTCGAAGCCTTCATCGAATGGCTCAATCAAGGAGTGGAAACTTTCAAAGCTGAATGATGAAATCACATACAAGAGAGGAGCGGCTCGAGGCGCTCGGCCGGCTGATGGACACGCTGGATATTCTGCGTGTAAAATGCCCGTGGGATGCCAAGCAGACCAACGAGTCGCTGCGACCTAACACTATAGAAGAAGTTTACGAACTGGCACAGGCGCTGCTGAGCGAGAATCAGTCTGAAATCCGCAAGGAGCTGGGCGACGTGCTGCTCCACGTGCTGTTCTATTCGAAAATCGGTGACGAAAAGGGCGAATTCGATATCGCCGACGTGGCCGATAGCATCAACCAAAAGCTCATTTTCCGCCATCCCCACGTGTTTGGCGAGGTGAAAGCCGATACAGCCGATCAGGTGGCCCAAAATTGGGAAGATATCAAGCTGAAAGAGCGCGGAGGCAATCGCACCGTGCTGGCCGGTGTGCCCGCCGCTTTGCCGGCGCTGGTCAAGGCCTTCCGCGTGCAGGAAAAGGCTGCAAATGTGGGCTTTGACTGGGAAGAGCCGGCGCAGGTCTGGGACAAGGTGCGCGAGGAAGTCGGCGAAGTGTCGCAAGCTATCGCTTCGGGCGACAGCGCGGCTGTCGAAGAAGAATTCGGCGACTTGCTCTTCAGTGTCATCAATGCCGCTCGCCTCTATAAGGTAAATCCGGAGAATGCGCTCGAACTGACCAATCGCAAGTTCATAGCTCGCTTCAACTATATCGAGCAGCAAGCTACGGCTGCCGGACGCAGCATTCGCGACCTCTCGCTCGACGAGATGGAGGCGCTGTGGCAGCAGGCCAAGAAAGAAGTATAATCGGGAGGTGTCGGTTTGAAACTTTGCATCACCGAGAAACCGAGTGTGGCGGCCGACATAGCGCGGCTGCTTGGGGCCGATGCGCGTCGTCAAGGCTACTACGAAGGTGCCGGCTACTGCGTGACTTGGACCTACGGCCACCTATGTACCCTCAAGGAGCCACACGACTACAACGAACGTTGGAAGCATTGGGGTCTGGGCGTGTTGCCCATGTTGCCCGAGCGCTTCGGCATCAAACTAATCGACGACGAAGGCATCCGCCGCCAATTCAAAGTCATAGAGACGCTGGCGGCCACGGCCGACGAGATTATCAACTGCGGTGACGCCGGCCAAGAAGGTGAGCTCATCCAGCGCTGGGTGATGCAGAAGGCCTCGGTGCACTGCCCGGTGCGTCGTCTGTGGATTTCGTCGATGACCGACCAGGCCATCCGCGATGGCTTTGCGGCCCTCGAATCGCAGGAGAAATACGACAATCTGTATCTCGCAGGCTTGTCGCGCGCTATCGGCGACTGGATTTTGGGCATGAATGCCACACGTCTCTACACCATGAAGTATGGGGCGCGCGGTCAGGTGCTGTCGATCGGGCGTGTGCAGACTCCGACGCTGGCCATGATTGTAAAGCGCCACTTCGAAATCGAAAACTTTGTGCCCAAGGATACTTTCGAAGTGCATACCACATATCGCGACGTCGACTTTTCGTCGGCCGAACGCTTCGAGACCGAAGAACCGGCGCAAGAACTCTGCCGACGCTTGGCCGCTGCCGAACTCCGCGTCGACAACGTGACGGCCAAGCAGGTGCGCGAGGCGCCTCCGCGTCTGTTCGACTTGACTTCGCTGCAGGTCGAGTGCAACCGCCGCTGGGGCTGGACCGCCGACGACTCGTTGAAACTCATACAGACGCTCTACGAGAAGAAGGTGACGACCTATCCGCGTGTCGACACCACTTATCTGCCCGACGATGTCTACCCGAAGGTGCCCGAAATCCTGCGGCGCATGACGCCATACGCCGACAAGACGGCGCCGCTGCTCGCCGGGCGTCTGCCTAAGAGTAAGAAGGTGTTCGACAACTCGAAGGTGACCGACCACCACGCCATCATTCCCACCGGCGAGGCGCCCGACCGCCTCACCGGCGACGAGAAGCTGATGTATCATCTGATTGCGACTCGCTTTATAGCTGCGTTTTATCCCGACTGTCTGGCGCGTCAGACCACGGTCGAGGCCAATGTCGACGGCACACCATTCAAGGCCACCGGCAAGGTGATTACCGACCCGGGGTGGCGTGTGCTGTATCCGGCCAAGAAAGGCGAGCAGCCGGCCGACGACAAGGACCAGGAGGCCATGCCCGAGTTGCCACCGATGGAGGCCGGCGAGCATGGCCCGCACGAGCCTAAGGTGGTCAAGAAAACGTCGACTGCGCCCAAGCCTTATACCGAAGGCACGCTGCTGCGAGCTATGGAGACGGCCGGCCGTGCTATCGACGATGAAGAACTGCGCGAGGCAATGAAGGAAAACGGCATCGGTCGCCCCTCGACTCGCGCGGCTATTATTGAGACGCTTTTCAAGCGCCGATACATCGAGCGCCGCCGCAAGAGTATCGTGGCTACGCAGGCCGGTATCGACCTTATTAATATCATCAATGAGGACCTTATCAAGAGTCCGCGTCTGACCGGCTTGTGGGAAAATAAGCTACGTCGCATCGAGCGTGGCGATTTCTCGGCCGCTACGTTCGTGGCTGAGCTTAAAGAAATGATTACGACTATCGTTCACGACGTGCTGAGTGATAATTCGCAGCGACGTGTTACGGTCATTGAAGATGCACCGGCGAAAGGCAAGGGCACCAAGACGGCTAAGACGGCTTCCGTTTCGGCCGAAAAGCCGGCACGCAAGCGCGCTACACCTATCCGTAAACTCGAGCAGGTGTTGTGTCCGGTCTGTGGCAAGGGACACATAATCAAGGGACGCACAGCTTATGGCTGCTCCGAGTATGCTTCGGGTTGTGGCTATCGCTTGCCGTTCACCGATTGCCCGGCCGATGCTACACCGTCGGCGGTCGCAAAGGCTGTAAAGAGTAAGAAGTCATGAGCGAGTTGTGGCAGACGGTGATAGTGGCTGTAGTGGTCGTGGTAGCGGCTATTCTCTTAATCCGCGCCTTGCGCAAGCCGGGTGGCGGGTGCGACTGTGGCTGTGGCGACTGTCCGCTGAGCGAAAAGTGCTCAAAGAAAGATAAGTAAAATCAACAGCGCGCCGGTCCGAATGGGCGGCGCGCTGTTGTATATGACCGTTAGTAATATTCTTTATTTGAGGGCTTCGACGGCGGCTTTGATGCGGCGCAGGGCTTCGCGCAGGTTGTCGTCGGAGGTGGCGTAGCTGAGGCGGATGTAGCCGGGAGCACCGAAGGCGTCGCCGTCGACGGTGGCTACGTGGCCGTGCTGGAGCAGGTACATGGCCAGGTCGCCCGACGAGGTGATTTCCGAGCTGTCGGGGGTGTGGCGGCCTATCAGCGCCGATACTTCGGGGAAGAGGTAGAAGGCGCCCTGCGGTACGTTGACTTTGAAGCCGGGGATTTCGCGAGCCATCTCTACGACCAGGTCGCGACGGCGGCGGAAGGCGGCGCGCATCTCTGCTACGCAGTCCTGCGGGCCGTTGTAGGCGGCTTCGGCAGCTTTTTGTGCGATTGACGAGGCGCCCGAGGTGTACTGACCCTGAAGTTTCGATACGGCCTTGGCCAGCGCGGTGGGGCAGGCGCAGTAGCCGATGCGCCAGCCGGTCATGGCGTAGGCTTTCGACACGCCGTTGATGATGACGGTGCGGTCGGCAATCTGCGGGAACGAGCCGAGCGAAGTGAACTCGCCGGTGTAGTTGATATGTTCGTAGATTTCGTCGGCGAGGACGATGATGTCGGGGTAGCGGGCAATGACTTCGACCAGGGCGGCGAGCTCATCGGCGGTGTAAACGCTGCCGGTGGGGTTCGACGGCGAGCAGAGTAAAATCATGCGTGTACGAGGCGTGATGGCGGCTTCGAGGCGTTCGGGGGTGATCTTGAAGTCGCTCTCGATGCCCGAGGGTACGCACACGGCCTTGCCTTCGGCGAGCTTCACCATCTCGACGTAGCTGACCCATGCCGGGGTGGGGATTACGACCTCGTCGCCGGGGTTGATGGTGGCAAGGATGACGTTGCACAGAGCTTGTTTGGCACCATTCGACACGACGATGTCGGCCGGGGCGTAGCTAAGTCCGTTTTCGCGGCTTAACTTGTCGCAAATCGCCTGGCGTAGCGACATGTAGCCGGGGACCGGGGTGTAGAACGAGAAGTTGTCGGCCACGGCCCGGCAGGCGGCGTCCTTTATATGGTCGGGGGTGTTGAAGTCGGGTTCGCCGACTGATAGGTTGATGACGTCGATGCCTTGGGCACGCAGTTCGGCGCTTTTTTGTGACATGGCGAGCGTCGCTGATGCGGCGAGCGCTTTTACGCGTTGTGAGATGAAGTCCATGGTAAACTGTGTCTTAAAACGTAGGCAAAGATACGATTTTTTTGTGGATAAATGTTGTCAATAAGAAATAAATACCTAACTTTGTCGTCAAACCATTAATAACAAACCATTTTAAACACAATAAATAGGAAGAATAATGAAAAAAATCAGCAATCTGCTGTTCTCAGCCGTGGCGCTACTGCTGGCGCTCGGCGTTTCATCGTGTACGGACAGCAAGACTAAAGAACTACTGTCGGTCGTAGGCGACGATGCGTATGGCGTGGCCGTCGTAAATACCATCGACGTGCTTAAATCTCTTGATGCCAGCTTCGAAAATGGCCAAGTGACCCTGCCTCCGTCTTTGAAAAAAATTGCCGGTTCAGGTGTGAAAGAAATTTCAAAGCTTCGCGGTATCGACTTTGAGCGCGTGTTGTTTGCTGTGTACGATGACTCGCCATCGGAAATGTTTGCTGCGTTGATTAAGGATGGCAAGGAAGTCGAAGCCTCGCTGAAGAAATTTAATATGAAGAAAAAGAAAGTCGGCGACAAGGCTGTCTTTATCGAGGATACGGAATACACCAGTGGCGCAGTCGCTTTCTGCGAAGGCAATGTGCTGATTTGCTATACCCATTTGTGGTGGTACGACGAAGACGACTTGCAGAAGAAACTCGAAGAAATCTTTGATCGTGCTACCGAATCAATGGAAGCCTGGAAAGTATCGGCAATTCAGGGTAATAGCTCGAGCTCGGTATTCGGCCTTTTCGTGTCGCCTGATTCGAAGGTGGATGTGTCCGCCGCTTTCGCTGTTAATTTCAGCGGCTCTAAGGCTACGTTCAAGGCTACGTTCATGAACGCCTCGGGCGAGGAAGCTGAGGTTAATAAGGAATTTGGCGTCGAACCGGCTATGCTGGGCAATCTGACAAAGCACATCAGCGATAAGGACCATTTTGCTTTTGCTTTCGGTGGCCTTAAGGATATGAGCATTCAGGATGCAATCGAAGAAATCAATATCCCCGGCCTGTCTCGCGAAATCGAGAGAAATTTCCGTTATGCGCCTTTCGATTCGGAAGATTTCTTCAAGGTACTCAATGGCGGCTTCTTCGTGACTGCCAATCTCGAAAATCCGGCTAAAGAACCGAAAAGTCTTAAGAGTGTGACCGCTGCCGTAGGCGTCCGCACTGTCGATGGCCGTGGCGAGAAGTTGCTCAAGGAGCTGAAGTCGTTGGTTAAAAATGCCGGAGTGAAAGTGACAAGCGAAGACGATGGCTTTGGCGTAAAAATCCCCGAAATGGGCAATATTAATGTTGTTCTGGATGGCGACTGCCTGATTGCTGCCACGGCTGAAGAATCGCCCAATTCGACTATGGGTAGCGAAAACGGCATGGCTGCATTCTTGTCGGTAAATCTGCCGAGCAATTTCTTCTTGTTCAAGGATTATGGTATCAAATTCGGTGTTAAGGGCCAAGCTCATGTTTCCGATAATGTCCTTGAAGGTGAAGTTGAACTGACCGAAACAGACAAGCCTTTCCTGCTCACGCTCGTGGAGGCTGCTGACAAAGCATCGCATTGACGACTCGGTTCGGTATCTAATTAATACCTACTTGAAAGATACATTCTCTCAGATACAAGAAATCAAATTACGCGGGGTGTTGCCCCGCGTATTTGATGATGAGGCGGGGCGCGAGCGCTTTGCCTCGTCGCAGGTGATGCTCGCTGATGTCGGTTTTCGACGAGGCGGCGTGTATTGCCTTAACGCTCAGTCGGGTACCGGCAAGACGTCGCTCTGCAACTTTATCTACGGCAGCAGGCACGATTATTGTGGGTCAATCTGCTTCGATGCGGCGGATGTGAGCAACTTGTCGGTCAGTGACTGGTGCGAGATTCGTAGGCGCCATTTGGCCTATTTGCCGCAGGAACTCGACATCTTCGATGAACTCACGGCTATGGACAATGTGCGTCTGAAAAATCGCCTTACCGATTGCAAGTCGGAAAGTGAAATAGTCGATATGTTTGAGCGGCTGGGTATTAAAGATTTGCTCGACCGACCGGCCGGGCGAATGTCGGTGGGTCAGAAGCAGCGTGTGGCTATCGTGCGCGCCTTGTGTCAACCCTACGATTTTATACTCCTCGATGAGCCCGTCAGTCACCTCGATGCGTACAACAACGCACAGTGTGCCCGAATGATTATGGATGATGCCGTGCGGCAAGGTGCCGGCGTCATATTTACCTCGGTGGGCAATCAGCTCGCGGTCGAGGCACCCGTAATATCTCTGACATTATGATTTGGAAATTACTTCGCAAGAATATAAGTGCTTGGCAGATTGGCGGCTACGCCGTGGCTACACTCGTCGGGCTGGTCATCGTCATGGCTGCTGTGCAGTTCTACAACGACATAGGTCGGGCGCTTACGGGCGACAAGGATGGCGGCGTGCAACTTGTATCGCCACGCAATCTGGTGATTTCCAAGTCGGTAGGTCTTTTTGACACTTTTGGCTCCGGCTCCACTGCGTTCGACGACGACGAAATCGACGAGCTCCGCCGACAGAGTTGGTGCGGCGATGTAGCGTCGTTCCAAGCCTCCGACTTCCGTGTCTACGCCTCTGTAGCACTTGGTGGCCGCAGTGTGTCCACGGCTCTGTTCTTCGAATCTGTGCCCGACCGACTTATCGATGAGCAGATTGAAGGCTTCGTCTTCGACTCGATCAACCCGGAAATACCGATTGTGCTTTCGAAAGACTATCTGACACTCTACAACTTCGGCTTTGCTGCCGGTGGTCGAATGCCGATGATTAGCGAAAGTATCATCTCTACGATACCTCTGACCATACACATTAGCGGCGAGCGCGGACGCGCCGTGCTGCCCGGCCGGATTGTCGGCTTCTCGTCGTGGCTCAATACCATAGCTGTGCCGCAGTCGTTTATGGATTGGGCGCACCGCAATTACGGCTCGAGTGAAGTTAAGCCACCGTCGCGCTTGATCGTGACTGTTGCCGACCCCACCGATGCCGGTGTGCGCCGTTTTATGGAGGAGCGCGACTATCAGATTGCCGGACCCGACGATGACCTCGGTCGCACGGCTTACCTGCTGAAGCTGGTAGCGTCGTCGATTGCCGCCGTCGGTGGCATCATCACCCTTCTGGCTCTTTTCATACTCGTGCTGAGCCTGTTTTTGCTCATTCAGAAAAATCGTCGCGCTATCAGTGGCTTGTTGCGCTTGGGGTATCGGCCCTCGCAGGTGTCGGCTTGCTATATGCGCCTTGTGGCGGTGGTCAACGGCGTGGTTCTCGTGCTGGCCTCTGTGGCGATGATGCTTGTCGAGCGTGTGTGGACGCCGGCAGTCGAGTCGCTCGGTGCTTCGACGACCTCGCCCATGGTGGCAATTTCGGTCGGCGTCGTCGTCGTGGCGGCCGTCACGGCTGTCAACTGCCTTATCATCCGTCGTCTCGTCCGTCGTTGCTTCTGACCCTTTTTTTCAGCCGCTTTTACTCGCTCGGCAATGTCTTGTTGAGCCTGCTTGGAATGCTAAAAAATCAAAAATGCAGTCAAAGTGGCGGGCTAAACGGGATTTTTTTTGTAATTTTGCAGTGTAAAAGCTCGTTACGGCTCATTTCGGCCCCCTGAGCACTTAAAAATTGTTAGCTGATGGATGTCAATAAAGTGTTATATATCTCGCAGGAGATAACCCCGTATCTGGCCCCTGATCCGCTGTCGACTTTCGGCCGCGACCTGCCTCAGAGCATTCAGGAAGCCGGAATCGAAGTAAGAACCTTCATGCCTCGTTATGGAGCTATTAACGAACGTCGCAATCAACTTCATGAAGTGATTCGCCTGTCGGGACTCAACATTATAATTGACGACACCGACCATCCTCTGATTATCAAAGTGGCAACGCTGCAACCTTCGCGCATGCAGGTTTACTTCATTGATAATGACGACTATTTCGAACGCCATGCCAACGAACTGGAAACCGACACTTTGGCTCACGAAAACGACGAGCGTACCATCTTCTTCGTGCGCGGCGTGCTCGAGACGGCTCGCAAGCTCCGTTGGGTCCCCTCGGTAATCCACTGCACCGGTTGGATTTCGGCGCTCGTGCCCCTCTATTTGAAGACTCTTTATGCCGAAGACCCGGCTTTCAGCAACTCGAAGGTCGTCTTCTCGCTCTACGACCGCGCGCTCGTTTCGGAGTTCGATGCCCGCTTTGTCGAAAAGCTGCGTATGGATGGCTTCAGCGACGAGGCTCTGAAAACTCTTGGCGACGGCCCCGTCGATCTCAAGGCCCTCAATCGCATCGCTATCGACTATGCCGACGCTATCGCTATCAGCTCCGACAATGTCGACCCCGAAACTGTTGAATATGCCCGTCAGAGCGGTAAACCTCTGCTTGAATTTGATCCCTCGGCCGACTATGCTCAGGCCTACTCCGATTTTTATCGTTCCCTATAACAAAATGTTTAGGATGAAATCCTCAAAAGGTAAAAACAAGTAGAACAAAGCAAAATCTAATCAATTATTAAAGCGGCATTTACACCGCTTTTTTATTTTCCTTACTTTTACCTAATTTGGGCTAATTTTTGTTACTTTTCGCATTTTTTGTTACTCGCTTGTTACTCATTTCGGAATTTTTATATATCTTTGCACCCGTAACAAGATAATAAAAACACCATGGCAAGACCGAAAAAACAAGTACAAGCAAAAGAACCCGTAACATTACGCTTTAAGGAATTATCCAAAGGCAACAAATCCCTTTACCTGGATATATACCGGGATGGCGTGCGCACGTATGAATTTCTAAAGCTTTACCTAATCCCGGAGCGCCCGGGGATTGCAGCCGATAAGATTGCAAACCAAATAACCCTGGATGCCGCCAACGCGATAAAGGCCCAGCGCATTAAGGAAATAATTACCGGGGAGGCCGGGGTAAAGGATTGCCCCGGTAAAAACTTGCTCTTGCTTGACTGGATGCAGCAGAGGCAAGACCGCGCCGCCAAGGCCGCCAGGGATGCCGGGAGAAAAGCAAATAACACCGCAAAGGGGGTTAAAACCCTGGCCGCACACTTGCGCCGTTATATAGATGCGGAGTATAATGGCAAAGCTATTACCTTGGGCCAAGTAAATAAGGCCTTTTGTATAGGCTTTGCGACCTATCTAACTGAAGGCGTGAAACAATGGGGCGGCAATCTTTCGCCAAATACAAGCGCCCGTTATTACAACGCTTTCGAAGCCGCAATGAATGAAGCCCACAAAAAAGGCCTTATTTCCTCAAACCCGGCAGCCCTTGTTGAAAACATCGAAAAGCCGCAAAGCCAGCCAGCGGAAAGGGATTATCTAACCGCGGAAGAACTTAAAGCCCTGGCGGCTACAAAATGCCTCAACGAACAAGTAAAGGCCGCGTTTTTGTTTTCTTGCTTTTGCGGCTTGCGTATAAGCGATATAGAAGGCCTTACATGGAATTCGGTACGCCAAGACGGGGAAGCCTGGAGAATTGAAACCAGGATGGAGAAAACCCGCAAAATGCTTTACCTACCTTTATCGGATGCCGCTTTAAAGTGCATGCCGGAGCGCGGGGAGAAGGCCGGGGATGCTTTAGTGTTCGATTTGCCGAAAAGGTCATCTTTGCTTTACGATATAAAAGCCTGGGTGAAACGTGCCGGAATTAATAAGCATATTTCTTTTCATTGCGCCCGCCACACCTTTGCAACCTTAGCCCTTACCAAGGGGGCAGACCTTTATAGCGTTTCCAAGCTATTAGGCCACACCAACGTAACAACAACCCAGGTATATGCCGCAATAGTAGACCAGCGCAAAAAGGACACCGCAAACCTATTAAACGGGATTTTAGACTAAACGCCGTAAGCTATGCACCTATTCGAACGAATGATATATTTGCATGAAAGGCCGAAGGCTATTGCAATAAGTTTTGCCGAGTATATAAGACAAGAAGCCGATGCCAGCCGGGCCGACATTTGCCGAGAGTTAACCGCGATACTGGACCGCCGTGCGCGGCTAACTTTAAACCTGGAATTGCTAAAGCAGCAGATGGCGGAGAGGCGCGAGCCTTGGAGAGATTTTGTGGATATACCGCCGGAGGATGATCACGATGATCACGATGATCACGATGATCACGATGATCACGATGATCACGATGATCACG
>CAYSQI010000032.1:23066-28897 GCA_964433215.1 uncultured Bacteroides sp.
ATGCCAGCCGGGCCGACACCGCGGCGATAATAGCCGCGCGGCAAGAGGCCGAAAAGGCCGCACAAATAGAGGCCGCCAACACCAGGGCAGAAATAGAAGCCGAAATTTCCGCGCTGGATGCGCTCTTTAAGACAATATGCCAGGCCTTGCAAATAATTGGGTGCTATCTATCCGGGGGCGAGATTTCGGCCTTAAAGCGGGCGGGGATGCCAGGGGTTTTGCTTGTAGCGGGGAACAAGATTTCGGAAGAGCGCCCGGGGATGCCGGAGGCCTTGGCGAAAGCACTTGACGCAATAAAGAGAGAGTACCGAAATAGCATCCCGGAGGCCGAACGCCTCAACGCCGAGGATGCCGAGGCCTTATATAACGGGCTTATTCGTGCGGGCTTTATTAAGGGCTCTTTAACGGACTTTATGGCCTTTGTGGGTAAACTATCCACCCCAGGGCGGCAAAGCCAAAATAGGCCCGTTTCCTGGCTAAATAGCGGCAGTCTATTCGCTTTTTTCGCGTGGCAGTTTACGAAATACACACAATCCGACCCTTACGGGTTTACGATACGGCAAAAAGCGCTTTGCGAGGCTTTCGGCATTGAGGAAAAGCAGCGGCAAAGTACTATTGCTAAAGACATGGCGGATTTCAAAAACGGACACCGCAACAAGTGCAAAGGCAGCGCGGAAATTGAAAGGATTTTTGCGGCATTGCCGGGGAATAACAAACCGACCAACAACAACCCTTAAATAATAGCAATATGCTGGATGAAGATGATTTAAAAATGATTACCCGAAAGGCCAACGAATACGACTTTTCGGAATTGCTATCCGAATTCTTTACGAGCATCCTAACCCCCGAAGAATTACGCAAAGCCTTTACCGAACTTTATGTAGACTTGACATTGCGGATATGCCGCGATGGGATAGGCGCGAGCGCTGAAATGCACGAAAACTTGGCGGCGCTTGCCCGACTAATTGAAGCACTGGAAAAGACCAAACCAACGGCCAACCCGCGCCTAAAAGTAACAATGCCGGAAAGCTAAACAAGCGAAAAGCGCCGCGCCTAATTAACGGGCATTACCCTAAAACCCCCTAATAGAGTTACCGCAACACTCTATTAGGGGGTTAATTATTTGGTACACTTGCAGTTACCGCGTAATTTTGCGGCATGATAATTAAAAAAAAGTAATTATGGAACAACAAACTTATTTAACAACCACCGAGGCGGCGAATTATTTAGGCCTAAAGCGTGGCTACTTGTACAAGCTTACTTGTACAAAGCAAATCCCGTATTACAAGTACGGAAGGCGCCGCATACTCTTTGAACTCGCCACCCTGGAAGATTGGCGAAAATCACGAATGATACCTATCCCAACCCAGGCCCAGGCCGCCGCTCATGCCGCCGCCTATTGCGCCGCAAATCCCCTTAGACAATGACGGGCACAAGTATAAACATTAACCGCATACCGATACATAAGGAAGGCGGGGGCGAAATAGACGCGCCAAATTTAGACATTGACGGGGAGGATGAACCTATAATTTTCTATTTTTCGATGGATAACGGAAGCGGCATTATAGCCCCCGGGAATTTACAATTATTGCGCGGGGCACCCAAAAGCGGCAAAAGCGCCTGGGGGTTAATCCTCACGGCGGCAGTCTTGAAAGGTGAATGCTTGGGAATAACGGCAAATCGAAAAGATTTAAACGTGCTTTGGATAGATACCGAGCAAGATAAGGCCGTGGTACGCAAAAAAGGGCGGGCCGTGCTTGATATGGCCGGGATTGCCAAGCAGCCGAAAAACCTTATTGTTGTTAGCTTGCGCGGATATAGCAAAGCCGAGCGCTTGGCTATAACAATCAAAAAGATAAACGACTATGCCCCCGATTTCGTTTTTCTCGATGGCGTGGCGGATTTATGCCGAGATTTCAACGACAATGTAGAAAGTGAAGCAGTAGTAGACCAACTGCAAAAGTGTTCGGAGCAATACGGGGCAGCGATATTGTGTGTTATCCACACTAATAAAAAAGACGATGAAGCTAAAGGGCACTTGGGGGGCTACTTACAACAAAAATGTTCGGAAATATACCAGGGAAACAAGCAACCGGGCGCAAATATCACCAAGATTAAACAAGCGCTTACCCGTTTTGAACCAGCGCCGGATTTCGCTTTTTCCTATGGCGATAATTTCAGACTAACAACGGCAGAGGAAGCCCAGCAGCGGGCCAGCGATGAAGCCCGGAAAAATCTTTGCAGTGTATTTGCGCAAATCTTTGAAGATGGCAAGAGGCGAACAAGAACCGAATTAGCAAAAGCTTATGCGGAGGCCGCGGGTTGTTCGGAGCGAACCGCAAATAGCGTAATTTCAAAAGCAGCTAAAGACCAAATATTATACTATAGCAAAGAAGGCAGCAAAGTGTTTTACACCTACCTATTTCCCGACCTACCAAACAATGAAGAGGATGAAGATTATTTATAAGAACGTGTGCAACGTGCACGCTTTTTAATATATAGGCGTGCATACGTGCACACATACATTAAACGCAAGCAATTGCACGTATTTGCACATATTTTGCACACTTGCACACATTGATAAATAACCCCTAAAAATAACACTAATTAAAAACAACCACTAAAAATAACAATATGCAAAAAAACCTTTTCAAAACCGAAATTACACTTGCGCCAAGAGTAGACGCAAAGGATAGCGAGTTAGAAACAATGCCGCTTGGCTGGGCTTTAGTTACCGACAAGTGGAGAAGCAAGGTTGAAGCCCTTAGAGCGGAAACCGACCCAGAGAAAAAAGCCGAGTTAAAAAAGGCCTTGCCTTGCATCACCCCCGGCGGCGTTTTCTCGCACATAAGCGGGAAAGGCCTAACCCAGCCGAGCGGCTACCTTTGCGCCGACTTGGATTGCAAGCCGGACAAAGGGATTAACCCCGCCCTGGAGAATTACGACCTTAAAACCGCGGTTGCATGCTTGCCCTATGTGGCATATTGCGGCCTATCTTGCGGAGGCAAAGGCTATTTCTTAATAATCCCTATTGCCGACACCACCAAGTACAAGGATTATTATGAAGCCTTGAAAGCGGACTTTAAACGTGCCGGGCTAACCCTGGATGCAGCTTGTAGTAACATTGCATCAAAGCGCCTTGTTTCCTGGGATGATTGCCCCTATATAAACACCAACGCCCAGCCTTACACCTACACCCTACCCAGGCAGAAAAGCCCCGCCGCTGAAGCCCAGCAGAGCGAGCAAAGCCCGGAAGAAACCCGCGCAAAGGTTGAAAAGGTTATAAAGGAATGCGAGGCCGAGCAGATTAATATAACGGAGGATTACGACACCTGGATTAATATCCTTCTATCACTCGCAACCGCGTTTGGCCCCGAAGGGGAAGAGTACGCACACCGGGTAAGCGCTTTAGATAGCCGCTACACCTGGGAGGAAACAAGCAAGAAATATAATGAACTATTAGCGCATAATAGATACGGGATGACAATAGGAACGTTTTTCCACATTGCCCGCGAAATGATGGGCGCACACGATTTCGATAGTATATGAAAAATCCTAACATGCCGCGCCCGCCTTGAGTGTATAGCGGAAGGGGGGGCTATTTTTTGGGAGAGGGCCTCCCCCGCTAAACCCCCGCCAAACCCTTTTAAATGCGCGAGGCGATTTTTAGCCTTGCAGAATTTAGTAAATTTAAGTAAATCAACGCTTTAAATAAATGCAAACACTATGGCAAGCAACGCCCGCAAAGTACGCCGCGCCTTGGAGCGAGGCAAAGACCCCAGCAAGTTAAAAGTATATAGCCGCAACAACCACCGCAAGGCTATCCCGTTATACAATGCTTATGGATATGAAGCCAAGCGGTTTTGGGTATGTGGAACAAATGAAAATAGCAACGGCTTTGTTATATTGCCGGGGAAAACCCGAGGATTATTTTAAACGAATGTTGAACTTGAGTTTTGTTTTCATGTTATTTAGGTTTTTATGCCGCTGGCCGCGACTAACCCGCGAGGGCAACCCCAAGGCTTAATAGGCTTTATTTAGCAGTTAAACATCCCCCAGGCCGCAACTAACCCGCGAGGGCAAATTGCGGCCCTTTTTGTATAGCGGAAAAACAAACCGCCCACAATGTTTTGCGCAAAGCAAAATTTTCATTATCTTTGCAGCATCATAAGCCGCACGGATTTAGAGGAAGAGGCCTTGCCTATCTTGTTACACCCTTTTTTTTCGGGCGGTTTTTTTGATAAAATGTTACCCGTTTGTTACTCAATAAACAACACGAAATTATATAAACCTAATAGTTAAGTAATTACAACAACACCCGTATATTTAGGATGAAATCCTCAATTCTGACCGCTATTGTCGCGCTCTTCGCTGCGACATTCGCAATATCGTGCGACGAAAGCTCGACCGTCGGCAATGTGCTCGACCGCGAGTCTGTCGTGATTGTAGTAGATTCAAATTTCACCATCAACGGCTCCACCGAGCGCAATCCCGTGGTGCTCTCGCACACTACCTCGCAGCTGATCGGACAAGTCGACGCGCCCTCCTACGGCTCGCTTTCGAGTGAATTCGTAGCGCAGTTCATGCCCTCGATCAACCTCGACACAGTCGGTGTCCGTGCCGAAAATATCGACTCGATAAAGCTCTTCATGCAGATGGAGCGCACGGCCTTCACCGGCGACTCGCTCGTGCCTATGGGCGTCGAAGTCTACCGTCTCACGAAGGACTTGCCTTATCCTATCTATAGCGACTTCGACCCCGACGGATACTACGAGGCCGACCCCATAGCCTCGGCTATCTACACGGCCTCGACTGCCAACGAGCCCGACTCTGTGCAAACTCAGACTACCATCGCTGTGTCGATGAAGCTCCCCCTCTCGCTTGGTCGCGACCTCTTCAACGCCTACATGGCCAATCCGCTCATCTACAGCGAGCCCGAGCAGTTTGCCGAAAAGGTGTTCAAGGGCTTCTATTTCCGTTCGAGCTACGGCAGCGGTCGCATCACCGACTTCTCGCTCACTTCGATGCGTACCTACTATCACAAGACCGAATACAACACCGACTCGGCCCGCTACGAGACCAACAACTACGTTGGCGACTACTATGCCGTCACCCCCGAGATGGTGATGAACAATACCATCAAGTATCAGCCCGCTCCCGAACTCGAGCAAATGATTGCTTCGGGCGAGCAAATTATCGCAGGTCCGGCCGGCTACCAACTCGAGCTCAAATTCCCCGGTCGCGAAGTTGTCGAGAGCTACGATCGCTACAAAGGTTCGCTGCGTGTGCTCAACTCGCTCACATTCGAAATTCCTGCCGACTCCATCCCCAACAAGTACGGCATCACACCTCCGCCCTATGCAATGCTCATTCTCAAAAAGGATATTGATAAATTCTTTGCCGACAACACCATTTGCGACAATGTCACCTCCTTCTATTCAGCATATAGCACCTACACCAATGGCTACACATTCGCCTTGCGTGGCTATCTGAACTATCTGCTCGAGCTCGACACAATCACCGACGACGACCTCACATTCGTGCTCGTCCCCGTGCAGGTTAATTCCGAATCGGCAGCCGGCTCAAGTAGCTCGTATTATTACTACTACGGCTCTTCGTCGCAGGTAGTTACATCGATAGTTCCATACGTGTCGACTCCGGTCATGGCAAAAATTTCGCTACCTAAAGCGAAAATTAAGCTCACTTTTAGTGCGCAGTCCGGAAAAATTTAGTAACTTTGCACCACATTTTTCTATAGCGCCGCAATAGCTCAGTTGGTAGAGCATTTCATTCGTAACGAAAAGGTCGTGGGTTCGAGTCCCACTCGCGGC
>CAYSQI010000033.1:0-28748 GCA_964433215.1 uncultured Bacteroides sp.
GACTAAGCCCACTCACTCCCCAGACCGGAGCCCGCAGAGCGGGCGGGGCCGTTCATAACCGCGGGTGAGCACCATCAGGGCGAGCCTGCGGACAGAGACCACTCACTCCTCGAACGGAGCCCGCAGAGCGGGCGTAGCTGTTCATAACCGCGGGTGAGCCCCACCGGGGCGAGCCCGCGGACTGAGTCACCCCTCCCGACACGGAGCCCGCAGAGCGGGCGGGGCCGTTCATAACCGCGGGTGAAGCCCCATCAGGGCGAGCCCGCGGACTGAGCCCACTCACTCCCCAGACCGGAGCCCGCAGAGCGGGCGGGGCCGTTCATAACCGCGGGTAAAGCCCCACCGGGGCGAGCCCGCGGACTGAGTCACCCCTCCCGACATGGAGCCCGCAGAGCGGGTGACTCTGCCACGTCACATAATAGCAGCGGCTCCGCATCCCGGTGGTGGGAATTGCGGAGCCGCTGAATTATTGGGAGTTGGGATTGCCGATTATTGACGACCTGCGACGGCTACGGTCTTGTCGATTTTCGAAACGAGGCCTTGGAGCACCTTGCCCGGACCGAGTTCGGTGAAATCGTTGGCACCGTCAGCTACCATCTGCTGCACGCTGGCAGTCCAGCGAACGGGGGCAGTAAGCTGAGCTACGAGGTTTGCCTTGATTTCGACGGGGTCGGTGTGGGGCTTAGCGTCGACATTCTGGTATACGGGGCACACGGGAGTGTGGAACTCGGTCTTTTCGATAGCGGCTGCGAGTTCGGCGCGAGCCGGCTCCATCAGGGGCGAGTGGAACGCACCGCCGACTTTCAGCTTCAGAGCGCGACGTGCGCCGGCTTCGCTCAGCAGAGCGCAAGCAGTGTCGATTGCTTCGATTTCGCCCGAGATAACGATTTGGCCGGGGCAGTTATAGTTAGCGCAAACGACCACGCCGTCGATGCCCTTGAGCACTTCTTCGACCTTTTCGTCGGGAAGGCCGAGGATAGCGGCCATGGTCGAGGGCTTGATTTCGCAGGCTTTCTGCATGGCATGTGCACGAGCCGACACCAGACGAAGGCCATCTTCGAAGTTGAGTGCTCCGGCGGCTACGAGTGCCGAGTATTCGCCGAGCGAGTGGCCGGCAGTCATGTCGGGTTTGAATTCTTCGCCAAGGGCCTTGGCAAGCACTACCGAGTGCAAGAACACTGCCGGCTGTGTAATATCTGTACGACGGAGATCCTCGTCGGTGCCGTTGAACATCAGGTCGGTGATGCGGAAGCCAAGTATCTCATTTGCTTTTTCAAAAAGTTCGTGGGCGGCTTCATTGGTCTCGTAGAGGTCCTTACCCATACCTACGAACTGCGCACCCTGTCCGGGGAAGACGTATGCTTTCATACCTTAAAATATTGTAGTTTTCTTAAACGGCCGCAAAGTTACGGAAAAATTTCCGTAATTACCAATTTTCATACATAATATATCGCGAAACACCTAAAAATAAGAATATTTTGAGCTGCCCGGGCCTACGCCGAGTGTCGCGACTCTGCACATCGGCCTATTCGGAAATAAAACGACTGCAACAAAAATTCAAAATCCGAAAATAGTTAAAATAATGAAAAATCGAGTAGCTTTAGACTGTATATAAAATATAATGAGTAATTTTACAAATTAAATAAAACACCTTCAGATATGACCTTATTATATATTATACCGTTGTTTTTAGGAAATCTTCGCGGCCCCGAGCTGCTGATCGTAGTGCTGGTAATCCTGCTTCTCTTCGGCGCCAAGAAAATTCCAGATATGATGCGCAACATCGGCAAGGGCGTGCATTCGTTCAAGCAAGGGCTGAACGATGCTCGCGAGGAGATGAACAAGCCCATCGAAACCAACGACAAGAACAGCGACGACAAGAAAGCTGAAAGCAAATAAGCCGACACGACATGGCGGAAAATACGGAAATGACGTTCTGGGACCACCTCGACGCCTTGCGTGGTGTGCTTCTGAAAATCGCCGGAGTGATACTCGTCTTCGGCGTTGCGTCGTTCGGTATAATGCCGTACGTATTCGACCACATCATCATGGCTCCGTGCCATACCGACTTTCCGTTTTATCGCTTACTCGACTTGATTTCGGCGCATAGTCCAATCGACATCGAGCCGGCCGAAGAGTTCAATCTCAGCCTGATAAGCACGCAGCTGGCCTCGCAATTCTACATGCACCTGTCGATATCGTGCTGGGCGGCCTTCGTGTTGTCATTTCCTGTAATAATCTATCTGCTATGGGGGTTCGTGTCGCCGGCGCTCTATCCGAGCGAGAAGCGGGGCATCCGCCGAGCCTTCGTGTGGGGCAATCTGATGTTCTACGCCGGCGTGGCCTGCGGCTACTACCTCGTGTTTCCGCTGACGCTGCGTTTCCTGGCCACGTACAGCCTGAGCGCCACGATTACGCCGATGATTACTCTGGACTCGTATATGGACAACTTCTTCACACTCATTTTGCTGATGGGTGTAGTGTTTGAGTTGCCGCTGCTGGCCTGGATATTGGGCAAGATGGGCTTCCTGACGCGCTCGTTCTTCGGTAAGTATCGCCGACACGCCATCGTGGCGCTGCTGATTTTGGCTGCGCTTATTACCCCGACAGGCGACCCGTTCAGCCTCTTCGCCGTTTTCATCCCGATTTACGCACTATGGGAGTTTAGCGCCCGACTGGTGCCGATATACAAACCCGAACCGGAGCCTCAAACCAATACCACCGCATGAAAAAACGCCTCGGACTTCTCCCTCGCATACTGATAGCCATCGCAGCCGGCATCGGCGCCGGCTACATATTCCCCGAGTGGCTTGCACGCTGCTTTGCAACGTTCAACTCGATATTCTCGGCCTTCCTGGGCTTCTTGATCCCGCTACTCATCGTAGGCTTCGTAGCGCCGGCCATCGCCGAGCTGGGCCGCAAAGCCGGGCGCATGTTGGTCGTCACCACATTGATAGCCTACGCAATGACATTCGCCGTGGGCGTCACCGCTTACTTCACGGCCTCGTCGACCTTCCCCCACATAATCGGGCCCGACGGCATGCTCGGTGCCGGCGGCGTGGCGTCGGCCTCTTCTCCGACACCTTACTTCACCATCGAGATCGAGCCTATGTTCTCGGTGATGACCGCCCTGGTGCTCGCCTTCCTGCTGGGACTGGGCTGCTCGCGCCTGCGCACCGATGCGCTGCGCCGAGTGCTCGACGACTTCCGCGACGTGATACAAAGCGCCATTTCTGGCGTGATAATTCCTTGCCTGCCGATTTACATCTTCGGCATCTTCCTCGACATGACGATAGCCGGGATGGTAGGCGGCGTGCTCAAGACTTTCGCCGGCATCATCGCCGTGATATTCGTGCTACACGTCGCCGTGCTCGTGTGCCAATTCCTGCTGGCCTCGCTATTCTCCGGACAGAACCCCTTCAAATCGCTGTGGACCATGATGCCGGCCTACTTTACGGCCTTAGGCACTCAGTCGTCGGCCGCGACCATTCCGGTGACGCTGCGCCAGACCATCGCCACCGGCGTGAACCCCTCGATAGCCGGCTTTGTGATACCGCTGTGCGCCACTATTCACATGTCGGGCTCCACGCTCAAAATCGTGTGCTGCGCCCTTGCTCTGATGATTATCAACGGCATGCCCTACGATTTCGCTATGTTTGCCGGCTTCGTCGCCATGCTCGGCATCACCATCGTGGCCGCACCCGGAGTGCCGGGCGGCGCTATCATGGCCTCGCTGGGTCTGCTGTCGTCGATGCTTGGCTTTGGCGAAGCCGACAACGCTCTGATGATTGCCCTTTACATAGCCATGGACTCGTTCGGCACCGCATGCAACATCACCGGCGACTGCGCCATAGCCCAGATTGTAGGTCGCATCTTTCGTAAAAGCGCAGACGCAGCTGATTTGTCCGCATCAGCCTGAGACAAAAGCTCGGCCCAACGACCGTAAATTTTTTCGCACCTTTTTTCGCAAAATTATTAAAAATAATAATAGTTAAATATCGGCAAAATGTGCGCGATTTAGCTAAAGCTTTTGTAACTTTGCGCTGTAAAACAACTGAATATCATTAAAATCAGAATATACAGAAACATGAAATTTCGTAAACTTGCCGCAGCAGCCTTGCTGCTTGCGACACTCGGCACGTCGGCTGCCGAGCCGCCAAAGCGTGAATTTCGCTCTATTTGGATGGCTACCATGGGCATCGACTGGCCCAAAAGCAGCTCTGCCATAGGCGTAACCGAGCAGACACAAGCCCGTGCCAAAGCCGAACTAATCGAGTACCTCGACAACTTCAAGCGCCACAACTTCAACGGCATCTGCCTGCAGGTGCGTCCGCTGGCCGACGCTCTCTACCGCTCCACTCTGGAGCCTTGGAGCTCATCGGTGTCAGGCACTCGCGGCGTCGACCCGGGCTGGGACCCCCTGGCCTTTGCCGTGGAAGAATGCCACAAACGCGGCCTCGAAATCTACGCTTGGATCAACCCCTTCCGCATCAATAACACCGGCGGCACATACACCACCGACTTCGACAAAGAGTGGCGCGAAAAAGGCTGGGAACTGAAATCAGGCAAGTGGACCATCTTCAACCCCGCCCTGCCCGAAGCTCGCCAGCACTGCTACGACGTAATCCGCGAAATTTACACCAACTATGCCATCGACGGCGTCATCTTCGACGATTACTTCTACCCCGGCGACCACCTCACCGAGGGCTCATCGGCCGGCGACTACAAATTGTGGCAACAAGCCAACTCCGGCCTCAGCATCGGCGACTGGCGCCGCCAGAACGTCAACGAAGTCGTAGCCGAAATCTATGAAATGATTCAGCGCGACCGTCCCGACATGCACTACGGCATCGGCCCGGCCGGCACCGCCGGCAAGTCGGCCGCCAAGCATGGCGTCAAAGCACCCACTGCCGGCTCCGACTGGCAGTACGACCAAATCTACGCCGACCCGCTGGCGTGGCTCCACGAAGGCACCATCGACTTCATCTCGCCCCAAATCTACTGGCCACGCAGCTCGTCGAGCGCGCCGTTCACTCCCATTGCCGAATGGTGGCAGTACGTCGCCGACCACTTCGGACGCCACAACTACATCTCGATGGCGTCGTACCGCGTCAGCGAAGCGCTCTTCGGCGGTAACACGGCCGACGGCGCTTGGAGCGAATTCGTCGCTCAAGTGGAGCTTGGCCGCAACTTGGCCGACAACAAGACTGCCGGTCAGGTTTATTTCAGCGCCGCTCACTTCGACGGCCCCGACGCAACAGGTCTCGGCGACCATCTCCAAGCCTACGTATATCAGCGCCCCGCACTGATTCCGCCACTCGACTGGAAAGACCACGTCACATACTCTGCTCCGACCGGCGGTCGCTTCGACGGCACGACTCTGACCTGGGACGCCACCGAGAAGCCGCGCGAAAACACCATCATGCGCTATACCGTCTACGCCGTACCTCTGAGCACCTCGCTCGAAGATGCTAAGAGCGCCGACGGCGACGGCATCGACGCCCGATACCTCGTCGACGTCGCGTACGACACGTCGTACACCCTCCGCGAAAGCCTCCGCGCCGACCACTGGTATGCCGTCTGCGTCTACGACGGCTACGGCTTCGAATACGCGCCGGCCACTATCAACTATTCCGGCGAACGCTCGCAGGCAACCACCCTACTCGCTCCGGCCGACAATGCTACTGTCGACTGGGACGCCGAGCTGTCGTGGACCGCTGTCGAAGGCGCCAAATACATCGTTGAATTATCAACAAATGCGTCTTTTTCGACCTTCTTTCAGCGCTTCGAAAATCTGACTGACCCGAAAGTCGTTGTCGACTTGAGCAACACACGCGATAATCAAAAACTCTACTGGCGAGTAGCCGTCTGCGAGCCTAACAAGCTGTACTACTACACCGAACCGCGTCAATTCGTATGCCCCAAGCGCGTCGAAGGCGACAAACCGGTGATTACTGCCCCGACAGCCGACGATCACATCGCCGGCTCCGAGGTGACTATCAGCTGGGAACCCGTGCAGCGCGCCGAACGCTACGTCGTGGAGATAGCTCGCCCGGGCGATTTCGACAATATCATCCTTAGCGACTTCGTCAGCGCACCCGACACATCGTACACCGTAAAAACGACCGTCATCGGCACCGGCAATTTCGAATGTCGCATCTTCGCCCACGGTCGACGCTTCATCTCCACCGTTTCCGACATCACCTCTTTCGTAGTTGACGAGCCCGCGGTCGGCAGCCTCGAAGCCGGCTACGCTATCACCACAGATGCCAACTACTCCGAACGCTTGGCCGGCATCGACATCGAAAGCACATGGTATCGATCCACCACCTCGGGCGCCTCGGCCATCGCATTCGAAGGCGATGGCGCGCTCAACCGCTCGATGACCGCCAACAAAGACTTCGTCTACATCTCGGGCCGAGCCGCCAACAAAGTCGACACCACTATCTACCTGCGCCAATTCAACGCCACCACCGGCGAGCACATCCGCGACTTGACGCTCCATGGTGGCAGCGGACAAGTTAAAACCCTGCCTTGCAACCAAGTAGTCTTCGACAGCTACGGCAACCTCTGCATCATCAACCAGAGCAACAACGCCACGTCATACAGACTGAATATCAACATGGTGAACATCGTCACCGGCGAGCTCTCCGAAGTAGGCTTCGCCAAGGGAAATGCGCCCACGCATCGCCGCGTCGACTACGCCGCAATCTACGGAGATGTCAAGGGTGGCGACTTCTATGTGTTTGCAGCCGTCAACTCGCGCAACACGCTGGTGCGCTGGCACGTTGTAGATGGCGAGAGCACACTCCTCAATAGCTTCGCAGCCCAAGAATTCAGCGGCTCGACCAAAAACTTCGGCGTCGGTCCGCGTCTGCTGCCAGTTGACGAGACTCGCTGCTACGTCGACCACGCCAACGGCACAGCCTCGCTCTACGACTTCTCGACCGGCGAGCTTATCACCAAGCTGGCTCTAACGCCCGCCTCGGCCAAGACCACCGACAACGGCATGGCACTGTTCAACATCAACGGCTACGACTACGTAGCCTACAACACAGGCGCTGCCGACTCGGGCAGCACCATGTCTATCGCCGCTTTAGGCCAGAACAGCGCACACAATTACTCGACCATGGCACACCTCTGCACACTGCCTCGCACATCGATGGGCACCATAGCGCAAGCCGAAAACTCCACCCCGATTGAAGCCGTGGCCGTGGACAACAACACCGTGCGCCTCTACTTCTACTCGCCCGGCAACGGCCTTGCTTGCTACACCGTGCGCGACAACACCGGCGGCGTGGCCGACGTAGCCGTCGACGCCGAAACCACAATCGGCATCGACGGACTCGACGTAGTATTAAGCCGCCCGGCATCTTCGGTCAAGGCTTACACCGTAGCCGGCACACTCATGGCATCGGCAACGAACGCCGACCGACTGACGTTGCCCGCCGCAGGCACATACCTCGTCACTGCCGACGGTGCCTCGCGTCTGCTCATCGCGAAGTAAGCATTCACATCCCACCCGTAAAGCAAATCCGCATCGACCCATAAACCGATGCGGATTTTTTTGCCGTTTTCCGACGTAAATTCGGCGTAATTACTATTATGCTTTCATTGCGATTTTCGCGAAGTTGTGTTAACTTTGCATTATAAACTATGCTTATGGCAACGAACGACATTCAAATATTAGGCACAGATGAGCATCGAATTTACTTTGGCGATGCAATAGATGCCCTGTCTCTTGTTCCTGACAACTCTGTAGATTTAATTTTCGCAGACCCTCCTTACAATATCGGCAAAGTGTTTGCCGGACTGAAAGACAAATGGTCTTCTGATGAAAATTATTTAGAATGGTGTTATGAATGGCTTCAACTTTGCGTAAATAAGTTAAAACCTAACGGGTCATTTTATGTAATGACTTCCACACAATTTATGCCCTACTTTGACATATTCCTTAGAAACAAACTGACGATTATGTCGCGATTGGTATGGGCTTACGATAGTTCGGGAGTTCAAGCTAAAAAATACTTCGGGTCAATGTACGAGCCGATACTCTTTTGTGTGAAAGATAAAGATAACTATACTTTCAATGCCGATGATATTTTAGTCGAAGCAAAGACCGGATCACAACGCAAACTTATCGATTATAGAAAAAATCCACCTCAACCATATAATACGCAGAAAATTCCGGGAAATGTATGGGATTTCGCCAGAGTCAGATATAGAATGGACGAATATGAGAACCATCCTACACAAAAGCCTATAGCTTTATTAGAACGCATCATTAAGGCAAGTTCTAATAAAGGTGATATAGTCTTAGACCCATTTTCTGGCTCGTTTACTACCGGATTTATGGCTAAACAACTTCAGCGCAGAAGCATCAGTATAGAGATTCAGGAAGAATATATAAAAATTGGTCTTAGAAGATTAGGTTTAGCTTCCGAATTTAATGGCGAACTATTAGTTAAAGAAGGCAAGACTACTAAAATAAAAAACCGCAATGGCATAAAAAGTCAAATAGTAGTACAGCCCAGCATATTTGGTACAGACTTTTAAGTATGGTAACGGAACATAGCTTTACTTGCACTATCAGGGAAGTACTTTATTCCTTCTTTGGTAATAATTCTGAAGCTGTTTTTGAAAGCAGTTTACTAATTCAGTATCTTAACGAAAAAACTAAATCAGCAAATAAAGGCTCTAAGGCTCGAAGTAGTTTTGCCAATCTTTATTCTGTTTATGTAGTTGTAGAAGATTATATTAGCCACAACTATCATAAGGCTAAAAAAGGCAAATATGCAGATTATGAGGGCGCTATTTTTAGCAATCTTTTTAAGCGACAACGTGAACTGCCATTTGGTGCAAAGTTGCAGAACCACTCTTTGAACAATCGAACTAATTCGGAGTTTCAAAAGTTC
The DNA here is from genome assembly GCA_964433215.1 of uncultured Bacteroides sp. Classification (GTDB taxonomy): domain Bacteria; phylum Bacteroidota; class Bacteroidia; order Bacteroidales; family Muribaculaceae; genus CAG-873. Next base: position 8,916 of record CAYSQI010000033.1, read on the forward strand.
TTCCCTACAGCCAACTTAATTCCCATTATTCGAAATCAGGAAACAAATAGATACTGGGTTAACGAGAGTCTTCTTTGGATTAATATTAATAGGAAAAGTTTTAATATAGCTGAAGCTGTAATTGCTATCATAAATGAATATATTAAGACAAAGCAGGAGTCTTTCGGAAGGTTTATCAAGCAATGTCAACAAATACAAACTCTGGAAAATACGGACAAGGACAGTATTAAGAATTTTATCCTTGGGTTACTTGCGCCCAATGTTGACGCCCGACTTTTTGAAATTGTAAGTTTTTCTATCTTAAAATTCTATTATATCGAACAGAATATTTACTGGGGTTATGAACTTGACAAGATAGAAGCCGAAAACTTAAAGCTATACAAGACGGGTAGAACTAACGCAAATGATGGCGGTATAGATTTTGTAATGAGACCACTTGGCCGTTTCTTTCAGGTCACGGAAACACTCGATTTTAAAAAGTACTTCTTAGATATTGATAAGTTAGAAAAGTACCCTATCACTTTTGTAATAAAAACAATTGACTCAACAGATGATATTCGAAAACGAATTGAATCCGACGCACTGAAAACGTATCCCGTCAAGGCAATTGTAAATAAGTATCTTGAATGTATCGAAGAAATCATAAACATTCCGACTCTGATGAACTACCTGCATACGGTAGAAAAGAATGGACTGCTTCTTCAGGTTTTAGATGAAATAATTCTACAAAGCAAAGTAGAATTTAATTATTCTGATGAAGATGATGAAAATGATGAAGATTAAAATAATATCATGCACTCGGTTGGAGTCTCAATAAGACGTCTGCTCATCGCGAAGTAAGCATTCATATTCCACCCGTAAAGCAAATCCGCATCGACCCATAAACCGATGCGGATTTTTTTGCCGTTTTCCGACGCCACTTCCCTGAAAATATTTTGGCAATAATATACCAGTTGACCCAGTAATCTTATAATTAAAAGAGATAGTCCAATTGCGGTTCTATCTCTTTTATTTTGTGGTTATTTATCTTCTACTTAATAGCATCCCAAATATTCTCCCTCGTCATCAATAGCTTTACCAAAAGTGTTGTTTAATTGTTCATAGGTAGAATCTAATCCAATCTTGGATACATCTAATTTACCTTCTGCACTGAGGTTGTAGATGTGATTTAATATTAACTCCAATCGTTGTAATACCTCTGTATTTGGGTTACTATTTTGGAAATTATTTTCGAAAGCTAATTTACAGAACAGTGGTGCTAATCTCATGACTGAGGAATTACGAAATCGAGGATTATGATAATAAGTTCCCATGAACTGTTTATACATATAATCCAAATACGATAACCCTTCGGGGTTATCTTGATGATTAAATGTAGTATCTAACCAATCTGCATTATTGAAGTGCTGCCTAATAATATCCTTACAACGCTTCTTCGCTTGGTCACTGCGTTTATCTTCTGTTAAGTAATCCCTTACGTATTCAGAAATTATGTGCCTTAAATCAGACTCTGTTAATCTTATTGTTCTTATTGTTCTTTTCATATTTATTTTATTTTCGTTTATTTTAATAGTTATTGACTTGTCTTCAGGGGAACCACCATTAAAAATGCTCAATAGTATTTTCTTTAATATTTCATACGTTTCATTAAGATAGTATCTATTAAAGCTTTTTTCATGAACGGGTATGTTTTGTGAAATATAGCTTTCCCACTTTAATTCCTTAATATTTTGGACAGATTCATTAGGCATACTTTTATTAGAGAATATAACAATTGAATAGCGTCTATTCGGCAGCCCCGTCATTTCTTTCTCTTCCCATTCATGCTCATTAGAAGGATGGTCTGAAATCCGCAATTTAATTACTTCTTGATTATTTGGCGGTATAAACGTCAAGTAGTGTGATGATTTACTTCCTTGGTACATCTTTATTCCTTGGCACAATTCTATAAGAACTTGTTTGAAATCATTATTTGGTATATAATTTTCAATGAAATTACTTCCATTAACTCCTTTTTGTCTTTCTTTATCCTTTCGTCGCTTGGCCCATGTGTTAATCCATAGTAATTTTTTCATTACGTTTTTTATTTAATAAATAGTGTACTTAATGAAAAAAATGTTACCTTTGTGTATGGAAAATTTCATCTACCTTGATTATACTCAAGAAGACGCTAACCAAGATGGCATAGGGTATAAATTCAGTCAACTAAGTAAGAAACTACTTTTCAATGATATTGTCATCGGCAAAATTATCATAGAAAATAATTCACTTAAACTTAGTAAGGTTTTTATTGATTCAATTAAAGATAACGAGGCTAAAACGTATTATACGAATTTAAACAAAACTAGTAGTTTTTATTTACGTAAAATTTGGTTTGAGAATCGTTTTCTCAATTCAGGTAAATTAGAAGATTTTTTTGATTATACTATGACTGATATGCCTATTGATTCTTTGCTATGGTGCATACCTACTATATGTGGGAAAAGAATTATTGAACAATTAGGTGGTTTTGTTGAACCACTTTATCCAATCCCTAATGAAAAGATTAGATTATTTTCATTATACGTCTAACTGCTCGCAAATAGTACTATCCCTAAATTGAATAGTTAAAGCGATATTAAGGATGTCTTGATACCTAACGACTCCAATTGACCTGAGAAAAATTACCTTAAATCTATCGGATGATTTCTGCTTGCAGGTGTTGTATCTAAAGACAGATTCATCAACATACCTTTGTAGATGTTTTGCTGATACAAAGTGATAGATGCCAAAGATAGAGCGTTTTTAGCTGAGACCAAAAGCCCTCGATGGTATTCGTATGCGATTCTCCGTCAACGTATTGCTTTGCTCCGTGATTGACCACTGAATGTGTGTATTCCGACTCAATAAGGGTGTTATAGCCGATATATTCGTCTGTAAAGATACGAGAACCTGGCTTAACAAACTTATTTATAATACCACAAAGGGTGTTACCTTGTACATTTGAGGTTTTCTTGGCAACAACTTTGCCTTCTCGTTGAGCCATACCGAATACAGGTGTCTTTGTCTTTAATGAACGTCCTTGATTGCCGTCGGTCTTTTTAGAAGCGTGTTTATACTTCTCCTGACCGCCAATATAAGCTTCGTCACACTCCACATCTTCAGACAATTCGATGTTTACATCTTGACCAAATAGAGTGCGCAATTTTTGCGAAAGATACCAACTCGTTTTCTGAGTTACACATAGGTCTCTCGACAGTTGATGACTTGAAATACCTTTCTTATGAGATGATATTAGGTACATAGCCATGAACCACTTCACCAAAGACACCTTTGTTTTTCAAATACAGTGCCGACCAACACCGAGAAATTCTTTAGACAATTCGGACAACGAAATCTACCGTCAGAACGTCTGTAGCAATGATGATGACCGCAGAAAGGGCAAATATAATCCCCGTCAGCCCAACGCTGCTTAACAAGGAACTCCTTGCAAGTCTTATTATCTTTGAAATGAGAGGCAAGTGAAACAAGGCTATCAAACTTCTCAAAAGTGCTCCAATAAATCATATAGACGCTTCATAAATATATGCAAATATACGATAAAGAACTGACAAACTGGAATTTTCTAGCAAAAATTAATAATTTATAGAAAACGCTAGCACTCAAAACGTTGACAGCCTCGATACTTATTAGTAAATTAGTACTGGGTCAACTGGAATATTATTGCCAATATTTTTGTGCATATTTTTCACAATAATTCTCCAAATAGGCCAATAACAGTCCTCTATTTTTTGTTAATTTTGTTATCGGAGAATTTCCAACTCAAACAATCACACAAAAATGAAAAATTTCAATTACCAATATCCGGTCAAGCAATATTTCGGGCAAGGATGCGCCGAACAAGCCATCAAAAGCGAGATGCAAAGTGTCGGCACTAACGTGATGCTGGCCTTTGGCCAAGGGTCGGTCAAGCGCAGCGGCCTCTACGACAAGGTGCGCAAATGGCTCGAAGAATGCGGCAAGCACGTCACCGATTTCGGTGGCATCATGCCCAACCCCACATACGCCAAAGTGCAAGAGGGTGCTCAACTCGCTCGCGCCAACGACATCGAATTCATTTTGGCCGTCGGTGGCGGCTCGGTCATCGACTGCTGCAAAATAGTTGCCACTCAGGCCCTTTGCGACGACGATGTCTGGGATATGTGGTACGACGACCACCGGCGCCCGGCCGAGTTTATACCCATGGGGGCAGTGGTGACAGCGTCGGGCACGGGCGCGGAGCAGAACAATGGCGCCGTGATAACGCACGAAGCGAAGAAGCTGAAGCAGCCACTGTTCGGAGCGTTAAGCACCTTTGCCGTGCTCGATAGCGACCTAACGAAAACCGTCCCGATGGAGCAAGTCGTCAGTGGTGCGTTCGACACCCTGTCGCACTGCATGGAGACATACATGGGTTCGCCCCAAGCGTCAAACCTCAGCGACGAAATCAACGAAGCCGTGATGCGCAACGTCGTGAAAAATCTGCGCGCCCTCATTGCCGACCCCGACGACGATTTTGCTCGCGGCGAACTGATGTGGGCATCGGCTATGGCCGAAAACGGCCTGCTAAAACTGGGCAAACAGACCGACTTTCAGTGCCACATGATTGAGCACGCCGTCGGCGCTTACACCGACTGCAACCACGGACAAGGCTTGGCCGTGATTCATCCCGACATCTACCGCGCCATGATTGGCTACGGCACCGAGAAGTTGGCTCGCATGGCCGAAGCCGTCTGGAACGCGACGGGCGACACCCTCGAAGACACAGCCGCCCGCGGCATCGACGCGCTCGAAGCATTCATAAAAGAAATCGGCTTGCCTACTTGCTGGCACGAAATGGGCATTTGCGGTGAGGCCGCTTTGCGCGCCGCCGCCGACACCTGCATCCTCACACCCGGCTGCTGCCGACGCTTTTCACGCGACGAGATTTTCGAAATCCTCAAACGCCGCCTCTAAAACAATTCGCACAAATACAATAAGTAACTGACATTTTTGATTCATTCCGCATACACACCAACGAGCGAGGCTACTGATTGTAGTCTCGCTTTTTATCTGAAATAAAATAGATAGGACTATAAAATTTAAAGCATTACATTCATAAATTCTAAACGGCTACTTTAAATTAATAACAACAAAATTTTACAATTCTGGCACATATCTATGTTTAAAAAATCCGCAAAAAGCTAAAACCGCACACGTATAGCGCCTATGTGCCGAAAAAATGCTAAATTTGTAGGCTAAACTTACCAACCAATAAATAAAATGAAGTATCTCAAACTTATCACATTCGCTGCTATGGCAGCTACGATGTCGCTGACATCGTGCTCCGACGACGACGACAATCCGAACTTCGTCACCTGCCCCGACACAAATAGCGCCGTAGGTCTGTTCATCATCAACGAAGGCAACTTCGGCTATGGCAACGCCTCGATTTCGTACTACGACCCGGAAACAAAAACCGTAGAAAACGAAGTGTTTGCTCGCGCCAACGAAATGAAACTCGGCGACGTAGCCCAGTCGATGACTATCCACGGCGACAACGCTTGGATTGTAGTCAACAACAGCCACATCATTTACGCTATCGACAAAAACACCTATAAAGAAAAAGGCCGCATCGAAAACATGGGCTCGCCCCGCTACATCCACTTCATGAACGACGAGAAGGCCTACGTCACCCAGCTCTACGACAACCGCATCTACATCATCAACCCCAAGACCTACAGCATCACCGGCTACATCACCATCCCCGACGTATCCGAAGCTCAGGGCACTACCGACATGATGGTACAAGACGGCAAGTACGTCTACTGCAACTGCTGGAGCTACCAGAACTGCATCCTGAAGATTGACACCACCACCGACCAAGTTGTCGACAAGCTCACCGTTGGCGTTCAACCCACATCGCTCGTCATCGATAAAAACAACAAAATGTGGACCGTCACCGACGGCGGCTGGGAAGGCAACCCCTTCGGCTACGAAGCGCCCTCGCTCTGGCGCATCGACGTAGCGTCGTTCAAGGTTGAGACACACTGGGACTTCGCCATGGGCTCATACCCCTCGGAAATGCAAATCGACGGCACCGGCGACAACATCTTCTGGCTCAACGGCGACAAGGTGTACAAGATGAACGTCAACGACACCGAAGTACCCGCCGAAGGCTTTATCAACGGCAACGGCACATACTACTACGGCCTCACCATCAACCCCAAAAACGGCGAAATCTACGTTGCCGACGCCATCGACTACGTGCAGAACGGCCAAATCAAGCGCTTCGACGCTCTCGGCTCGCTGCTCGACTCGTTCTACGTCGGTGTAATCCCCGGCGCATTCTGCTGGAAATAAATCGCTTATAGCTGATGGTTCGCACGCTTGTCATCGCAGCATTAGCGCTCTGCGCCGCCGCTCCGGCCGCTGTCGGCGAGAGCTCGGCCGACCATCAACTCAACGAAGTAATAGCTTGGGGACGCCGCCCGCTGCGCGACATCGGCGTCACCAAGACCGTCTTAGACTCGGCCATGCTCAAGGACAACATCTCCATGAGCATGGCCGATGTTCTTACCTTCAACTCCTCGGTCTACATCAAAAGCTACGGCCGCGCCACCCTGTCGACCGTCACCTTCCGCGGCACATCGCCGGCCCACACCCGCATTAGCTGGAACGGCCTCGAGCTCAACAGCCCCATGATGGGCTCCACCGACCTATCGCTCATCCCGGCCTTCTTCATCGACCGCGCCGAGATGCTCCACGGCGCCTCGGGCGTTGGCGAAAACGGCGGCTCGCCCGGCGGACAAATCTCGCTGTCGAACACTGCCGCCGACATCAACGACGGCCTCGGACTGCGCTACGTGCAGGGCATCGGCTCGTTCTCCACCTTCGACGAATACGCCCGCATCAGCTACGGCGGCCAGCGCTGGAAATTCTCGACCCGCGCTGCCTACTCTTCGTCGCCCAACGATTTCAAATTTGTCAACCGCGACAAGAAAGTCAACGTCTACGACGACAACTACAACATCATCTCGCAGTACCACCCCACCGAGCGCAACCGCAACGCCGCCTACCACGACCTCAACCTTCTCCAGGAAGCCTACTTCGTGAGCCAGAACTACGATGAATACTCGCTAAAGGCGTGGTACACAGCCAGCAACCGCGAATTACCGATGCTCTCGACCGACTATGCCGACGAGTCGGAATTCGAAAACCTACAGCGCGAAGAATCCATCCGCCTGGCTGCCGGCTGGAACCACAGCGCCGAGCAGCTGCGACTGCGCGCCCGCGCCGGATACGTTCACACCTGGCTCGCCTACGACTACAAACGCGACGGCGGCAGCGGCCTGATGTCGGCCCTGACCTGCTCGCGCAGCAAGGTCAACACATTCTTCGGCCGCTTCGACGCCGACTGGGACGTCACGCGCAAGCTCCAACTCTCGGCCAGCATCGCGCTGACCCACAACGACGTGCGCACAGCCGACTTTTCCGGCGACTTCCCCGGCGGCCCGGGCCCCGTAGGCTACGACCAAGGCCGCGCCGAGCTCAACGCCAACCTGCAAGCCAAGTGGCAAGCCACGCGGGCGCTGGCCATATCCGCCGTGCTGCGACAAGAGACAGCCGGCAGCCACGTCGCAGCCCCCGTGCCCGCACTATTCGCCGACGTGCTGCTCAGCCGACGCGGCAACGTCACCCTGCGCGCCGGCGGCTCGCGCATCTACAAGTCGCCCACGCTCAACGACCTCTACTTCCTGCCGGGCGGCAATCCCGACCTGCGCGACGAGAGCGGCTGGACCTACGAATGCGGCCTCGGCACTCAATTCGGCATCAGCCGACACGCCACAGCCGCCTTCTCTGCCACCTGGTTCGACTCATACATCGACGACTGGATACTGTGGCTGCCAACACCCAAAGGCTTCTTCTCACCGCGCAACATCCGCCGTGTGCACGCCTACGGCATCGAAGCCCGCGGCAACCTCGCCCTCGAATTCGGCACCGACTGGCGCGCCGACGTCAGCTGCTCCTACTCGTGGACGCCCTCAATCAACCAAGGCGACAAAATCTCCGAAGCCGACCGCTCGGTCGGCTGCCAGCTGCCCTACACACCGCGCCACTCGGCCTCGCTCAACGCCACCGCCTCGTGGCGCTCATGGAGCCTGGGCTACAAATGGTGCTACTACAGCCCGCGATTTACACAGTCGAGCAACGAAGTCACCATCACCGGCCAACTCAAAGCCTACTTCATGAGCAACATCACCGTCGGCAAAGAATTCCGCTTGCCCACCGGCCTACTATCGCTCAAACTGGCCATCAACAACCTCTTCGACGCCGACTACGTCACCATTCTATCGCGCCCCATGCCCGGCATCAACTACGAACTATTCATCTCATACACACTATAGCAATGAAAAAAACATTTATCGCACTTCTTGCAGCGGCTGCCATAGTCCTGACCGGCTGCGAGACCCCGGGAGTCAAAGAATTTTCGGAAGAGTACAACAACAATCAGAAAGTTGCCGAAATCTTTGAGCAGTACAAGCTTAAAGGCACTGCCGAGTGGAACTATCCTTCAAAAAAACGACTCGGCATCAATATCGAATCACCCACCGCAACCGGGTACATCGAGAGGACCGACAACAAGGGTCGCACCACTAAGGAGCACATTTACGACGTGCCGGCGCATTACTTTAACCTCACTGATCAACTTGGCCGCTACACCGTAGCCGTAATGCTAAAGGATATGGAGCCGGCTCGCCGCGACGACCTCATCAAGCTACTGAGCGATTCGCAATTACCAATCTATACCGGTACAATATCCCAAATCAACCCCGACGAACTAAACACCTTGGCTGAGGCCGACCTCGCCACCCTAAAACGCTATGTCGACCGGGCCGGTATTTCAGTTTCATTTGCAGACTACAATTCTGCAATCAAACTATCGCTTAACTTAACCGAAAACGAAGGCTTCAAAATCGACGACAAATACTATTTAGAGAGCGAAGGCGACTCATGCACGGTTGTAGTCAAATTGGAAACGAGCCAAGCAGCCATCCAATCGCTCGCCAATCAATACAACGAGTACGGCAGCGCAGTGGCTATTGCCGTTCACTTTGACCAAAATCCGGCTGATATGTACGCTCAAATCGGCCACTTCATTCTTGAAACAATGAATGAATCAATTCGCTCCGGCGAGCCCTACGCCGAAATCTACAAATCGATCGGATGCCGCGGCGTAAGCATCAGCCTCAAGACTAAAAACACCTCCGATGAGGAATCGTTCTTCGTGCCGCTCGATGTTCTGTTTGCTGAAGCCGAAAAAAAGCAGTAAATTTGCACTCCGAAATCAACAATCGAACATTTATACATCAATATGATTACTCAAGAACAATTAAAAGAGACTTTTGAGCGCAAGCTGGCGCTGAGGAGGTATCTTTGACATCGACAGCAAGAAAATAGAAGTCGAAGAAGAAGAACTACGCACCCATGTGCCCGACTTCTGGGAACATCCCGCCGAGGCCCAGAAGCAAATGAAAAAAATCAAGGACATACAGGCCTGGATTGATGGATACAAGGACGTCGAAGACGCCGTCGAAGAGCTCGCTACAGCTTTCGAATTCATCAAAGAAGGCCTCGTCGAAGAAGAAGACGTCGACCGCCTCTACAGCGAAGCCATCGAGAAAATCGAAGCGCTGGAGCTCCGCAATATGCTCCGCCGCGAGGAGGACAAACTCGGCGTCGTACTGAAAATCAACGCCGGCGCCGGCGGCACCGAAGCTCAGGACTGGGCATCGATGCTCATGCGTATGTACCTGCGCTGGTGCGAAAACCACGGCTACAAGACATCGATTGCCAACTTGCTCGACGGCGACGAAGCCGGCATCAAGTCGGCCACGATCAACGTCGAAGGCGACTTCGCATACGGCTACCTCAAGAGCGAAAACGGCGTGCACCGCCTCGTGCGCGTTTCGCCATACAACGCTCAGGGCAAGCGCATGACTTCGTTTGCCTCGGTATTCGTCACTCCGCTCGTCGACGATACCATCGAAGTCAAGGTCGAGACCGCCCTCATCTCGTGGGACACCTTCCGCTCGGGCGGCGCAGGTGGCCAGAACGTCAACAAGGTCGAGTCGGGCGTGCGTCTGCGCTACCAGTTCACCGACCCCTACACTGGCGAGAAGGAAGAAATCCTCATCGAAAACACCGAGACGCGCGACCAACCAAAGAACAAGGAGAACGCTCTGCGACAGCTGCGTTCTATCCTCTACGACAAGGAATTGCAGCACCGCATGGCCGAGCAAGCCAAAATCGAAGCCGGCAAGATGAAAATCGAATGGGGCTCGCAAATCCGCTCGTACGTCTTCGACGACCGTCGCGTCAAGGACCACCGCACCGGCCACCAAACCTCCGACGTCGGTGGCGTGATGGACGGCGACATCGACGGCTTCATCAAAGCCTACCTGATGGAATTCGCCGGCAAGAGCACCGAAGAATAACCGTAAACCGCTCAACTACACCAACGGCAAGTGCCCCGCAGCGCTTGCCGTTGTTTCGTTTACGGTTTCGTTTACGGTTTCGTTTACGGCTCTCGTCAGATAATGATTTGCCCTTTCGAACCGGATTTTATATCTTTGCACACAAATAATAACCGAACCCACCGCAAATATGAAGAAGAGATTTTTGGCCTTACTGGCACTTGCCGCAGCGCTGCTTGGCTTAACGTCGGCCCACGCGCAGACGACTCCCAACCCCGACCCGCGCTCGCTTACGATCTACCAGATTATGGTGGCCTCGTTCATTCACGACCCGGCCGGCGCACCGGGCTACACCGCCATGTGGGGCCCCGACGGCCACACCAAAAACGGCAACCTGCGAGGCATCATCTCAGCGCTCGACTACATAAAAGACCTGGGCGTCAACGCCATCTGGATGACTCCGATTTTCGACTCGTCATCGGCGTTTGGCGGCGAAAAGCTGCAAGCCACCGGCTATTTCACAAACGACTTCTTCAAAATCGACCCGCACTTCGGCACCGAAGCCGACCTGCGCGAGCTGGTCGACGGTGCCCACGAGCGCGGCATCTACGTGATGCTCGACGGCGTTTTCGGACACCACGGCGGCGTCACCTCGCCCTCGCCCTCGGGCTACACTATCGACTGCACCGTCACCGGCTGCGACCGCACCGACGGCGGCACCGGCAATGTCTCATACCCCGGCTCGCTCGACTACTTCAAGGAGGTAGCGACCTGGTGGATTGAAAATTACGACATCGACGGCTGGCGCCTCGACCAAGCCTACCAAGCCATGCAAGGCGGCCACAACTACTGGCTCGAAATCCGCGCAGCTGTCGACTCGGTGTGCGCCGCACGCCGCGAGCGTGGCGAGCAGTGGGGCACACTGGGCTACATGGTCGGCGAAGACTGGGGCGATGCCGCGCGCATCAACCAAGGCGTCTACCGCGACGGCGGACTCATCTCGGCTTTCGACTTCGAGGGCAAGGAGCGCATCAGCGGACCCATGCAGAGCATTGCCAACGGCGGATTGCTCAACGGCTACGCCGACATCGAGCTGACCTTGTCGAGCCCCACAAAGCGCGGCTACCTCAACGACGACGTCATGCCCAACCTCTTCCTGTCGAACCACGACGGCTATCGCCTGGCCGACCACTTCGACCCTGCCGTTCCATACTACTTCGAACGTATGATGATGCGCTACGCCATCCTCGCCGCCTACTCCGGCCCGATTACCCTATACTACGGCGACGAGCTTAGCGACCGCAGCTTCGAGACCGAAGGCGGCCAGAAGGACAATATCGGACGCACCAGCGGACACCTCACGGCCACTCATCCGCTGAAACAGCAGCTCCACGACTACGTAGCCGACGTAATGAAAATCCGCCGCGACAACCCGGCCATGTGGCGTGGCGAAGCCTCGTTCCAGACCGTCACTACTCAGCTGGGCGAGGTATTTGCCGTCACCAAATCCGATACGGCGACCGGCAACCGCGTCGTCCTCGTCTTCAGCGACCACTACGACAGCGCCAACATCGCCGGCGTCGCCGACCCCGTGTTCGTGACGCCGTACAAGCCCGTAGTGCTCGTCAACCCATAAGCCGCTACAATCTTCGACACTCGCAAAGGCCGCCCGCAAGCGGCCTTTGGCATTCGCCATTTTGCATAACCGCTGCAAAATGACTAACTTTGCACTGCAATTCGAAATCAATGAAACCCGAAGACATCCAAATAGACGCCTACGACTACGCGCTGCCCGATGAGCGCATAGCCCGCCACCCACTTCCCGAGCGCGACAAATGCCTGCTGCTGACCTGTAGCCGCGACGGCGAGCCCGCAACACACATCTTTAGCGAGCTCCCCGACCTGCTCCCGGCCGACGCCGTATTGGTCTACAACAACACTCGCGTCATCAACGCGCGCCTGCGCTTTGCCAAGGCCACCGGCGCCCGCATCGAAATATTCTGCCTCGAGCCGGAGTCGCCCGCCGACTACGCTCAAAACTTCGCCAGCACCACCGGCTGCCGCTGGACCTGCCTTGTCGGCAACTCCAAGCGCTGGAAGGAAGGCTCCCTCGAAGCCCTGCTCGACATCGACGGCCACGCCGTGACCCTCCGCGCGAGCCGCGCATCCAGCGCCGGCGCCTCGCAAGTGATTGAATTCACCTGGGACGGCGGATACAGCTTCTCCGAAGTCATCGCAGCCGCCGGCGAGATACCCATCCCGCCCTACCTCAACCGCTCCACCGAGCAGAGCGACACCACCGACTATCAGACCGTCTACAGCCACATCGAAGGCTCTGTAGCCGCCCCCACGGCCGGGCTGCACTTCACCCCCGAAGTGCTTGCCGGCATCGACGCACGCGGTATCGAGCGCCTCGAAGTGACGCTCCACGTCGGCGCCGGCACGTTCCAGCCCGTCAAGAGCGCATCGATCGGCGACCATCCCATGCACAGCGAGTTCATCGCCGTGGACCGCGCCATGATCGAGCGCCTCAAGGCCGCAATCGACGCCGGCAAGCGCGTCATCGCCGTCGGCACCACCTCGGTGCGCACCCTCGAGAGCCTCTACCAAATTGGCTGCCTGCTCCGCGCCGGCGAGTGGCACGGCGAAGTGCCCCAGTGGTACCCCTACTCGGCCTCTCATCCGCAGTTGAGCGCCTCCGACGCCCTGGCCGAAGTTCTGAGCCACCTCGAGGCCGACGGCGCCGACTCGCTCATCGCCTCCACCAAGGTAATCATTGCCCCGGGCTACACCTACCGCGTGGTCAGCGGCATGGTCACCAACTTCCACCAGCCGCGCTCCACCCTGCTGCTACTCGTGTCGGCCTTCCTGGGCGGCGACCGCTGGCGCAGCGTCTACGACTACGCCCTCAGCGGCGACTACCGCTTCCTCAGCTACGGCGACGCCTGCCTGCTGCTCTAAGAAAAAATTTCGACCTGCATAGTCAACCCTTTCGTCTTTAGGGTTGTTATTTATTTCGACGACCGGAAAACGCCTCGGCCGTCGAACTCGTAAATAGCAACACACAAATCCTAAAAACGAAAGATTATGAACACAGCACCCCTTCAGGGCATCCGAGTGGTCGACTTCACCAACGTGCAGTCGGGCCCCTCGTGTACGCAAATGCTGGCTTGGCTCGGAGCCGAAGTCATCAAAATCGAGCGCCCCGGCAGCGGCGACGCCACTCGCGGCGAGCTCCAATTCGACCCCGACGAGCCCTCGTACTACTTCCTACAACTCAATTCCGACAAGAAATCGCTGACACTCAACGCGGCCACGCCCGATGGCAAAGCCATCCTGACCAAGCTCATCGAAGGCGCCGACATCTTCATCGAAAACCTCCACCCCGGAGCCATCGAAAAGCTCGGGTTTGATTGGACGACAGTCCACCGCATCAATCCGCGCTGTATCTACGGCACCATCAAGGGCTTCCCGGCCTCGTCGCAATATGCCCACCTGAAGGCCTACGAGCCCGTGGCGCAAGTCACCGCCGGCGCTGCATCGACCACCGGTTGGTGGGAAGGCGCCGACAACGTCCCGACGCAATCGGGCGCCGCACTGGGCGACTCCAACACCGGCATGCACATGCTCATCGGCCTGCTCGCCGCCCTCCTCCGCCGCGACAAGACGGGCGAAGGCAGCTACGTCTACCAGTCGATGCACAACGCCTGCCTCAACCTATGCCGCATCAAGCTGCGCGACCAGCTCACGCTCGACCGCATCGGCTATCTAACTCAATTTCCGCAGTACCCCGACGGTAAGTTCGACAACTTCGTCCCGCGTTCGGGCAACCAGGAGGGCAGCGGCGTGCTGGGCTGGACCTACAAGTGCAAGGGCTGGGAATCAGACCCCAACGCCTACGTCTACGTCATACTCCAGCGCGGCGCCAAGGACTTCGAGAAGGCCTGCCACGCCTTCGGCTTCGATGACTGGCTCACAAATCCCGACTTCAACACCGCCGACGCGCGCGACCGCCACAAACGGCAAATCTGGGACCGCATCCAGCAGTTCTGCATCGACAAGGACAAGTTTGAAGTCACTCGGCTACTGTCGGCGGCCGGCGTACCCGTAGCCCCCGTGCTTTCCACTCGCGAAATCATCGACGACCAAAGCCTCTACGACGGCAACACACTGGTCAAAATCGACCAAGGCGGCAAGATCGGCACCTTCGTCACCGTCGGCTGTCCGTTCACCATCAGCGGCTACCAGCCCACCTACGGCCCTTGCCCCGAACTCGGCGGCAACACCGACGAAGTGCTCTCCGCTCTGGGCTTCACCGCCGACGAGCAAGCACGCTTCAAAGCCAACGGCACCACCGCGCCCCTGGCCTGAGCCGACCTCAATTCACACAAATCAACTCGAAAAAAATCGCACACACAATGTCAAATAATTCACCGACAAATCAGGCCTCGCCGTCGTATCCCGCACAAGTGACCGGCATGTGGCTGCTGGCGCGCTCGCTGGCCTCGGTCGGCATCAAGAGTATGTTCGGCCTGGCCGGCATCCCCGTCACCGAAGTTGCCTACATCTGCCAGCAGCAGGGCATCCGCTTCGTCAGCTTTCGCCACGAGCAAAATGCCGGCATGGCCGCGCAGACCTACGGCTACCTCACCAAGACTCCGGGCGTGCTGCTGACCGTCTCGTCGCTCGGATTTCTCAACGGCCTCTCGGCCACCATTAATGCCACCGTCAATTGCTACCCGATGATTCAGATTTCGGGCTCGTCGGAGCGCGAGCCCATCGACCTCGACCAAGGCCCCTACGAAGGGCTCGACCAGCTGGCCGTGGCGCGTCCGCTCGTCAAGGCCGCCTACCGCGTCAACCGCGCCGAGGACATACCGCTGGCCGTCGTCCGCGCCTATCGCGCTGCCGTCTCCGGCCGCCCGGGTGGCGTCTATCTCGACGTCACCGCGCCCTGCCTGGGCCAAATCATCGACCGCGACAAGGCCGAGGCCTTGCTCTTCGACCCGGTCGACCCTGAACCCGATATGCCACCATGTCGCGGTGCACTCGGTCGCGCCATGAAGTTGCTGGCCTCGGCTCGCCGCCCGGCATTCGTCATCGGCAAGGGCGCCGCCTACGCACAAGTCGAAAACGAACTGAACGAGCTCGTCGAAAAGACCGGCATCCCCTACCTGGCCATGTCTATGGCCAAGGGCCTGCTACCCGACGTTGCGCCGCTGAGCGCCCTGTCGTGCCGCTCCACGGTGATGCAGAAAGCCGACGTCGTGGTCCTCGTAGGCGCCCGGCTCAACTGGCTGCTCTCGCGCGGCCACGGCAAGTGGAACCCGGCCGTCAAATTCATCCAGCTCGACATCGAGCCCACCGAAATCGACTGCAACGTACCCATCGCCGCGCCTGTCATCGGCGACTTGTGCAACACGCTGCGAGCCATGTTGGCCACCCTGCCCGACTATCAGCTGCAAATCGACCCGACGTGGGTGCCGTCGCTGCAAGCCGAGACCCAAGCAAAGGCCGCCAAGATGCAAGCTCGCCTACGCGACAACGCCACAGCCTCGCCGATGAACCACTGGACTGCACTCGGCGCCATTAAGCCGGTGATCGATGCCAACACCGACGTGATCGTGGTCAACGAAGGCGCCAACACTCTCGATGACACTCGCACGGCACTGACCATGTCGCTTCCGCGACACCGCATCGACTGCGCCACCTGGGCCATCATGGGCATGGGCATGGGCTCGGCCATCGGTGCCGCCGTGGCCACCGGCAAGAGCGTCGTCGCCATCGAGGGCGACTCGGCATTCGGCTTTTCGGGCATCGAATTTTCGACCATCTGTCGCTACAATCTGCCGGTGACTGTCGTCGTGTTCAACAACGGCGGCATCTACAACGGCATCGGCCAAAACCTCAGCAACGATGGCGACCCCGCCCCTACCACGCTCAATATCAACGACCGCTACGACAAGCTGGCCGAAGCCTTCGGTGGCGAGCCCTACTACGCCGCCACGCCCGGGCAACTCACCGACGCGCTCACCCGTGCCATTGCCTCGCGCCGCCCGGGCCTGATTCATGTGCAGCTGGCCGCCGACTCAGGCCAAGAATCGGGCCACATCGGCTTCCTCAATCCGGCCTCGCTCGAGACCATCGTCGTCTAACAAACTCCCGGCACTGCCGATCACGACACACACGGCCGGCAGTGCTTAAACCTTTATCCAACAAATATATGGGACACATCATACTCTACGCAATCGTGCCAATCCTGGTCATCATGCTGCTGGGATACTGCTCGGGCCGCGCCGGCGCTTTCTCCGGAGCCGATGCGCGTGTGCTCAACAAGGTTGTGCTCAACTACGCCCTGCCCGCCGCCCTCTTCGTATCGATTGTAAAAGCCAACCGCCAGATGCTGGGCGTCGACATCAAGCTCACGATCATAGCCTTCACGGTGCTGCTCGCCTGCTTTTTCCTGGTATATTTCATCTTCCGCCACGTCTACAAAGATACAGTGGTCGAATCGGCCATCTCGGCCCTCATTAGCGGCTCGCCCACTATCGGCTTCCTCGGCTTCGCCGTGCTCGAACCGATATTCGGCTCGTCGGCCTCCGTCGGCCTGGTCATTGCCATCGTATCAATCGAAGTCAACGCTCTCGGCATCCCTATCGGCCTGGCACTCATCAACGCAGGCAAGGCACAGACCGGTGCCGACGACCACCGCCCAAGCCTCTGGAAGCCAACGATTAGCGCACTGCGCGAACCCGTAGCCTGGGCTCCAATACTGGCCGTCGTGCTGGTACTGTGCGGCGTCAAATGGCCCCAACAGCTCGACCCGTCGTTCAACCTGCTGGCCCAGGCCAACGCCTCCGTGGCCGTCTTCGCCGCCGGCATCACCCTGTCGACCGTGCAAATCAAAATCAACGGCCAAGCCGTCATGGGCTCATTCCTGAAGCTGATTGTCATGCCGCTGGCCTTGCTCATCGTCGGCTTGATTTTCAAGATGGAACCGACCAACCTCAAGATGCTCGTCATCTGCGGCGCACTGCCCCCGGCCTTCTCCGGCATCATCATCGCCAGCCGCAACAACACCTACGTTGCCACCGGCACATCGTCGCTGGCCCTGTCCACAATCCTCTTCATGGCCCTCTGTCCCCTGTGGCTCTGGTTCACCGACCTAGCTATCAACTACTTCCACACCATCTAATCCCCCCCGCAGACAACGCAGCGCAGCCCTGCCACCGCCGAAGGACAAGGACGGGGCACCGCGCTGCGAACCCCGGAGGGGTTGCATTGTGGATAACCTCGGACTTCAGTCCGGGGATAGCAGCCACACCTCACACCTGCCAGTCCCGGAGGGACTTTTTGTGCCTTGACGATGGGCTTCAGCCCGTCGTCATCGATTCTCTTGCAGCAAACGATGCCCCCCCTGAGTGTGCGACACGGGTTAAGTACGCAGCGCAGCCAGGCAACCGCCGAAGGCGCTTTGCTCCGCAAAGAGCGCAGGCGACTCGCCTGCGAAACGTTAGGCGGTGGTAACTTCCTCAGAAGAAGGGCGCGCGGCGCAACCAGGAGAGCAGGCGTCCTCGCCTGCGAAACGCTCGGCGACGGTAAACTCCTCGTGCGCAACAGATTACCACCGCCTGCACAACCGACGCAGGCGAGGACGCCTGCTATCCTGGCTAGCGCCGTGTTCACCCTTCCTCTGGAACCCAGGCAGCGTGAAACACAGCATCACCCGCTCCGCGGGCTCTGTACTTTCGGCACCACCTACCTCGGGCTCGTCCTAACGGACTTCACCCGAGGTTAAGCACAGACCCGCACGCTCTGCGTGCTCCCCTCAGGGCGCCTAAAGGCGATAGCCATGCTCGCGCCGTGGGGCGACTCTGAACCATTGACTTTTTTTGTGACTTTTTTGCATTCCGGGGAAGAAAGTCGCATGATAATTGCGAGATTCTTTGTAAATTTGCCGTTAGTAGCAAAATATCGCCATGGATAAGAAGAAAATACGGGACCGAATAGAGTTTGTCGTTGCTTGTGTCGGGGCTTTTGCCCAGCGATACGACCTGACAAACTCGCAAGCTTACGCATATTTACGCCGTTTTACCGGGATAGAATTTCTGCTCGAGTGCTATGAAGCGGAGCACACCCTTTCGATTGAAAATGCCGTATCAGACCTTCAAGTAATCTGCAACCGGAAAGGAGGCAAGATATGATTCGCCTGTATCATGGGTCGAACGTAGCTGTCAAAGAAATCGACCTCTCGCGCAGCAAACGCGGTAAAGATTTCGGCCAAGGATTCTATCTTAACGCCAATCCCGACCAAGCAATGGCAATGGCTATTCGTACATCTAAGTTTCTGAACGAAGGCGAGCCTACGTTGTCGTGCTTTGAATTTGATGAAACTCAAGCCGATGCTTTAGGATTAAAAATAAAAGTATTTTCTGATTACTCAGAAGAATGGGCAGAATTTATAGTAATGAACCGTAAGAACGATTCGGACTTGCCGGCGCACCCTTATGATATTGTGATTGGCCCTATTGCCGATGACACCGTCGGTGTACAAATTCGCCGGTTTACAATGGGATATTTGTCAGCTGCGGCATTAGTTGCCGAACTAAAATTTAAAGGAGACCATGCCGTTCAATACTTCTTTGGCACACCACGCTCCATAGCGCTATTAAAACATATTGAACTATGACACAGGATATTCAGTTTCAGATAGAATGCCTTGCAACCGAACTGACCGAGATGCTTATGGCTCGATATGGTTGGCCTCTACAACGTGCTCTGGATGAACTTTACGCATCTACAACATTCGCCAAGCTCAACGACCCCGAATGCGGCCTTTACTACCAAGGTGCTGTGTACATTTTCCAATTTCTCAAATCAGAAATCGAAATCGGCAAGATTGCCTGAGGCAGCAACACAGCGCAGCTAGGCAACCGCCGAAGGCGCTTTGCTCCGCAAAGAGCGCAGGCGTCCTCGCCTACGAAACGCAAGTCGACGGTAATTTCCTCGGTCATTGGGGGTACGCTGCGCTAGCCTGGCAACCGCCGAAGGCGCTTTGCTACGCAAAGAGCGCAGGCGACTCGCCTGCGAAACGCTCGGCGGTGGTAACTTTCTCGGTCTTTAGGAGTACGCTGCGCTAGCCTGGCAACCGCCGAAGGCGCTTTGCTACGCAAAGAGCGCAGGCGACCTCGCCTGCGAAACGCTCGGCGGTGGTAATTTCCACCGCCTGCACAACCGACGCAGGCGAGGACGCCTGCTATCCTGGCTGCGCCGTGTTCACCCTTCCTCTGGCTCGCCTGAGGCGTGAAACACAGCATCACCCGCTCCGCGGGCTCTGTACTTTCGACACCACCTACCT
>CAYSQI010000034.1:0-27790 GCA_964433215.1 uncultured Bacteroides sp.
ACAATCCTACGACAAAAACTCCACAGACAGCGAAGTCGGTGGAGCAAAAACACGGGGGAAAAATACGTTCAGACTTGAAAAATAGAGAAGTTGACCGAGCCATAAACGCGGTGATCAACAAAGCCGGGAAGTGAGGAGAAATCGAAAGCTTTTGAATGCTCAACAACGACTAAGGTACCCGGGGCAACCGCTTTGCTACCAAGAATCAAGCCCGGTATTTCGCCAAAATCGGGCAAGTTGTAAGGCGGGTCGGCGAAGACGATGTCGAATGGTGTGTCGCAGGTGGACAGAAACTTGACAACATCGCCTTTGATAAGGCGCATATTAGAGACATTGAGCTGCTGCGCCACTTTCTTTATAAAATTGTACTGCGTGGTTGCCTTCTCGACCGACGTAACCGATTTGCAGTCGCGCGACAGGAACTCGAAGGAGATAGCACCCGTACCAGCAAAGAGGTCGAGCACGCTGGCATCTTCGATATCAACGAGATTTTCGAGTACGTTAAACAGATTCTCGCGCGCGAAGTCGGTAGTGGGTCGCGCAGTGATATTAGTAGGGACGTCGAAGCGACGTCGGCCGAATTTTCCTCGAATTATTCGCATAGAGGCAGCACAATTAGTTCAAGCGGAGTGTCAACATTCTTAGGCAGATATGTAGTAGCCGAAGCAGGCACAATCAGAGGCACGACAGTCGAAGCAAATCGGCGCAAAATCTCGGCAACGGATGCACGACGTCGGCGGTCGCCGCTGATGATAAATTCGTCAGATGCAATGTCGAGACCGACCTCGCGCGCAACAGCCAGGGCGTAATAGGCCGCATCGTTGTCGTCGGCCACTGCAATCGTGTTGGCCGCTGCAAGGCCCAAGCTATTAAAAGCCAAAATATCAAGAGAATCGGCGCGCAAATTGACGAAAACTTTGCCACTGTTGCCCAGACGGCTACGACGCGTCAGATACCGACCGAGCACTGCCAAATGGCTATGCAAAGTCGGACGATCGAAAGTTCGCCTAACAAAATTCACACGCTCGCGCGGCATCAACAGCAGGGCGGAGTTGTGCGAATCAATCTGATCGGCGAAGGTTTCAGGATGGTCGTCGTCGAAGATTTCAGTAAGTGCGTCGACCGCATCAGCACTGTCGGCTGCGTCGGGCGTCAGTATATGAACGCGCCCCGACACGACCACCACATCAGTGCGGGCAAACGGCAAAAGCAACATAGGGTTGGCGTACACAGCTTCTTCGAGCGTGCGAGCCGAGTTATCGGCCAGTGCAATAGTGTCGGCCACGGATTCTTCATCGCCCGCGATACAATTTGCAACCACGTGCAACGATTTATCGCCCAGGCTCAAAAGAAGTCTGTAGCGACCGGGGTCAGAAATAAGTTCGCGAGTAAGTGGCTTACCATTCATATCACTGCAAAGTTAGCCAATAAAATCAATATGAGCAAATCCGCACAAGGGTCTCTTATAATTAGTGATAAGATAGAGAGAACGATACAAAGCCAGACTACGGCTTGGCCGAATCGTATGATTACAGGGGTAGCGGACCTTGACGGATGATTTCGGGTGCTGCAGAGTCGGTGATGTCGACAACTGTCGATGGGATGGTGCCACCGATGCCTGCGTCGAGCAGCACGTCGGCGCAGTCGCTGTAGTGCATCGCTATGGATTCGGGCTCGACAGCTTCTGCGTCGTCGTCGATGGCCACGGATGAGGCCAGAATCGGGCGGCCTAATGATGCGGCCAGGGCGGTAGCGATGTCGTTGGCCGGGACGCGCACGCCTACACTTCGACGGCCTTTAAACACCTTGGGCAGGCGAGTCGAGCCGGGCAAGATGAAGGTAAACGGCCCGGGGAGGTGGTCCTTGAGCAGCCGGAATGCGTGGTTGTCAATACGGGCGTAGTCTGACGCCATGGATATGCCGTCGCACACGATCGAGAGCAGTTGCTTGTCAGGATTTATGCCCTTGATAGCACATAATCGCTCGATAGCACGGTTCGACAAGGCGTCGCAGCCGAGCGCGTAGAGGGTATCGGTCGGAAAGATGATGATGCCACCGTCTTCAAGCACTCGGACAGCGCGAGCGATGTGCCGTTCGTTGATGTTATCGCCGAAAAATTTCAAAATTTCCATTATGATTGTGTGTAGCGAGTGAACGAAATGTTGCGGGCGTCGGCATAATCAGTGAGCAGACGTCGAGTGAGCGCTTCCATGCGGTCGGCATCGTCGGGTCCGGAATAGAGGTGAATCGTCATCAGCAAAGCGGTGGTTTGTGGCGACAATTTGGTACGATCGTTGTCGGACGTGGGTGTGCCGATACCGCCGACAGCATCGCGAATTACGGGCAGGCAGTGGATGTTGAGCGGGCCACGGCCGATGGCTTCGTAGGGTTCGCCTTCACGCCCTACGCCGAGGCGCACGATATCGCCTTGCACTTTGTCGAGGTCGAACCCGCCGATCGAGTGGCCTGTGACGATCGAAATCAGGTTGATAAGATCAATTACAGCCAGCGAGCGATAGAGTTCGAGGCCTTTGACACAGCGCCGGCAGAGCGCTTCCGACGACGGGCGGTAGCGATTGGGCTCCTTGCCCAAGGCTTTGTAGGCGGCACGTATAGCAGCAATCGACGGGCGTTTGTTGACCATCTCCATCGGAGTGGTATCGCGCACGGCGGCAGCAGCGGCAGAGATTTCAGCCCATAAGGCATCGGACGTCGGTGGGTTTTTGATATCGGCTGTAACGATAATTTCGGTCAGGTGCGGCGCGGCGGCAGCTACTTCGGGCTCAATTTCGAATGATATGTGGCGTGCTGGCATAATTAGTGTTTTTCAAGGTATGGCACAAAAGTACAAAAAATCTGTGAACCTGCCAACAAAACGGCAGCGAGCAAAAGTTCTGGGTGTAGCGAGGCTGCGCGCTCGGTCGGCATACGTAGGAATTGAGCGGCCGGCCCCGAAATACTAGGGGTCGGCCGCACAAGTGTGAATGACGGATGTCGTTATTTCTTTTTGAATTTGGCGCCGGCGTATATACCGTCGTATTTGTCGAGCATCTGCGACAGCGTATTGAGCGTCTGATTGTTGGCAAATGTAGCGACCTTCTGAACGATGCCGATGACGCGAGTAGCATCGAGGGTCAGAGTCAGCATACCGGTGGCGTCTTTGGTAGCGACGGCCGATATTTGTCCGAGGTTAATCTTCCCGGCAGCTTGGAACTGGAGTGTCAACTCACCGGTGTCGCCGTTTTTGACAGCAACGCCGGCCAATGTGAATTTTTTCGCAGCGATAGTGAAGTTACCTTCGGCGTCAAAAGTAATTTTGATAGAGTTGAGGCCCAACTTCTTGTAGTAAGGAGCGAGCTTGCCTTCAGCGGCAGCCGAAGCAGCAGCACCGCCGGCTTTAGCCAAGGCGTCGTCGCTCTTGAACGAAACAGCGGGCGACTTATATTGCCACGTGCCTTCAAGGTCTTTAATTTCGAACTTGTCGCTTGAAGTCACGGAGCTAACAATGCCCGACAGAAAATCGAGAGGGCTGGAAGCCGTCAGAGAGGGCGAGCTCAGCACCAAAGCCGCAAACAGGGCAATCAATGTACGTTTCATATCTGTATTTCTTTTATCAATTCTTCATTCTTAATTTCATCGTCGACGCTTTCCCAAACGGAGTTTTTCGACTTAAATTCAGGCACTATGCGCTTCATTTCGGCCACAATGTCGTGGTAATCGCCGAGGTCGGTACAATCTTTGAGCGTAGCGAGATGCGAAGCTACATCGTCGTAGTCGTACACGCGCACCTTGGCAATCATTATCTTGTTGTGGCGCGTAGCCATAGTCTTTTCTTTGTCGTTGAGAAGCTCTTCGTAGAGTTTTTCGCCTGGGCGGAGGCCGGTTTCGATAATCTCAATATCTTGTCCCGGGCGGAGACCGGACAGCGAAATCATACGCTCGGCCAGATCGTAGATTTTTACAGGTTGGCCCATGTCGAAGATGTAAATTTCGCCGCCATTGCCCATCGTGCCGGCCTGGAGCACGAGCGAGCAAGCCTCGGGGATGGTCATAAAGTAGCGTATGATGTCGCGGTGAGTGACCGTCACTGGTCCACCTTGCTCAATCTGGCGACGGAACAAAGGAATCACCGAGCCGTTCGAGCCGAGGACGTTGCCGAAGCGAGTAGTGATGAAGCGCGTGACGCATCCGTCGAGCTTGCGTCGCGAGAGGTTGAAGAAAAGCGACTGTACGTAAATTTCGGCAATTCGCTTCGAGGCACCCATGACGTTTGTCGGGTTCACGGCCTTGTCGGTCGAAATCATCACAAATTTTTCGACGCCGTATTCGACGGCTAAATCAGCAAGATTCTTTGTACCGATCACGTTGGTCATGACTGCTTCAGAGGGGTTGCGTTCCATCATGGGCACGTGCTTGTATGCGGCAGCGTGGAACACATATCTGGGTCGATATCGCTTGAAAGCCTGCTCGATACGGTCGCGATTGGCCACATCGGCAATGAACAGGTGAATTTTCACATCGGGGTGCTTCTGCTCCATCATCAGCTGAAGCTCGTGCATGGGCGTTTCCGCTTGGTCGAGCAGTATAAGCTCGCCGGCACGCATAGCCGCCACTTGGTTGACAATTTCCGAGCCAATCGAGCCGGCAGCGCCCGTGACCATCACGATCTGGTCGCGCAGCACATTTTCGACCTCGGTGATATCAGATTTAATAACATCGCGACCAAGAAGGTCTTCGATATGAATATCGCGAACGTTGGCCGACACATTATTCGAGGCGTTGTCGGCCGAATTGTCGAACTTTTCAACGCCACTATACATCAGCAACTGAATGTTGTTTTTCAAAAAAACATCGGCTGCGCCACCGCGTATGAATTTCAACTGCATCGCCGGGAAAATCAGACGCTTGCAATTATAGCGTTTGAAGAGGTCGCCAACCGACGCAGGGTCGTATTTGAATACCGGTATATCGTTGATGTATTTCGAATTAACTTCCGGCGAGAGGGTCAGCAATGCAACGACCTTGAACGAGCCATCGACTTCGGCGTTGAGCTGCGTGGCTACGGCAAACGAATTGACCGTCGACCCAAACAGGATGACGCGCTTGCGGCGCTTCTCGACACTCGACAATTGGCGATAGAAATACTTGATGGCCAAGCGCACGAGCATCAGCGACGAGAACGCCATCAAGCCGATTACGAATACATTCCAAAGGTCGAAATAGCGTAAGCCGGTAGCTGCATAGCAAGTGCCCGAAATCAGAGCTAAAAAAATCGAAGATGCAACAACCAGCACCACAATACGATACATATCCTCCACCATCGACAAGCGAACTATGTAGCGATACGTATGAACCAAAGGCATCAGCGCCATATAGACAGCGAATACGATAGCGCCACGCGTCAGTGGCGTATCCCATGGGCCAAAAGTCTGATAATTCGAATCAGGGTTGAAAGTATATGTGACCAAGCAACTTAGCGCCACCAACAACAAATCAACGCCCAGCACCAGCCAACGAGGCGACGGCGCCGACATAAACCTGTTGATCAGCAAATTATGACTAATCTTCTCAATTATCCGGTCTCTCATCAACATTCTCCTAAAATGTGCCACATAGCAATATGGCACTTCAAAGTAGCTCTTTCAATAAAAAACACTCGGCATTATTGGATAAAGTATCTCCCTTTACTAATGTCCAATGCCAAGAAATTGTGAATTACAACTACAAATTTAGGCTGAAAATCTTATAAATGCAATTTTTTTGAGCAATTTTTGGCTTAGGGGGGGGTAATAGCCTAAGTATCAGCACGTTGCAAAAAAAATGGCAATTAACTACACTCAGGCGACCTAATCCGGTCGGGTTAATTATTTAAATCTGAGCAGCTTAAAGTAGTTCGATGCCGGCTTTGGCACAGAGAGCGATTTGCTCGCTTGGCCAGATTGAGGCTTGTACTTCGCCAATGTGGGCTTTCTGAAGGAGGAACATACACATTCGACTTTGCCCGATACCACCACCAATCGAGCATGGCAATTCACCGGCCAGCAAACGACGATGGAAGTCGAGCTCGGCTCGTTCAGAGCATCCGCAAGCATCCAATTGTCGGCTGAGCGAATCGGCAGTGACACGAATGCCCATCGACGAAAGTTCGACCGAGCAATTCAGCACCGAATCCCAGACGATTAAGTCGCCGTTGAGCCCGACGAAACCATCGTCGTTAGGTGTACTCCAATCGTCGTAGTCGGGAGCGCGACGGTCGTGAGGCTGTCCGTCGGATAGTGGTGCACCTATGCCGATGATAAAAATGGCACCATGCTCGCGTGCGGCGCAGTGCTCGCGCTCTTGCGGAGAAAGTCCGGGATAGAGTTGAAGCAGCTCTTCGGAGTGAAAAAAAGTGATTTGCCGGGGCAGGCGCGGAGTTATGTGCGGAAATTGCTCGTAAACGGCCAGCTCGGTTTGGCGAATAGCGTCGTAGATTTTTTCGACAGTCTGTTTGAGGTAGGAAACTGTTCGTTCGGATGAGCGAATGGTTTGCTCCCAATCCCATTGGTCGACGTAGAGCGAATGCAAGTTGTCGAGGTCCTCGTCGGCACGAATAGCATTCATATCGGTGTAAATGCCATAGCCGGGCGCTATGTCATAAGCACCGAGCTTCACACGTTTCCACTTAGCCAACGAGTGCACGACTTCGGCCCGACGGTCGCCAAGGGCTTTTACCGGGAAACTGACGGGGCGTTCCACGCCGTTGAGGTCGTCGTTCAATCCGGTTCCCGACATGACAAACAAAGGAGCAGTGACGCGCCGCAGTCCAAGCGCTTTGGCGAGTGCTTGCTGAAAATGTTGCTTTATCATCTTGATTGCGACCTCAGTGGTCTCGGGAAGCAATTTGCGATTGTATCTTAGAGGAATTATTAGAGACATACTATTGCGTGAATTTTTAACAAATTGAAAAACAAGTTTGCAAATATAGTAACATTATGTCGCTCTACAAAATATTTTGCAAGCAAAATGAATGCAATGTACAAAATTTAGAACAAACTGAAACAAACTGAAACAGGACAACATGAGCGTGATAAGAATTATATAAGCATCGACTTAAACCATCGACTGATATGCACATCTAAGAAAAGAAAAAACGTCGTGAAAAAGCTAATAATACTTCTGACCTTAGCCATCGGATTTGTTGCCACTAATACCGCCGCACAAAACCGGCATAGAGAGCATACTGAGCAAACCGCCTATGAACAATGCGGACATCGCAACTATCACCATCATTACTACCGTCAACCATCTTATATGGTCATCAATGACAAAGTATTCTTCGATGGTCACATCGTAGAGGGTGCATCAGCTGGAAATTTTAAAGCTCTCAGCAATGGTTATGCCAAAGATGCTTGGGCGGTGTATTATTGGGGAACGAAAATCGACGGAGCCCAAAGCAGCACTTTCAACGACTTAGACTACGGTTACGCCAAAGACAGCTGGAACGTCTACCACAATGGTGTCAAAATGGAAGGCGCATCGGCAAATAGCTTCACCATCCTCACTGACGGTTATGCCAAAGACGACTGGAACGTGTATTTTTATGGCGGAACCATACCCGATGCCAAACCTGGCACCTTCACACTACTCACTGACGGCTACGCAAAAGACACTTGGCATGTGTACTTCGACGGCACAATAATTCCGGACGCCCAAGCCGGCAGCTTCATAGTTCTCAAGCACGGCTACGCCAAAGACAACTATAACACCTACTACTACGGCAAAAGAATCGACTAATAGCGAGCGTCCCAGCCTTGAAAAAAGAGCAAGGAGTCAAAGCGTTCGCAATGGAATAGTTTGGTCAGTCGAAGGAAATATAGTCGTAAGCGACATCCCAGAGGAAGAGCGGCCCTCCGGGCATAGATGTACCGGCGGCGCAGCGGTCGCGAGCATTAAGAATATCAATGAGGCCGGCCTCTGAAATCTTGTGGCGGCCGACATCGACAAGCGTACCGACCACGGCTCGTACCATGTTGCGCAGAAATCGGTCGGCCGTAATCTCAAAGTACCAATGCGACTCGTCGGTCTGATGCCAGGCGGCGGCACGCAGGTCGCAAATATTAGTCCTGACATCGGTATGCAACTTCGAGAACGAAGTGAAATCGCGCCGGCCAAGAAGGCACTGTGCGGCGCTGTTCATCGCATCGAAATCAAGCGAAGGCGGAGCTTGCCACGACAATTCGCCGGCAAACGGGTCCTTGGCCGTGTGCACGAAGTAGCGATAAGTACGGGCTGTAGCGTCAAAACGCGCGTGAGCATCATCGTGAACCGCGCGAATGGCACGAATGGCTATGTCGCGGCCACAGAGGGCATTGAGCGAGCGCAAAAATGTCGGAGACGATGAGTCGAAATCGTCGTCGAAATCGACATGTGCAATCATGCGACGAGCGTTGACACCGGCATCAGTGCGGCCGGCGCCCACGATAGGCACAGGACGACCGAGCAGACGCTGCAATGCCTGCTCGATAACCTGCTGCACGGTAACCTGGCCGGGTTGCACCTGCCAGCCGTGATAGGCAGCACCGCGATAAGCCAGGTCAATAAAACAACGCATCAGTCGCGTTCGAGATAAGTGTAGCCAAAGAGACCGGCCCGGTATGTCGACACGAAATCGCGACCTTCGTCGGGCGAGATAGTACCGGCTTTCATAGAGGCAGTCACCCAAGCTTCAACGTTGCGCACGAGCTTTTTGGGGTTAAACTGCACGTATTCGAGCACTTCGTCGACACTCTCGCCTTCGATTACCTGGTCGATTTCGTAACGGTCGCGATAGACACTGATATGCACGGCGTTGGTATCGCCGAAGAGGTTGTGCATATCGCCCAAGATTTCCTGGTAGGCTCCGACAAGGAACACGCCGAGGTAATAGGGCTCGCCGGGACGCAGAGCGTGAACGGGCAGCGCGCCTTTCGAGCCGGTCGAGGTGATGAAGTTGGCCAATTTACCATCGCTGTCGCAGGTCATATCCTGAATAGTACAGGTGCGACCCGGACGCTCATCGAGACGGTCGAGCGGAATAATCGGGAACATCTGGTCGACAGCCCAGGCATCGGGAAGCGATTGGAAGAGCGAGAAGTTGCAGAAATACTTCTCGGGAATCATACGCGCAATCTTGCGCAGCTCCTCGGGCACGTGTTTCATGGTGTCGGCAATTTCGCCGACTTCACGAGCCACCGACCAGAAGAGTTTTTCGATTTGAGCACGCGTGGTCAGGTCGAGCAGTCCGAGCGAGAAGCGGTCGAGGGCTTCCTCGCGAATCTGTAGGGCGTCGTGCCAGCTTTCGAAAAGATTTTGCTGGCTGAGCCGGTCCCAGATTTCGAATAGCTCGCGAGCCAACTCGTGAGCGTCCTCACCAACGACGGCATCGTCCTTCCATCGCGGCAACTCGGCCGTTTCGAGCACTTCGAGGATGAGAATCGAGTGGTGGGCAGTCAGCGAGCGTCCGCTCTCGGTGATAATATTTGGCTGTTTGAGGTCGTTCTTAGTACAAGCCTCGACGATAGCCGAGACAGCATCGTTGGCGTATTCCTGAATTGAATAGTTCATCGAGCTTTCCGACGAGCTGGAGCGCGTGCCGTCGTAGTCGACGCCGAGGCCGCCACCAATGTCGATAAAGTCGATATCGAAGCCCATTTTGCTAAGCTGCACATAGAATTGTGTAGCCTCGCGCAGAGCATTCTTTATGACGCGAATTTTTGTAATTTGGCTACCGATATGAAAGTGAATGAGCTTCAAGCAGTCTTCAAGACCGCGCTTACGCAGAATTGAAAGCGCCTCGAGCAGTTCCGACGAGTTGAGGCCGAACTTCGACGAATCGCCGCCACTTTCGCTCCACTTACCCGAGCCGGAAGCCGAAAGTTTGATGCGGATACCGATATTAGGCTTGATTTTCAGACGGCGAGCGATGTCGGCGATAAGCGACAGTTCGTTGAGTTTTTCGACGACAAGGTAGATGCGACGCCCCATCTTCTGAGCGAGCAGCGCCAGCTCGATGTAATTGGCATCCTTATAGCCGTTGCAGATAATCAGCGCATTATCAGCAATATTAGTAGCCAAGACGGCGTGCAACTCAGGTTTGGAGCCGGCTTCCAGGCCGATGTTGAATTTCTTGCCGTAAGTGACAATTTCCTCGACGACAGGACGCATCTGATTTACCTTGATAGGATAAATCATAAAATTGTGAGCCTTGTAGTCGTAAGTTTCGGCAGCTTGCTCAAAACATTTCGAGATTTTCTCAATGCGATTGTCGAGGATATCCGGAAAACGCAACAGTACAGGAGCTGAAATATCTTTAATTTTCAGTTCGTCCATCACTTCACGCAAATCTACGGAAGCGAACCCGCTGCGAGGAGTTACCACGACATGACCTTTGTCGTTGATCGAAAAATAATTACGGCCCCAGCCGTTGATATTGTACAGCTCCGCGCTGTCCTCAATGCGCCATCGTCTCATTTCAGTAGGTATTTGGAGAGCAAAGTTACTAAAAAACCGCGACATAGCACCCACCCCACCCTAAAAACATCGAAAAAACTGCGGGTATGTGGATTAAAAAGGAATGTCAGTTGGGGCGCAGACGGGCTACAAAGGCCTCCCAGTCGCCTTCGAGAAAGTCGAGGTGTCGATGCCAATCAGTACTGATGCAACTATAGTACAGCCTGTAACGACTTCCGATTCGCACCAGAGAGGAGCGATAGAGCGAACGCGAAGTTATCGTCCAATTAGCGCTTCCGCGCTTGATCAGCATCACCGGCTCGGTACTTCGGGCGGTTTCGAGGTCAATAATCATGCCGAAGAGGTCGGCGGAGTTGTTGTTACCGCCATTGCCATAGCCGCAAGCCACCACGACGGCTTCGCGGCCATCGTCGTCGACGAGCATATCCTGATGCCAATAAAGACGACCTATAAACGGGATTTCAACTTTGACCGGTGCGAGCCAGTTGACATCGGGAGCCGGAGCCGCACTACGCATTATATAGATTTGCGCGCCATCGCTGTAAAGCATCACGTAGCGACCGTCGATAATGGAAACAGCCGGGCTGAGACACTGCCAAGTGCGGTCGGCCGACGCAGGCAGAACGACCTCGGCAGCCGACCAATTCACCCCATCGGCACTGATACGTCGCAACAAATAGTCGCGCTTGCTCTTGGTGTCGTAGGCCCGCCACCAACATTCGACAGTGCTGTCGGCCGAGTTGAAAACGAGGTGTGTGTCGCTATTATAACCTCCGGCCGGAGGCTGAGCGAGCGGATTGTCCAAGCCATCGGGAGCAGTCCAAGCGACGCCATCGTCCGAGACAGCTATGCAGGGATTTTCGCACTTGGTGTCGCCCTTCGGATACGGCGTATAAGCCATCCAAAAGGGATAGCCGCCCCAACCCCGGTCGAAATACAGCACCTTTGGGTGAATATTTTCGGCATTGCCAAGATAATTGAAAAGGTCGAGCGACGACATAGCCGCGATGCGCAGATCGCGCTCCGCATCGGTTTCGCCACAGGCAGTGACTATAGATAGCGCCACAAACACGAGTACCGCGCTAATATATCTCATGGTCAGCAGATTTTAATGTCGCAAAAATAACAAATTTCGGCGACATTGCCAACAAAGTATCCTCGAAAAGGCTAATACCAAGTGACGCCGTTAGCCATAGACGAACGCTTGTCGTACTTGAGGTCGCTGAGCATCGCCGATTTGACGGCGATGTTGAACGTGTAGCTCTTGTATGGCCCGACGGGAACAAAACTTGCACGCATGGTGAAGCAGTGGAGGTCGCGCGAGATATTGCAATTCATATAGGCCAGACGATGCGTGTCGAAGTTATACGAAGCTGTGAACGAGAAGTTCCAGCCGGGTGTGGGTCGAATAGAGCCTGACAGGCTCAGGTTCTGCGTGATACGCGCATCGTACTCCATCTTTTTGTAGTTGAAAGCGCCGTAGGCGTAGCCGATAGAATAGTTGAAAGTCAGGTTCCAAGGCACCTTCCAGCGCACATAGCCATCGGCATCGAGATCGTAGTCGGTCGATGAATTATCGCCATCAAGTTCATCCTGTCGCCTGCGGTCGGCTTCAGCGCCCGACTGCTGCTGCGAGTCGTTTTGATTGCCGGAATTAGGATCCGTGTTGTCTTTGTTTTTGCGTTTGAAAGTGTCGTTGTTGAAGGTGTACGAGAACGAAGTGCCTGTGCTGGACAGACGACCGATGCCCTTGCCGGCTTTCCAACGCGGAATATTTACGCGCACGGGCTGGCCGTTGGCGTTGAGCTGATAGGTATAGACGTCCCACGTGGCCGATAGGTTCAGATTGAAGCCCTTAGTAAGTCGCAGAAGCAGTGATGTGTTGATGTTCGACCAGTTGAGCGAGTCGGCAGCGAAGTTGTAGCTCTGTCCGATGGTGAAGTTTTCGATAAGCGACACTTTCTTTTCGCCGATAGAGTCGTCGGTGTTGACCTTCATCTCGAGGTTGTTAGCAATCGAGTACGACAGAGTACCCTGCTTGCCCTCGCCCGGAACGCCATAGAGAGCGTTAGGGAAATGGCTGTAGCGCTTGGTGCGCAATTGGCCGTTTGCATCGGTGTATGAATATTCGCCGTAGTAGCCGAAGAATTTCGCACCAAAGTCGGGAGCACCGCTGAGCGACACCGACGGCGTGATGACGTGGCGAATCATCTTGATTTTCTTCTTCAAGAAGCCGACAGGGCGCCAAAAACCATAAATCTTGGTATCCATCGACACAGAGGCGCTGAAATCGTAGACGTTGTATAAGCTGTAAGTGGTATCGACCACTTCGGCCGAGGCGTTGGGGTCCCACGAGCGGCGCACCTTGCTGGTGTACATACGGTCGGTGAAGTTAACACTCGGGGTGATATTAAGCACGCCGAATGCGTTGAATGTGGCCGAGATAGGGATGCGGTGTTGCATACCGTTGCGCCAGTCCTTGATAAGGCTTTTCTTGAAGAAAACATCCTGCTTGGCGGTGAGCGAATTCTGGAACTGACCCGAGTAGCTCATGCGGATTTTTTCGTACCAACGCTCGGAGCCGACCTTGTGCTTGCGCTTGAACGGGTTGGTCTGAGCCATGGTGAGGGTAAAGTTGGGGAAAGACACGGAGAGGGTCGAGTCCTGTGTACGCTGAGCCACACTCATGGTAGTCGATAGCGACCACTTCGAGTTGGGGAAGCGATATGTCATGTTGATAGTCGAGCTCTTGGTGTTCTCGGTGAAAGCGCTCGAGTAGTAGGAGTTGAGGTCGTTGCGCGAATATCCGGCCGTGGTGAAATTGACGCTGGCCGAGAGATTCATGTTCGGGTTGGCTTTCGAATCCTGGCTGTGGCTCCAGAGAATCTGGAAGTTGGTCTGCTGCGAATAGTCGGGGCTGCCCTTTTCGCCGTAGATCGACTTCAGGTAGCTGATATTGAAGTTGCCCGAGTAGCGGTAGCGACGCGAATAAGTCGATGTGGCCGTGATACCCCACGAGCCTTTGGTGTAAATTTCACCTGTCAGAGCGAGGTCGATGTTGTCGTTGATTGCAAAATAATAACCGCCATCGCGCAGGTAAAAACCGCGCTGATAGTCGTCGCCGAACGAAGGCACGATGATACCCGACGAGTAGCTGTCGGTGAACGGGAAGTAGCCGAAGGGGACGGCCAGAGGCAGAGGCAGACCCGAAAGCACCATCCATGCCGGGCCGGTGACGATATCCTTGCCGGGGCGCACTTTTGCTTTCGAAAGGTTGAAGTAGAAGTGCGGGCACTCGTGGTCGGAGCAGGTGGTATAGCGTCCGTTGGCGATATAGAAAGCGCCTATGGAGTCGCGCTTGGTGGTGCCGCCTGTGAGGTAGCCTTCGCCTTGCTCGGTGATTACGTTGGAGATGTATCCCTTGCCGGTCTTGAAGTTATAGCGCATGTTTCCGGCTTCGTACTGCGTCTGACCTTCGCTAAAGACAGGCGAGCCCTGCATGTCGCCCACTGAGTCGGGCACGCCGACGGCGTAGACCGTGTTGTCGTTGAGGTCCATCTCGATATTGGCTGATTCGAGTTTAATATCGCCGTATGTGACACGGCTGTTGCCAAACATGAAGGCGGAGTCGCGACGCAAGATAATCATAGAGTCGGCAGCGGAGAAGTCGACAGCGTTGTCGAGGTCGACCTTCTTGGTGACAGGTCGCAGATACGCTTTGAATGTATCAACCGGAGCGGCTGCCGAAGCCGAGTCGCTGCCGAGACTATCGGCCACGAGTATAGCGGCCGAGTCGGGCGCGAAGCTGTCGGGCTCGGACAAAGCATGAACAAACGGCCGCACCGACGCGACTGTATCGGTCAACGATGAATCAATGTCGGCGGGGAGCGATAACGAGGGCTCAGTATCGGAAACATCGGCCAGCGCTACCACAATTTGCGGCAACGACAACAGCAATACTATATATAGCAAAAATTTCCTCAACTGCGGGTCAAAATTATCAAGGGGCAAAGTTAGTGACTTTTCGGCGATTGCCCGCCACGCCAAGCGTTAAAATTTGATTAATGGCGCGCCAAAAGGAGGTAAGCAAGCGAGCGTGGCGACTCGCACCGTCATTTCATGAAGGCAAAGTAGACAGCGGAGACGAGGCAGACGAAGGCTGCCAGGTGGTTCCAGTGAAGCGATTCGCCTTTGAAAAACACTACGGTGAAAAGTGTGAACACAATCAGGGTGATAGCCTCCTG
The DNA here is from genome assembly GCA_964433215.1 of uncultured Bacteroides sp. Taxonomy (GTDB): domain Bacteria; phylum Bacteroidota; class Bacteroidia; order Bacteroidales; family Muribaculaceae; genus CAG-873. Next base: position 14,736 of record CAYSQI010000034.1, read on the forward strand.
CATAACCTTAAGCTGAGTGAGCGAGTATGGGCCGCCATTGCCGGCAAAGCCGATGCGATTGGCAGGCACCATGAAGCTATATTCGGCCAGAGCAATCAGCCACGAGAGCACGATGACAATCCAGAGCGGAGTGGAGTCGCTGATCACCTTCATCTGCTGCAGCTTCAGATGGCCGTACCAGGCGAAGGTCATGAACACGTTAGAAATAACCAGTAGTATAATCGTAAGCCACAGAGCCATATCGATGAGTTTTGATTAATCAGTACTTAAATCCTGTGAGTTCGTCGAGGCCGAAAAGGAGATTGAGCAGATGCAAGGCTGCACCGGCTCCGGTGCGACGACGGCTATCGACGGCGGCAGTGACGGTGAGCGTCGAGCCGTCGCTATTAAGCGACACCACAGCCTTGTACGTGCCGCGCACCATGGCCGCACAGACATCGTGAATGGGGTCTTCGAGAATAGTCACATGGCGATGGTCGTCGTAGAAATTGTGGTAGAGCTTCGCCACATCAGAGACGCCGAGGCGACAGTCGACTTCCAGAGTAGCCATAGCCACGTCGTCGGCCGTCGTGAAGCCCAAGAGGCGAATCGGGGCTGCAAACGAAGTCTGGAGCGAGGTAAGGGTTCGGCGAAGCTGCACGAATCGAGCCTCGCCGAGAGGTCCGATGGCAGTCTCGGCATAGCGAGTTTCGGTTTCGGGCAGCAGAATGGCTCCGGTGATCGGAGAGGTCAACATCAAGTTGCGAGCCAGTGGCATCAGCGCCAAGGCACCAAGTATTTCGGTCAACTCCGGCACCACGGCCACGCGAGCGCCGCGCACCAGGGCCTTGCGATTGAATTCGGCCAAGCCGCTTTCAGCCGCAGCAGCTCCATCGGCGGCACCGAAAACGATGGCCTTCACCTCGGGGTGAGTGTCGATTTCCGGAGTCCACGGACCGATATAGAGGTCGATTGCATCGAAGTCTTCGTCTTCAGCGAATTTGCCGTCGTATTCGCCTGTCAGCTCGGGGAACAAGTTGCTGACCACGGCTTGACGACCCGCATTAGTAATCCACACAATTTCGACATCGGGGTGCGATTTCAGGTGTCTGACCAGCGCCACAAAGTCGGGTGCTTTGGCCGAAAGTCCGATTTTGATCATAGTTGAGGAGGTTTATCGAGTAAATATATCGTTGTAAATGATATCAGTAGCGCCTATGCTGCGAGCAATGTAGTCACCGGCTGCCTTGCCGGCTACCTTGCGAGCAGCGGCATCGTCGAACAAATGGTCCATGACGCGGTCGAAAGCGGTCTTATCGGCCACAGAGAATGCGCCGCCGGCTTCAATCAGATCGAATGCTTCGCGGAATTTCTGATATTTCGGGCCGAAGATCACGGGTATGCCGTAGACGGCAGCCTCGTTGATGTTATGAATACCGGCGCCAAAACCGCCTCCCACATAAGCTGCATCGGCCACGCCATACAGACTGCTCAGCAAGCCGAACGAGTCGATAACCAAGGCACGGCAACCGGCCGGCAGAGGTTCGTCGGCCTTCAGCGACGACAAGCAGCACGACTCCGAGCGGCCAAGGCGTTCGAGCAGATTGTCGACACGCCGATGGTCGAACTCGTGTGGTGCCATTATCAGACGCAGCTTCGGATATTTTTTGAACCAGGGGATGATGAGTTCCTCGTCGGGTTGCCAAGTACTACCACACACCAGTGTGAATTCATCACCGGCAGCCAACTCCGCTACGGCAGCCGGGAGTGGCTTATGAGTGTTCATAATGTCGGTGACGCGGTCGAAGCGAGTGTCGCCGGCTACGGTGACGCAGTCGATGCCGATACCGGCAAGCAAGCTACGCGACGCCTCGTCCTGCACATACAGGTGGTCGAAGTATCCGAGCAAGCGACGCCACATGCCGCCGAATGGGCGGAAGAAGCGCTGACCGGGTCGAAATATAGCCGATATAATATATGTAGGGATGCTGCGACGGTGAAGTTCGCAGAGGTAATTGCCCCAAAATTCGTATTTTATGAAAAATGCCTTGCGAGGCGCGGCAGCGTCGAGAAAGGCACGAACATTCGACAGCGAGTCGACGGGCAGATACACCACCGCGTCGGCACCCGGGTAGTCGCGTCGCACACGATAGCCTGAGGGTGAGAAAAAGCTTAGCAAAATTTTCAGCTGAGGCTGCTCGCGGCGCAAGCGTTCGATGAGCGGGCGGCCTTGCTCGAATTCGCCAAGCGAGGCAGCATGAAACCAGACGTCGAAGCCCTCGGGAGCGACCTCGCGGCGAATCTGTCCGAGAGTAGCCAGCGTCTGACGTTGACCGCGCAACATCTCGCTAATCTTCTCCGAACGCATTGACGCCAGCTTCAAGCCGGCGCCAAAAAGAGCTATACCTGCGTTATACAGCGGGTTCATCTATATGAATACGATCGATGGCCGATTGCAGACGATTGACAGTCTCGTCGCGACCAAGTATCTCGGTAATTTCAAACATGTGCGGGCCCTTGCATTCGCCGACGACGGCCAGGCGGAAGGCGTTCATGACGTTGCCCATGTGCAGGCCTTCGCCCTTAATCCATTCCATTACGGCAGGCTCGGCAGTGGCGGCCTTGAAGTCGGGCAGTGAGTTGAGAATTTCAATCAAGCGCGCCATCAGAGCCGGAGTCTCGGCCGACCAGCGTTTGCGAATATCCTTAGGACTATAGGTCTGCGGGGCGCGGAAGTAGAATCCGGCTTGTTCGACAAAGTCCTTCACGAAGTTGGCGCGACCCTTGACGGTGGCCAAGGCAGCTTGTATATACTCGTCGCCGAACTTATCCATGTCGACACCTTCGGCAGCCATAACCGGCTTGAACAGGCGAGCGAGCTCGGCCTCCGGAGTGTTTTCGATATATACGTGGTTGAACCACTTACCTTTCTCGTAAGCAAACTTGGCTCCTGAACGCGAGCAGTGAGCAAACGAGAATTTTTCAATGAGTTCTTGCATGGACATCACCTCGGTGTCGTCGCCGGGATTCCAGCCCAGCAAGGCGAGGAAGTTGACCACAGCCTGAGGTAGATAGCCGCTTTCGCGATAGCCCGACGAAATCTCGCCGCTGGCGGGGTCGTGCCATTCGAGCGGGAATACGGGGAAGCCGAGGCGGTCGCCATCGCGTTTCGACAGCTTGCCTTTGCCATCGGGTTTGAGCAGCAAGGGGAGATGTACAAATTCGGGGGCGGTATCTTGCCAGTCGAATGCTTCGTACAGCAACACGTGGAGCGGAGCCGAGGGCAACCATTCTTCGCCACGAATTACGTGCGACACTTCCATCAAGTGGTCGTCGACGATGTTGGCCAAGTGATATGTGGGCAGGTCGTCGCTGCTCTTGTACAGCACTTTATCGTCGAGGATATCGCTCTTGATGGTGACGCGGCCGCGCAGCAAGTCGTCGACTACTACGTCGCGACCCGGCTCGACCTTGAAACGCACCACGTAGGGCGTACCTTCAGCGATGAGGCGCTCCACCTCGTCGGCCGACATGGTCAGCGAGTTGCGCATCATCGAACGAGTCGAAGCATCGTACTGGAAATTAGCGATTTCGGCGCGCTTGGCATCAAGCTCTTCGGGAGTATCGAATGCAATATAAGCGCGACCCTTGTCGAGCAACATCTTCACGTGTTCGCGATAGATGTCGCGGCGTTCGCTCTGCTTGTAAGGGCCGTAGGGGCCTCCTTCGCGCACACCCTCGTCGATTTCGATGCCCAGCCAGTGCAGAGCCTCGTTGATATAGTCTTCGGCTCCGGGGACAAAGCGGCGCGAATCCGTATCTTCAATGCGTAAAATCATTGTGCCGCCGTGTTGGCGAGCGAAAAGGTAATTATAAAGTGCTGTGCGCACTCCACCAATATGCAGCGGTCCCGTCGGCGACGGGGCAAATCTGACTCTGACCGGTCTTGACATTGTATATAATCTTTTTATGTCGTTGATTTTCGCTGCAAAATTACGAAAAATAATCCACGCTACCAAATATGCGTTTGTGGGCTGCACGCAAGCGAGCAACATCGGTATCGCAGCAATAAAAAAATCGCAGAAAGTGTTGTAAATGAGAGTGGAGGTGTTGCATAGGTCAAAAAAAAGCGCTATCTTTGCGGCGCAAAAGTGGGCAGCAGCCCGCCGGAGTGTGTCGGCGAGTGTGTCGTCGGCACGTATAATTAACTTATTATTAACTTTTTAAATGGCAGAACAAACCAAAACCGCCATCGTAGACTTCGATTGGGAAGCATACGAAAAAGGCGAAACAGTCGGTGAGAAATCTCGCGAAGAGCTCACCCGCACGTATGACGAGTCGCTCAACACCGTCAAAGACAAAGAAGTAATCGAAGGTACCATTATCGCGATGAACAAGCGCGAGGCCGTGGTTAACATCGGTTATAAGAGCGATGGTATCATACCGATGAGCGAATTCCGCTACAACCCCGAAATCAAGGTTGGCGACACAGTGGAAGTATTCATCGAAAACCCCGAAGACAAGAAAGGCCAGCTTGTCCTATCGCACAAGAAAGCTCGCGCATCGCGTTCGTGGGAGCGTATCAACGCCGCTCTTGCCAACGACGAAATCATCAAGGGCTTCATCAAGTGCCGCACCAAGGGTGGCATGATTGTAGACGTATTCGGCCTGGAAGCATTCCTCCCCGGCTCGCAAATCGACGTCAAGCCCATCCGCGACTACGACGTATACGTCGGCAAGACAATGGAATTCAAGGTTGTTAAAATCAACGAAGAATTCAAGAATGTCGTTATCTCGCACAAAGCTCTCATCGAAGCAGAACTCGAGCAGCAGAAGCGCGAAATCATCTCGAAGCTCGAAAAGGGCCAGGTACTGGAAGGCACCGTCAAGAACATCACCGCCTACGGCGTATTCATCGACCTGGGTGGCGTAGACGGTCTGATCCACATCACCGACCTCAGCTGGGGCCGCGTGACCAAGCCCAGCGAAGTTGTCGAACTCGACCAGAAGCTCAACGTCGTTATCCTCGACTTCGACGACGAGAAGAAGCGCATCGCTCTCGGTCTGAAGCAACTCCAGCCCCATCCATGGGACGCACTCGACGCTAACCTCAAGGTGGGCGACCACGTTAAGGGTAAAGTTGTCGTTATGGCTGACTACGGCGCATTCCTGGAAATCGCTCCCGGCGTAGAAGGTCTGATCCACGTAAGCGAAATGTCGTGGAGCCAGCACCTGCGTTCGGCTCAGGACTTCATGAAGGTAGGCGACGAAGTTGAAGCAGTCATCCTGACTCTCGACCGCGAAGACCGCAAGATGAGCCTCGGCATCAAGCAGCTCAAGAATGATCCTTGGGAAAACATCGAAGAGAAGTACCCCGTAGGCAGCCGTCACACTGCCCGCGTACGCAACTTCACCAACTTCGGCGTTTTCGTTGAAATCGAAGAAGGCGTTGACGGCCTGATCCACATCAGCGACCTGTCGTGGACCAAGAAAATTAAACACCCCAGCGAATTCACCCAGATCGGCAACGAAATCGAAGTTGAAGTACTTGCAATCGACAAGGACAACCGTCGCCTCAGCCTCGGCCACAAGCAGCTCGAAGAAAATCCCTGGGATGTATTCGAAGGCGTATTCACCGTTGGCTCGGTTCACGAAGGTACCATCATCGAAATGCTCGACAAGGGCGCAGTAGTAGCTCTGCCCTACGGCGTAGAAGGCTTCGCAACTCCGAAGCACCTCGCTAAGGAAGATGGTTCGCAAGCCAAGGTTGACGAAAAGCTCAGCTTCAAGGTAATCGAATTCAACAAGGAATCCAAGCGCATCATCCTCTCGCACAGCCGCATCTTCGAAGATGAAGTTCGCGCAGAGAAGCATGCAGAACGCAAGGCTAAGCGTCAGGCTCGTCAGCCCCGCGAAGAGGCTCCCGCAGTAAATACTCCTATCGAAAAGGCTACACTGGGCGACCTCGAAGCTCTTGCAGCTCTGAAGGAGAAGCTCTCGGGCAAGTAATCAGAACAACTCGCCGCGGCTCGGCCGCGACTGAATGACTTTGCAGAGAGGATGCACCACTACGGTGCGTCCTCTCTTGCTTTATACGAAGGAATATCAAGCGGAGATTTGGCAGATGAGCGCCAAATTCGTACATTTGCACTGCAAACCGAGAGGCAATTTATTTGTTTTACACAGTGAGCGACACCTATTCGACGCTCAAAAGGTCCAATCTAAAGTAAAAAAATGAGCAAGAACGACACATACACCATCACTCGCTTTCTAACCGCCGGCGAGACCGACGCTCGCGGCTTGATGCCCGTAACGCTGATTGCAGCGCGAGCCATCGAAGCAGCCACCCTCCACGCCAACGCACTCGGCATCGGCTACTCCAACCTATCCGAACACCGCCTGGGCTGGGTGCTGGCTCGCTTGGCAATAGACGTTCACCGCTACCCGACCATCAACGAGACCTACACACTCACCACATGGATTGAGAGCTATAATAAGTACTTCAGCGACCGCTGCTTTGTCATGACTGACGAATCCGGCGCCGTCGTGGCCGACATCCGCTCGGTATGGGTTGCGATTGACACATCAACTCGACGCATGGCCGACCTGACACAACTCGACCGGAGCTCGTTTCCCACGGCCGACCGCACGTGTCCCGTACCCAAATGTCGCGCCTTCGCCATCGCGCCTGATAGCGCCGTAGAACGCACAGACTACACATTCCGCTTCACCGACATCGACTTCAACGGACATGTCAACACTGTCCGCTACCTGGAAGCGGTGCTCAATCTGCAGCCGCTCGACTTCTACAAGACACACGACATAGCCCGACTCGAAGCCTCGTTCGAGCACGAATGCCACTTCGGCAAGCCCGCCGAGTTGGTAACCGGCAAGTCAACTACAACCGAAGAAGCGTTCACCACCGAAATCCACACCGAAGGTCGCCGCGCCGCCGCCGTGCAACTGACCTACCGCCGGCGTTAACGCCTACGACTATCGGAAGAATTGACCCACTCGGAAGCGATGCGACGCGAGGGGCCATAGGTCGTAGCCGACGGAGGGTTGACGCAATACCCACAAAAAGGCACTGGATTATCGCGCAAGCGCTTTACTTGTTTAATATCTGTGATGTCATCAACAGCGAGCCAGTCGGCCGACTCATGACGAAAGTCTGTGCCGGCCGCTTTGTTGAGATGACTGACACAAGCACTTATCGAACACGGATAAAGGCGATTGCCTATGATTGACACACAACCACGGTTGTAGCATTTGAAGTGAGCCAGTCGGCGGTTTTGTTTCTTGGTCGGGTCGAGGGCGAAGCGCCAAAAAGTATTAGAGACTGTGCGATCGCCAAAAATCTCAAAGCGAACGCCACGCTCACGACACAGAGCCTGCACGGCATCGTAATCGAACTTTATCGGATAAATGGTCAGAGCCATCGTAATGTCGAGTCGACGGGCTGCTGCCCAGAACTCGTCAGACATGCGAGGCAACAAAAGCCCGTTGGTGAATACAAAGAGCTGCTGAGTGGGAAAGTGTCGGCGCAAGGCTTCCATGGCTTCGACAAGTTGCGGATATAGCAGAGTTTCACCGCCAATCAGATAGACTTGCTCCACCTTGTCGGCTCCGATTCGGCCCAAATGAGCCATAGACATGACCATGCGGTCTAAGTCGGCAAATTCTTTTTCAGCAAGCGGCGAGTAGTGCGTGCAACCTTTGCAGTTGAGGTTGCAGTAGTCGGTAACAATAAATTCGAGGCGCAAGGGAATACGACGCAGGTCGCGCCATTGGCTCCATAGTTTACAAATTTTGGCAATAGGATTCATCAACTGGCGGGTAGAGAAAGTACTTCTTCAAATATAGCAACAGCTTCGGCGATAGTCTTGACGTGGTCGAACGAAAAGCTCTGACGTGCAGAATTTTGGCGAATCTTCACGCGACGCGGATGAGCCGTGAGATACGTAAGCAATCGGCCGAACATTGGCGACATATAATAAGCTTTGTTGGTCTCGCCCACAAAGTAGGTGTACATCACACCACCCTTGATGTTGACTTTTTCGATGCCGAGCCGGCGCGCCAAGCGGCGCAGACGCGGCACGCGCAGCAGTTCTTCGGTCTCGGCCGGCAGCTTGCCAAATCGGTCGCGCAGACGGTCGGCAAAAGCGCAGATTTGGTCGTCGCGTTCGATGCTGTCGAGTTCTTGATAAAGGGCGATGCGCTCCGACGCTTGCGGCACGTAGGTGGGCGGCAGCAGTAGCTCCAAGTCGCTCTCGACAATACATTCGGCCACGAAATCTTCGCTGTCGACAATGTCGTTGGCAGCGTGTTCGAGTTCGGCAAATTCTTCGGTGCGCAGCTCTGTGACGGCTTCTTTTAGGATTTTCTGATACGTCTCGTAGCCAAGGTCGGCGATAAAGCCACTCTGTTCGGCTCCCAGCAAGTTGCCGGCACCGCGAATGTCGAGGTCCTGCATAGCAATGTGAATACCCGAGCCAAGGTCGGAAAAACTTTCGATAGCTTGCAAGCGCCGACGCGCCACGGGCGAAAGCGGATTGCCGGGCGGCACCATCAAGTAGCAGAACGCTTTGCGCGAACTGCGTCCAACACGGCCGCGCAGCTGATGCAGTTCGCTAAGGCCGAAGTTCTGGGCGTTGTTGACAATGATAGTGTTGACTCGAGGCATGTCGATGCCGCTCTCAATGATAGTGGTCGACAGCAACACGTCGTAGTCGTGCGCGGCAAAATCGACGATAGCCTTTTCGAGTTGCTCGGGAGGCATCTGGCCGTGGGCAACGATAGTACGCGCATCCGGCACAAGACGATTGACCATATTTTGCAGAGTCGACAGGCCCTCAATGCGGTTGTTGACGATGAACACCTGGCCTCCGCGCGACATTTCGAAGTTGATAGCCTCTGACATTAGATCATCGTCGAGCGAAGTTACCGACGTCACAATCGGGTAGCGATTGGCCGGAGGAGTAGTGATAGCCGACAAATCGCGAGCCCCCATCAGCGAAAATTGCAGCGTGCGCGGGATTGGGGTGGCACTCATGGTCAAGGTATCGATGTTCACCTTCAGCTGCTTGAGTTTTTCCTTAACGGCAACGCCGAATTTCTGCTCTTCGTCGACTACGAGCAAACCCAAGTCCTTAAATTTCACCGATTTACCAATAAGCTTATGAGTACCGATGATTATATCGACCTTGCCTGCGGCGAGGTCGGCAAGTATTTCTTTCACCTGCTTAGGCGAGCGCGCACGCGACAAGTAATCGACACGCACGGGAAAGTCTTTAAGGCGCTCGCTGAATGTGACGTAGTGTTGGTAGGCCAAGACAGTAGTCGGCACCAATATGGCCACCTGCTTGCCGTCGGTAGCGGCTTTGAATGCGGCACGCACGGCAATTTCGGTCTTGCCGAAACCGACGTCGCCGCAGATGAGACGGTCCATCGGGCGGTCGCTTTCCATGTCGGCCTTTACAGCCTTGGTGGCAGTGAGCTGGTCGGGAGTATCCTCGTAGATGAACGAAGCTTCGAGCTCGTTCTGCATATAAGTATCGGGCGAGAATGCGAAGCCCTTTTCCTGACGTCGACGAGCGTAAAGTCGAATCAAATCGCGCGCGATATCCTTGAGTTTCGACTTGGTGCGCTCCTTCACCTTATTCCACTGGCCGGAGCCGATACGGTTGAGCTTGGGCGGCACACCTTCCTTGCCGCGATATTTCGAAAGCTTGTGCAGCGAGTGAATCGACACGAAGATAATGTCATTGTTCTGATACACAAGCTTAATCATCTCCTGCGTATGTCCGCCGACGTCGGTACGCAACAAGCCGGCAAACTTGCCAACGCCGTGGTCGAGGTGCACGACGTAGTCGCCGACTTCGAGTGCGTTAAGCTCCTTAAGCGACATGGCCAACTTGCCCGAACGCGTCTTGTCGCTGCGCAAGGTGTACTTATGGAAGCGGTCGAAAATTTGATGGTCGGTAAAGACGCATATTTTCGAAGCGTGGTCGACAAATCCCTCGTGAAGGGTCGATTCGACACTCGTAAAAGCGATATCGTCGCCGCGGTCGTCAAAAATGGCACGCAGACGCTCGAACTGGCGGTCGTTGTCGCTCAGAATGTATATCTTATATCCGTCGGCAAGCAGCTTGCTGAATTCCGAGCCAATCAAATCGAAATTCTTGTGATATAGGCCTTGAGGGGTACAGCCAAAGCTGAGAGTAGCGTCGGCGGCCGGAGCGTCGGGAGCGGCCGTGAAGTAGAGATGGCGGAAGCCGGCGTCCTCGGCGCGGTATCGCTCGGGGTCGACGACACGGCTCATAGCCTGCTCGTCGATATCGCCGGCTGTCATAGCATTTTCCGACATGTGTCCGGCGGCAATTTCCGCAATGCGGTCGGCTGTGCGGTCGGGCTCACGAGCAACAATCAGCGTAGAGCTGTCGATGTAGCCGAGTAGCGACAAGCCTCGGGCCGTGTCGGTATGCGCTTCGACATCGCCCACAATATCAACGCTTTGCAAACGGCTTTCAGAAAGTTGCGTCTCGATATTGAACACACGAATCGAGTCGACCTCATCGCCGAAAAAATCCAAGCGGAAGGGCAGTTCGGCGCCATATCCGAAAACGTCGAGAATCGAGCCTCGCACGGCGAAATGCCCGGGCTCGTAGACGTAGTCGACCTCTTTGAAGCCCAAGGCTATCAGCCGACCTTGTATTTCAGTCATGTCGTATTTACGACCGGACTCGACCCGGACGGTGTCGCGGTCGATTTGGTCACGCGAGGCTACTTGCTCGGCCAAGGCTTCGGGGCAGGTCACCACATACTTCAGCGAGGGGTCGGCAGCGCCAAGGCGCCTCAACGCCTCGGTGCGCAGGATTACCGATGGGGCGTCGACTTGGCCGTACTTGATGTCGCGCTTGTAGCCCGAGGGGAAGAAGGCCACAGCCTGCTCGTCGGCGAGCCGTACCAAATCGTGATACAGGTATCCGGCATCGTCAGGGTCAGAGCCGATTACAAGTAACGGACGGCCGGGCGCGACGTCGATTCCGGCAATGGCCATTGCCGCCGCGGAGCCGGCCAGCGAGCACAGCGTCGGTCGCTTTGCAGCGTTTTTAGCCACAAGAGCACTGAGAGCGCGCCGCCGAGCGGCAGTCATGAACAGATTCTCGACCTCCGAAAGTATCATTTGCTCTTCGGGGTGAGGAGGGCACGATAGCGCACCGGGTCGAGCACCACGGCGCGAGCCGTATCAGCCTCGAGATCGTAGCGCAACGAGCGCTTCACGAGCAGCCCGTCGTCGAAATATCGTTCGCTGATTTCGCCATCGATGATTTCAATCAGCTCGTCGCGGTTAAAATCGAGGTCGCGCTGCAAGTCGTGGTGCATCATAGACGCCAAACGCTCGATCTGCGCTTCGACAGAGTCGTTCAGATAACCTTCGATGCGAGCGGCGTCGCGCAGATAGTCGATACCCATCTCCGACATACGGTCGTACTTGAAGCGGGCGGGGTCGATGAAAGCTTTGAAGTCGGCAAACACCGAGTCGTCGACCGTCCAATCGACCGAAATTGAATCGTGGCGAGCACGGAACCGATTGGCAAAATCGTAGGCCCACATATCGCTAATCACATTGTAGAGCAGACGGTTCATCGCGGTATCGGCCACAGCGACATCGGGAGTGATGCCACCGCCATCGCGCACGGGGCGACCGGCGGCAGTGTACCACACCTTGGTGAGGCTATCGGGTATGCGGGCCGGATTGCCGTGACTGTCACGGTGACGATAGTCGATGGCTTGAATCAGACGTCCGCTGGGAATGAAATAACGAGCTGTGGTAATCTTGACCATGCCGTTGTTGAATAGCGGGCGCGACGATTGCACCAAGCCCTTGCCATACGAGCGGCTACCGACGATGACGGCGCGATCGAGGTCCTGCAGCGCGCCGGCGACAATCTCGCTCGATGAAGCAGTCGACTCGTCGATCATCACCACCAGAGGCACCTCAGTGTCGAGCGGTTTGCGCGTAGTCTTATAAATCTTCTCGCCTGAATCCTCCGAGCCGCGCATACGCACCACTTCGGTACCCTTAGGCACGAATAGGCCTACGATCTGAACGGCGCTTTCGAGCAAGCCTCCGCCATTGCTGCGAAGGTCAAGAATCAGGCCGCGGAGCCGACCCTCGCGCTTCATGGCATTGACGGCATCGCGCACAGCTCCGGCACTTTTATTATTAAACGTAGTGAGACGTATGTAGCCTACTCCGGCCGAATCCACGCCGAAATATGGCAACGGATTCACCTCAATATTGCGGCGCACAAGGTCGAATGTCAATATCGAATCGGTTTCGACCCAGGGGCGGCGCACCTTCACAGTCACGGTCGAGCCGGCCTGACCGCGCAGGCGGCGGCTGACTTTGTCGACCGGCACGCCCGAATCCACGGCTTCGCCGTTGATTTCCAAAATAACGTCGCCGTGGCGCAAACCGGCCTTGCGCGAGGGCGTGCCCCACGTAGGGTGTGAAATGTAAACACGACCGTCGCGCGTCGAAATGATAGAGCCGATACCGCCGTATGTGCCCGACGAGATAGTCGTCAGGTCCTCGACTTCTTCGGGGGGATAATATTCAGTGTAGGGGTCGATACCCGAGAGCATCGCATCAATGGCGCGCCGTGTCAAGGCATCGGCATCGAGCGAGTCGACGTAGCCGGCTTGTACCTCCTTGAAGATTTGGTTGAAGAGGTACATATTGTTTGACATTGCTTTTTTATTTGGCTCACGGGCGGCGCCAAAATTACCGATACCGGCAATAGCGACGACCGTAATCGCACAAATAGCTATGAGTAATTTTTTCATCTACTGATTTTGCTTTGATTATCTCTACAATTAACAAGCGAAATTACAAAAAAAGGCTGTATAGAACAATAATCTGCATCTTTTTTTGAAAAAAAGTGGCGAAACTATTGCACAGGCCAAAACTTTGGCGTAAATTTGCACCGCAAAACCCCGGAGGGGGTAAGAAAACTGCTTCAATAGCTCAGTCGGTTAGAGCATCTGACTGTTAATCAGAGGGTCGTTGG
>CAYSQI010000035.1:0-27721 GCA_964433215.1 uncultured Bacteroides sp.
AGGCGCTTTGCTCCGCAAAGAGCGCAGGCGACCTCGCCTGCGAAACGCTCGGCGACGGTAACTTTCTCGGAGGAAGGGAGAACGCTGCGTTAGCCTGGAGAGCAGGCGACCTCGCCTGCGAAACGCTCGGCGTTGGTAACTTTCTCGGAGGAATGGTGAACGCTGCGCAGCATGGCAACCGCCATAGGCGCTTTGCTTTGCAAAGAGCGCAGGCGACCTCGCCTGCGAAACACCAGGAAGGGTGAACGCTGCGCAGCCTGGAGAGCAGGCGACCTCGCCTGCGAAACGCTCGGCGGTGGTAACTTCCTCGTGCGCAAGATATTACCAACGCCTGCACAACCAACGCAGGCGAGGTCGCCTGCTTTCCAGGCTTCGCCGTGTTCACCCTTCCTCTGAAGGCGATGGCCATGCTGCGCTGCGGGGGCGACTCTGGCGAAAATCACTACCGCCTACACAACCGACGCAGGCGATGGAAATTACCGACGCCTACACAATCGATGTAGACAGTAAGGGTTAACAAAGTATCCTAAAATGGAATTTTACTACAATCGGCCATATTCTGACCAATATGGTTTTAAAGTGCCCTGAAGCCACCGGACTACCTCAGCGAACGACAAAGGCTCCTTAATTGCAGCCTTTCTAAGGAATGCTGTCCATCTAACTTGCATTTGCAAGTTATCCGGAAAGTCTTTTCTAAAAAATACCGTCTCGGCATTATAAGACAAACGACGATTCTGAAACGTGCGATTAATTGCCGCCTGCAAAACGTCCGGATCGTATTTGAATGATGTTAGCAAGATATAGATGTCATAATAGTCTTTCATTCGACTACTTTGGTCAGCTAAATCTATAATAGCATGCACCTTCTCTGCAATCACGGTCTCAGTGGAGTATGCAAGGATGTTAGCCTCTGGCAATTCCTCTATCAATAAAGGATAGTTCAATGTAACCGGATGCGGTGTTACAACATCTCCAAAACCAATATCCATCGTCAACACTTGTGCTATAGTGTCCATCTTCACAGCAATACTCAGACGGACACCATGATAATTTTTAAACTCAGTGATATTCTGCGAAACAATCTTGTCGCATGCGAACTGTACACCATCTTCTTTACAATCTACCGCACATATCTCACGGAATATCTCAGTTATGTGATTACTATCATTACTGATGTGTGTTCCCAAAAAATCAATATCCAACGTCGGACGAGCAGCAAATCTCTCATAAGCATACATAAGCGCACCCCCTTTCAGATAGAAATTCTCACGGTAACGAGTCTGTGAAATTCTATATAGCAGCCGCTCTTGAAAATATCTGGTTAAGATGGTCTGATAGAAAACATCCTCGTGCTTAGCTATATTGAGAAGCCGAGCCCTGATGGATTTTCCATAATTTTTGCTCTCTTTCATAGTCTTAGTGCAATATACTGTTCAAGGATTCTTCTAACCCGCAGTTTGTCAGCGTAGTCAAATAGCAATGAAAGATTTCTGTCCTGTCGAGACAGATAGGTGTTTAGCACTTCGGCACATACATCAATACCAACTTTATTACGATACTTCACTACATCACAAACACACCGTTCCTTGTTATAAATTTGTACGCTATAACCACTGATATCCATTTCTTCAACTCCGATGCCAATCATCGTATCCGTAATATGATGCAGTTCTACTTTTGGAAAGGCTGGAAGCGAAATCTTGCGTCCCCTCTTAACTGCAACATGGTATGCCTGAGGCAAAGAGGTGGTTAGACCATGTACATTCCAGGCTGAGAAAAGACATAGTATTCCGCCCGGGACAATGGCTTCCAAATCTATCATCGAATCAGCCAACTGCTCTGTAGTGGCATATACGCCACGTTTTACTCGCACAGTATTGCCAACACGCACACTATCAAGCAGCTTGTAGTATGCAGACCGCCCCTCCTCCTTTACAATACCGGAGGAGATAAAACTTTTACTATATTCCTTTCTTTTCATAGCATGGAGTTAATTGTGTACAAAGTTACTACATTTATTATTAATTGTAGTGCGTTTGTACAAAAAAATTCCGATAAACGCAGGCGGGGCGCTTGCGGTCTCTGCTTTGCAGAGAGCGTAATGGCGAGGGCTCGGCTATGGGTTAGCGGAGGATGGTGAAGGTGGCGGGGAGGGAGTGGGTGTAGTCCTGGGCGGAGTGGATGAGGACAGTGGCGGTGTAGCGGCCGTCGGGCACGGGGGTGCCGGAGCCGTCGCAGAGGTCCCAGGTGTAGGGGAATGTAGCGTGGTCGACGCGACGGACTGTGCGGCCGTGGCTATCGGCAATCAGCAAGGTCGACTCGGAGCCCGGTGAGCCGGCAAGGTCGAGGGTGACGCTTTGGCGGGCGATGTTGCAGTCGGCCGTGAGGGCCGGACGCTCGAGGCGGCTAACAACAACGAAGTCGATGGTGGAGCGGTCAACCTGGCCGGCATTGTTGGCCACGGTGAGCGTGATGGTGTGAACGCCTTCGGCAAGCCCGTCGATGGTGGTGCAGAGTGTCACGGTGCCGTCGTCGTTGCGGCTGACAAAGCGGTCGAGGCGGTCGACTGAGCGCACCTGGTCGATAGTGAGCGATGTGTGTGTGGCGATGCCGAATTCACTGAAATCGAGGCCGCAGTCCGATGGGTCTATGAGGGCGGTAAGCTGCACGTCGGACGCCGTCTCCGACCCGCTGACGAAGTTGACATCGCCGGCGCGGAAGTCGAGGATGGCGGGCGCATCGAACTCTGTATCGACGTAATTTTCAGGGTTGTAGTCGCCAACGGTGAGGTGCTCGAACGAGCCGAGAGCCGTGCGGCCGGTGGCCTTGTCGGAGGCGTAGACCATCAGTCGGTTGTGGCCCACGGGCATAGGCACCGGGGCGGTAACGACGACGTCGAATAAGCCGTCGCGGACGTCGGCCTCAACATCGACGAGGGGTGTAAACTGCTGGCTGACAGCGACTGACTCGTAATCGTCCTCGCTGCGCGAGTTATATGTGTTGTTCGTGACCGCGGCAGCGATGATACGCACAGTGACGGGGCCGTTGAAGTCGGCATCGACGTTGCCCTGTGCATCGGCAATAGCGCCCTTGACGTGGAAAGGCTTCAGCGGCAACACTTCGATGTCGGCGGCGGCAACCGAGTCGGCGGCGGTAAACTCGCCGACGGCGTGTCCGTCGATTTCGCTGACTGTTGCCGTGCAGGCCGGTGCGTACAGAGGCAGCGCAGGGTCGCCTGCCAGATTATAAATCAAGGTGTTGATCAGAGCTTCGTTGGTCGTAGTGATTTTGTCGTCGAAATAGAGCTCGAGAAGGTGTCGGCGAGCGCGGGTGTAGACGTCGCCGTAAGTGTCGGTCGGCCCGGCTTCGGCATACGAGCGAGCCAACGGCAGGCACGATAGCTGGTTGTACGAGATGTAGACACTGCGCGAAGCGCCCACGGCAGCGAGGCATCCACCCTTGGGGGTAAATAGCATCGCCTCGACCAGACAGTTGATATTGCGGTCGAAGCAATATTGGTCGCAGCTCGAGAACATCACCATGGGCATAACGTCGTACTCGACCGATGCGGCGTACGAGCGGTTCCACTGAGCGGCGTCGCCGATGAAGTTGGGGTCGCCGTGTCCGCTGTAGGTGAAATATCCGACGCCGCGTTGCAGCTCTTGACGCACGATGTCGCGGAAGGCGGTGTTGGTGTCGTTGCGGTCCTGTCGGTAGAGCTGATTAGGCACGTTGATGATCGTCAAGCCGGGACGATAGGTAAGCAGTGTGTCGGCGACGGCGAGCGAGTGGTTGAGGTGTGTGTTGGTGTCGCCTTCGCCGGCGCAGAGCAGAGCTCGGCCATAAGCACGATAGTCGGTAGAACTGCCGCTGAGGTGGCGGATAGCCTTGTCGACATAGTCGGCAGCCTGAGCGGGCGTCAAAGCCGGCACACGCCCCACCGCGATGCTGTAATAGCGCAGCTGTATGTTGTCGTGGTTGTAGTCGTCGGACAACATCGCGAAATAGTTGTCGGAAGCGTAGTTGGTGATGGTGTTGGCGGTCTGCGCCGTATTGGTGTTCTGATACGTGAGCAGGCGGTCGGCCGGGGCGATTTCTATCGAGCGATTGTCGTAGCAGCAGGGGCCGAAAAGGAGCATGTATTTGAACTTGTCGCGCCGACGGTCGTAGTACATCTTGGCCAGGCGACGATAAGCCATGGCATCGCGAGCGCCTGACGAAAATTCGTTGAACACCTCATCCTGGAGCACAACATTCACGTCCAAGCCCTGATATTGCTCGTGTGCGGCAGCCAGGCGAGCCGCTTGCTCGTAGTAATCGGCCGTGGTGATAATGAGCAAATCGGGCGTCGGGGAGCCGTGAAGGTTCTGCGACGGCACCTGACCCACGACAGCCGGCGACGGATACTGCGCCGAGGTGCGGAAGGCCACATTGCGCCGAGTGTAGTTTTCGGTGAGGACAAACGACAGGGTGCGCTGCTCGGCATCGTAGGTGGTCGGATACGAAGCAATCTTGGCGAGGTTGTCGATGCTCCAGACCATCACGTCGGCGGCGTCGGCAACCTCCGAGAACACGACTTGCTGACCCGACATCGACTCGGCCCGGCCGTAGTTGAGAATCAGCATCGGGTCGGTGTCGTCGAGGACGTTGGCACGCGGATAGCGCACCGCCGCGCGGTCGGGTGCCACATAGCGAGGCGTAATCGACGAGGGAATCAGCACGTTGAAAGTCACGTCGGCATCGGCCAGCGGATGAGCGTCGGAAGCGCCAAACGACAAGTAACCGCGAGCATCGCTATAGGCCGTGAACTCGCCGTCGGAAATAGCCCAGGCCTGCGAATTGCCCGCCGACAGAGAGTCGGCCTCGCCGACGATGCTTGTCGCCAGGCGAGTCGAACGATCAGCCGACACCGCCACGAAATAGTTGAAAATACCGGCAGGATACTTGTCGTTGCCGTGGAAGTGGCGGATGCGAGTCGTATATGGAACGACAGCGCCGGGCTGCACCTCGGCTTCGTGGTAGCCGATGCCGCCGTCGATTGGCGTCTGCTCGTCGCGGTCGTAGAAGTCGAGATGGATGTGAAAGTCGAGCGGCTCATAGCTGTCCGACGGCTCGAGAGCGGTCTTTTTCGACAGGGCCACGACGCCCTCGGCATCGCTCAGAAAATAGTACGAGCGCGTATCGTAGTAGTTGCGACGGAAGGTGAAGCGCGAAGCCTCGCTGCCGCTCACCGAGTTGACCGACACCGACATGTCGCCTTGGCCGAAAAAGAGAATGCGCTCGTCGGCGGTATGCAGCGTGGCGGTGGGGCGCAAGTCGTCGGGCGCGCCGGTGGTGTAGAGATTATCGGCAAACTGAGTGGCGCCGTAGCCGTAGACTTGCACGCGAGCGGGGTCGTCGAAGCCCATGGCGCGCAGCTCGGCGTATGTGAACTGATATATACCCTCGGCATCGGTGGCTACCTTGACCCAATGGCCGCTACGCAGCCGCGAGGCCGAGGCATAGTACGATGTCGAATAAGCCTGAAGCGTCAATGCTCCGGCGACTGCAAAAAACAGCAAAAAGGTAATAAATCGGCTTTTCATATCAGACGTATCAGCTTGAATATGTGGCGATTGCAAAAAACAATTCACTTGATATTGAACTCAAGAACGGGATCGGCCTGGTCGGCACCATAGCAGACGCGGCCGCCAATAGCGGGTTCAAAAGCGTCGAGCACCGACGGCAGCACTATCACGTCGCCGGTCTTGAACGTAGTGTCGGCCGATATGCGAGCCAAGGCGTCGGCCGCGAACTCGAGGTCAGGGGTAAATGTATCGGCCTCGGCGGCCAAGTCGGCGATGTCGACCCAGCGGCCATGCACCAGGATGTCGTCGCTATAGTCGGTGAGCGAGCCGCCGCTGAGATACGACACCAGCGTGGCAGCGCCGATATAGCGGCCGGCAAAGCGGCGGTCGATGCACTTGCCGAGGCGATCGATGCGCACGGCCGGGCGGATGCTACACGTCAGCGGCCCGGTCTCGGGCACAAACAGCGGGCGACGGTCGGGACGCCAAGCAGAGTCGGCCATCAGCACCGGGCGACAGGCCGCGTTGTCGGTGTCGAGGCGCAGAATTTTCATTGCTCGCGATGTTGCTGAGAGTCAGCCATCATAGCCAAGCGATTGTACATCACAGCCAGATGGGAATAAATGGAGGTGTTGGTGACAACGACGCCGTCGGCCACTCGGATACGAGTCGGTGTGAAATTCCACAAGGCGCGCACACCGGCCTTGACCAATTCG
Source organism: uncultured Bacteroides sp. (assembly GCA_964433215.1). GTDB lineage: Bacteria > Bacteroidota > Bacteroidia > Bacteroidales > Muribaculaceae > CAG-873. The sequence continues at coordinate 6,284 of CAYSQI010000035.1, forward strand.
TCGGCCACTGATTGAGCGCTCTCGACCGGCACAGCCAGCACCCCGATGGTGATACCCAATTCGCGAACAAGGCCGGCCAAGCGCGACGGGCTATATACCGGAATTCCTGCGATGCGAGTGTCAATGATAGCAGGATTCACGTCGATGCCGGCCACAATGTTGAGCCCGTAGCGGCCCAAGCCACTATCCTGCATCAAAGCCGCACCCAGCGAGCCTACTCCGACCATCACGGCCGAATGGCGGGTATCGAAACCCAAAAACGAGCGCAGCGTGGTCTCGAGCTCGGCCACTTCGTAGCCGATGCGAGTCTTGCCCTTGATGTTGAGAAACGACAAGTCCTTGGCGATTTGCGAAGCATCGACGTGCAAGTCGCCCGAAATGCGAGTCGACGACACATACTCCACGCCCTCGGCATTGAGAGTCGTCACATAAGCCAAATACCACGGCAACCGCCTGAGCGTGGGCTCGGGCAGCAGGTCCATTGGCCGTTGTAATCGCGTATCACTCAAATCTTTTCTGTCGTTTTTACCGGACGACACAGCGCGTCGGCATCTTTTTCGCGCGCAAAGTTACGAAAAATCTTGAAAATACGCGCCTTTGCCCCTCCGATTTTAACGGTTAGCCGCAAACAAAGCCGGCGAAATTACACCTCCGGTATTAAAAACATTTGCAAAACTCTAAACGCTCAGACGCCGCGATGGCGAGCAGTGATTTTTGGACCGATTGGCGTTTTTTCGGGCCTCGCTGGCGGGGCGCGTGCAAAAAGATTTTAGTATATTGGAGTTTTTTAATAACTTTGTAGCTGATTTGAACTTATGCAACTGACATTGAGATGACAGAGCGACAAAGATGGACCGAGATTGAACACCTCCCGGAGTGGGACGAGGAGTTCTATGACGTGTACACGGCGAAAAAATTCGGCAAATGGGTGATGCTCAAGACCCTAAAGCCGCAATACAAGGACAATGCCGAGATGCAGGAAATGCTGGAGCGCGAATTCGACGTGCGCTACAATCTGGCACACCCCAACATCATCATGATCAACGACATCGAGGAGGTGCCGGGCCTGGGCCTGTGCATCATCACCGACGACGTTTACGGCGACTCGCTGCGCAAGCTCATCCGCGAGCGCAAAGTCACCGCCGACCACGTGCATAAGCTGCGCAATCAGCTCGTCGACGCCATGGAGTACATACAGACCAACCACCTGGCGCACCATCCGCTGACGCCCGAGAATATCATCTTCACCGAAAACGTTGGCAACCTGAAGCTCATCGACGTAGGCTTCGAGCAGCGCAAAGCCCTCACGCCGGCCGACACCTCCGACGACATTTACAACTATGGGTTGGTGCTCAAAGAGGTGCTCGATGCCACAGAGCACGAAGACCCGACGCTGCGCAAGGTGGCCGAACGATGCCTCGACCCCGACCCCTCGCGCCGCTATAGCGACACTCAGCAACTACGCTTCGCCCTGGCCGGTCGCCAATCAAACCGCCTATACATGGCCATCATAGCCTTCCTGGCAGCTATGGTCGTGCTGCTGCTGTGGCTCGCATCGCCGTGGGGCCCGCAGACTGCCGCATAAGGGACAATTCATAACTAAACCGACAACATAACTGTAAACATAATGTCAGTCACGATAAAAGCTCTGCAACCGACTCGCAGAGAACTCAAAGAATACATCCGCTTCGGCATCGACCTCTACAAAGGCAATTCGTGCTTCGTGCCGCCTCTGATTATGGACGAGATGGCAACACTGATGCCCGACAAAAACCCCGCCTACGAACACTGCCGCACTCAATTCTTCATGGCCTATCGCGATGGCAAGCCCGTGGGCCGCATCGCAGCCATTATCAACGACTTGGTCAACGAAAAGAACGGCACACACGACTTGCGCTTCGGCTGGGTCGACTTCATCGACGACGCCGAGGTGGTCGACGCACTCTTCGACGCCGCCTATCAGTGGGGCCGCCAACAAGGCTGCGACGCCGTAGTGGGCCCAATGGGCTTCTCCGACCTCGACCACGAAGGCATGCTCATCGACGGCTTCGACGAGATGGGCACCATGGCCACCATCTACAACTATCCCTACTACAAGGACCACATGGAGCGCATGGGCTTCACAAAGGACGTCGACTGGGTGGAATATCGCATCAAAATCCCGGAAGCAATCCCCGACAAGCATAAGCGCATCGCCGATATCGTCGCTCGCAAATACGAACTGCGCTCGGTCAAGTACACCGACCGCAACAAGCTGCGCGATGACTACGGCAAAGCGCTCTTCGAGCTCATCAACGAGGCCTACGACGACCTCTACGGCTACTCACCCCTGACGAAAAAAGAAATCGACCACTATATCAAAGAATATCTGGGCATCCTGCGCCTCAACGACATCAGCATCATCGTCGACAAAAACGACGAGCTCGTGGCTGTGGGCATATCCATGCCTTCGCTCTCGCAAGCGCTGCGCCGCTCGGGCGGTCGGCTGTTCCCCTTCGGCTGGTACCACCTGCTGCGAGCCATCCGCGGCAACGTCGACGTCGTTGACCTACTGCTGATTGCCGTCAAGCCCGAATATCAGAGCAAGGGCGTCAACGCGCTGCTATTCGCCGACCTCATCCCGGCCTACAACGCCAACGGCTACAAATATGCCGAGTCGAACCTCGAGCTGGAAGGCAACGAAAACGTACAGCGCCAGTGGGAATACTTCGAGCGCCGACAGCACCGCCGCCGCCGCGCTTGGCGCCGTCCGCTCTAATCCGTTCATCTCTCCTTAACCTCTCATTTCTTATTTACGACAATGTCAAATAACTACGACTTCAAAACCGACCTCGTTCATCGCATCAAAGATAACAAAAGGAGCCGCTGGATTCGCTTCGGCATAGTGTCGCTCATATACCTGCTATGGGTCGGCTGGCTCGGCAACTGGTGGTTCCTGCTCGGATGGTTCCTGCTCTTCGATATCTACATCACCGGCTTCATCCCCTTCACTTGGTGGAAGAAAAGCAAGAACAAGGCCGTGCGCACCGCGATGGGCTGGGTCGATGCTATCGTCTACGCTCTCATCCTGGTGTACTTCATTTTTGCCTTCGTGGGCCAGAACTATCAGATACCATCGTCGTCGCTCGAAAAGACTCTGCTCACGGGCGACTATCTGTGGGTCAACAAGATGATCTACGGTCCGCGAGTGCCGATGACGCCGGTCAACTTCCCTCTCGTACACAACAAGATACCCTTCGTCGACTGCGACAGCTACCTCGACTCGCCATCGAACTCGTACCACCGCCTCAAGGGCCTCCGCAACGTTGAGTCGGGCGACATCGTCGTATTCAACTTCCCCGCCGGCGACACCGTCATGTCAAAATATGAAGAATCGCCCGAATACTACTACTATCTGATTTCGCGCTACGGCCGCGAATACGTCATGTCGCGCTCCGACATTTACGGCACTCTGAAATATCGTCCCGTCGACCGCCGACAGAACTTCGTCAAGCGCGCCGTCGGTCTGCCGGGCGAGACTCTCCGCATCGTCAACGACACCATCTACATCGATGGCCGGCCTCAGCCTTATCCCGAGAATGTGCAGTTCACCTACATCTTCACCTCCAATCGCATTATCGACGAAGACATAATGCTCGAACTTGAGCTCACTCCCAGCGACGTGAACAGGCTGAATTTCAACAGCCTGGAACGCGAAATACTGAACGCCACGCTGCCGTCGGCCACTTCCTCGCAGTATGTCTACGCCATGCCGCTCACACGAGCCAACCTCGCCGAGCTGAGCAAGCGCGGATACATCAACGATGTTGTGAAATTCAGCACTCTGTCGCCCGCTAAAGGCGACGAAGCCTTCCTCTTCCCCTGGGGTGCGTGCGACGACTGGACACTCAACGACTATGGCGGCGACAACGGCCTGTGGATTCCCAAAAAAGGCGCATCAATCGACCTCAACGCCGACACATGGGCCATTTACAACCGCTGTATACGCAACTACGAAGGCCACACCGACGCATACCTGGCCGAAGATGGCCGCGTATTCATCAATGGTCAGCCGCAGCAGTCGTACACGTTCGCCATGGACTACTACTTCATGATGGGCGACAATCGCGACGCCTCGCAGGACTCGCGCTTCTGGGGCTTCGTTCCCGAAGACCACATCGTGGGCACCCCCATGTTTGTAATCGCCTCGTTCGACCGCGAACGCTCTCTGTTCAACGGCGGCTTCCGCTGGAACCGCATTTTCCGCGACGCCAACCCCGACAAATGACCCACGGCGCGCCGAATCCCGCTCACCCGTCGTCGCCTCTGATTCTTTATCCCGAGTCGACCGTCGTACTCGCGCCTCGGCTTTTCGCCCCGGCTCTCTACTACGCGGCCATTGCCTGCCACGGACATGCCATCGTCGACACCGCCACCCGCTACGACAAGCGCCGCAAGGAAACACATCGCTACGACATTGCCGACGTGCGCGGCCACCTGGCCCTCACCGTCCCCGTGCAGCGGCCCCACACCGCCAATAGCGACGCCAAGCCCACCTGGGCCGATGCCGCCGTCTCGGACCACGGCCAGTGGTGGCACGTCCACCGTGTCACGCTCGAGAGCGCGTACGGCCGCACGCCTTACTTCGAATTCGTCGTCAACCGCTTCGCCGACATCATCGCTCCTCCGGGCGACTGCCCGCCCTCAATTCTCGAGCTCGCACGCCGCGCCGACCGGGCCGTGCGCGACTTCCTGGGCATCGACTGCATCGTAGAGTGGCGACCTGTCGGCAACGAACTCGCCACCGGCGAAAGCTCCGTCATCGACATGCGAACAGCCTCGTTCGACTCTCCCTCTATGCCGCCATACTTCCAGGTGCGCGCCGCCGAACTCGGTTTCATACCCTCGCTCAGCATTCTCGACCTCATATTCAACCTCGGCCCCGAAGCGCCACTCTACCTCCGCCGACTCGCCGAAGCCAACTTCTGACAGCCTCGGCTTGTTATATAGAATACGGTGACGAACGCTCGACTCACTTCTAAAAAAACAACACCTAACATGGAACAAAAACATAAATCGGGATTTGTAAATATCGTAGGCAACCCCAACGTGGGCAAGTCGACGCTCATGAACGACCTCGTGGGCGAACGTATGTCGATCATCACATCCAAGGCGCAGACCACGCGCCACCGCATCATGGGCATCGTCAACGCTCCGGAGTATCAGATTGTATTTTCCGACACCCCCGGTGTGCTCCAGCCCAAATACAAGCTGCAGGAGAGTATGCTCCAGTTCAGCGAAGGTGCACTCACCGATGCCGACATCCTGCTCTACGTCACCGACGTGGTCGAAGACCCCACCAAGAACGCCGACTTCCTGAGCCGAGTAGCCGCCGAGAAAATCCCCGTACTGCTGGTAATCAACAAGATTGACCTGCTCAAAGGCCAAAAACAGCTCGAAGAAATCGTCGACCGCTGGCACGCTCTGCTGCCACACGCCGAAATCATTCCCGCCTCGGCCAAAGAAGGCTTCAACGTACAGGCTCTGATGAAGCGCATCATCGAGCTCCTGCCCGAAGGCGAACCCTACTTCGGCAAGGACGCACTCACCGACAAGCCCGCCCGATTCTTCGTCACCGAAATTATCCGCGAAAAGATTCTGCTCAACTACGACAAAGAAGTGCCCTACTCGGCCGAAGTAATCGTCGAAAAATTCGACGAGACCGACACATCAATACACATCATGGCCGTAATTTACGTCGAACGCGACTCGCAGAAGGGCATCCTTATCGGCCGCGGAGGCTCGATGCTCAAACGCGTCGGCACCGAAGCGCGCAAGGATATCGACACCTTCTTCGGCAAGCGCGTGTTCCTTGAACTGTTCGTAAAGGTAGAACCCAATTGGCGCAATCGCGAAAACAAGCTCCGCGCCTTTGGCTACATTGAATAAAAATTCGTAAATTTGCATCCCCGAACTAAATACAACATCACAATATGCTCGTAGCTATAGTCGGCCGGCCCAACGTCGGCAAATCAACCCTCTTCAATCGCCTCACTCAGACTCGCACTGCTATCGTTGACCCGACTGCCGGTACAACGCGCGACCGCCAATACGGCAAAGTCGACTGGTGCGGCATCGAGTTTTCTATCGTCGACACCGGCGGATGGGTAGTCAACTCCGACGACATCTTCGAGACCGAAATCAACCGACAAGTCAACCTCGCTATCGAGCAAGCCGACGTCATCATCTTCTGCGTCGACGCTATGAACGGCACCACCGACCTCGACGACCACGTGGCCGAAATCCTCCGCAAAAGCCGCAAGCCCGTAATCCTCGTGGCCAACAAAGTCGACTCTAACGAATGGCTCTACAACGTGCCCGAATTCTACTCGCTCGGCCTCGGCGACCCGATGCCCGTGTCTGCTATCAACGGCTACGGCACAGGCGACCTCCTCGACCTCGTGGTCAAAGACCTGCCCCAGGACGACCCCAATAATGTCGAAGAACTTGCCGACATACCCAAATTCACTATCGTCGGCCGCCCCAACGCCGGCAAATCATCGCTGCTCAACGCCTTCATGGGCGAAGACCGACACATCGTCACCGACATCGCCGGTACCACCCGCGACTCTATCTACACACGCTACGACAAATTCGGCTTCGACTTCTACCTCGTCGACACCGCCGGCATACGCAAAAAGACCAAAGTCAACGAAGACATCGAGTACTACTCCGTAATCCGCTCTATCCGAGCCATCGAAGCATCCGACGTCTGCATACTCGTCATCGACGCAACTCGCGGCATCGAAGCTCAGGACGTCAACATCTTCTCGCTCATTCAGAAGAACAACAAAGGCCTCGTCGTAGTAGTCAACAAATGGGACATTGCAGCCGACAAGTCGCAACAATCAATCAAACACTTCGAAGACACCATCCGCGAGCGCTTCGCCCCATTCACCGACTTCCCAATCATCTTCGCATCGGCTGTCACCAAGCAACGCATCTACAAGGTGATTGAGACCGCGGTCGAAGTCTACCAAAACCGTCGCCGAGCTATCTCGACATCGACACTCAACAAGACTCTGCAAGAAGACATCGCAGCCTTCCCGCCCCCAAGCAACAAAGGCAAATTCATCAAAATCAAATACATCACCATGCTCAAGGGCGCGCAGATTCCGACATTCATCTTCTTCTGCAACCTGCCTCAGTGGGTGAAAGAGCCCTACCGCCGATACCTCGAGAACAAAATCCGCGAGCATTGGCAATTCAGCGGCTCGCCCGTCGCACTATACTTCCGCGACAAATCAAAAGAATAATCCGGCCCCGCGCCAAACATCTCGAGGCTGTGCCAAAATAGGCGCAGCCTCTTTTTTTTCATAGATTTTTGTCAATTTATTTGCCTTAACGCCGGATATTGTTTACTTTTGCGCTACTAAAAAGAAAAAAATTCCAAAAGATCAACCCCAAACAATAATATCAATGACCTACTACATGATTGGTGCTGATGGCAACCGCATCGGCCCTGTTGAAGCATCCGAATTAGTTCGATATGGCTTGACACCTTCGACACTCGTATGGCGCGAAGGCCTTCAGGATTGGATACCCGCATCTTCCGAGCCCGGCCTGGCCGCTTACTTAGCCCCGGCTGCATCCACGCCACCCACTCCTCAACGACCTGTCGCTCAACCCTATAATAGCTCCATAGCAGAAGGTCCTCGCAGTCCTCAATTCCGCGACCCTCAACCCTCTATGTCCAAGCCCGACAACTACTTGGTTTGGGCAATCTTGTCAACTTTATTCTGCTGTATGCCTTTTGGCATCGTATCTATTATCTACTCTTGCAAAGTCAACGGGCTTTGGGAGCAAGGCAGATACGATGAAGCTCAAAAGGCTGCAAACAACGCTAAGACCTGGGTATTGGCTTCAGCCGGCTGCGGCTTACTCATTTTCGCCTTCTATTTCGTAGTCGGCTTCCTCGGTGCATTATAATTAGCAATAGTCGTCAGCGCTGCGTCATTTTATTAATGAACAAACGACGATTCTTATACTGCGCAATGGCTGTCGCATTCGTGATAGCCATTGTGCTATTATATGTCTATGACCCTACGACCGTAAGCTTTAGCTATCAATGCCCCTTCAAAAAACTTACGGGTCTCGACTGTCCGGGCTGCGGTGGCCAGCGAGCTGTTCATGCCCTTCTCCACCTTCGCTTCAAAGAGGCTTTCCTCTTCAATCCATTTCTTGTAATAGCCGGTCTTTATCTCGTGGCCGTTGTGATATTCAACCAAGTGAAAGGCAAAAAGGCCGCAAAGATACAACGCGCACTCGCCAGCCGCACAGCCGTCGCCACATACCTCACCTTGATGCTAATCTGGGCCATCGCTCGCAACCTTTTCTAATTATATCTTTTGCGGCTGAAATCAACTTATTAATCATTCGAAAAGCTTAATGACAAATACTCATGCTGCCATGAAAAAATTCTTAAAATGGAGCGTCATAGCGTCTCTTGCAATTATCATCGGATACTTGGTGAGCGTCACCATTGTCGACGCAATACTTATGGGCTTCGCCAAACCCAAGTTCGACTCCGCCCTGACAACTGAAAGCTATATCATTGCCGACTCGGTGCGCATCGACCCGCAAACCGATTTCAAATGCTCGGCCTTCTCGTCGGCTTACATTCTACGACACTGGGGCGAAGAAGTTCACGGCGACAGCATCTACAACGTCATCCCCGACAAAATGGACGACGGATATGTTTACCCCAAAGGCATTATCAAATATCTTAGCAGCCAGGGATTTACAACCAACTACTATATTGCCGACCTCACGACACTAAAAAACGAAGTCAGCAAAGGTCATCCGGTCATAGTGATGATTAAAATTCGCCCGGACAAGGATTGGCTACATTACGTGCCCGTAGTAGGCTACAGCGCCGACAGCATCTTTATCGCCGAATCGCTTCCCGAGCTCCGCAATGCGACAAATCCAAAATACAATCGCTCTATCGCGACCGACGACTTCAAAGACCTTTGGAATACCGCCTCTTTCAGAATGCCCCTTTACCGCAACACACTCATCACCGCCACCCGATAACCCCTCCACTCGCCACCCCCGAAAGCGCAATTTATATCACTCGGAATCCGAAAATTTAAGCACCGACATCCTCGCGTGCGGCTACGACACCCTTGCGGCCGCATGGCTCATTATGCTTTTTTGACATTCTGAGCGCTGCTCCACAAGCGGTTGTGTGTTGCGATTTCGACGGATTTTTCGTAAATTTGCATTTTAAAAGCTTTGAAAAAGATTATGTCAATCGAAAAAATCATACAAACTGCTGTAGCTAAAGCAGTTGAAAGCCTCTACAACGTCCCGACCGAGGCGGCGTCGATCGTGCCTCAGGCCACGCGCAAAGAATTCGAAGGCAACCTGACCATCGTTGTATTCCCCTGGGTAAAAGCCGCTCGCAAGGCGCCTGAAGCCGTCGGTGCGGAAATCGGCCAGTGGCTGGTCGACAACGAACCCGCTGTCGCTCGTTTCAACGTGGTAAAAGGCTTCTTGAACCTGGTTATCGAGCCTTCGTTCTGGAACGGTGTGCTGAGCGCTATCGCCGCTGACGAGCGTCATGGCTTCACCGAAGCTACCGCCGACAGCCCGCTGGTGATGGTCGAATACTCGTCGCCCAACACCAACAAGCCCCTCCACCTGGGCCACGTGCGCAACAACCTGCTCGGCTTCAGCCTCTCGGAAATTCTGAAAGCTTGCGGCAACCGCGTCGTAAAGACCAACATCGTCAACGACCGCGGTATCCACATCTGCAAATCGATGCTCGCTTGGCAGAAGTGGGGCGAAGGCGCCACTCCCGAAAGCCGTGGCGTCAAGGGCGACCACCTCATCGGCGACTTCTACGTTGCTTTCGACAAGCACTTCCGCGCTGAAGTAGCCGCTCTGATGGAAGAAAAAGGCCTCAGCAAAGAAGAAGCTGAAGCTCAGTCGCCTCTGATGGCCGAAGCTCGCGAAATGCTGCGCCGCTGGGAAGCCAACGACCCCGAAGTACGCGCACTCTGGGAAAAAATGAACTCATGGGTTTACGCCGGCTTCGACGAGACTTATCGCCGAATGGGCGTCGACTTCGACAAGATATACTACGAATCGCAGACCTACCTCGAAGGCAAAGACCTGGTACTCAAAGGCCTCGAAGAAGGCAAGATGTACCGCAAGGAGGATGGCTCGGTATGGGCCGACCTCACCGCCGAAGGCCTCGACCACAAGCTGCTACTGCGCGCCGACGGCACATCGGTGTACATGACTCAGGATATCGGCACCGCCAAGATGCGCTTCATCGACTACCCCATCGACAAGATGATTTACGTCGTTGGCAACGAACAGAACTACCACTTCCAGGTGCTGTCGCTGCTGCTCGACCGACTCGGCTTCAAGTGGGGCAAAGACCTCGTACACTTCAGCTACGGCATGGTTGAGCTCCCCTCGGGCAAGATGAAGAGCCGCGAAGGCACCGTAGTCGACGCCGACGATCTGATGGCCGACATGGTGGCCGAAGCTCGCCGCGTCAGCGACGAAATGGGCAAAATCCAGGGCCTAAACGACGACGAAAAGGCCGACGTGGCCGAAATCGTTGGCCTCGGCGCTCTGAAATACTTCCTGCTCAAGGTCGACCCGCGCAAGAACATGATGTTCAACCCTGCCGACTCAATCGACTTCAACGGCAACACCGGCCCCTTCATCCAGTATGCCTACGCTCGAATGAAGTCTGTACTCCGCAAGGCTGCCGACGCCGGCCACGCCATCGGCGACTTCGCCTCGGCAACTCCCTGCGAACGCGAAATCACCCTGATTCAGCGCCTGGCCGACTTCCCCTCGACCGTGGCCGAAGCCGGTCGCAGCTACTCGCCCGCGCTGATTGCCAACTACGCCTACGACCTGGTGAAGGAATACAACCAGTTCTACCACGACTGCCCGATTCTGCGCGAAACCGACGCCGCGCTGCTGTCGCTACGCCTGCAGCTGACCGCCGTGACCGCTCGCACCGTGGCCGCCGCCATGTCGCTGCTGGGCATCCGCGTTCCCGAGCGCATGTAATTGACTCGCAACCTCTTTCACTCTAAATATCTCTCTCAACTAAAAAAAACGAAAACAATTATGGATCAGTATTCTAACTATCCCTACCAGAACCCTGCCGCTACCGTGCAAAGCATGGTATCGTCGGCAATGAAAAAAGTGTACACGAAGATGACGCTCGCCCTGATCGTCACCGCCGTTGTAGCCTACTTCTGCGGCACCTCGATGGAGTACATGATGTTCCTGGCCCAGCACCGCGCCTTCATGTGGATTTTGGCCCTGGGCTCGATCGGCATCGTCTTCGGTGTGTCGGCCGGCATCAACAAGCTGTCGTCGACGACCGCCACCGCACTGTTCTATCTCTACGCCGTAATTAACGCGCTGTGGTTGGCGCCGATTTTCGCGGTCTACACCCACGCCTCAATTGCCAAGACATTCTTCATCACCGCCGGCACGTTCGGCGCAATGAGCGTCTTCGGCTACACCACCGGCCAGGACCTCAGCAAGTTCGGCAACATCCTGTTTATGGCCCTGATTGGCTTGATTATCGCCTCGCTGGTCAACATCTTCGCCCACAGCAGCACACTTGAGTGGATTATCAGCATCGCCGGCGTCATAATCTTCACCGGCCTCACCGCGTGGGACACCCAGAAAATCAAAAACATGGCTGCCGTGATGCCCGCTTCGCAAGTTGGCCGCCTGGCCACGCTCGGCGCCCTATCGCTGTACCTCGATTTCATCAACCTATTCCTCTATCTGCTCCGCTTCTTCGGCAGCTCGCGCGATTGAAAGGGTTGAATAAATACACATTAGCTTATAGGCAGCTCGTCGTGCTCGGGCTGCCTATATTGATAGGCCAACTTGGCAACATCGTTGTCGGGTTTGCCGACAACATCATGGTCGGCCGCTACTCCACCGAAGCGCTGGCCTCGGCCTCGTTCGTGAACAATATGTTCAACGTGGCCATCTTCTGCCTGATGGGCTTCGCCTACGGCCTGACGCCACTGGCCGGCGCTCTCTTCGGCAACGGCCGACTGGCCGAAACCGGCGCTCTCACTCGCCAGGCCGTGAAAATCAACATCGTGTTTGCGGCTCTCGTGACCGGCATAATGACTCTGGTCTACTTCAACCTCGACCGCATGGGCCAGCCGGCCGAGCTCATGCCTATCATCAAGCCCTACTACCAGCTCTATCTGACCAGCCTGATTCCGATTGCCGTGTTCAACGTGCTGTCGCAGTGGAGCTACGCCATCAACAACACACGCCTGCCGATGTGGCTCATCCTCGGTGCCAACATCTTCAATATCTGCGGCAACTATGTGCTGATTTACGGCAACTTCGGGGCACCCGAGCTGGGACTCTTCGGCGCCGGCATCGCCACACTTACCGCCCGCGTCGGCTGTATGCTCGTGCTTGTGGCCGTCATGCTGCGTGCTCGCCGATATGCGCCCTACCGCGAAGGTTTCCTCCACCATCGCTCGCGCCGAGGCGACAACGCCCTGCTGTGGCGCACCAGCATCCCCGTAGCGCTGCAAATGACCTTCGAAAGCGGCTCTTTCACCGCCGCTGCCGTCATGACCGGCTGGCTCGGCGCCATCCCCTTGGCGGCCTTCCAGATTATCGTCATCATCGGCACACTCGGCTTCTGCATCTACTACAGCATCGGCTCAGCCATCACCATCAAAGTGGCCAACGCCGCCGGCACCGCCGACCGCGCAGGCATGCGCCACATGGCTTGGGCCGGATACCATATCATGCTGGCTGTCATGATGTTCTCCTCGGCAATTTTCGTATTCGGTGGTACTACGCTGATGAAAGCCTTCACCACCGACACTGCCGTACTCGCTCTGGCTTCGACCCTGATATTCCCGCTGGTACTCTACCAACTCGGCGATGCCACACAGATTACCTTCGCCAACGCCCTGCGCGGCACCTCGCACGTGATGCCGATGCTGTGGATTGCCTTCATCAGCTACGTTATTATCGGCATCCCGGCCACTTATCTGCTCGGTATCACTGCCGGAATGGGCGTCTACGGCATCATCCTGAGCTTCTCGGCCAGTCTGTTCCTGGCAGCCGCCCTGTTCTTGATTTTCTTCCTGCGAGCGACAAGCTCACCGACGGCAGCCGGCGACAGTCAAAAGTGCCCACAACTTGCGGGCAAAACTCAATCGTAACGAAAACGACCCACTTAGATAACTAAATTTCAATCTATTGCTATGAAATTTCTTAAAACGATACTCATCGGCTTAGCCGTGGCTCTTTCGTACTCCTCGACCAGTGCTCAGTACTATCAGATTGCCAACCAACTCTCCAACATACTCCGCCCGGCCCTCTCGGGGTCGATGTCGTACAAGGGCTTCGTCGAAGTCAACGGCATCGCAGGCGTCGGCCCAAACAGAGCCAACTTCATCGGCATCAGCACATCACAAGGTTTTCAATACTCGTCGTGGTTCTACATGGGTGTCGGCATGGGCATTGACATCGCCATGGCCCGCAACGTCGACGACCGACCCGAAATCGACTTCTACGACGGCCCGACAGCTAAAAATCAGGCCATGCTGCCGCTCTTCACCGACTTCCGATTCAACTTCGGCTCGGCGGCTGGCGCGTCGTTCTTCATCGACGCCAAATTGGGCGCCGCTTGGTTCCTCGGAAACAAATACCTGATGCTACACGACCGCTGCATGAGCCACAGCGCACAATTCTTCTTGCAGCCGACCATCGGCGTGCGCATACCTGTATCGCTCAATGATACACGCCACGCCATGAACCTCGGCCTGACCTATCGACTGATTACGTCAAACAACAATTATTCTTGGAACAACAACACGGCCACGCTCAATGGCTTCGGCCTCGCCATCGCCTACGAATGGTAAAAAAACAAGCCGTTTTAGCGCGTAAAGCCGCCTCTCGGCCGCGTCGTCATGGCCGAGCCTTGGAGGCCAAGATACGATGGCCAAGGCGGCAATAAAGGCATTTGCGAGGCTCGCAATACTCGCGACGCAGCTGTATCAGCGCCTGCGACGTAAAGGCATTGTCGCACGCTATGCCGGCATCGGTAAAAATCGACACCACTGAATTGTGCTCGGGCGGAAGGCTCTCGAGCAGGTCCACGGCCACGTTGCAGTGGCTGTCCGACCCGCATTGCAGGCCATAAGCATAGAGCAGCGGCACCACCGCATTAATCATCAGACTGCGCAGCGAATCGGCGCTCAAAGCGCGTGGAGCGCACGCCGACGCACCGCCGAAGGTATAGTGATTTACCCAATAGCCCTCCAAATCGACTTTGAGCAGACGACAGGCATCGTCCTCGGTGCGGATGTGCGGAAATTGACGGCCGAATTCGAAGCTATTGCCGATCAGCGACGCCAGCATGGCGATGCGCCGATGCGGAAAATTGGGCGGACGCATACGTGCCATGCGCCAGCCGAGCGGACCGGGTGAGGCTATATCGTACTTGCGACACATGAATTCATATTCGCGACGTAGCCGCTCGATGTAGTCGCTATCGGGGCCTTCAGTGATTTCCGTGTCGAGAAATCCGGCTTGGCCGAATAGCAACCCCTCGACAGAGGACATGTCGCCGCGATGTTTGAGCAAGGCGCGCAACGGCGTAGCGAATGCCAGGCGCTCAAACGCATCGCTATTGGTGCTAAAACCCAGCGCGCGAGCCAGCGCCACATAGGCCGTCGACAGCCAGTCGCCTCCCAAACGCTCGAGATAGCGCCCCACACGGTCGCTCTTCGCATAGAGGCGCTCATAGCCTAAGGATGTGACCCAATCAGTCACATATATCGTATCAATATTAGCGAGCTCCGACATACACGGCAGACGCGACGGGTCGGCCACCAGCGCATCGTAGCGGGCGCGGTAGTCTGTGGTATATGGCAGAATGAAGGTGGGGATTGGTCGGCCGTCGGCGCGACACACTTGCAGATCGTTCTCACCCACGACGTGCAGTATCACCGAGTCGTAGCTCGCGTCGAGATGATGACGATGGCGCCGCCAATCGCTGGCGCGTACGTGGATTTCGACATTCCCGGCCCACACGCGCCCGTCAATTTCGATTTTGGCATTAAAAAAGTCGGGCCCGGCGTCGGTATTGAGCCGGCCGGGGTCAATGACTTGGAGTCGCCTCCCGTCGGTCGTAAACATGTCGCACGGCTCGCAGAGGCGGTGTTGCCACAGATATTGCAAGAGTCGTTCGGCAGGCATGGGCTGAGGGGCGAGAGAGTGAGTAATTCAGGCTTATACGAGGCGATTAAAGCCGGGCGGTAGCGGACACGTAAAGTACATGTCGCGCTTCGTGATCGGGTGAATGAATCGCAGCGTCTCGGCGTGGAGCGCCAGGCGGTGAATCGGCGATATGTCCGAGCCGTAGCGGCGGTCACCGACGATAGGCATTCCCTTATCGGCCAGGTGCACACGAATCTGGTTTTTACGGCCTGTCTCGAGCTGCAGTTCGAGCAGCGAATAGCCACCGCGAGTGCGCACGGTGCGATAGCGTGTCACAGCCAACTTACCCTCTGAAGGCTTATCGGTAGAATACACCTCGTGAGCGGCATTCTCGGCCAAATAGCTGCTGATAGTGCCACTTTCGGGGTCAGGACGGCCCTTGACGATGGCGGCATATTTGCGCTCGAGCACCATATTGTTCCAGTTGTGCTGCATGGCTTCCTTGGCTTCCATAGTCTTTGCAAAAAGCATCACACCGGATGTCTGCTGGTCGAGACGGTGCACAATGAACAGCTTCTGACGCGGGTCGACGCGCTTGACATAGTCGCGCAGCAGGCTGTAGGCCGTGCCGTCGCGCTTGGTGTCGGTGCCCATCGACAGCAAACCATAACCCTTGTTGACCACGATAATATCATCGTCCTCGTACATGATATGCAGGCGCGAGTGGCGGAAAAGCTGAAATTCTCGCGATGTGTTCACCTTGACAACGTCGCCGGCTCGCAGGGACTGGTCCCACTGGCGAGTGACATTGCCGTTGACCATCACTTGGTTGTGCTTCAGATAGTCCTTGACGGTGGTGCGCTTGCGGTCGCTCATCGTCGCCAGCAGATATTCGAGCAGCCGCTCTTGGTCGGCCTCAACGTCGAAGGTTAGGATATAGTCGGGACGGAAGCGCGAGCGCTCGGCGCCGGGTTTGGTTGTCAGGTGCTTGATAGCCATAGCTTTGTGTTATTTCTTACGGGTAGTGGTGCGACGAGCGGGGCGAGCCTTTGCCGGCTTTTCGTCCTGAGCTTTCACTATTTCCATCGCCTCTTCAAGCGTGAGCGATGCCGGGTCGTCCACCGTCTTGGGTATCTTGTAATTCTTGTCGTTGTAGGCGATGTAGATGCCATAGCGACCATTGAGAATTTGCAGGCCGGGGTCGGCGTCGAACGACTTCACCAGGCGCTGTGCCTCGCGGCTGCGCTTCTCGTTGATGAGTTCGATAGCTTCATCGAGGGTCACGGCCGCCGGAGCCATTTCCTTAGGGATGGATACGAACTTGCCATCGTGGCGCACATAGGGGCCGAAACGTCCTATGGCTACGGTCACATCCTTGCCTTCGTATTCGCCAAGCGAGCGAGGGAATTCAAAGAGCTTCAGCGCCTCCTCGAGGGTGATTGTCGACATCGACTGGCCCTTGAGCAGCGATGCGAATTGCGGCTTTTCATCGCCGTCGGCGTCGCCAATCTGCACCAGCGGACCGAAGCGGCCAATCTTCACCGACACCGAGCGGCCCTGTGCGTCGGTGCCGAGGCAGCGCTCTCCGACCTTGTGCTCGAGGCGCATATTCATTGCCTCATCGACCAGCGGGTGGAAGCGGTCGTAGAACGCGCGCATCTCGCCACTCCAAGGCAGCTTGCCCTCGGCGATGTCGTCGAATTGCTCTTCGACCTTGGCCGTAAAGTTATAGTCGAGAATTTCGGGGAAATATTGCGTGAGGAATTCGTTAACTACCACGCCGATATCTGTAGGAATGAGTTTGCCCTTTTCGGCACCGGTGAGCTCGCTGTGAGTCTCGGAGCTGATTTTGCCTGTCGCATCGGCATGCAGCACGACGTATTCGCGGCGGACGCCTTCGCGCTCGCCCTTTTCGATATATTCGCGGTTTTGGATAGTCGAGATAGTCGGCGCATAAGTCGACGGGCGGCCGATGCCGAGCTCCTCCATCTTCTTTACGAGCGAGGCCTCGGTGTAGCGCGGAGGCTGCTGGGTGAAGCGCTCGGTGGCAGTGATGCCTTCGACACTGAGCGACTGACCGACTGTCAGACGCGGCAAGCGACCCGAGCCGCTGTCGCGGCCATCGCTTTCGTTGTCGGTGCCTTCGCTGTAGACGTGCAGAAAGCCATCGAACGTGACGACTTCGCCTGTCGCGGTAAAATGCTCGGTCAGAGCCGGGGTGACGATTTCGGCAGTCGTCTTTTCCATCTGCGCGTCGGCCATCTGCGACGCTATGGTGCGGCGGCGAATCAGCTGATAGAGCTTACGCTCGCGGTCGCCGGACTCGGCCGGTATTTCAACCGTGATATCGGTGGGGCGGATAGCCTCGTGCGCCTCTTGTGCGCCTTTCGACTGTGTATGATAGTGGCGCACCTGCAGATAGCGGTCGCCCATAGTGCTCTTGATTTCGGATGCAATAGCGCTCACGGCATCGTCCGACAGGTTCAGCGAGTCGGTACGCATGTACGTAATGTGTCCGGCTTCATATAGGCGCTGCGCCACCATCATGGTCTGAGCCACGGTGAAGCCAAGTTTGCGAGCCGCTTCCTGCTGCAACGTCGATGTCGTAAACGGCGCTGCCGGACTCTTGGTGAGCGGACGTGTAGCGATTTCTCCCACCGTGAATTGGGCTCCGGCACACTTTTCAAGCAGACCTTGCGATTCGGATGCCGAGCCAAGTCGACGCGACAAATCAGCTCGCAACTCATCGCCCTCGGCGGTGCGGAACTGGCCCACGACACGGAAGTAAGGTTCGGCTACGAAGCCTTTGATTTCCTGCTCACGCTCAACTATCAGACGAACGGCCACCGACTGCACACGACCGGCCGACAGCGACGGCTTTATCTTGCGCCATAATACCGGCGACAACTCAAAGCCGACAATGCGGTCGAGAACGCGGCGTGCCTGCTGGGCATCGACACGTGCCAAATCGATTGTGCGCGGATTTTCCAGCGCCTTCAATATCGCTTTTTTCGTAATCTCATGAAATACTATTCGCTTGGTCGTCGTCGGGTCAAGTCCGAGCACTTCGGCCAGATGCCACGCAATAGCTTCTCCCTCGCGGTCCTCATCGGAAGCCAACCACACCGTGGAGGCGTTCGAGGCGGCGCGACGCAAATCTTCTACTACACTCTTCTTGTCGTCGGGTATCTCATATATCGGCTCAAACCCCTTTTCGACGTCGATACTGAACGATTTCGACTTCAAATCGCGGATGTGCCCATAGCTCGACATCACTTTGTAGTCTGGTCCTAAAAACTTCTCGATCGTCTTCGCTTTTGCCGGAGACTCTACTATTACAAGGTTCTTCATCACATTAATTATACAATTCGAGCGGCAAAATTAGTAATTTTTTTTCATTTGACATAAGTTCACGCCAAAACAACCAATTTTTTCGTTAAAAATCAACAGCCGCTTCCAGTCTCGACGAGTGTGCCTACAAGCTTACCCCACATCATTACTTTAATCGACGGTATCATGGCGACGTACTCTTTTAGGTATGAGTTTGTTTATTTCTCGCAGAGCCATAGGCGGCACCGGCAATTCGGGCAGCACTTCGGCCATACGCGATTCCATTCCCACTTGCCGCAGCAGTGAGATGAAATTGCTCAGTGAGATATTAGGATGCTTACCTTGCTCAAAACGGCAAATGGTCGTGTAACTAACTCCCGACTTCTCGGCTAATTCGCGCTGGCTTAACCTAGCTGCCAAACGATATTCCTTCATCCGTTTGGCGAGCAACCGGAGAATGTCATAATTAGATGTATAATCTGTGTTCATCACATTTCTATATATGGGTACTTACTCGGCAAATTTACATCTAAATATCCATATATGCAAACATACGCATTACTTTTTGTACTATTAGCGGTTTCCAACTATTTCCGGCTATATATCTCAAAGTAAAGAAAGATTAAAAGCCTATCTGTCGCGAATTTAATTACTACACACTAAAAGCACATAACACATTGTGTATCTGCCCATAGCACCTCAAAGTGTCAAGAAAATGATTTTTTCGTTAAACCTATCTGTCGCGAATTTAATTACTACACACTAAAAGCGCCTAATACATTGTATATCAACCTATAGCACCACAAAGTGTCAAGAAAATGATTATTTCGTTAAACCTATCTGTCGCGAATTTAATTACTACACACTAAAAGCGCCTAATACATTGTATATCAACCTATAGCACCACAAAGTGTCAAGAAAATGAGAATTAGTATTTTTCATAAGTTGCGAAGTTATCGGAGAAATAAGCGGAAAATACAGATATTGTGTCTTTATTTTGAAGAAAAAAATGTTTAATTTTGCGTTTGTATTATTCTTGTAAGTACTATACTTTACCGGAAATAACAAACAGATTAAAGAACAGGCTTTATGTCGTACTCAAAATTGAAAGAAATATCAACCAATCTTTGGGATAAGTATAATGTTCGCTTCTCAGCCAATGCGGATGTGAATATAATCGTTGGTATAAACGGCAGTGGAAAAACAACGTTATTAAACGAAATATACAAATTGGCTCTTGAAAATCTCAGTGATAAAAATCAAATAGTATTTGTTCCATCTATAGATAATATTGCCATTCGCGATAAGCGCAAGGTGGCTAATGCGTTGACTCAGGATCTCGAATTTTACATTTTTGACATGAAAACAGGCCCGTCATTGATGTATCATCGCATGTCAATGATCGATGCTTCAGCAGAAAAACAAACTGAGATGAGAGCTCGTATTGAAGATTTCTGTTCTACAATAAACTCTTTGTTCAAAGACACTGATAAGCACATTGAGATCGAAGGAAACAAGTTTAATGTGGTTTCTAAAGAACAAATCATCCCAATTGACGCCTTGTCTTCAGGTGAAAAACAAATGCTTTTGATTTTACTTCGTGTATTCCTTTCGGACAGAAATGAAGCATTCGTACTGCTTGATGAACCAGAAAACTCGCTTGACATCAGTTGGCAATTTGAGTTGATTAATACACTTGTGAGACTAAATCCTAATGCACAATTCTTTATCACAACGCATTCTCCAAGTATCTTCGGCGACGGATGGGGCGATAAGATTATTTATATGGAGGATGTAACAACTCCAATTGAGTAAAGGATATGAACAAAATAGAAGAACAAGCACGTTACTACCGTAATATTCCTTTACGCGACAGGAGCATAAAAGCCGTTGTTCATTTAGAAGATGCCGAAGATAAACTTTTCTGGAATCTTCAACTTCAGGAAGCCTTCCCTGCAACCTATCACTTTATTACGTTCTCGAAAAATGAGAAGGGTAATGATGCGAGTGGGTGTGAGCATTGTTTACGCTATAAACCTTATCTCACCAACCGTTTCTTTATTTGTATAGATAGTGATCTGCGACAATTGAAAGGAGAAGAAGGCTTGACGGCCGACGCCCTCATTGCTCAGACCTATGCCTATTCATGGGAAAATCATTTTTGTGAAGCCAAACATCTTCAAGAACGCTTTGCAAAATTAGTTACAAATTCCGACTTCGATTTTCAAGTTTTCTTGCATAGACTTTCGGCTATTGTATATAAACCAATTCTCTATCTTGTGCACTATAGCCAATGTTCAAAGTTGAACCAACTGTGGAACATCACCCGATTCAATTCATGCCTGCCACTACAACTCACAAGAAACGAGTTAACAGACAACGGAAACGCTTATATTGAACGTGTGAAGCTATTATTTGAAGCTGCTCTTCAGAAACTTCAGCAACCAAAGAATATGACAAACCTACACCTTGATGAAGCCAATGCGTATCTTCATATTCAAGGTCATCATTTGTATAAACTTTTACTACATATCGGAACAATGCTTTGTAAAGGTACAAGAGTGGCATTTAAGACCGATATTCTTGACAAGTCTATTCATACAAACGGATATTTGGAGATAGACTGTGTGCAAGCGGATCTCAAAAAAATAACGTCAAAAGAATAAAAAGGAGAACCAATAAACGGCTTTCCGAACAATTTAGCGACTGACTTCGCCGGTGGGGCGTCTTAACGAGTGTTTGACTATTTAGGGTGCAAGACTCTTTTTTTCTTAAAAATTCATTTTTAACATTTCAACCGCTTTTTCCCGCTCCATAGCCGTTTTCGCCGCCCTGATAGCCTAAAATGCGCTTTTTGATAGCATTTTGCCA
>CAYSQI010000036.1:0-27701 GCA_964433215.1 uncultured Bacteroides sp.
CCCATCGATGTATTCACCATCATGGCACGCGAGTACGGCACCGACGACGAATTCCGTCAAATCGACAAAGTCGATGCCAACCTGGCGACGACGCAGTATTCCTACTCCGACACAAAATCAGTGCCCGGTTTAGTATATGAATACAAAATAGTGGCCGTCACCAAGTGCGGCGACGAAAACATGAAACTGGAATACCCCACCAACGAGATAGGCTTCCGCACACCTTCGGGCGACATCTACGGCCGCGTCACCTTCGAGAACGGCCAGGCAGTGCCCGACGTAGAAGTGCGCGCCGAAGCCACCGACGGCACCGGCGTATCGGGCAAGGCCTACAGCTTCAGCGGCTTCGACAAGCTGCAAGTGGCAAACACCAAGCTACTGAGCAACGCCACCGCCGAAGCAACGTTCGAAGCATGGTTCAAGCCCGGTAGCGCGAGCAATAGCGATGGTACCCTCATCGAGAAGGGCAACATATATGCTCTGAAATACACCGACAACAAACTTACGTTCAAAGTCGGCACACAGGAAGTGAGCACCGAGTCGCTTGCCGACTACACCGCGTCGAGCGCGTTCGTGCACGTATCGGCCGTGGCAGCCGCCGACTCTATTATAATATATGTGAATAGCGACGAGGCGGTCCGCGCCGCCCGCACCGCTACGGTAGCGTCCGACACCACGTCGGCCGTGACCATCGGCTCGCAGTTCACAGGCGTCATCGACGAAGTACGCCTCTGGAGCGTGGCACTCGATAGCGCCAGCGTGGTGCGCGACTATCAGCGCTACCTCGTCGGCAACGAAGCGGGCCTGGAAGCTTACTACACCTTCGACTACTCGGTAGCCGACCAATTCTACGACCTGTCGTACACCGGCACCAAGTATCACATGAACCACGGTACGGTGGAAAACGCCACGCTGAGCGCCGCCGAAATCCCGACCCCCCAGCAGCTGGCCTACAAGAACTACACCTCGAACGACGGCTCCTACACCCTGCGCGCCCTGCCCTACGCCGGCAATGGTACGACCTACATGATCATCCCGCGCCTGGGCATTCACCAGTTTGAGTCGGAAAAAGAGCTGCGCCTCGTCAGCGAACAGTCGCAGAGCCACACAGTCAACTTCACCGACAAATCGTCGTTTGAAGTATCAGGTAAGGTAGTCTACAAGGGCGGCACCGTGCCCGTCGAAGGCGTATCGTTCGCAGTCGACGGCGTCTCAGCCATGAACGGCAAAGGTCAAGTAATCACGACTGCTGCCGACGGCACCTTCACCATCAACGTACCCGTGGGCCAGCACGAAGTGAAAGCCGTGCTCGTCAACCACAAGTTCGAGAACGATGGCCGCATCACTGACAGCGAACTCAACGACCGCAACTATCAGGATATGCTCACGGGCGTCGAACTCTTCGACGTGACCACCGTTCGCTACATCGGACGCGTGGCCGGCGGCACAGTGCAAGAAGAATACGCCGTGGGCCACTCACTGTCGAAAAACAACCTCGCCGACAGCATAAAGGTGACCATCAAATACCAATCCGACCAATACACGCTCTACGGCGATACGACCGCCATCGCCATGTCGCACTTCAAACCCGCCTACCTCAACAAGGCGAAGACCAACGAAGTAGTTTACGGTGGCAACACCATCGTCATCACGCCCAATGCCGAGACCGGCGAATTCATAGCCGACCTATACCCCGTCAGCTACAAAGTAGACCTGTCGATACCCGGCTACGAAGTAGCTGATATCCCGGGCAATGGCGAAGCAATTAACCTCAGCAACGTATTCTCCGAGCAGTATAGCGTCAACGAGTATGTCGACTCCGTATCCACCCCCGGCTCGTACATCAACCGCGCCGACACACTTGTCTACAATCAGCAGTCGAAATTCATCAAGCGCGTAAAGCCGTCGATTCTCGTCAATGAAATCGTCAACGGCGGCACCCCTATCGACTACTTCGGTAAAGAGAAGATTAAGGTGAACACACTGGCAGTAGAAAACTCGTTTGAAGCTGTCGTTTACGACACGGAAGCCAAAGCCTACACCTTCAATATGCCTGTCTATGAACAAAGTCAGATAGTGACCTACGGCATCAAGACCGCCGAAATCTACGACTACATGGACGCCGACGGTAAGAAAAAGGACAACGTAAAGCCCGACGAGGTCAGCGTGCCTGAAGCAACGCTGAATTTTGATGCCGCCACCCTCCTTTTCGAAAAGCCGGAGGAGGATCTGACGACCGACGAAAACGGCTATGCCGAACTGACCTTCCAAGTGAATAACCCGGAAATGACCTCGGGCATTAGCCAAATGAACATGACCATGACCTACGGCGAATCGGGCACCTCGATTAACTGGGACGGTTTCAACGCTCTGGTAATCGGCGGCCGCACCTTGGGCACCGACTTCATCACCGCCGGCCCCGACAACCTGCTCTTCGTGCTTCGCGACCCGCCCGGCAGCAATAGCTACTCGTATCTCGAGAAGGGCGTCACCGTGACCCAAACCAGCACCTATAATGGTAGCGTGGCAAACTTCGGTAGCGAAACGACTCATACAGCTATTGGTATTAAATTAATCTCGTTTATTGGCTTTGGATCAGGCACAATCACTAAATCCGATCTTATTGACGAAAATAAAATTGGTATATCTCACTCAGAAATGAACTGTAACACAAATACAGACATTCGCGAAACCACTACTACCACTCGCTTCGCCACGAGCGAAGATCCTCTTTACGTTGGGACAAATGGAGACCTCTATGTGGGCTACTCGACCAATGTAGGCATCGGCCGCACCGAAAACATTACTTTAGTGCAGAAAGATACCTATGATAATAACCCCGACAACTATGAGCTTTATGAAAACATCCCGAGCGGAGATCCGAACTTGCTGGTTGTGAAGACTACCGGCATAGGCCTCTCGCAGAGCTACAACACCTTGTTCGCCTATCCGCAAGTACACATCGAGAATGTGCTGATACCCAACATCCTGGATGTTCGCAACAAGCTACTCCACCAAGAAGGCGAAGGTATTGACTTCCAAGCTTTGGCCGAAAGCACCAACTCGGCAGTCTACGTTTCGAAGTTTGATCCCGTAAAAGATGAAGAGTATTATGGTCGAAGCAACACCGACCCCATCTTTATGGATACAGTCACTGACGTCTTCAAGGGCCCCAGCTACCGGATTTACTTCCCGAAAAACACCGAACTGCAAGTCGACACCATCGCGGCGCTGAACCAGTCGATAGCAAACTGGGAAAGGCAGATTGCCAAGAACGAAGAGCAAAAGGTGAAAGCCGAACGTGTGGAAAACATATCGTTCCAAGCCGGAACTTCTTATGAATACACTGAAGAGTTCATTTCGACTCGGTCTGAGATGAGAAGCTTTTCAATCAGCATTGGCGGAAATTATTCTCACGTATTCGGAAACGATACACAAGGCTCAGGCCTCAAACTCTGGATTGATGAGAGTATTGAGACCGAACATGGCGGCGAGTTCACCACCGACGAGACAGCCCAGCACGCACAAGGCTTCGTACTCGCTGAAGCCGGCGACGACGACTACATAAGCGTCGACGTCTGCCGCGAAACGGGCTTCAACAATGGTGACCAATACATCTCGTACTCGGATATGGCCTCGAACAACGCCACCTTCCCGACCTTCATATTCAAGACTCGCGGCGGCGCCACCTCGTGCCCCTACGAAGGCGCAGACAGCACCCGCTACTTCGAGCCCAATATGCACATAATCAACGAGCCGACCATACAGATCGAAGTTCCCGAAATATCGGTTGAAAAATCGTTCATCGAGAACGTACCCTCGGGTAAGCCGGCCTACTTCACCCTCTACCTGCGCAACAACTCCGAATCGCAGGAAGACGGCTGGTTCAACCTCGTAATCGACGAACAGAGCAACCCCTACGGTGCTCAAATGTTCATCGACGGCACACCTATCGGCAACGGCCGCGCATTCCTGGTGCCCGCCGGCGAGACCCTCGTGAAGACTCTCGAAGTGCGCAAAGGCTCGGTGATGAACTACGACAACCTGCGCCTGATGCTCCAGTCGCAGTGCCAGTGCGACTTCACCACCTTCATCGACCCGATTTTCGATGACGTAGTGTTCAGCGCACACTTCACACCCTCGGCCACCGACGTCAACCTCAAATCTCCGGCCGACAACTGGATCTACAACACCAAGCTGCCGACTGCCGACGTCAACGGCTTGCAAAAGCACTACCTGGAAGTGACGCTCGACGGCTTCGACGTCAACTACGACAACTTCAACCGCGTGATGCTGCAGTACAAGCCCTCGTCGAACTCCGACGACAACTGGATCACCCTGATGAGCTACTACAACGACAGCACCACCTACGAACGCGCTATCGCCAACGGCCAGCTGGCTGAAATGATCAAAGCCGAAGATGCCGGCACCATCAAGTACCGCCTCTTCATCGATGACCTGCCCGACCAGCGCTACGACCTCCGCGCCGTCGGCACCAGCATCATCAACAACGTCGAAATCTTCAACAACTCGGCCGTCCACTCCGGCATCAAGGATATGTACAACCCGCGCCTCTTCGGTAGCGCTCAGCCTGCCAACGGCGTGCTCACAGTCGACAACGAAATCCGACTGAACTTCAACGAACAAATCGCCGACGGCCTGCTCACCGACAACAACTTTGAAGTGACCGGCATCCGCAACGGCGCACAAGGCGACCACTCGGTATCCGTCAGCCTCGACGGCCAGAACGACGTGCTCACCACCGAATTCAACCGCAACTGGCAGGGCAAGAGCCTGACAGTGGAAATGTGGATACTCGCCGATAAGGCTCAGGACGCCGTAGTCTTCAGCCAAGGCAACGTCAACAGCGCTATCGAACTCGGCATCACCGCCGACAACCGCCTCCGCGTGAAGGTCGGCGCCGACGAAGTAGTCAGCAAGAATAGCTTCAACTTCGAGCAAGGCACCTGGGCCCACATAGCCATGACCTACGACGGCGAAGGCTCTGTCTGCGCTTACTACAACTACGAAGAACTGATTAGCAACGCCGCTACCAACGGCTACGACGGCGAAGGCGCATACGCATTCGGCGCCAGCATCAACGGCGGCAGCCACTTCGCCGGCAAGATGCACAACGCCCGCATCTGGGACAAGGTATGCCCCGCCTCGCGCCTGCAGACCAACAGCCTGGCCCTGCTCACCGGCTCTGAAAGCAACCTCCTCGCTTACTACCCGATGACCGAAGCTCGCGGCTCGATGATTGCCGACAAGGCTCGCGGCGCAAACCTCGAGATGAACGGCGGCAACTGGGTAGTGCCCGAAGGTCGTGCAGCTGCATTCGACGGCTCCAACTACCTGAAAGTATCGTCGGGCAGCACCTGCGTCATTGAGTCGGTTATGGACTACACCATCGAACTGTGGTTCAAGGCCGCCGAAGACCAGCAGAACGCCACCATCGTGTCGAACGGCCGCGGCGACGGCGACGAGTACAACCACTCGCACCACAACTTCTCGCTCGGCTTTGACCAGGGCGTGCTCACCTTCGCCAACAACGGCGTCAAGGCAGCCTGCACCGGCAACTACCTCGACAACAACTGGCACCACGTGGCAGTAGCTGTCAACCGCACCAGCGGCCGCGCACAGATCTACATCGACGGCAAGCTCAACACCTTCTTCGAGGCCAACGACCTCGGCGGCGTTGAATCGGCCTACATCTACCTCGGCGTTCGCGCTTGGAACCCCGTCACCACCACCTCCACGCTCGAAACCGACAACTACTTCAAGGGCGAAATCGACGAATTCCGCGTATGGGAACTCTACAAGAGCGAAAGCCTCATCGCCGAAGGCATGGGCAGCCAGCTCGACGGCACCGAAAAGGGTCTAATGGCCTACTACCCGTTCGAAGAATACAACGAATGGCAGGGCATCCAAGAACTGCAATTCTCCCTCAAGGACGCCAAAGTGCAACGCGACCCGGCAGTCGTAGTTGACACAGCCGAAGTAGTCGGCAACACCACCGTCGAGACCACCACATCGGCTCCCGTCGCAGCGAAAGGCCCCGTAAGCAAACTGCTCTACGACTTTGTAGTCAACGACGACGCACTCATCATTGAACTCAAAGAACCCTACGACCGCATCGAAAAGACTATCGTCAACTTCACCGTCGACGGCGTACGCGACGTGAACGGCAACGAAATTCTCAGCCCCATCACCTGGAGCGCTTATATCGACCGCAACCAGCTCAAGTGGACCGACACCTCGGTAAACATCAACAAGCAGCTCAACGAGGAGAAGACCTTCAGCGTCGGCGCCAGCAACAATGGCGGTTCGATACAGCACTACACCATCGAGAATATGCCTTCGTGGCTCGACGTTGAGCCCTCGAGCGGCACCATCGACCCCGTATCGACCATCGACGTATTCTTCACCATCGACCCGAGCCTCAACATCGGCACATACGACGAAGTGGTATATCTGCGCAACGACAACAACGTAGTCGAAGCTCTGCCCATCACCGTCAAAGTCGAAGGCGAGAAGCCCGACTGGAGCGTCGACCCGTCGAAGTATCAGTACAACATGTCGGTATTCGGCAAGCTCCTGATCGATAACATCTACTCGGCCGACGAAGAGGACATCCTGGCCGCATTCAACGGCAACGAATGTGTGGGCGTCTGCACCAACAAGTACTACAAAGTCAACGACATGTACTACGCTATGCTCACCATCTACTCCAACCAGGCCCAAGTCTCCGACAAGGAAGTCGAATTCCGCATCTGGGACGCAAGCTCAGGCAAGACCTACGTAGCAATCCCCGGCTCGCCTATTTACTTCGCCAACAACAGCGTAGTGGGCTCGCCGAGCAATCCCGAAATCTTCACCGCCAAGGATCTGCGCGTGCAGCAAATCGGCCTCAACAACGGCTGGAACTGGATATCAGTCAATGTCGAGAACCCGAACCTCAGCAACATCACCGCACTGCTCGCCAACAACACGTGGACTCCAAGTGACCAGCTCAAACACGAAGAGGACGGCTTCGTATCGTACTCGCGCAAGGGCTGGGTCGGCACCCTGACCGGCATCGACAACAGCACGATGTACATGCTCCGCAGCAGCCGCCCGCAGCAGCTCAACATCACCGGCACACCCGTCGACACCCGCGCCAACAAGCTGACCATCCGCGGCTCGCAGGCCGACAACACTCCTCGCTGGAGCTACATCTCCTACCTGCCCGCCGACAACATGACCCTCAAGGAAGCCCTCGCCGGCTATGAGGCTACGGAAGGCGACATCGTGAAGTCGCAGACCTCGATGGCAATGTACGACAAGAACATGGGCTGGATTGGCAGCCTCGGATACATGGAAAGCGGCAAGGGCTACATGCTCCAGCGCCAAGGCAGCGACGATGTCACCCTACAGTATCCGTCGAAATCGTCGGTCGGCAAGCGCAATGTCCGCGCCCGCGCTAACGAAGAAGTCGAACAAGCCACTGCCGAATACGGCTACCGCTTCGCTACCAACATGACGACAGTAGCTCGCGTCGAAGGCATTGAAGCCACCGAAGGCGACCGCCTGGTAGCCTACGTCAACGGCGACCGCCGAGGCGAAGCCGAAGCTACCGTGATGGCCGACGGCTCGATCCTCTTCCTGATGACAATCAGCGGCGAAGGTAACGAGCAAATCGACATCGCACTCGAACGCAACGGCTCGCAGGAAGCTACCGCCAAGTCGGTTGTCACCTACGGCGCACACGCCAACCACGGCACGCTCAGCTCGCCTCTGGTAGTTCGATTCTCCGACGAAGCCTCCGGCATCGCAGTCTACCCCACCCCGTTCAGCACTCAGCTCACTATCCGCGCCACCGTCGATGACAACGACAAAGTCGACGTCAACGTAATCAACGTGAAGGGCGTACAAGTAGCTGCATGGCCCGATTGCAACGCCGACGGCGACGTCCACATCGTCTGGGACGTAGATCCCTACCTGCCCGCAGGCGTCTACATCGTCAACGTCGTGATCAACGGCAAGATTGAATCGATCAACACTCTCAAGAAATAAACATCTCCGCGTTTCGGTCATTTCCCCCGTCGCACACCGCACGGGCGGCGGGGGAAATCTTAAAAACTAACTACAATGAAATATCTCAGCACTCTATTTATACTCGCAACCGGGCTACTGCTGACACAGTGCACCGAAGAGGACGAAAAGCTGTACCCGGTGCAGCCGTTGCCGACATGGACCGCCATGGCCGAAGACTTCGCACAGGCCACCCCGGCCTGGACCGCCCGACAGGACGACTCAGCCACGGCTCCGGCCTGGAAAGCCGACCTCAGCGGCAGCGACAACGCCCCCGCCTGGGCCGACCCCGACAAATCAGTGTACCCCTCGAGCATGACAGCCGTCGTGCGCCTCACTCCCATCCTTGAAGGCTATGCGACCGACGCCGACCGCATGGCCGCCTTCATCGGCGACGAATGCCGCGGCGTAGGCCAAGCAGTCGTGCACGAAGGCGTCAAGCTATTCTTCATCCAAGTGAAAGCGCCGGCAAGCGAGACCGGCAATGTCGAATTCCGCTACTACAGCAGCGCCAACAGCCGCATCTACAAATCGGTGGCTGCCGACGTGGCTTACGAAGTCGATAAGGTCTACGGCACCGCCGAAGCACCCGAATACCCCGACTTCGAGCTCTCGGGTAAGTATCCGTGCACGGCCACAGCCCACATCGCAATCGACGCATCGGCCCTGCCCTTCGCCGTCAGCGCCGGCGATGAAGTGGCCGCATTTGTCAACGACGAATGCCGCAGCATCTGCCACGTCGAGGATGCCGCGCAACTTCGCTACCGCTTCGACGTCCTCGGCACGCAGGCCGGCGAAGAAGTCCACTTCAAGTACTACAGCGCCGAGAAGAAATGCGTCTACGTATCCGAGCAAACGTTCTCGATTGAAGCCCGCGGAGCCGAAATCGGCCTCGCCGACGAGCCCGCACAGCTCACATTCGTGCCCGCCGGCAGCATGACCGCCTACGTCACGCTCGACACCCGACTCGCACCCTACATCACCGAAGCGACCGACATCGTAGCCGCCTTCGCCTCCGACGTCTGCATCGGCGTGGGCGAGCAAGTCGCTACCGCCGACGGTATGCCCGTCTACAAACTCGTAATCAACGGCACCGTCCCCAACCTCGACAAGGTCGACGTGCGCTACTTCAATAGCCGCTGCAGCTACGTATTCTACGCCGCGGCCTGCATCACCTTTGCCGACGGCACAGTAGTCAGCAGCCCCGACGCACCCATGACTCTGCCGCTCAACTTCACCGCCAAGCACCCGCTGACGATGACCGCCTTCGTGACCCTACCCGCCGACATGGCCCGCTACGCTGTCAGCGACGACCTGATGGCCGCCTTCGTAGGCAACGAATGTCGCGGCGTGGCCACTATCGTCACACTCGACGACGGCTCGTTCGGCTACAAACTCCGCATCAACGGCAGCCTCAGCAACGACGAACAAGTAGAACTCAGATACTATTCGACCCGCCGTTCGTACCTCTATCGCTCGACAAGCAAAATCGCCTTCGCCGCCGATAGCGAATACGGCACCGAAGACGCTCCGCGCGAAATGACTTTCTCTGTGGTTGAATAACTCAAAAACTATCCCTTATGAAAAGATTACTTTTTATAACCGCTATAGCGACCGCCGCCCTGTCGGTCGCCGCCTCGACCCCGGAAAGCGCTGACAAGTCGAAGCTGTTTTCGCTGCGCGAGGGCTGGTACGTCGACGCCGGCGTCGGCATTCAGACCATCTTCTCGAAGGACGGCAACCAACTCAGCTTCGGCAAGCGCCTCACCCCGGCCTACTCGCTCACGGCCGGCAAGTGGCTCACGCCCGTCTACGGCGTGCGTCTCCAAGCCCAAGGCTATGCCTTCAACGGCTTCTCGACCGCCGACGGCCTGTACGTCAACAACCCGCTGACCAATGGCAACATCTACGGCAACTACGACCCCATCACCGACCACGTGACCGTAAATTCCGACGGCAGCTACCGCCACTACCTGCGCTATCTCAATCTGCACGTCGACGTACAAGTGAGCCTACTGAACCTCATCTGGGGCGTCAGACCCGGACGACGCATCGACGTGCTGCCGGCCGTCGGCATCGGCTACGCCCACGCCTTCTCCTACCGCGGCTCGGCCAAGACAAATGCGCTGACGGCTAACTTCTCGATAATGGCCAAGTACCGCATCCTCGACTACCTCGACGGCAACTTCGAGCTCGGCTCGGCCCTGCTGCCCGACCACTTCGACGGGCGAATCAGCGGCCGCAAATACGAGCCCACGCTGAGCGCATCGCTGGGCGTCACCTACCGATTCGGAGCCTGCAAGCGCAAATGCAATATCGTCGACGCCCCGACGCCCTACGTAGAGCCCGCGCCGGAACCCAAGCCCGCCATCGTGCGCGACACCGTCACCATCATCAAATACATCGACCGCCCCGTCGAGCACCCCGTCAACACGAGCCTCGTGGGCAAGACGTTCACCCTGACCTCAGTTCACTTCGACCTGGGCAAGACCACGCCGCGCAAAGGCCAGGAGACCACCTTCCTCAATGTCGTCAAATTCCTCAACGAAAATCCGCAGGCACGCATCCGCCTCGACGGTTATGCCGACAAGGACACCGGCTCCGACCGCCAGAATATGCGCCTGTCGATGCAGCGCTCATCCGAAGTGCTCGAAATCTTGATGTACGACTACGGCATTCCGCGCTCGCGCATCGAAGTTCAAGGCCTCGGCAATAACGCCCAGCCCTACGAAGAAAACGACCTCAACCGCGTCGTAGTCATCACTGCCATCGCCGAATAACCGGACACTTTTCATACGACACTTTTCATACGGTCGAATAATGCCGGTCACTCACACCGAAAAGAGTGATTGGCATTATTCTTTTTTACTCAAATCGCTTACTTTTTTTCGTAAATCAAGTGCAAAAAAATGCTCAAACGACAAAAACTGCCATTATTTTACCTTTTGAGAATATTTTCAATAAATTTTTAACTAACTTTACGCACTCCGTTAACTATTCTACACTTAACAAAAAACCAAAACGCTCCGATAATTAACTCAAAAAACTAAATATGAAGAGACTTTTTCTTATACTTTCAGCGATAATGCTACTAAGCATGAACGCATTGGGTAGTGCGCAGCTCAAAGTCACAGGCTCAGGCATATCTCCGACAGGAGAGAAGATATATGCCAATGCCGAAAACCGCATCAATACCCTAGTGCAATCCATCAATGTTGAGAATACGGGTGATGTCACCTTATATCCCGGCGATGAAGATTATAATCTTATTCTGTACAGCTACAGCGCCGACATCGACCTTCAGACTTTTGCCATCCCGGACACACTGGCACCCGGCGAGTCGAAGACGTATGAAATTCATTGGGATTTCGATTTTGCACCTCTTGACTCTGCATATATAGCAAAAGCCAAATATGGCAGTAAACAATGCGTGTGGGATACTTTCCGCATAAAAGTAAAATTAGGCGGTACCACAGCATTTATCGGTCCGTGGATGGACGTTTACAGATACTCCGCAGCAGTCGAGTTAGTAGCCGAAATCGGCTCAAATCAAATCAGCACTATTGATTTCGGATACACACGCGAAGCCAAGACACTGAAATACTATATTCAGTCTGTAGGCGTTGCAGATGCCACAATCACCTCAATAACAGTACCTGAAGGCTTCACGGTAGCGCCGGCCACTCCGTTTGTCGTACCCGGTTTATTGACAAGCGACGACAATTTCAAGGGTATTGACATTACGCTCGACCCTGCCATTAAGACAGACGTACTCAGCGGCGACATGGTAATTTCCGTTGAGAACGCCGAATCAATAAAATGCAAACTCACGGGCGTAGCCATAAGTGAAGAAAACTTTTTTGAAGACTTTGAATCCGGCGCTAACCCAACCGACTGGATTGTAGGTGCCAATTGGGTGCCTCACGAGCTTCCCAATTCCATGAACTCAGAGAGCAACAAATATTCGTTCGAGCATAATAGTTCAGACGTGAGTTATAGATCAATGCTGATTACCCCGATGCTGAAAATTGCAGAGGGCGAATATATTGCATTTAGCGCTGCCAAGATGAGTGCCTACTCCAGCACAGCGTGTCGCCTCGCAGTTTATTGGTCGCCCGACCGCAATAGCTGG
Organism: uncultured Bacteroides sp.; assembly: GCA_964433215.1. GTDB lineage: Bacteria > Bacteroidota > Bacteroidia > Bacteroidales > Muribaculaceae > CAG-873. Next base: position 12,206 of record CAYSQI010000036.1, read on the forward strand.
CAGCTGCTCAAGACAATCGACAATCAGAATACCGCAGGCTCCGAACAATTCCCGTCGTCGTCTTCATCTTGGGGGACATTCGTGCTTGACAATATCCCCGCAGGCGAAGGGTTCATCGGATTTGAAGGCAATTACGTGCAGATTAACGACGTCTACGGCGGCAAGTTAGCTAATCCGGAATATGACCTATATATTACAGAATTCAGCGCTCCACGACAATGCCTTGTCAACGACTCGATCAAAACGACCGTGAAGATAACCAATATGCTTGCCGACAAGGCAGTAAAAGCCGACGAATACACTTTGCAACTATTTGCAAACGACAAGTTGGTGGCTACCGCCGAGAACATTGACATAGTAGGCGGCGCTACCGACGTGACATTCGACCTGGCATATACGCCACATCATGCCGGCGTCGCTTCGTTGAAAGCTATCCTTAAGGTAGGTCAAAAAACATTTCAGGCAGCTAATAGCACGGTCGTAAATGCCGAATCGTACACAAATGAAATCACCATCGGCGTCGAGAAGAATGATGCCAGCTACAGAAGCGCACTGATTCCCGTAAGCCTGAACTATAAGAATTCGATGTCGCAAAGCATCTATCCGGCTGAATTCCTTGCACAGTTCGGTCTTAAAAAAGGCGACCGCATAACCGGGGTCAGCTACGAAGGTTTTGACTCAAACAACAACAAAATTGTTCAGGGCGACATATCGATTTACATGCGTGAAGTAGAAGAAACCGGCATCGCGTCTACTAATCCTTTGGAGGTCCTTGAAGAGTCACGCATGGCTAAACGCGAGCAACTTCAGTACGCCTACGACGGCAAAGGCGAATATCAATACCACGAATTTTTCAATCTCACTTTCGACAACGACACTTCGTACGTTTACGATGGTGGCAACCTATTTGTGGCCGTCAAGAGCGAAAACCAGAACAACTACTCCAACGCATATTTCCGCATCGACGCATCGCAAAAAGGCAAGTCAATCTTTAAGCGCAACGACAACCACACCAGTTTTGAGACTGCAAATTGGAATGTGCCACGCGAAGACGGACTTCCCGTAATGAAGCTATTTGTTTCAAAATATGAAACACGAGCCGTCGGCACCGTGACCGACCACAACGGCAATCCGGTGGCAAACGCACTGGTAAGCTACACTGCCGGCAACATTCTCTACACCGGCACCACCGATTCGACCGGCAAATACGATATACCTATTTTCCGTGCCGACCACGAATATACCGTGACTGCCGACCACGAAAATTATCCCATAACGACAGCTCCGGCGACAGTCGTTTTCGAAGATAGCGTTTTGACGGTACAACGCGACATTCAATTCGGTGAATTTAGCGCCGACAGCGTGTTCGACGTGACGTTCCATGTGAGCAATGTTGCCGACCAAAGCATGGAAGGCATATCCTTCGCCCTCCACAGCGACGTATTCGAGCACACCTACCCGGAAGCAGAAACGACACTCGACAGCTTAGGCATAGCCACCGTAAAATGCTTCGGGGGCGTGCACACTGCAACCTTCTCGGCTCCTGGCATGAAGGCTCAAACCGTGACTTTCGGCGTCAACAAAGCACACGAGCGCTATTTCGAACTTGAAGAAAACGTACAGGCGCCTTTCAACGTCAAAGCCGACTTGCAACACGATGCAATCACGGGTGTCAACAACATCCTGCTTTCGTGGAACAGCAATGACACTCTACCGACGTCGGCACCGAGCTCATGCAAGCCCTTCAAGAGCGCTGCCAACCCCAACGAGACATTCGTCATCACATTCGACGGCGTAGCAGTCGACACCACCGACCAATATACGTACACCTTGCACAATGTAGCTTACGGCGACCATGTAGTTGGCGTCAAGGCTAAGTATATCACCACAGAAACCGCACCGGTCGAAGTGCCCCTGAGCATCAACGCCGACGACTTTGTCAAGACGACAGTGACCATCACGACCAACAACGGCGTAAGCCCCGAAGGTGTAACACTCACAGCCCAAGGCCAAACCGCAGGCGCCTATAGCGTTCAAGCCGACGCCGACGGCGTAGCCACATTCAATTATCTACCCAAAGACTCGTACCGCTTGACTATCGCCGTCGAAGGCTTCGACATTTGGCAATACAATGCCGACATCAATGCCGCGACCGATATCACAGCAAACCTGATTGAGACACTGGTGATGCCGTTCAACCTCGCCATCGACAGCGAAGAGCAAGCCGACGGCTCGTTCAAAGCCACAGCCAAGTGGAATCAAATCGGCCAAGGCGATACGATATATGTCGGCCGTGTGAAGGAATATATCGTGACACTCGACAGCGTAGCCCTCGGCACCACTACCGAGACCGGCTTTGCACTCGACAGCCTACTCGCAGGCGACCACACACTCGGCGTAGCGGCTCGCTACGAGTCCGGCGTTTCCGAAACGGCAACCTTGCAGTTCAAGCTCGAAAACAGCATCTACACCCTGACACTGTATCTCAACAACGATTTCTACGACCAACGCGAACTGACCGTAGGCACGCCTATCGTACTCGAAGTACCCACCGTACCCACCGGCCACATATTCAGAGGCTGGGCCGACGTACCCGAGAGAATGCCCAACCACGACCTATCGATTTACGGCACTTACGACCTGTTTGACTCTATCAATAGCATCAGCATCGCCGACGACACCCTCGTCGCCATCTACGACATCACCGGCCGCAAGGTCTACGACAACGTAAAGTGGAGCGAAGTCAAAGAGCGACTCGATAGCGGCATTTACATCATCAACGGCTGTAAATACATGTTCAAGAAATAAGAAATAAACCTTCATTTTCCTCAAACAAAATCAGCGACGCGTCGTGAGTGTCGCTGATTTTTTTGCCGGCCGATAGAATATCGGTCAATCGAAAAAATCAGGGCTGACTCTCGAGAGTCAGCCCTGATTTGATTTCCTTTATTGAGCAGCGAGGCGCGAGCGGCGAAGGGCTACGAGGCAGCCGGCTGTGAGCAGAGCGCTCACCAGTGGCAAAAGCCACGGCTCGCCAAAGGGTAGACTGAACTGTGGGTCGCCTGAGCCGGTGAAATATGTCAGCACGACGTACATCACATTGTTGAAAGCGTGCGCCGCCACAGCGAGCCACACCGAGCCGCTCCACAGCAGCAGATAGCCGAAGAAAGCGCCCAACAACATACGCGGCACGAAGCCGAAGAACTGAAAATGCACGGCACTGAACACTATGGCCGCAATCCACACGGCAGCGGCCGGCGACATACGCGTCGACTGCAACAAACGCTGAAGCGCTCCTCGGAAGAATAATTCCTCGGAGAACCCGGCAAAGAGGCCGATAATAAGCACATTCACGATGAGGTTCATGACGGTGTGCGGCCCCATCATAAGTTCGATTGACCCGGCGGCATTGTCTTCCATCTGTCGCAAAGCCTCTTCAAGCGATTTCAGCGACTCCGGGAAAGTAATCGAGGCATTCCATTCGATAACGTAGCTCATTGCCGGCATCGACACCACCATGGCCGCCAATGCCCATAGCAGCATACGCGCCGACGGGCGGCTATCGACAGTCAAGAGTCCGGCCGGATTTCGAGTCACTATCATCGCTGTGGCCACAGCCGGTAACACCAGCATTACGACATCTTGCACCACCGCGCCAATCCGCAGCATGGCTACCTGACGGTCGGCACCACCGACATTGAGCAACAAACCGGCAATGACCGACGTGATTATCGTTCCAAGCAGGAAGCATAAAAAAAGCAACAATATGCGGCGACCGGCCGATACGTGAAATTTGACTGTGCTCATAGTGTGATTATAATTATATGTTAAGATATGTTAAAAGCAAGATTTCAATCTCCGATGTGGAGGTAGAAGTCGCGAGTCAACGTAGCATATTGCTCGGTGTACCGACCACCGACGGCGCGAATAGCCAACTCCGAGCGAAGGCAAGGGCTCGACTCACAAGCAAATTCAGCCAGGACACGCACCGGAGCCTTACCTTCGACCGACGACACGCTGCAGATGCGCACCGGACTGAGTCGAGCGAAGGTGGCACACTCCTCCACAGCATCAAGCATTTCGGCCGGAAAGATGAGAGCCACGCGCCCGGCAGGCACAAGGTGAGCCGCCGCAAATTCGATTAGCGACAGAGGCGACAGCGACGCGGCATGGCGAGCGGCAGCACGCGCTACAGAGGGCGCTCGCTCGCCCGTCATGAAAAAGGGTGGATTGCACACTATCAAATCGGCCTTGCCCAACGAAGCCGACGCAAAATCGGACGCCACCACCCGGCAACGCGCCGCCCAAGGCGACTCGCTGATGTTGAGCTTGAGGTCGTCGACAGCACCGCCATCGTTCTCGACAAAATGCACCGAAGCATCGGCAAAGCGCTGGCAGGTCATCAAGCCGATGACGCCGCATCCGGCGCCGATGTCGAAAATAGTCTGAGGCTGCATTCCCTCGCCGGCCCAGGCGCCGAGCAGCACTCCGTCGGTGCCGATTTTCATGCCGCACCGACGGTCGGTCAAGCCAAATTGCTTGAAACGAAACGTCGGTTTTAGGTCGGCACTACTCACCGTCGATATTATCGCTAATTAAAATTCGCTGGTAAAGTGGAAGCGAATGTCGGGGAAGTCGGTTCGAGCCATTTGTAGCACATAGTTCGAGTCGGCTAAGAACACGTCGCGACCTTCGCGGTCGACAGCCATGAACTGGTGCTTGCGGCGCTTGAAATTCTCCATAGCAGCGTCGTTGTCGCTTTCAATCCAGCAAGCTTTGTAGAGCGAGATCGGCTCCCAGCGGCACTGCGCACCGTACTCGTGGAGCAGACGATATTGGATAACCTCGAATTGCAGCTGACCGACGGTGCCGATGATTTTGCGACCGTTGAACTGATTGACGAACATCTGAGCCACGCCCTCGTCCATGAGTTGCTGGATGCCCTTCTCGAGCTGCTTCGACTTCATGGGGTCGGTGTTCTCGATATACTTGAACATCTCGGGCGAGAAGCTCGGGAGGCCCTTGAAGTGGATTTCTTCGCCGGATGTGAGCGTATCACCGATTTTGAAAGTGCCCGTGTCGGGAATACCGACGATATCGCCGGGCCAGGCCTCGTCGACGATGTTCTTTTTCTGAGCCATGAATGCGGTCGGCGCCGAGAATTTCAGCAGCTTACCCGAGCGGATATGCTTGTAGGGCGCATTGCGTTCGAACTTGCCTGAGCAAATTTTCACGAATGCGATACACGAGCGGTGGTTGGGGTCCATGTTGGCATGAATCTTGAACACGAAGCCCGAAAATGCGGCTTCCGACGGCTCGATGACGCGCTCGACGGCGGCCACGGGGCGCGGCGACGGCGCAATCTTCACGAAGCAGTCGAGCAATTCCTTGACGCCGAATGTGTTGAGCGCCGAGCCGAAGAACACGGGCGCCACCTTGCCAGCAAGATACTGTTCGTGGTCGAATTCGGGATAAACGCCCTCGATGAGCTCCAAGTCCTCGCGGAGCTTGGCAGCGTCGACTTCGCCGACGGCATCGTCGATGCGCGGGTCGTTGACGTCCTCGATTTCAACACGCTCGGTGACTTTCTGCTTGTCGGGCGTGAAGAGGTCGAGCCCCTGCTCGTAGATATTGTAGACACCCTTGAAGCGCGCTCCGATGTTAATCGGCCAGCTGAGCGGGCGCACGCTGATTTTCAGTTCGTTTTCGAGCTCGTCGAGGATGTCGAACGGGTCGCGGCCCTCGCGGTCGAGCTTATTGACAAAGATAATCACCGGAGTGTTGCGCATACGGCAGACTTCCATGAGCTTGCGTGTCTGCTGCTCGACGCCCTTGGCCACGTCGACTACGATGATTACGGAGTCGACGGCTGTGAGCGTGCGATACGTATCCTCGGCAAAGTCCTGGTGGCCGGGCGTATCAAGAATGTTGATCTTGTAGTCGCCATAGTTGAAGCCCATCACCGAGGTGGCGACGGAGATGCCGCGTTGCTTCTCGATTTCCATCCAGTCGCTGGTAGCGGTCTTCTTGATTTTATTGCTCTTTACGGCACCGGCCACATGAATGGCACCGCCGTAGAGGAGCAACTTCTCGGTAAGCGTAGTCTTACCGGCGTCGGGGTGCGAAATGATGGCGAACGTGCGCCGGCGGCAGATTTCGTCAGTTATTTCACTCATTTCCTTCTCCTTTCTGTATACGTTCGAGACACTTCACGAGCGACGCTTCCCAGTGGGGGATGCTCACGCCGTAGATAGCCTTAAATTTGCTCTTGTTCAGCACACTGTAGAACGGGCGCGTGGCCGCCGTAGGATAGTCGGCCGAGCCGACGGGCACTACGGCGCACGACTCGATGCCCGAGTTGCGCAAGATAGCCACGGCAAAGTCGTACCACGACGCTACGCCCTCGTCGCTGAAATTGATGATGCCCGGCACCCATTGCTGATTGAAGACAACCGTAGCGATGGCCTGTGCGAGGTCGGCAGCATAAGTCGGAGTGCCGATTTGGTCGTTGACCACCTTCAGGACCGGCTGCTCGGCCGCCTTAGCGAGGATGGTCTTGACAAAGTTGCGACCGAAAGGCGAGTAGAGCCAACCGGTGCGAATGATGATACTGTCGGGCGCCAAACCCAGCAACACGGTCTCGCCCTTGCGCTTGGTGGTGCCATACTGCGACACGGGCGACACCTTGTCGCCTTCGGCATAAGGGCGGCAGGCCTTGCCGTCGAAGACATAGTCGGTGGACAAGTGTATAATCTTGATACCCAGGTCATCGGCCCGGCGTGCTATGTTGGCCACAGCGTCGATATTGACGGCCGCACATTCGAGTTTTTCTTCCTCGGCGCGGTCGACAGCCGTGTACGCTGCGCAGTTAATCACATGAGAGAAATCGCCATGAGTCAGGAAATTCTCGACCGCGTCGCGGTCGGTCAAGTCGAGTTCGTCGCGATCGACATATACCGTGATGCCCGGTGCGCGCTCTTCAAGCACAATCTTGAGTTCGCGGCCGAGCTGTCCACGAGAGCCGGTTACTAAAATCTTCATATCAGTATCTGAAATTTGAGCGCAAAGTTACAAAAAAAAACTATACACCCCAAATCAAGTGCTGAGCGGCCCTTTTTCGGTTAAATAGCGTGAAAAAATAGCCGATAATCCAAAAAAAATGCGTACCTTTGCTTGCAATTTTTTGAAAAAGAGACCTCCGCGCGCGATCAGCCTCCCACCGCATTCGAGGCAAACGGTCACGCGGTGAATATTAACCATTTGTTACAAGCAATGTTGGAAGAAGATAGAATTTTTAAAATTGATATCGGAAACGAAATGAAGAAGGCCTACATCGACTATTCGATGTCGGTCATCGTGTCGCGCGCACTCCCTGACGTGCGCGACGGTCTGAAGCCCGTGCATCGCCGCGTGCTGTTCGGCATGAACGAGATGGGCAACACCAGCGACCGTCCGCACAAGAAAGCCGCAAACTGCGTCGGCGAGGTAATGGGTAAGTATCACCCCCACGGCGACTCATCAATCTACGGCACCGTAGTGCGCTTGGCTCAAGACTGGGCGCTACGCTACACCCTCGTCGACGGCCACGGCAACTTCGGCTCAATCGACGGCGACGGCCCCGCCGCTATGCGTTACACCGAAGTACGCCTCGCCAAGATGGGCGAAGAAATGCTCCAGGACCTCGACGCCGACACGGTCGACTTCCAGCCCAACTACGACAACTCGCGTCAAGAGCCCACCGTGCTCCCCACCCGATTTCCGAACCTTCTGGTCAACGGTGCATCGGGCATCGCTGTCGGCATGGCCACCAATATGCCGCCGCACAACATCACCGAGTCGATCAACGCCTCGATTGCCGTGCTCGAGAACCCCGACATCACAATCGACGAGCTGATTAAAATAATCCCCGCTCCCGACTTCCCCACCGGCGGCACCATCTACGGCTATGCCGGCGTGCGCGAAGCCTACGAGACCGGCCGAGGCCGCGTCGTAATCCGCGCTCGCGCCACCATCGAGCAGGAAGCCAACCACGACACTATCATCGTCAGCGAAATCCCCTACGGCGTCAACAAAGCCGAGCTCATCAAATACATCGCCGAATTGGTGACCGAAAAGAAGCTCGACGGCATCGCCGACATCAACGACGAAAGTAACGCCGAGGGTATGCGCATCGTCATCAAGCTGCGCGCCGACGCCAATGCGAGCGTCGTGCTCAACAAGCTCTACAAGATGACTCAGATGCAGAGCTCGTTCGCCGTCAACAACGTGGCACTCGTCAACGGCCGTCCGAAAATTCTCTCGCTCAAGCAGCTCCTGCAAGCCTTCATCGACCACCGCCACGAAGTGGTCATCCGCCGCACCAAGTACCGCTTGAAGAAAGCGCAAGAACGCGCCCACATCCTCGAAGGCCTCATCATCGCCTCGCAAAATATCGACGAAGTAATCGCCATCATCCGCTCGTCGGCATCGACCGACGAAGCGCGCCAGCGCCTTGCCGAACGCTTCGCACTCAGCGAGCCGCAGACCCAGGCCATCGTCGATATGCGTCTGCGCCAACTCACTCAACTCGAGCAGACCAAGCTCGAGGACGAGTACAAGAAAATCGAAGAATACATCGCCGAACTCGAACTCATCCTCAACGACCCGGCCGTCTGCCGCGAGGTCATCAAAGGCGAGCTCATCGAAGTGCGCGAAACTTACGGCGACGAACGCAAGACCGACATCGACTACACCGCCGGCAACTTCAACGCTGAAGACTTCTATGCCGACGACGACGTCATCATCACCATCTCGCACCTGGGCTACATCAAGCGCACCCCGCTGAGCGAATATCGCGCCCAGAACCGCGGCGGCATGGGCTCGCGCGGCAGCGCCGCCCGCGACGAGGACTTCATTGAACACGTGTACACCGCTTCGATGCACTGCTCGATGCTCTTCTTCACCGACCGCGGCATCGTCTACAAACTCAAAGTCTACGAACTGCCCGAAGGCTCGAAGACCTCGAAGGGCCGCGCCCTGCAGAACATCCTCGAAATCGAGCCCGGCGACAAGGTCAGCGCCTACTTGGCCTGCAAGAACCTCGAAGACCCCGAATTCGCCGGCAGCCACTACCTGATGTTCGCCACCAGCCGAGGCATCATCAAGAAGACCGTGCTGAGCGAATATAGCCGCGTATTGGCCAAGGGCAAGAAGGCAATCCTGCTGCGCGAAGGCGACAACCTCATCGGCGTCGAAATGATCGATGACAACTCCGAAATACTGCTCGCAGCCCGCAAAGGCAAGGCCAACCGCTTCAAAGCCTCGACACTGCGCGCCATGGGCCGCGTCAGCACCGGTGTCCGCGGCATGCGCCTCGACGACGACAACGAAGTCATCGGCATGATTGCAATGGACCCGGGCACCGACAACACCGTGCTGGTCGTTTCCGAGAAGGGCTACGGCAAGCGCTCCGTACTGGCCGACTATCGCATCACCTCGCGCGGCAGCATGGGCGTCAAGACCATCAACGTCACCGAAAAGACCGGCGAGCTCGTCGCATTCAAGAGCGTCAACGACGACAACGACCTCGTCATCGTCAACCGCTCGGGTATGCTCATCCGCATCCACGTGGCCGACATCAAGATTGCCGGACGCGCCACCCAGGGCGTACGCCTGATCAACCTCGAACGCCGCGCCGACGAGATAGCATCCGTATGTCCCGTGCCCACCGACCCCGAGGAGACCACCGAAGCAGTCGATGGCGAAGAGCTGCCCGAAATGACCGAGGCTGAAATCAATGCCGACCTCCAGGCCGACAGCGAAGCCAACGCCGACGTCGAAAACGAGACCGAAAAATAATTAACGAAACTCCTATAAATCCAAACCACAATGAAAAAGATTTTAGCAATGGCCGCCGCTATCATAGCAGGTGCTGTCGCTGTCCCGGCTCAACAGCAGGTTCTCAAGAACGCCGAACGAGCAATGAAGGACGGGAAATCGCCCGCCGAGGTGGTGTCTATCATCACACCCGCATTCACCAACCCCGAAACTCAGGGATTGGCTCAGACCTATTTCATCCCGGGCAAAGCTATGTTCGGCGAATTCGACCAACTCTACGGTCTGAAACAGTTCAACAAACTGCCCGCCAACGGCGCCATCACCATGGGCAACGACCTCATCGCAGGCTACAACTACTTCATGAAAGCCCTTCCGCTGGACTCAGTGCCCAACGAAAAGGGTAAAATCAAGACCAAATACTCGAAGGAAATCATCAACACCCTCACAGGCCACATCGGCGACTACAACGAAGCCGCCCTCGCCTACTGGGATGTACAGGACTACGCCGGCGCATACAACGCATGGCAGTGCCTGCTCGAGATGGCTCAGAACCCCACATTCATCGAACACATCCCCGCCGGCTTCCGCAACGACACCGTCATCGGTGAAATCGCCTTCAACCAGGGTATCGCCGCTTGGCAGGCCGACAGCCTCGCTAAGGCTCTGAAGTCGTTCGAGCTCGCCAAGTCGAAGTGCTACGACAAGAAGAACCTCTACGACTACTCGCTGGCCGTGGCTCAGACCATGGGCGACATGGACAAAGCCTACGAGATCGCACTCGAAGCTCAGCCCATCTACGGCAAGGAAGACTCGCAGTACATCGGCTTCATCATCAACAAGTATCTGCAAAACGAGCAGTTCGACGAAGCATTCGCCCTCATCGACGAAGCTATCGCCAACGACCCCGACAACGCTCAGTACTACCTCGTGAAGGGTATCCTCTACGACAATCAGGGCAAGAAACCCGAAGCTAAGGCTACGTTCATGAAGGCCGTCGAACTCGACCCGACCAACTCGCAGGCCCTCTACAACTACGGCCGTATGCTCTGCGAAGAAGCCTACACCATCAGCGACCAGGCTCCCACAAGCCCCGCTGAAAACGAAAAATTCTTCATCGAGAAGATCGTTCCCCTCTTCCAAGAAGCTGCCGAGTACCTCGAACGCGCCTGGGATGCCGACAACGAAAACATCGACGCCCTCCGCTACCTCGAGAATGTTTACTACAACCTCAAGGACGAAGCAAAAATGAAGGACGTAGAGCAGCGCAAGAGCCTCTAAGCCTCATCATCGTCACTCTTATAATCGCCCCTCGTCGAGTCGCATCGGCGAGGGGCGACTGCGTCTACCCCTCCGCCATTTCAGCACAAAAAAGGCATAAAACCGACCGAATGTGCAATTAAACTGCCAATTATAGCCGAAATATGGAAAATTTTTGCGACATTTGCACCTTGAAAGCAAACACATTCAGACAATATGGAATTTAAAGCAAGTCAGATAGCAGCGGTCGTAGGCGGCACTTTGGTCGGCAATCCCGACGTCGCAGTGTCGACATTTTGCAAAATCGAAGAAGCAAAGGCCGGTGCAATCACATTCTTAGCCAATCCCAAGTACACACATTATATATATAGCACCCAGGCGTCGGTGGTGCTCGTTCGCTCGGACTTCGAACCCGAAGGCACCGTGAGCGCCACCCTCATCAAGGTAGCCGACCCCTACGCCACCCTGTCGCAGCTGCTACAGATGGTAGCCGAGGCCATGAACCCCGCCAAGCGCGGCATCGAGCAGCCCAGCTACATCAGCGAAGGAGTCGACGTCAGCGATGACTGCTACGTCGGCGCGTTTGCCTACATCGGCCGCGGCGCCAAGATAGGTCGAGGCGTGCAAATCTACCCGCAAGCCTACATCGGCGACGGCGCAGTCATCGGCGACGGCTCTATCATCTACTCAGGCGCCAAAATCTATCACGGCTGCCACGTGGGCCGCCGCTGCATCATCCACTCCGGAGCCGTCATCGGCGCCGACGGATTCGGCTTCGCTCCCCTGCCCGACGGCACCTACAACAAGATACCCCAAATCGGCATCGTCGAAATCGGCGACGACGTCGAAATCGGCGCCAACACCACCGTCGACCGCGCCACCATGGGCACCACCGTCATCGAGCGCGGCGTCAAACTCGACAACCTCATTCAGGCCGCCCACAATAGCCATATCGGCCACGACACCGTCATCGCAGCGCAGACCGGCATTGCCGGCTCCACAAAGGTGGGCGCCAACTGCATGATTGGCGGGCAAGTAGGCTTTGCCGGACACATCAAAGTCGGCGACCGTGTCAACATCGGCGCACAGAGCGGCATACCCGGCAACGTTGCCGACGGCAGCACCCTGCTGGGCTATCCGGCCGTCAACGCACGCGACTTCATGCGCCAAAGCGCCTACATCAAGCGCCTCGGCGAACTCTTCGACCGCGTCCGCAGCCTCGAAAAAGCATCTCAAAACGACTAAAAAAAGTATCGATATATGAAGCAAATAACTCTCTGCACCTCATTCACAGTCAGCGGCAAGGGCTTACACTCAGGCCGCGAGCTGACTGCTGAGTTCTGTCCCGCTCCGGACAATCACGGGTATAAAATCCAGCGTACCGACCTCGAAGGCGAGCCCACCATCGACTGCCTGGCCGAATATGTAGCTTCGACTTGCCGCGGCACCGTCCTGGCCAAGGGCGACGTCACCGTCAGCACCATCGAGCACGCCATGGCCGCCCTCTACGCTTCCGGCATCGACAACTGCCTCATCAAAGTCAACGGCCCCGAAATGCCCATCCTCGACGGCAGCGCCCGCTACTACATCGAAGCCATCGAAAAAGCCGGCATCACCGAGCAGAAGCTCGACAAAGACTTCTATATCGTTAAGCACAAAATCGAAGTCGCCGACGAAGCCACCGGCTCGAAGATTATGATTCTCCCCGACGACGAATTCAGCGTCGAAGTCAAAGTCAACTTCAACTCGCCCGTGCTCGCCAACCAGTACGCATCAATGGAACACGTCGACGAATTCCGGACTGAAATCGCACCGGCCCGCACCTTCGTCTTCGTGCGCGAAATCGAGCCGCTGCTCAACACCGGCCTCATCAAGGGCGGCGACCTCGACAATGCCATCGTCATCTACGACAGCCCCATGTCGGAAGAAAACCTCCGCCGCATCGCCGAGCTCGTAGGCGTAGAGTGCCCCCACATCGAATCGTACGGCTACATCAACGAATCGCCACTGCAGTTCGACAATGAGCCCGCACGCCACAAGCTGCTCGACATCATCGGCGACCTCGCCCTCATCGGCCGTCCTCTCAAGGGCAAAGTCATAGCCACCAAGCCCGGCCACGGCATCAACACCACCATGGCCAAGGAAATCCGCCGCGACATCAAGCGCCAGGAAATCCAAGCTCCCGCCTACAATCCCAACAAGGAGACGCTGATGGACAACAACCGCATCCGCGAGCTGCTCCCCCACCGCTACCCCTTCCTGCTGGTCGACAAAGTCATCGAGATGGGGTCGCAGTACATCGTTGGCGTCAAGAACGTCACCACCAACGAGCCCTTCTTCCAGGGCCACTTCCCCCAGGAGCCCGTCATGCCAGGCGTGCTGATGGTCGAAGCGATGGCTCAGACCGGCGGTCTGCTCGTGCTGTCGACCGTCGACGAGCCCGAGCGCTACTCAACCTACTTCATGAAAATCGACAACGTAAAATTCCGCCAGAAAGTCGTACCCGGCGACACTCTGCTCTTCCACGTATCGTTTATGACCGAAATGCGCCGCGGCTGCGCCGTGATGAAAGGTCGCGCCTTCGTGGGCGAAAAGATAGTGTGCGAATGCGAATTTATGGCCCAAATCGTAAAGAACAAATAAATCACAAATGAGACAACCTCTTGCATACATACATCCGGCCGCCAAGATAGCCCCCGGAGTAGTGATCGACCCCTTTGTGACAATTGATGCCAACGTCGAAATCGGCGAAGGCACACGCATCCTCTCAGGTGCTACAATCCTCGAAGGCTCGCGCATCGGCCGCAACTGCACCATCTTCCCCGGCGCAGTAGTCGGTGCAATTCCCCAGGACCTCAAATTCCAGGGCGAAGAGACGCTGGCCATCGTCGGCGACAACACCACCCTGCGCGAGTGCGTCACCGTCAACCGCGGCACCGCCGCCAAGGGCAAGACCGTCGTGGGCAGCAACTGCCTCATCATGGCCTACAGCCACGTGGCCCACGACTGCGTGGTCGGCGACAATGTAATCATCTCCAACGCCACTCAGCTGGCCGGCGAAGTCGTAGTCGACTCATTCGCAGTCATCGGCGGCGGCACACTGGTTCACCAATTCTGCCACATCGGCTCGCACGTGATGGTACAAGGTGGCGCTCTGATCAACAAGGACGTTCCTCCCTTCGTGAAAGCAGCCCGCGAGCCTATCGCCTACACCGGCGTGAACTCCATCGGCCTGCGTCGCCACGAATTCTCCAACGAGACCATCCGCGACATCCAGGAAATCTACCGCTACATCTACATGAACAATCTCAACGTCACCGATGCCGTCGAGCGCATCGAAGCCGAGCTGCCCGCCACTCGCGAGCGCGACGAGATTCTCACCTTCATCCGCAATTCGAAGCGCGGCATCATCCGCGGTTATTTCTCATAATTCGCAACCGACATAACGTTCCGGGGCCGGAGGTCTGTCGCCTGCCTTTCCTATATAGGGCAGGAGGAAAGTCCGGGCAACACAGAGCGCCGGGCTCCCCTCGGGGAGCCGGTGGAAACATCGGAGTAGAGTGACAGAAAACTACCGCCGGCGGCTTTCAGGCCGCCGGTAAGGGTGAAAAGGCGGGGTAAGAGCCCACCGGGCGCGATAGCGATATTGCGTGCCGCATTCCTCCCGGGTTGCAAGGTCAAGTATACCGGCATTTAAGGGCTGCTCGTCCATTGTCGGGGGGTAGACTGCGCAGATAAATGACAGACGGCGTCGGCCAGGTCGGCTTGCCGAAACCGGCCGCGCTACATAACCCGGCTTATATCCGACCCCCGGAACGTTTTTTTTCTTAATCAATATCATGGCTACAATCGAGAACAGCGACTGGTGGACAGCACCCGCCGAGAGCGACGACGGCCGACTCATCATGGTCACCGGCCGACGCGACATAGCATCATTTCGGCGCAATCCGCGCTTCACAATCCGCATCGAAATCCGCTGGGTCTACGACTCCGCCGACAGCGCTGCAATGCCCGCCGACGGCGATGCCGCCACCATGGGCCAAGCCACCGATAGCCTGCTGGCCGTGCTGGCCAAAGACCAGGTAGCCGTCATGACCGGTATCTTCACCGGCGCCGGCGAGCGTACATGGGTATTCTACACCCTGTCGACACACATCTTCCAAAAGAAACTCAACGAAGCCCTGGCCGACCTGCCACTGCTCCCGCTCGAAATCACAGCCGAGAACGACCCCGACTGGGAAGCCTACGACGAGATGTCGCAACTCGCCATCAACTAAGCAACACCCGGCAGCCAATAAAGCACTCGGCGTCGGTATCTTACTCGGAGGAAGGGTGATTGGTGCAAAAAAGCGCTGTGGAGCCCTTTTGAGCAACAGAATTGTAATATTTTTGAGTCATATATACACTTTTAACAATTATTAAC
>CAYSQI010000037.1:0-24991 GCA_964433215.1 uncultured Bacteroides sp.
TAAATCGTAGGCCGCGTGAGAAACTTAATTTCTCTACGCCGGCTATCGAATTTTTCAAATATTTTTCTTAATATTGCATTTGCCCTTGGACTCTACACTTGGACTCTACACCGAGTTCATTCACACGATTTCCAGCGAAATCCTTGCATATTCCAAGAATTCTGACGAAATTTGCTATGAAGTTGCGCATAAGCAGAGCAATAGTTCTTAGTAGTTTGGTCACCACTAATT
Source organism: uncultured Bacteroides sp. (assembly GCA_964433215.1). Taxonomy (GTDB): domain Bacteria; phylum Bacteroidota; class Bacteroidia; order Bacteroidales; family Muribaculaceae; genus CAG-873. The sequence continues at coordinate 232 of CAYSQI010000037.1, forward strand.
TGCCAATAATCTGCGAATTGTGCAACTTTTTCATTTATGAATATTTAGATATTAAATTCAACCAACGAGTAAATTAATACTGCGTCAGCTGGTATATTATTGCCTATTTTTATCAAGTGATTATGTATAGACTCGATAATTTTTTGGAGGTATATCGGTTTTGGTATAATTGGTGTATTACTAATTTGTGTCATTTGTGATGGATTTTAGTAATACAAAGTCGTCGCTATTTCGGCGACTTTGGAGGACTGGGAATAATGGCTTATAAGACTTTGTATTTCATCTACCATATCATTGTACCTGTTTTCCGAAACTTGTTTTAGCATATATAAGACTATTGATATTGCCCCATTTAAATTTCGGAAATTTTTTGCTCCGTTAATATGTGCAGGCCCTTTTCTTATGTATTTGAATGGGACGAAGTCATATAACACATTGCCATGAGCCTAATATATTGCGGTAACTTCGTGGTGTGTAAACAATTGAACGTCATGTCGAACCATCAATATAATATATCGCTCAAAGGGTGCGCCGGAGGTTACGATTTATCTTCGCTTTACTCGCGTTATAAAGAGAAGGCTAAGCCAACGGAGAATTTCTCTCCACGGGCTTAGCCTTTTGATATAAAATAGCAATGATGGCCTTAGGCCTTCGCTATGGGGGTGCGGTGCCGCGTTTTAGGCTTGATGTGCCGGGCGGAGCAGGTCGTTGACGGTCTTGACGGGGTTGAAGGTGGCCGAGGGCACTTCGACAAAGATGGTCGACCAGTCGCTCATGGCGCCGTTCCACAAGCCCGGGAGCTCGAGGGCCTTGAGGTCGCGACCATTCTGTGATTTCGATGAGATGAAGCCGGTCTGCGGGTCTACGTACTTAGGTAGGTCGAACTTGTTGCCGTCGATGTCTTTGATGTAGCAAACGAGGTCGACGGGGTTGAAGTGCGTGGCGTGGTTCATCATGTCGACGTACTCTTGGTTGGCGGTGTCGATTTGAGTTGATTCGAGAATCTGGGGCGAAACGGAGCCGTCGGCATTGGTGGCCAGGAACGGGCCGCCGCCGGGTTCGCCATCGTTGCGCACCATGCCGCAGACGCGCACGGGGCGGTTGAGTTTTGCGGCCAGATAGTCGGCAAGTTCGGCAGCAGGCAGGGTGTCGAATTCGGGTGCGTCGGTCGAGAGTGTCGTGCGCATGAAGTCGACGATTTCCTTGAGTGTGTCGGCTGTGGCCGAGCCTTGGCGCAGCGCGGTGAGGTACTGCTCAATCTTGTCGTGGGCGAGGATGAGTGTGCCGGCGATTACTTGCTTGTAGCGGATGGTAGCTTCGCGGAGCGATTCGGGCACTACGTTGTCGATATTCTTAATGAAGACCACGGCCGAGTCCATGTCCGAGAGGTTTTCAATCAGAGCGCCGTGACCGCCGGGGCGGAATACGAGTCGGCCGTTGGCGTCGCGGAACGGTGAATTGTCGAGAGCGGCGGCGATAGTGTCGGTCGAGGGTTTCTGTTCGGACACGGAGATGTCGTATTCTACGCCGTAGCGGCTTTGCATTTGTGGCAGCACTGCTGCGATTTTCTGTTCGAACAGCTTGTGATGGTCGGCCGAGACGGTGAAGTGAAGGTTCACTTTGCCGTCGGTGAGGGCGGTCTGAGCGCCTTCGGCCATCTGCTCTTCGAGCGGAGTGCGTGTCGAGTTGTCGGCATAGCGGTGGAAGGTGAGCAGCGCCTTGGGCAGGCCGCCATAGTTCATGCCTTCGGGGGCGATGATTGCGGCGATGATGTCCTTCTGGCGGCCCTGAGCGAGTAGGGTGGGCGCGTCGGCACCATGGAGGCGAGTGGCGGTGGCGTTGAGCTCGGCCAGGAACGGCAGGCGGTCGAGGTTCTCGAGTAGTTGCGCCACGGGCGAACCGGCAGCGGCTTTCTCCTCGTCGCCGTTGACGAAGGCGAAGAGAGCCTTGAACATACGCGAAGCGGCACCCGATGCGGGTACGAATTTGGCTACTTCGCCGCCGTCGGCCAGGTATTTCTGCCAGCGCTCTACGGCAGCGGCTTCTTCAGCTTCGGCGAGTTTGGTGATGCCGTGGCCTACGGTGGCCGAGCCGGCGAGTTTCAGATATGGGAATCCGGTTTGGAATCGATTGAGTTGAGCTTCGGCAGTCGCAGTAGTGATGCCGTGGGCTTGTAGTTGATTTAGGTCTTCAGCGGTAAACATGGATTTATGGTTAGTTGGTTATGCGTTTAATCAGGTTGTAGGCGGGAACTATGCCGAGCTGTCCGGCGCGCGAGAGGTCTTCGACGCCGAGGCGTTCGTTGCCGAGTTTTAGGTATATGAAGCCGCGGTTGTACCAGGCTTCGCCCATTTCGGGCTTAAGTTCGATAGCCTTGTTGAGAGCGGCCAGGGCCGATGTGTAGTCTTCGGCTTCGATGTGGATGATGGCCTTGTTGTACCACGCTTCGGCCATGCGAGGCGACAGGTCAATCAGCTGCGTGAGGTCGGCCAAGATGTCGTCGAGGGCCTTGCGCGAGAGCGATTGGCGCGTGGCGACGTCAAGTCCGGCAGCGGCGTCTGATGTCTGGCTGTCGACTTGCCAGCGGTGATAGGCGGCCTGTGCGCGCAAGTAGTAGGCCAAGGCGGTGTTGGGTGTCAGAGCTAAGGCTCGGTCGATGTCGCGGATGGCCGATGAGTAGTCGCGTAGGGTCATGAAGTCGAGCGCGCGGCCCAGGTAGTCGATGGCGCGTGGCGTGTGTCCGGCCAGGTACGAGTTGTAGTAGTCGATTGAGCGGAAGTGTGTGGCCGATGTCTCGTCGTCGAGCACCGGGGCGCCGGTGGTGACGCGCAGTGTCTGGCGCAGCGAGCGAGTGGCGTTGATGTCGTCGACCTCTTTTATGTAATATGTGCTGGTGCGCAGCTCGGTGGGCGTGTAGTAGTAGGCCAGTTCGAGCCAGGGCTCGGGCTCGATGCGCAAGTTGCGGTTCTGTACGTGTCCGCGGATGGCCGAGTTGTTGTACTCTTCTTGTATTTCGACGTTGTCGTCGACGGTGACGAGCGTGGCAAATCGGCGAGCGATCTCGGCTTCGGAGCGTTCGGCCGGTGCACTTGTGTCGTCGGCAGCGTAGCCGGTGACGGTGCGGGCCAAGCGGCGGGCGTAGTCGTAGTCGGCGCGCGACTTGGCGGCGCGCCCCAGCTTGTCGTAGATTTCGGCGCGGATGAAGTATGGCTCGGGCAGGCCGGGGTCGTCGGCGATGACGAGCTCGATGTCGGCGAGGGCTTCGTTCCACATGCCTTTCTTCATGTAGATGAGCGTGCGGTTGTAGTGAGCCGAGATGTTGTCGGATTTGAGAGCGATGACTCGGTTGAGGTCGTCGAGGGCGCGGTCGTTGGCTTGGGCTTCCATATTGAGCAGGGCGCGGTTGTAGAGCGCGTGGTCGTTGAGCGGGTCGAGCTCGATGGCATAGTCGAAGTCGGCCATGGCGCCGAAGAAGTCCTGCAACCGGTAGCGCACGTATGCGCGATTGACGTACAAGCCGGCCAGGCGCGGCTGCAGCTTGATGGCTTGGTCGAGGTCGGTGCGGGCGGCGTCGAAGTTGCTGTCGCGGTTGATGGCAATGTCGGCGCGCATGATGTAGGCATTGACGGCATTCGGGTTGATATCAATAGCACGGTCAATGTCGGTCACGGCCGCTGTGGTGTCCTTGCGGTTGAGGTTCAGCCGGGCTCGACCCAGCATGGCCGAGTCGAAGTTGGGGTAGTAGCGGAGTAGGGCGCTGAATGTAGAGTCGGCGCCTTCGTAGTCGTCGACATCGCTCAGTGCCAATGCTTTATTGAATAGCAGCTGGCGGTTGCGCGGAATGAGTTGCAGGGCGTGGTCGTAGTCGGCGATGGCTTCGGCGTTCTTGCCAAGGTTCTGGCGTGCCACGCCGCGCACTTCCCAAGCATCGGTCAGGTAGGGATTGAGTTCGAGGGCTTTTGAAGCGTCGGTCTCGGCGCCGTTGTAGTCGTCGAGGTTGAGTTTGGCGATGGCTCGATAGAAGTATGGCTGAGCCAGATATGGTTTTGCTTGAATTACGCGGTTGAAGTATTGTATCGAGAGCATGTAGTCCTCGAAGTAGAGGGCGTTTTGGCCCACGCGCAGCACCTGGTCGGTGTTAATCTGTGCGTGAGCAGTTGACGTGCCGAAGCAAATCAGCACGGCCATCAGCAGGCTCTTGATAAGATAGATACATTTCTTCACAACGACAAAGGTAATAAAAAATCGGGCTTCAGACGTGTAATCTTTGTTAAATTAACTCAATCGGTGTGTGGTTGTCACTCGGCGTCGGGCGCTCCGGTGCCACCTTCGGTCTGTGCAAGATACTCGCGTGCAGTCATTTCTAACTCATGATACCACTCCTCGCCAAATCGACGTGTGAGCGGGCCTTTCAGAAACTCGTAGGCGCGCAGGCCTTTGGCGCGGCCGAGCACTTCGGCGCACTTGCAAATCTTCCAGCGATGGTAGTTGACGGCTGTGAACGTGGGGTATTCGGTGACGCGCACCGGGTAGAGGTGGCACGACACGGGCTTCATGAACGGCACGCGGCCCTCGCGCCATGCGCGTTCGATGGCGCATAGGCACTTGCCGTCGGCGTCGTAGCAGCTGAAGACGCAGTTGCGACCGTCTATAATCGACGTCACCAAGTCGCCTTCTTCGTCGACGTAGGCCACGCCGTTGGCTTCGATTTCGCGGCGGGCAGCCGGCAATAGGTCATCGATGATTTCGGGCAGGATTTCTTCGATGGTGCGTCGTTCGTCCTCGGTGATTGGAGCTCCGGCATCGCCTTCGATGCAGCATTCGCCCAAGCATTTGTCGAGGTCGCAGCAGAAGAAGCGCTCGAGCAAGTCGAGGCTTACCAATGTATTTTGAATTTGTAGCATATATTCTTCGGTTTCGGTAGTCATCAGGGTTGAGAAGTAATTTGAGTCACGCCTATGAGGCGGTCGGTGCGATCGAGTGGCCCGCGTGCGTAGACTTTTATCAGGTATTCGTTGATGGTCTGATATTTATTGCCTTCGACTATTGCAGTCGTGCCTGAGCGGGCGCCGGCCGGCACGGCCAGATACTGATAGTTGTAGTGCCCTTGCTTGAGCAGGAGCACCTTCTCGTAGCGACCGGTGGCGTAGTTGAAGGTCATCAACGACGATTGGTCGAAGCGGCGCGAGGTGAAGTCGCCATCGAGGAAAATCATAGTGCCCGGCATTTCGGGCATGTCCAGCGTGAAGTGTACTACCACGTAGTCGGCCTCGGTAGCTGATTCATCGGAATTGTATTGGCGCACGAAGAAGCGTCCGTGCTGAGTGCTGTCGTAGACGTACGACTCTTCGGCTCGCGAGCGGTCATCGAACAGTGTGAAGTGGTAGTAGGGGTCGGCCCATTCGATGTCGGCCACGCCCATGCCGGGGTAGTTGACGTCGGCCACTTCCATGCGGCGATACTCGTTGCCGGCCTCGAAAATCAGCGGAGCCGAGTGTTCGTATATTGCTGTGAAGCCCGACATGCGCAGCGGTTGGCGCAGCATCACCTCGTTGTCGCAGCGGCCATTTTGCATTATCATCACTTTCAGGTCGTTGAAGGGGTCGGACACGCGGGCGCGCTCGGTGTCGACGGCCACCGACAGCTGTTGGTGACCTTCATTGTAGTCGATGTCGGTGCGCGAAGTGATTGCTGTGGAGATTGGAGCCGACTGTTCCGAGAGCATCACTCGGCGAGTCATCCACACGTCGTCGGGGTCGTCCTCGGAGTAGACTTCAATCAGATAGTTGCCCGACAGAGTGGGCGCGATGTCGGCGTTCGGAAATTGAAAGCCGTAGTGGACGTAGTGTACGGTCGTGCCGCGCGAGTATTCATAGTCCTCGATTATGCTTTCGTTGAATCCGTCGAGGTACTCGGCCTCGGCCAGCGTCGACGGCTGCCAGTTGGCGTCGCAGCGCACCACGCGATAGCGCAGGAACACGCGGTCGTCGCTCAGATGGTCGAATTCGATTGTGATTGGTGCACCCATGTCCATAAACACCACCGGCGGCGCAAAGCGATCGCCATTGACCGACGTCGTCACCGTGCGGATGCGCTCGTTGAAGATGCCGTCCATGGTGTCGTGCGGCGCGCGCGCACTTATGGCCAGTGCTGCAGTGGCTATGGCGAGTGCTGCAATCAGTCGGTTCATCGCCAGTCGATAGGTTCTTTACCGCGCGAGCGCAGATAGTCGTTGGCGCGTGTGAAGTGGTGGTTGCCGAAGAAACCGCGATGTGCCGATAGCGGCGACGGATGAGCCGACTCGAGCACCAAGTGCTTTTGGCGGTCGATCGTAGCACCCTTGCGGCGAGCATAGTTGCCCCACAGCAGGAATACGAGGCCTTCGCGCTCTTCCGAGAGGTGGCGAATCACTGCGTCGGTGAATTCTTCCCAGCCTTGGCCTTGATGCGAGCCGGCCTGGCCGGCGCGTACCGTCAGGGTGGCATTCAGCAGAAGTACGCCTTGTCGGCTCCAGCGGCGAAGGTCGCCCGATCGGTTGGGCTCTATGCCCAGGTCGGCGCTGATTTCTTTGAAGATATTCTGCAGCGACGGCGGCAGCGGCGTGCCGTCGTTCACGGAGAAGCAGAGACCATTGGCCTGTCCGGGCTCGTGATAGGGGTCTTGGCCCAGTATCACGACTTTCACCTGCTCGAACGGGCAGGCGTCGAAGGCTGCGAATATGCGACTCGCAGGCGGATACACTGTCACTGTGCTATAGGCCAGGCGGACAAATCCGGCAAGTCGCTCGAAATAGGGCGCGGCAAACTCGCCGCTCAAGATCTTCTGCCACGATGGCTCGATTCGTACGTACATATCTTTTATTTTTTTGCAAATCTACGAAAAAATGTCTACTTTTGCACCATCAAACCGGATTTATTCCGCATGTGCCCGTAGTTCAATGGATAGAATATCGGATTCCGGTTCCGACGATTAGGGTTCGACTCCCTACGGGCATACAATCAGCCGTTCCGGTCGCACTGCCGGAGCGGTTTTTCATTAACCGGCTATTATTATGAATATTGTAATTCTCGATGGCCATGTGGCCAATCCCGGCGACCTGTCGTGGGACGCAATTGCCGCCCAAGGTCAGCTGACTGTCTATGAACGCACGGCCGAGGCCGACATTCTGGCTCGCGCCGCCGAGGCCGACGCGCTATTTGTCAACAAGGTAGTGCTCACGGCCGACATCATCGATCGCCTGCCGCGTCTGCGTTTCATTGGCGAACTGGCCACCGGCTACAATAATATAGATATTGAGGCTGCTCGTCGGCGTGGCATCGTTGTGTGCAATGTGCCGGCTTATAGTGGCGACTCCGTGGCTCAGACTGTATTCGCCTTGCTGCTCGAACTGACCAACCGCGTAGGTCGCTACGATGCTTCGGTGCGTGCAGGCGAGTGGGCATCGTGTGTCGACTTTAGCTACACACTCGGCCCGATTACCGAGCTGGCCGGCCTCACAATGGGTGTTTATGGCTTGGGTAATATCGGCTCGAAAGTAGCTGCCGTGGCCCACGCGCTGGGCATGCGCGTTGTGTCGTCGACATCGAAGCCGGCAGCAGACATTGCTCCGTATGTGGAGAAAATGTCGTTCGACGATATGGTGGCCCGGGCTGATGTTATTTCAATCAATGCACCGCTGACGCCGGCCAATCGCGGCTTGTTCTCCGCCGACGTTTTCAATCGCATGAAGCCTACGGCGCTGCTGATTAATACCGCTCGCGGTCCGATTGTCGACGAGCAAGCGCTTGCCGATGCTCTTCGCTCGGGCAAAATTGCCGGTGCCGGACTCGATGTGCTCGCTGCCGAGCCACCGGCTGCCGACTGTCCGCTGACAGCCACCGACTTAGCCGACCGCTGTGTCGTCACACCCCATGTAGCTTGGCAGTCGGTTGCTGCCCGTCGTCGCTTGCTTCAGATTTCGGCCGACAACCTCGCCGCTTTCATCGCCGGCCACCCCGCCAACGTAGTCAACTAATCAAAGTACATAAAGAAAAGCCCGGACGCAAACCGAGCATAAAAAAGGCGGCCAAGGCTTGTCAGTGAAGACAGACTTGGTCGCCGTTTTGTTGAAAATTCGAACCTCGGTGGTTCGAATTTTCGATTCATTTCTTTGAAGCTTCAAGAGATGCTTTGCGGAAAGCTTTCATGAGCTTTTCGAGTTCGAGAGAAGCTTTGCGAGCGCGAGCGCCTGCGGCCTTGTTGCCGTTTTCGAGTTGAGCTGTTGCGTCCTTGTTAAATGCTTCAGCCAGAGCAGCTGCTTTTTCAATAAGTTCTTTCATGACAGTAGGTATTAAATGATTAATATGTCGCAAAGATACAAAAAATCAGTATAAATATTTGCTTTTAAAAAGAAAAAAACCGAATTCCTGCAAAAAAATGCAATTTTTTTAAAAAAAATCACGCTGAAATTGTGTTTTCAGCGTGATTTCAATTAGTTAAGCGATGCTAAGCCGTATTATTTAGCTGTAGTTTTCTTAGTAGCGCGAGGCTTTTTCGCTGTTTCTTCTTTGGCGGCTTCTTTTTTGGGAGCGCACTTTCGAGCGGCCGGTTTTTTGGTCGGTTTTTCAGCCTCGGCCTCGGTAGCCTCGGCCTTGCGATATTTATGTTCGATGTTGTATTGCTCGAGGTTTTTAATCATCGAATCTTTTTCGCGAGTGAGAACTTCGATTTCGCGTTCCTGATTGCGGATTGTGGTCAGCAGGGCGTTGAGCTCTTCGTTGTCGACTGATTCGGGGAACTGCTCGTCGACGCGTACCAGGAAGTCCGACAGCACATTCATGTAGTTGGTGAATGCCTGGTAGGGCGTTTCGTACGGGCTGAAGTTGGAGTGGCCCTCGCCGAAGTGTTTGGTCGACATATAGTAGAAGTGGTCGGTTGCCTGCAGGTACCACCAATCTTGCTTCAGACGGCGGTCGCTGGCGAGGCGTACGCGTTCGCCGGCTGCATAGAGCTTGTCGATAGCTTCGCGCTGCAGCGGATTGCCAACCCATGCCGAGGTGTCGCGAGCTTCGTCGGCGCCCGAAATCGGGTGAACGACTGCGAGTTCGCCTACGGCTTTGAGTTTGCTTATGGCCATCGAGGGTGTCCAGAATTCGATGTTGCGTTCGGCAGCAAAGCGTGGCAGGGCTTCGAGGAATTGGAAGATACCGGTCTCGGCAGGTTGCATGGCGCCGAAGGCTTCAAGGTTGAGGCACAGGGTGATGATTTGCTCTTCTTGCGGAGTCGAAGCAATCCAGTCGATATACTTGTCGGCAGTCAGCGGGTATTCGGCCCAGGTGGTGTCGCCGAAGCGTTCGGCGATGTCTTCGACGAGTTTCGAGTTGTTGAGCAGCAGCTTGAGCTTGGGAGCCGACGCAGCCGAATATACATAGTTGGGCGATTTCCAGCCTAAGATATGTTTTGCACCTTCGGTGATGCAGCCTTTGAAGCCCATGGCGAGGATTTGCGGAGCCAGGTCGTCGCAGTAGATGAGCTCGGTGTTGCGCAGCACTTTGGGCTTCACGCCGAGCAGGGCTTCGAGTTTCTCGCACTGCACCTTGACTTGCTGGGCGAACTCTTCGGGGTCGTAGAGCGAAGCCAGCGAGTGGGCGTAGGTGGTGGCGGTGAATTCTACAGCTCCGGTTTTGGCCAGCTTCTTGAGCAGGTCGATGAATTCGGGTACGTAGATTTCGAATTGTTCGAGTGCGGCACCCGACACTGAAATCGAGCAGCGGAATGCGCCTTTCGATTCTTCAATCATGCGCAGCAGCGACTCGGCCGCGGGGATGTAGCTTTGCTGAGCCAAGCGAGTGATGATGTCGTCGTTGAGGAAATCATCGTAGTAGTAGTGGTCGTTGCCGATGTCGAAGAAGCGGTAACGTTTGAGCCTGAATGGCTGATGTATCTCGAAATTTAAATCTATTGCTTTCATTTTTCTGGATTAGTTTAGCGGTTGTTCAACACCTTGTTATATATGTCGATTACTTTTTGGCCGGCCTTGTCCCAAGTGATGCGTGCCACTTCGGCCAAGCCTTCTTCGCGCAGCTGCGTGTACAGAGCCGGATACGAGATGATGGCGTTGATGGCGTCGGCCATTGCGTCGATGTCCCAATAGTCGGTCTTGATGACGTGCTCGAGAATTTCGGCACAGCCGCTCTGCTTGGAGATAATCGACGGCACGCCCATCTGCATGGCTTCGAGGGGCGAGATGCCGAAAGGCTCGGACACCGATGGCATGATGTAGACGTCCGATGCCTTGAGCATTTCGTAGACTTGCTTGCCTTTTTGGAATCCGGGGAAGTGGAAGCGGTCGGCGATGCCGCGAGCGGCGGCCAATTCGATCATCTTGTCCATCATGTCGCCCGAACCGGCCATGACGAAGCGTACTTTCGAGCGATTGTTTTTCAGAACTTTTGCAGCGGCTTCGACGAAGTATTCCGGGCCTTTCTGCATGGTGATGCGGCCCAGGAAGGTGACTACCTTCTCTTTCGGCTTGGTCACTTCCACATCGAGGAGCTCGCGGCTCAGAGGTATTACGGCATTGTGCACGGTGGTTACCTTGGCCGGGTCGATGCCGTACTTTTCGATGACGGTGTTGCGAGTCAGGTTCGATACGGTGATGATGTGGTCGGCATGAATCATGCCGTCGCGTTCGATGTTGAACACGGTGGGGTTGACGTTGCCGCGCGAGCGGTCGTAGTCGGTGGCGTGTACGTGAATTACCAGAGGCTTGCCTGTCACTTGCTTGGCGTGTATGCCGGCGGGGTAGGTGAGCCAGTCGTGCGAGTGGATTACGTCGAAATCAATCGTGCGAGCAATCACACCGGCCATGATCGAGTAGTTGTTGATCTCTTCGAGCAGGTTGTCGGGATAGCGGCCCGAGAATTCGATGCAGCCCAGGTCGTTGGTGCGCATGTAGTTGAAATCGGCGTAGATGTGGTCGCGTAGGCGGAAGTAGAGGTCGGGGTCCATCAGGCGGCCGATGCGCTGCTCTACATAGTCGTGGTTGACGTCGCGCCAAGCTACCGGCACTTGCGAGGCGCCGATAATGTTGGCAAACGAGCGGTCTTCGTCGCCCCACGGCTTGGGAATGACGAAGGTGATGTCCATGTTGCCGCATTGCGACATACCCTGCGTGAGGCCGTACGATGCCGTGCCGAGTCCTCCGAGGATGTGGGGCGGGAACTCCCACCCGAACATTAATGCTTTCATCGTTTGGTTTATGGTTTAGGTGGAAGGTTATTAATTGGTGAATTTCTTAATCAGTCGGACCGTGCGGAGCACTTCGGCCACGTTTGTGGCATGCGACACGGCGCCGCGGCATCTGAAGGGCGGGTTGCCGTCGTAGAGCTGCGAGAGCGAGGCGACGCAGCCTTCCGACATGTCGTCTTCGAAGCCGATGAGCATGCGGTCGATGTAGCTCACGCCGCTCATGCCGAACACTTTCAGGTAGGCTTCGGCATAGAAGCCCATCAGCCACGGGCGAGCCGGACCTTGGTGCAGTGCTTGTTCGCGTTCGTCGGGTGTGCCGAGGTAGAAGGGGCGGTAGCCGTAGCTCTTGGGCGACAATGTGCGCAGGCCCTTGGGCGTGAGCAGCTCGCGAGTCACTACGTCGAGCACGCCCTTGCGCTGACGGCGGTCGAGCGGCGAGTAGTCGAGCCCGATGGCCACTGCCATATTGGGTCGAACTTCGGGCGAGGCGTAGTTGCCGTCGACGTAGTCGAAGAGGTATCCGCTGTCGTTGAGGAACATATCGACAAACGGCTGCTTCATCTTTTCGGCAGCATCTAACCAAGCTTGGCGGGTTTCGGCCAGGGCTTCGTTGCCTTCAAGTAAGGTGGCGCCGAACATCAGCGCGTTGTACCACAATGCGTTGAATTCGACCAGATAGCCCGAGCGCGGAATGATGGGTCGGCCATTGTGGTTGGCGTTCATCCACGATACGGGGGTCTCGGTGCCTTGGGTCGTCACCAGCCCGTTTTCGGCGTTTACCTTCAGGTTGGGGTGTCCGTCGGCAAGTAGATAGTTGATAGTCTCGGCTACGAAGTCGGTGTATAGTTCGCGAGTGCGCTCGGCTCCGATGGTCTTGTAGTACTGTTGGATGGCCCAGAGAGCCCACAGCGGAATGTCGGGCAATTCGATGCCGTTGATACGCGACTTCGTGTTGCCGTCGGTCATGAAGCGTTGCAGGGCTTTGATGCCTGTGGCCATGATTGCTTCGAAGTCGTCGCGGTGGTCAATGGCCAGGGTCAAGCCGGGCAGGGCCATGAATGTGTTGCGAGCCAGTACGGTGCCCCAGGGAAAGCCTGAGATGACGTACATGTCCTTGCCGTCCTTGATGTAGAATTGCTTGGCCGAGTTCTTCAGGCAGTTGAAGAACGAAGTGCGCGGCGTGCGCGATTCTTTTTCGGCCGTGTACATTTTCTTGAGATTGCGAGGATTGACTTCGCTGACGCCGGCCGAGAAGATGATCGATTCGCCCTTCTTGATGGGTACTTCGAAGTAGCCGGGCACCCAGAGGTCCTCGCAGTAAGGCACTCCGCGCTCAAGGTCTTTCGAATACTCGATATCCTTGTACCAGTTGGGCTCGTCGACCCACGTAGGCTTGTGGCTGAACTGCATGTAGAGTGTCGGGTAGCCCGGGTAGAGGCATGTGGCCACGCCGTTGTTTACCGGCTTGATTTCTCGGTTGAGTGCATCGTTGGCCAAGCATAGCGAGTTCACTTCGCGGAATGCCAAGAAGGGTTTGAAACGCAGCGTCGTGGCCGAATGTGCTTCGACCAGAGTGTAGCGAATCAGCAGGCGGTTTTCTTGCGAGATGAATATTTTCTCTTTGGTCAGGATTACACCACCAACGCGATAGGTCATGCGAGGTACATCTTCGCAGTCGAATTCGCGAATGTATTTGTGACCGTTGGGGCTGTAGACACCGCCCTTATAGCGGTGAATGCCCAAATTGAAGGGCGCACCATGCTGAATTACCGTCTCGTCAAGCGACGACAGCATCACGTGCGGCTTGTTGTCCATCTCCGGGATTGGTATTACCAGCAAGCCGTGCTGCTTGCGGGTGTTGCAACCCACCAGGCTCGTGCAGTGATACGCCCCCGCCTGATTCGTTCGCAGCATCTCTTTTTGGAGCGACTGGTCAAGATTAATCAGCAGGTTCTTATCAAATTTTAGGTAACTCATATTGTTTGAGTTGGCTTTTAATGGTTGTATTAGTAAGGATTTTCTATTCTGGTTATTTTCAGCTTTATGCCACGAAATTAGTCTTTTTTTGCCAATTATCAAAGTGATTTCGGTTATTTTTTAATTAAACCGCAACTTTTGCTTTTTTTTAGTGTAATTCGACTAAAAATTTGCTTTTTATGACCCGGATTTATATCTTTGCTCAGCAATTGTGCAGATGCGAATTTGCCGAGAACGATTGTTTATTACTATAATCTACCTAACAAGCCGAGTCGGGGCTCAGCCTCGGGTCTGATTTCAAAAAATATATGGACATTGCAAATATTATCGGATGGTGCGCCAGCATCTGCTTGGTATTCGGTTATTTACCGCAGGCATTTGTCACTATTCGCACTCGCGAGACAAGCGGCATCGCCTTGCCGACGTTTATCATGATGGGCCTTGGCTCGTTTCTGTTTGCCCTTCAGGGTGTAGTCATCGGCAATTGGCCTCTGATTGTGACGAATGGTATTACTTTTATCTGCTCTGTGATAATCTTTTCTATCAAGATCTACAACGACTATTTTCGCACGAAAAAACGTTGACCGGGGCGGTCGCTCTTTTGGTCGCATCGCTAAAAAGCGGTAACTTTGCAGGCGAAAAATAAAAGGCCTGCTTTATGTGGATTATTTTTGCTGTTTGCTCGGCCATCGGGTTGGGCTTTTACGATATCATGAAGAAACTGTCGGTGCGCGATAATAATGTGCCGACAGTTTTGTTGCTTAACACCCTGTTCGGGACGCTATTGATGTCGCCGATTGTTGTCGGCAATCTTGTGCATGGTAGCTTCGGCCTTGGCGACGAGGTGAGCGGGCATCTGCTCATCGCTTTGAAGGCGGTGATTGTGCTGAGCTCGTGGATTTTGGGCTACTTTGCCATTAAGCATTTGCCGCTCACGATTCAAGGGCCGATCAACGCTTCGCGCCCGGTGATTGTGCTGGTGGGTGCGCTCGTGGTTTTTGGCGAGCGTCTCAATTGGATGCAGTGGTGTGGTATTCTGTTGGGTTTTACTTCCCTTTTTCTGATTAGTCGCATAGGCGCCAAGGAAGGCTTCTCGATGAAGAGCAGCCGATGGCTGTGGCTTTCGATTGGCGCTACTTGCCTCGGAGCAGTCAGTGCGCTGTACGATAAGTATTTGCTGCGATACTACGAACCGCTCGAGGTGCAGGCCTGGTATTCATTGTATCAGCTTGTGCTCATGTGCTTGGTTGTGGCGATGCTGCGGCGCACCGGCAATGCCGGCGTGGCGTTTCGTTGGCGATGGACTATTGTGGGGATTTCGATATTCCTCACCGCTGCCGACATCTGCTACTTCTATGCGCTATCTTTGCCGGGCTCAATGATTTCTGTCATTTCGATGATACGTCGCGGCAGTGTGTTGGTGTCGTTTTTCTATGGCGTGTTGATTTTGCGCGAGCGCCATGTGCGGGCAAAGCTTATCGACCTCGGTGTGCTGCTCGTCAGCCTTCTGCTGTTGATTATGGGCTCATAAATAAAGGCCGCTGTCGGCGGCCTTTACTTATCGATTTATAAGAAGTTGAAAATCAGGATTAGAGCAATCAGTGGCGGAGCTATCCAGCGTATGATGAATAGCACGACCGCCGAAAGCGCCGAGCGCACGCTGCCGCCGTTGGTCAGCTGGTCTTTCAGCAGTCCTTTGGGTGCGAACCAGCCCATATAGACGCAGGTCGCGATTGCTACGAGCGGTAGCAGCAGATTGGTGGCAAAGTAGTCGAGAAAGTCAAACACTGTCATGCCGGCTATGTGGAAGTCGCTCAGCGAGCCGAACGATAGCGAGCACACTGCCGTGAGGGCAAATAGCGGCAGTATGGTATAGATCACGGCTTTCACGCGGCTGATGCCTGTGCGGTCGCGCAGGAAGGCAACGGCCACTTCAAGCAGCGACACTGTCGAGGTGATAGCCGCCACAAACAGAAGGATGAAGAAAAGTATCGACCAGAATGTGGTGCCGGGCAGGTAGGAGAATACTTCGGGCAGCGTCTGGAATACGAGAGTGGCGCCGCGCAGCGAGTGGTCGGCGAGTCCGAAGTGGCTGACCGACGGGAAGATAACGCATCCCATCAGCACGGCTACCACGAGGCTCATCAGCGCCACTGTGATAGCGGTAGGCGCGAGTCGAGTGTCCGACGGATAGTACGACGAGTATGTCACCAAAATGCCCATGCCGAGGCTTAGCGAGAAGAAGGCTTGGCCGAGGGCGTTGATGACGGCATCCCAAGTTATTTTCGTAAAGTCGGGGCTAAGGAACCAGCGCAGACCGTCGCCGGCTCCGTCGAGCGACAGGGTCATGCAGCATAGCACTGCCAGCACGACGAATAGTAGCGGCATCATTACGTTCGACAACCGCTCAATACCCTTCTGCACGCCACCCATTAGCACGCCCAAGTTGACGAGCAACACTGCCCAGGTGAAAATCAGCGGTGGCAGGTCGGCATTTATGTATGCCTCCATGCGCGAGGCAAATTGTGCCCCGGCCTCTGCGGCCGTGTCGCCGGTGCCGGCATATAGGTCGCCTGTGAATGAGTGAAAGAGGTACTCGGCCGTCCAGCCTTCGACCACCATGTAGAAGCCTGTGATGAGGTATGACGCGGCTATGGCTACTGCGCCGGTTATCCACCACTTTTTGCCGGGTGCCAACTTGCGAAAGACACCTACCGAATCAGCGCGGCCGGCGCGGCCCAGCGACATCTCGGCCAGCATCACCGGAATGCCGAGCAGCAATACGCAGACGATGTAGAGCAGCAGGAATGCCGCACCGCCATTTGACTGCGCTTCGGCCGGAAAGCGCCACACGTTGCCTAAGCCGACGGCTGAGCCAAGCGTGGCCGCAATCACTCCGATTTTTGATCCGAATTGATTTCTTTTTTCTACAGCCATGTTATGTGGAATTTAGTTGATAGACAATCGCTTATACCGGCTCGCAAATCAGCGTGGCCGACGATGCGTCGACGACGCGCACTGTCACCGTCTCGCCTACGTGGTGGCTGCCTCGCGGCAGTACGCAGGCTTTGTTGCCCGAGGTGCGGCCGACAAGGTGGTCGGTGCCGCGCTTGGCGATGCCCTCGATGAGCACGTCGAATGTCTTGCCTATGTCGCGGCGATTTGATTCGGCCGATAGGCGATTCTGCAGGGCAATCATGCGGTTGAGTCGCTCGATTTTTACTTCTTCCGGTACGTTGTCGGGCATCGAGCGCGACGCCAGCGTGCCGGGGCGTTCGGAGTATTTGAACAGGAATGCACTGTCGAATCCGACTTCCTCCATCAGCTGCAAGGTCTCGGCGAAGTCTTCTTCGGTCTCGTCGTGGAAGCCCGAGAACATATCGGTGGTGATGGTGCAGTCGGGCATAGCCTTGCGGATGGCGGCCACGCGGTCGAGATACCACTCGCGGGTGTACTTGCGGTTCATCAACTTCAGTATCTTGTTGCTGCCGCTCTGCACCGGTAGGTGGATGTGCTTGCACAGGTTGGGATAGCGGGCGATGGTCGCTATGACGTCGTCGCTGAGGTCTTTGGGGTGCGAGGTGGTAAATCGTACGCGCATGTCGGGGACGGCTTCTGCTACCTTGGCAAGCAGCTCGGCAAAGCCGATAACTTCGCCGCTTTCCGATTCGTAGCTGTAGGAGTTGACGTTCTGGCCCAGCAGGGTCACTTCCTTGAAGCCACGAGTGTGCAGGTCGTCGATTTCGCGCATGATGCTGTCGATGGCACGCGAACGTTCGCGGCCGCGAGTGTAGGGCACGATGCAGTAGGAACAGAAATTGTTGCAGCCGCGCATGATGCTCACGAAGCCGCCCACGCGGTTGGCTCCGATGCGGCGCGGCACGATGTCGCGATACGTCTCGGTGGTGCTCAGCTCTACGTTCATGGCTTTCTGCCCGGCTTCTGCCGAGGCAAACAGGGCCGGCAAGTCGAGGTAGGCGTCGGGGCCGGCCACGATGTCGACGCCGTGCTCGTCGAGCAGGGTCTGGCGTGCCCGCTCGGCCATGCAGCCAATCACGCCGATAATCAGGCGGCTCGTGCGCTTGCGGCGCAGCGAGGCCAGATATTGCAACCGTGCGAAGATTTTTTGCTCGGCATTGTCGCGTATCGAGCAGGTGTTGAGCAATATGGCATCGGCTTCGTTGATGTCTTCGGTCAGCTCGTACGACGCCATTTGCATGATGGATGCTACTACCTCTGAGTCTGCCACATTCATCTGGCACCCATAGGTTTCGATATATAGATGTTTGACTTTTTCGTTTTCAGACATTGTAATTCAATTTTGTGCAAATTTACAAAATTTTGAGCGCATCCGACGAATATGCTCTCTAAAAATGCGAATGCCAAACATTTTTCTGCTGATATATGTTTATTTATCAAATTTTTTTGTAACTTTGCGCTCAAAGATAACCCCCCTTCGACGGGGCTTCCACTTTGAAAAGCGAGTGATACTGCGAATTTTTTAATCAATCTGTATTTATAAATCTATTCTCTAATCGATTATTTAACCGACCTTTTTTTAAAACCTTTTTTTAGCTTAGAGAGCCGCGAGGCTTAGGTGTTTATTTAGGTAATTTATTAAACTACTGCATTATGGATACTCTCGACAACAACGGAGGCGAAAAGAAAATGAAGCGCCCGCGCATCGGTGCCGCTCCTCATCCCATGAACAATGATTCAAATAGCGGCGAAGGCACCCGCTTCGAGCGTGTGTCGTATTCGCGTCGCGACAACGATATGGCTCCCGATGATAATGGCGGCGAACAACGCCGGCCTTATCAGCCACGCCCCTACCAACAGCGCCCTTATCAACCGCAGCAGCGCCCCTATCAGCCGCGTCGCCCCTATGGCGCCGACTTCTCGGCCGAGCCGAAGGCTGAAGGTGATGCTACCGCACCCGGCGAAGAGGTAAACAACGGCGGCTATCAGCCCCGTCAGCAGGGATACGGCCAAAACCGCCCTTACGGCCAGAATCGCCCCTACGGCCAAAACCGTCCTTATGGTCAGAATCGCCAGCAAGGTGGCTATGGCCAAAACCGTCAGCAAGGTGGCTACAACAATCATCAGCAAGGCGGTTACAACAATCATCAGCAGGGTGGCTACGGCCAAAATCGCCAGCAGGGTGGCTATGGTCAGAATCGCCAGCAGGGTGGCTATGGTCAGAATCGCCCGCAGGGTGGTTACAACCAAAAACGCCAGCAGGGCGGCTACGGCCAGAACCGTCAGCAGGGTGGCTACAACCAAAATCGCCAACAGGGTGGCTATAATAATCGCCCGAATGGTGGTCAGCGCCGCCAGCAACAGCAGGGCGGCTTCTTCCCCGGCCGCGGCAAGAGCTTCACGCCAAGACCGAAGCGCATCGAGTACGAAATGCCGATTCCCGATCCTAACGAACAAATTCGTCTGAACAAATTCATGAGCAATGCCGGCATCTGCTCGCGTCGCGAAGCCGATGAATTCATCCAGCAGGGGCTCGTGAAGGTCAATGGCGTTGTCGTCACCGAACTCGGCACCAAGATCTCGCACAGCGACGTCGTCGAATACGATGAAAAGGTAGTGGCTCTGGAAAGCAAGTGCTACATCCTGCTCAACAAACCGAAGGATTGCGTCACCACCAGCGAAGACCCGCAGGACCGCACCACCGTGATGGACCTTGTAAAGGGCGCTTGCACCGAGCGCATCTATCCCGTGGGTCGTCTCGACCGCAACACCACCGGCGTGCTTCTGCTTACCAACGACGGCGACCTCGCCTCGAAGCTCACTCATCCCAAGTACGTCAAGAAGAAAATTTATCACGTATGGTGCGATAAGGACATCGCCGAAGAAGATATGCAGCGCATCGCCGACGGTATCGAACTCGAAGACGGTCCTATCCATGCCGACGCTATCTCATACGCTACCGAGACCGACCGCAACCAGGCCGGCATCGAAATCCACTCGGGCCGCAACCGCATCGTCCGTCGTATTTTCGAGCATCTCGGCTACCACGTCACAAAACTCGACCGCGTCTATTTCGCCGGTCTCACCAAGAAGAACCTGCCTCGCGGTCGTTGGCGCTACCTCACTCAGGAGGAAGTCAACCTGCTCAAGATGGGCGCTTTCGAATAATTCACTCGTATTAACCGATCATCGTCATGAAACGTACAAAAATAGTCGAACTTTTCCGTGCCGAAGAACTTGGCAAGGAAGTTGACGTTCGCGGCTGGGTGCGCACCCGTCGCGGCAACAAATATGTGCAGTTCGTCGCTCTCAACGACGGCTCGACAATCAAGAACATGCAGATTGTGTTCGATATGGCCAAGTTTACCGACGAGCAGCTCAAGCCCGTCACCACCGGCTCGTCGATTCACGTCACCGGTCGCCTCGTCGAATCGCAAGGCAAGGGCCAGACCTGCGAAGTGCAGGCCGATACTCTCGAGGTTTACGGCACCGCCAACCCCGAGACCTATCCGCTGCAGAAGAAGGGCCACACCCTCGAATTCCTGCGCGACATCGCCCACCTGCGTCCTCGCACCAACACCTTTGGTGCTATTCTGCGTGTGCGCTCGGCTCTCGCTATGGCTGTCCACACCTTCTTCCAAGGCAAGGGCTTCTTCTATCTCAACACACCGCTTATCACTTCGAGCGACTGCGAAGGCGCCGGCGCCATGTTCCAGGTGACTACTCTGCCTCTCAACGATCTGCCTCGCACCGAAGACGGCAAGGTCGACTACTCGCAGGATTTCTTCGGCAAGCCCACTTCGCTGACCGTTTCCGGCCAGCTCGAAGGCGAGCTCGGCGCTACCGCTATCGGCGAAATCTACACCTTCGGCCCGACTTTCCGCGCTGAAAATTCGAATACCCAGCGCCACCTCTCGGAGTTCTGGATGATTGAGCCTGAAATGGCCTTCTACGACATCAACGACAATATGGACCTGGCCGAGGAATTCGTCAAGTATTGCATCCGCTACGTCCTCGACCACTGCCGCGACGATATCGAGTTCCTCGCCGAACACTTCGACAAGGGCCTCATCGAGCGTCTCGAATTCGTGCTTCACAACGACTTCGTGCGCCTGACCTACACCGAAGGTGTCAAGATTCTTGAAGAATCGGGCCACAAGTTCGAATTCCCCGTTTCGTGGGGTATCGACCTGCAGAGCGAGCACGAACGCTATCTCGTCGAGCAGCACTTCAAGAAGCCCGTTATCCTCACCGACTATCCGCGTGACATCAAAGCCTTCTACATGAAGCAGAACGATGATGGCAAGACTGTCCGCGCCATGGACGTTCTCTTCCCGCAGATTGGCGAAGTCATCGGCGGTAGCGAACGCGAAGCCGACTACGACAAGCTGCTTCGTCGCATCGAGGAGCTCAACATCCCGATGAAGGATATGTGCTGGTATCTCGACACTCGCCGTTTCGGCACCGTGCCTCACTCGGGCTTCGGCCTCGGCTTCGAGCGCCTGCTCCTGTTCGTCACCGGTATGTCGAACATCCGCGACGTGATTCCCTTCCCGCGTACTCCCAAGAACTGCGAATATTAATCGCACATCTCTGATATTGAATGCCGTGGCTGCACTACGTCTCCGCTCTGCAGCTGCGGCGTTCGCTTTCGTTACTTTATTTCTGTCTTAGCTGATTTCTTCGCGATGTCTACTCTCCGATTCTTCTGCAACTGGTGGCCTACCGGGCTCGTGCTTGCCGTTATCATCTACGCCACGTGGGTGCCGCAGCCTATCGACCCCGACGACATCCCACCTCTGCCGCATATCGACAAGCTCATCCACGCCGTCATGATGGGCGGCCTGGCGTCAGCTCTCTTGTTCGACTGGCATCGTATGGCTCCGGCTGTGCATTTGCTTTCGCGCCGTGTGGTGTGGACTGTGATTGCCGCTGTCGTCGGCTTTTCGGTGGTCGACGAAGTGGTGCAGGGCTTGCTGCCTATCGAACGTCCGTCTGATTGGCTCGATTTTGTGGCTGATGTCGTGGGCGCCATTGTCGGCGCTTTGCTCGCTCGCCCGGCTATCAATGCTATCTTCAGGCGGCTATCGCGCTGAGCAGATATTCTACAATACAATTACCCCCGGCTTGCACTATTTCAGTGAGCCGGGGGTAATTATTTGGTCGAATTCGTAGCCGATTATTTCACATACTTGGCTACGTCGGCTTTGAGTTCGTCGCTCTGCTTGTCGCGGCTGACGATGGTGCCGTCGGGTGCGATGAGCATGATGCAGGGTATGCCCGAGATGCCGTAGAGGTCGGTCGGCACGTTGCCGGCGTCGAGGATACATTCCCATGGAATTGCTTCGTCGATGATGGCGTCGATGGTGTCGTCGTGCTCGTCCCATACGGCTACGCCCAGTATCAGCAGGTTCTTGCCCTGATACTCTTTGTAGATTTCCTTGAGCACCTTGATCTGCTGCTTGCAGGGGCCGCACCACGATGCAAAGTAGTCGACGAGCAGATACTTGCCGTCGCGGCCTACATAGTCGCTCAGGCGTTGGCCGTTGACTTCGAAGTCAACGTATTTTGCACCTTCGCCGGTGGCGGCGCGCTTGCGGTTCATTTCCACAAGGTTGTTGAGGCGCTTCGAGGCTTTTAGCGACGGGTTGGCTTCCATGTATGCAATCAGCTCGTCGGGTGTCAGGTTGTAGGCTTGATTTAAAAACAATACCAGGCCGATGGGGTTGCCGATATTTGCTTTTGAGATGCTGTCGAGCGCGGCTTCGTAGGCACGTTCGATAGCTTCGCCTTCTTCCTGTGTCTCGGCCTGCTGATAGCGCTGATAGTACGACTGCAGTTCAGCGCTGATAGCAGTGTAGCGGTCGTTGAGCGGCGAGCCCGATGCTTGGCGATTGCTGTCGATGGCGATATTGCCCGGCTCGACGAAGAACTGGCAGTAGCGCTGTCCGTCGACAAGCATTCGCGCTACGATGGGCGCGTCGATGGTGCCTTCGAAAGCGGCCACGTTGTTTTCTACAAGTGTCGAGTCTACTTTCTCGCCGGTGTCGTAATTGATGATGTAGGCCATGGCGCCGTCGGCGTCCTCGGGCATGTCGGCCTTTACGGAGTAGGGGGCGGCTGCCTCGGCGCCTAATGCGCCGAGTAGCAGCAGCGAGCCCAATGTGAATTTGCGAATCATTTATTTAGATGTATTTTGAGAAATCAGCGTTGCGCATGTCGCCCGTCTCGTTGAATGCGTTGTGGAAGGCAAATGCCACTTGCAGGTTGTGGGGCGTCTGGCCGCCGCGGCCGGCCTTCAGGTAGTCGCGCAGCAGTCCGCGATAGTCGGGGTGTGCGCAGTTGTCGATGATGGCGTGGGCGCGTTCCACCGGGTCGAGGTGGCGCAGGTCGGCGATGCCTTGGTCGGTGACGATGATGTCGACCGAGTGTTCCGAGTGGTCGGCGTGGGCCACCATCGGCACGATGTTGCTGATGAGGCCGCCCTTGGTCACCGACGGGCAGCTGAAAATTGAGATATAGGCGTTGCGGGTGAAGTCGCCCGAGCCGCCGATGCCGTTCATCATCTTGGTGCCGAGCACGTGTGTCGAGTTCACTGCGCCGAAGATGTCGGCCTCGAGTGCCGTGTTCATGGCGATGACGCCGAGGCGGCGTACGACCTCGGGGTTGTTCGACAATTCGGCCGGACGCATCAGAATTTTGTCGTGGAAGAAGTCCATGTTCTCGAACAGTTCTTCTTCGACTTTGTCGGAGAAGGTCATCGAGCAAGTCGAGGCAAATGTGCACTTGCCTTTCTTCATCAGCTCAAGCACGGCGTCCTGAATTACTTCAGTGTACATCTGGAATGTGGGCAGCACTTTGCTTTCGCCCAGGTCGTAGAGCACGGCATTGGCCACGTTGCCTACGCCCGACTGCAGCGGCAGGAATTCTTTGGGGATGCCGCCGCGCTGGTATTCGCTCACCAGGAAGCGAACGACGTTCGAGCCGATTTGCTTCGAGATCTCGTCGGGTTCGGTGAAGGGCTTTACGCAGTCGAGCGAGCTGGTCTTTACGATGCCTACGACTTTGGCCGGGTCGATTTTCAGAATCGGCGAGCCGATGCGGTCGCTGGGCTTGTAGATGCCGATTTCGCGGCGGTAGGGCGGGTCGGCCGGCATGTATATGTCGTGCATGCCCATCAGGCTTGCGGGCAGGCGGTCGTTGAGTTCGATGATGATTTTCTTGGCCATCATGGCATAGGTGGGCACGTTGCCCACGCCGCAGCCTACGATTACTTCGCCGTCGGGCGAGATGTGGGCGGCCTCGATGATTGCGTAGTCAACGTCGCCGAAGAAGCCGTAGCGAGTCTCCTGTGCCATATCCGACAGGTGACGGTCGTTGTAGTGTACGTCGTGTGCGTTGATGCGCTTGCGCAGGTCGGGCACGTTCTGATAGGGCGCGCGGCGGTTGATAGCGTTGGCGCGTGCCAGGCAGCCGTCGGCGTGGTCGGAGGTCGACGCACCGGTCAGCACGTTCACTTTGAACGGACGGCCTTCGGCGTGTTCGCGCTCTGCCTTGGCGGCAATTTCGCGTGTGATGAACTTCGGTGCGCCCGGGGCGGTGAAGCCCGACAATCCGAGCGTATCGCCGTCTTTAATCATTTCGGCAGCCTCTTGGGCTGTAATATAGTTGTATGCCATTTTGTGAGTAATTGTTTATTGACGTTATGTTTTTAATGGTTGGATAGATTTCTTAGAATTTGGGAGGAAGTGTTTCGCTCCAGATGATGGCGCGGCGCAGAGTGGCTCGGCGTTGGCGGCGGTGCATTTCAGCGGCTTCGCGCTCCTTCTCTATAGCTTGTATTTTTGCCGGGTCGATTCTCACGGCCGCCGTACCTTCGGCCTCGGGAGTCATTTCGCGACGTGGCTGTGGCGCCCTTTGCTGCGGCGGTTGTGGCGGCTCGGCTCGCCGTGGCGTCGGTGGGGGCGTCACTTCTATCTCGGCATTTGCGAGCAACGCAGCCCACGGCGATTCCGGCGGCTCCGATAAGCTTAGCGCTCGGCGGCGGCTGAGCGCATCGCTTCTTCGCTCGGCTTCAGCTTCAGCCTCGGCCTCGCGTTTCTTCTTCTTATGCTCGTTGTAGCCCGACCATATCGCAAACGTTATGACCAGCCACGGGAAGATTGTCGAGAATAGTTCTTTGATGTCCATCAACTTTTGTATTTTCGCACAAATATAGCGAATTCCGTGCAACGATACAAATTTTTCGTTTAATTGATTTTAAAAACAACGAAGAACAACCCAGAGGAAAGGTGAACGTGGCGAAGCTCGGCCATCGCCGAAGGCACGCTGCGCAGCCAGGCAACCGCCGAAGGCGCTTTGCTCCGCAAAGAAAGCAGGCGTCCTTCAGAGGAAGGGTGAACGCGGCGCTAGCCTGGCCATCGCCGAAGGCGCTCTGCAAAGCAGAGACCGCAGGCGTCCTCGCCTGCGTCGGTTGTGCAGGCGGTGGTTTCTTGCGTCTGTGGAGATTACCACCGCCTAGCGTTTCGCAGGCGAGACGAGTCCACGTAGAGCCGGAGGCTCTTTTTGTGGATAA
>CAYSQI010000038.1:0-11365 GCA_964433215.1 uncultured Bacteroides sp.
TTGTTTAGATTTCGTAGTCGACGCAGGCGCGGGCTTCGCGGTGGTCGGCGATGATGGCTACGGCGGCGAGGTGGGCCGGGTGAGCGGAGTAGGCGGCCACGTCGGCCATGGAGTCGGCGGTGGCGGTGAGCACTACGTCCCACTCTTCTTTGTCGTTGATGTTGACGCCGGTCTCGATAGATTTGAGTTGGTCGATGACGGCGGGCAGGGCGTTGAGGGCCTCGGCAAAGCGAGTTGCCACTTGGCGGCGCTCGTCGGCGGTGCCTTTAAGCTTGAAGGTTACGATATGTTTGATCATTTTTTATGAGAATAAGTAGCTATTGAGTTTGTTGAGAGCTTCGATTTTGTCGGCTCGGCGCACGACGACGCTGATGTTGTAGTTGCTGCCGCCGTATGAAATCATGCGTACGGGGATGTCGGCGAGGGCGTCGAGGACGGCCGAGCAGTAGGCGCTGCCGCGGTTGTCGGTGAAGTCGCCGACGACGCAGATGATGACCATGTCGGAGTCGACGGTGACGGTGCCGAAGTGCTTGAGGTCGTCGACGATGGCGGCGAGGTGGTCGGTGTTGTCGACGGTGACCGAGACGCCTACTTCGCTGGTGGCCATCATGTCGATGGCGGTGTTGTAGGTGTCGAACGTCTCGAACACTTTGTGGAGGAATCCGTAGGCGAGGAGCATACGTCCGGATTTGATTTTGATGACGGTGATGTCGTCCTTGGCGGCGACGGCTTTGATGGTGCCGTCGGGCGGGAAGTTGGCGATGGTGGTGCCTTCGGCAGTGGGGTCGAGGGTGTTGAGCAAGCGCACGGGAATGTTGTGCAACTTGGCGGGGAGCACGCAGGTGGGGTGCAGGATTTTAGCGCCGAAGTAAGCGAGCTCGGCGGCTTCTTCGAAGTGAAGTTTCTTTACGGGGTGAGTGTCGTCGACGAATCGCGGGTCGCCGTTGTGCATGCCGTCGATGTCGGTCCAGATTTGAACTTCTTCGGCGTCGAGAACGGCACCGATGATCGAAGCGGAGTAGTCGCTGCCACCGCGGCGTAGGTTGTCGACTTCGCCGTAGGCGTTGCGGCAGATGTATCCGTGAGTGAGCCAGAGGTCGGCGTCGGGTTCGAGGTCGATGAGTCGGCGCAGGCGTGTGGATATGTATTTCATGTCGGGCTCGCCACCTTCGGCGGTGCGCATGTAGTCGAGGGCGGGGAGTACGGCAGCGCGAACGCCTTGCTCTTCGAAGTAAAGCTGCATGAGCGCCACGGAGATTTGTTCGCCGCAAGCGAGGACTTCTTTTTCTTCGGCGAGAGTGAATTCGCCGTCGAAGAATCGGGCGATGAGGCTGAATGTGCGTTCGAGCATGCGTCGGGCCTTGTCGCGCGAGGGTTCGAGGGCTAATAGTCCTTGTACTACGTCGGCGTATCGGGCGCGCAGGGTGTTGAGAGTCTCTTGGGCGCCGGGGACGTTGCCCTTGTGGAGGTAACCGGCGATTTCGACCAGCGTGTTGGTGGTGCCGGCCATTGCAGAAAGCACTACCACGTTGCGGCCCGAGCGGCGTACGAGCCCGGCGACGTGGTGCATTCTCTCGGGCGAGCCGACAGAAGTGCCTCCGAATTTCAATACTTTCATTTTTTAATCAGTCTGTGATGAGTTTTTTAGAATCGATGCGCATAGTGCGCCCGGCGAATGTGTCGAGCAGCTGGTGGTTGTGAGTGGCCATGACTACGGCGGTGCCTTTGGCGGCGATGTCGTGGAGATGAGCGACGATTTGCATGCCCGTGTCGGGGTCGAGGTTGCCGGTAGGCTCGTCGGCGAGTATCACTTCGGGGTCGTTGAGCAGTGCGCGAGCTATGACAACGCGCTGCTGTTCGCCGCCCGAGAGCTCGTGAGGCATCTTGTACGACTTGTTGGCCATGCCGACTCGGGCGAGGACGCTGTCGATGCGTTCGTCGCGCAGCGAGCGGTCGGACCAGCCGGTGGCTTGTAGCACGAAGTCGAGGTTGGCGTAGACGGTGCGGTCGGTGAGGAGCTGGAAGTCCTGGAATACGATGCCGATGCGTCGGCGCAGGAATGGGATGTCGCGTCGGCGCAGGGCGGTCATGTCGTAGTCGAAGACTCGGGCTGTGCCGGTGTTGACGGGCACTTCGGCGTAGATCGACTTCATGAGCGAGCTCTTGCCTGAGCCGACCTTGCCGATAAGGTAGACGAATTCGCCGTTGTCAATCGAAAAGCTGACGTTCTTGAGCACGACGTGCTCTTTGCGAAGGATTTCGACGTTGTTGTATTCGATAATAGCCATAGTGGTGGGAATATCAAGGAGTTACGACAATGGCGACGCCATCGCCGCAGAGGCGTGCGCGTGCGCCGGCAGGAATCAGCAGGGTGTGTCCGCGGCCGACGGCGAGCGAGTGGCCGTCGCTGAGTGCTTCGATGGCGCCTTCGACGACGAGCACGGCGGTGACCATGTCGCAGCCGACGTCGACGGGGCAGTCGGGCTCGATGCGTCGGCGCCATACGGAGAAGTGCGGCGTGGCTACGATGGCCGAGCCTTCGGGCCGCAGGCGATAGTTGTGGCCGGGTGTGTAGTCGATGGCATCGCGCGCCTCGGCGATGGCCAGGGGGCGTCGGTTGCCGTCGGCGTCGCGGCGGTCGTAGTCGTAGATGCGGTAGGTGATGTCGCTGGGTTGCTGCACCTCGAGCAGCAGGTTGCCCCGTCCGATGGCGTGGACGCTGCCGGCGGGTAGGTAGAACGAGTCGCCGGGGTGGGTATCGTGCCAAGCGAGTGCTTGGTTGAACGAGCCGTCGGCGACGCTGCGCTCGAAGGCTACGGGGTCGAAGTCGCGGTTGAGGCCGGCAGCGAGTCGGCTACCCGGCTGCGTCGCGATGATGTACCACATCTCGCTCTTGCCGAGGCAGCCGTGTCGGCGAGCGGCCAATTCGTCGGTCGGATGCACTTGCACCGAGAGGTCGTCGGCGGCATCTATGAATTTGATTAGCAGGGGGAAGGCGCCGCCCGTGCGCTCGAAAGCGGCGTCGCCGAGCAGCTCGCGGCCATGGCTGCGACAGAGGTCGGCCAAACTGGTGCCGGCGAACTCGCCGGAGGCCACGATGGATTCGCATCCGGGCATTGCCGACACTTCCCAGCTCTCGCCGACGGAGTCGAGCGAGCAGCTGAGGCCTTTGAAGGCAGCCAACGACGAGCCACCCCAAATAACCTTTTTCAAGTACGGTTGCAGCAAGAATGGTAACATTTTGCAAATTTACATAAAAAATTTAGACACAGACAAGCGTCGGCGTGCAAAGATGCGAAAAATGCGGCCGGGGCGGTGGGGGCGAAACGCAAAAGACTCCGATTCTTCGCGAGTCGGAGTCCTTTTAGTCTAATCAAAAAAGCGAGTGTATTTGTATCTTTATTCCGTAATGAAAAAGTTGTTGTTTTTGAGCGTTTCTGTCTCTTTGACTTTAGCGGTCGGTGATAGTTTAATAGCGCTGCTCAAATTTAACATTCTTTCACATTTCAATCATCACAATAGTGGCGCAGCACTCGGCGGTATGAGTTGAAAATCTTGCTTTTAGAGATAAAACCGAAGTAGTGTCCTTTTTCGTCGACGACGGGGAGGTTCCATGCGCCGGTGCTGTCGAATTTCTTCATGACCGTGTCCATGTGCTCGCCGATGATGATCTTGTCGGGCGGCGAAGTCATGAACGATGCGACGTTCATCTTGCGGTAGAGGTCGGGACGGAACATGATGTTGCGGATGTCGTCGAGCTGGACGACGCCGAGGAGTCGGCTGTCGGCGCTGAGGACGGGGAACAGGTTGCGGCTCGACTTGGCGATGGTGTCGACCATGTCCTTGAGCGTCATCTCGGGGTGAACGCTGAGGAAGTCGGTCTCGATGACGGAGTCCATCTTCAGGAGTGTTAGCACGGCCTTGTCCTTCTCGTGAGTGAGTAGCTTGCCTTGCTTGGCGAGTCGCATGGTGTAGATGCTGTAGGGTTCGAAGGTCTTGATGGTGCCGTATGAGATAGTCGAGACGATGAGCAGGGGAAGGAACAGGGCGTAGCCGCCGGTGAGCTCGGCGGTGAGGAAGATGGCCATCAGCGGGGCGTGCATGACGCCGGACATGACGCCGGCCATGCCTATGAGTGCAAAGTTTTTGGTGCTGATTTCGGGTCCGAGGCCGAGCATGTTCGAGAGGTATGCAAAGAGGAAGCCGGTCATGCAGCCGACGTAGAGCGACGGAGCGAATGTGCCGCCCACGCCACCGGCGCCGTTGGTGGCCGATGTGGCGAAGGCTTTCATGGCGATGATGAGCGAGATGAAGAGGATGATGAACCAGACCTGTCCGCGGTCGCCGTAGAAGATGGAGCCGTCGACAATCGAGGATGGGTCGCCGGCGAGCAGCCCCATGATGCTGTCGTAGCCTTCGCCGTAGAGCGGCGGGAAGAGGAACACGAGTCCCGAGAGGATGGCGCAGCCGATGATGGTCTTGACCCACGGGTGCTTGAAGCGCCCGAAGAAGGTCTCCATCATGTTCATCACGCGAGTGAAGTAGAGCGAGACCAGTCCGGCGACGATGCCGAGCAGGATGGCATGCGGAATCTTGTCGGTGGAGAAGTCGACGCTCTGCACGAAGAAGAATTCGAACGAAAATCCGGTGTACATGTATGCGATCGTGGCGCTGGTGATTGACGAAATCAGCAGCGGCATCACCGACACGGTGGTGAGGTCGAGCATCAGCACTTCGAGGGTGAAAAGCATGCCTGCAATGGGGGCCTTGAAGATGCCGGCGATGCCTGCGGCGGCGCCGCAGCCCACGAGAATCATCAGGATGCGGGGCGACATGCGGAACATGGAGCCCAGGTTGGAGCCGATGGCGGCGCCGGTGTGCACGATGGGGCCCTCGGCGCCGACCGAGCCGCCGAAGCCGATGGTGACCGACGATGCCAGCAGCGAGGTGTAGGTGTTGTGGCGCTTCAGGCGCGACTTGTTCTGCGAGATGGCCCACAGCACGCGAGTGACGCCGTGCGAGATGTTGTCCTTGACGACATAGCGCACGAACAGGGTGGTGATGACCACGCCGAGCGTCGGCAGCAGGATGTAGAGGTAGTTGCCGGCGCTGTCGTTGACATGTGAGGTCAGCGCTTCAGCGATGGTGTGAATGAGAAATTTCAGCAACTGAGCGGCCAGCCCGGCGCCGACGCCGACGAGCAGGGCGAGGAACACGACGAATGTGCGCTCGCCGATATGCTGCTCGCGCCATTGCAAAAATCGCATGAACGCGGCGTTGACTTTGCTTTTGTGTATGTATCTCTGTGTCAAATCTTTACGATATTTTTTTACCTTATTGAACCAATTGAGTCAGACGCCCTTGCCGGTGAGCACGGTGTGGACGGTGTAGAAGAGTATCTTGAGGTCGACGCCGAGCGACACGTTTTCGAGGTAGATTAAGTCGTAGCGCAGGCGCTCGATCATCTCGTCGACCGAGCCGGCGTAGCCATACTTGACCATGCCCCACGAGGTGATGCCGGGGCGCACTTGGTGGATGAGGCTGTAGCGCGGCTCGCGCTCGACGATTTGGCTGACGAAGAAATCGCGCTCGGGACGCGGCCCAACGAGCGACATGTCGCCCACGAGCACGTTCCAGAACTGTGGCAGCTCGTCGATGCGATATTTGCGCAGGAAGCGGCCGACGCGCGTCACACGCGGATCGTCGGCCGACGACAGAGCCGGCCCGGCGCTCTCGGCGTCGGTGCACATGGTGCGGAATTTGATGATGCGGAAGCGGCGCTTGCGATATCCGACTCGCTCCTGGCGGTAGAGCACGGGGCCGTCGGAGTCGCGGCGAATGGCAATGGCGACGGCGGCGAAGACGGGCAGCAAGCACAGCAGGGCCAGGGCCGAGACGACGACGTCGCCCACGCGCTTGAGGTTGACGGTCGAGGGGGCTATATTGGCCGTGGTGATGTTGACCAGCGGCTCCGAGACCACCGACGTCAGGCGGCGGTTGGATGCCAGCAGGCGGTAGAGTCCTACGGGCACGTAGATGTCGAGCCCGGTGCGCAGCAGCTTGCTAATGAGCGACATATCGCGCTCGAGGCGTCCGGTGTCGTCGCTGACGATGATGACGCGCGGCTCGAGGCGCCGGATGGCGTCGTCGACGTCGTCGGTGGCGGGGTCGGCCGAGCCAACGATGGCGAAGTCGGCGATGTGTCGGCCGCCGTAGAGGCGCTGCTGCAGCTTCTCGGCGGAGGCGCGGTCGCCCACGATGATGGTGCGGAAGAGGCCTTCGCCGCGTCGGCGTGCGCGGTTGCGCGCCGCGGTGATGATGCTGCGCCCGACGAGGGTCGGCGCGAAGAGCAGCATCCACAGGATGGCCATCAGCTCGTAGTTGTGCAGGCGCTCGGGGATGTCGTCGTTGATGAGCGTGGTGAAGAAGATGGCGAGCATGCCCAGCAGCGACACGAAGGCCGTGTTGCCCACCTCGTCGAGGCGCGACTTCGCGCGTACATTATTATAAAAGCCCGAGAGAGCGTAGAGGCCGACCATCATCAGCGGAATGAGGAGCTGACCCAGCAGCACCACTTGGCCGTGAAAGAGCCATTGGTCGATGGTCGTATAGGCGCCTACGCGCGGCAGCGAGAAGTAGCGCACAATGTTGAATGTGAGCCATCCGACATTGGTGGTCAGGTAGTCGCTGACGATGTACTTCAGTCGTTGCCGTCTCGAATTCATTTGCGGAGGATTTTGAACAGGCCGCCGGCCGAGATTTTGATTACCGACGAGGCCTTGGCGGCCGGCGCTTCGTCGCGTCGCGAGAGGCACACGTAGTCGACCTCGGCGAGCAGCTCGGGGTCGATGGAGCGGAAGTCGAGCGGCGTAGGCTCGCCGCTGAAGTTGGCCGACGTCGACACCACAGGTCCGCGCATAGCACGGCACAGGGCGGCCGAGAAAGGCTCGCGGGTGAGGCGCACGCCGATGCTGCCGTCCTCGGCCAGCAATTCGGGTGCCACGCCGGTGCCGTGGTCGTAGATGATGGTGACGGGGTCGACGGCCACGTCGATGAGCTGCTCGGCCACCTCGGGCACCTCGGCCACGGTGCGGTCGAGCATCGCCGGCGAGTCGACCAGCGTGATCAGCGCCTTGGCCTCGCATCGGCGCTTGATGGCGAAGATGCGGCGCACGGCCTCCGAGTTGCGGGCGTCGCAGCCCAGGCCCCAGACGGTGTCGGTGGGGTACGCGATGACCCCGCCGCGGCGCATAGCGGCCACAGCAGCGTCGATGTCTTCCTTATATTGCGGCGGTAGGCTCATATCTTGCTTTTAGGTGTAGTAGCTTGAAAATCTTTGAGATACATCGGCGTGCTGTAGGCCAGGTCGATGAACTCGCGGCGGGCGTAGGCACGCTCGGCCAGCGCCACCATGTCGACAGCCAGCGGCGTTATGTCGGGCACGTGGCGCACGTTGGGCGCCTTGACCACCTCCAGAGCCTTGTTGCTGCCGTCGCCGAAGAGCAGCACGGGGCGGCCCGTCGCTATCAGTTCGGCATACGAATTTTCATCCAAAATCAGCGGTCCTGGCTTCAGCATCTCCGTCAGCGCGAAGTCGTAGGCTGCCGTGAACACCTCCATGCGGCGCGCATCAATCATCGGCACCAGTATCGAGTCGGGGTCGATGTCCTCGCCCGAGAACATCACGCGCGTAGCCATCAGTTCGAGCGTCGGGACGCCGATGAGCGGTACACCCAGCGCATAAGCCAGGCCCTTGGCCTCGCTGAGGCCGATGCGCAGCCCGGTGTAGCTGCCCGGGCCCATGCTCACGGCCACCGCCTCGAGTTGCAGCTCGCGCTCGGCGGCGAAGTCGAGGCATTTCTTGATAAACCCGCTCAGCAGGGCGGCGTGGTTGCGGCCTTCGAAGTCCTCGGCGTGGCACAGCACCATGCCCTCGGCGGTCAAAGCAGCCGAGCACACGGCCGTAGTGGTATCTATGTTAAGTATAACTGCCATTTCAAACAATATTTGAACGCAAAATTAACAAAAAATTCCACTAAAACCAATAAAAAGTAAAATCAAAGCACTGCGCGGGCGTGCCGAGCTGCCGGCGCGATGATACGTTGGCCTGAGCTACCCACGCTTGCCGAAGGCTCGGCGCAGGCGCTCGATGCCGGCTTTGCCCAGGATGAGGATGGCGGCGTATTGGCAAGTCTTGGCCAGGCCGAAGAACACCACCCACAGCACCCCCTTGGCGACGGCGGAGATTGGCAACAGCATCTGCGCGAACGATATGGCATAGCAGACACCGCACGCCACGGCAACAATTACCCCCGATCTGAACGACAGAGACCGGAGGTAATCGCATGTCTTTCGGAAAAGTCGCTTCACTTAGTCGACAAACTGAATTTTCGATTTGTCGCGCGGCTTGGCGTCGGGCGATTCGGCGGGGAAGCCGAAGCCGATAGCGTATAGCAGCTTGTAGCCCTCCGAGAAGTTGAGCTGCTTCAGGTAGTCGGCGGCGACTTCGGAGTTGAGGAAACCGACCGGGCCACCCAGGCAGCACGAGCCGATGCCCATGGACCACGCGGCCAAAATCATGTTTTCGCCCAGCAGGCCGCAGTTGACGCCGGCATATCCGCTCTCGGGCGCCGCGATGAACACGACCGTAGGCGCGTTGCGGAACATATTGCGGAACGACGGGTTCTCGGCCATGCGCGGGTTCTCCTTGACGAAGAGCTCGGTGATGCCGTTGATGAACGCCGGCGAGTCGACGATGCGAATTTCCCATTCCTGTCGGTTCATGGCGTTGGGCGCGTTGATGCCGCACTCGGCGATGAGCTGCATGGTGTCGCGCGGCACGGCGCGAGTCTCGTAGTCGCGCACGCTGCGGCGCGTCATGATGGTTTCGACGACGGCGTTTGCGGCCGTGTCAGCGTTTTCGGCCGGCTTGGCGTTGTCGGCATTCGGGCAGCACGAGCCCATCAGGGCTGCCAGAGCTGCGAGGCTCAGTAATTTTGTGAATTTCATCGTGATATGCTAATTTTAGGGTTATATAGATGCAAAGTAAGCAAAAAATATTCGAAATATTTATTACCTTTGTCAAATCATAGCGCCCGAGCGGCATAAATTAGGAAAAATTATGAAATGACAGATGGTCATTGCTTAATAAACCCATAGTCAGGTAACGAAAAAATGACACAAGAGCAACAAGTAATAGAGACCCTGCGCAGGCAAGGCGGGTGTGCCACCTTGCGTCGACTTAACGAAGTGGTGGATTTCTCGACGTGGAAGACTAAAACGCCGGAGGCCAGCGTTCGCCGTATCGTGCAGAATAGCAGTGCTTTTTTTCGAATACAGCCCGGGCTGTGGGCTCTTGAAGAGGCGCGTGACAAGGTACTGAAGAAATTCAATATCGTAGAGGGTAATTCACAGAGTATCGAACAATTCAATCATGCTTATTATCAGGGGCTTCTAATCGAAATAGGGCGTCTCCGCAATTCGTCGACGTACGTGCCTCCGCAAGATCAGCAGCGACTGTTCATCGACCATAAGCTTGGCGATTTGATTGACTATAAGACCATACCGCCGTTTACCTTTGAGACGATATTGCGGCGGGCTCGAACGGTAGATGTGATTTGGTTCAACGAGCGAAGTATGCCCACGCATTTCTACGAAGTAGAACACACGACTGACATCAAAAACTCATTGTCGAAGTTCTATGAGCTTCAAGATTTCTTTTCGTCATTTTATATTGTGGCGAATAGTCACCGCGAAAACGAATTCAAGGACAAGATTGATGCCTCAATTTTCGCTCCGATAAAAGGGCGGGTAGAGTTTATCAGCTATGATAAGGTGGCAATGCTTCATTCCAATCTATCCCAGCAAGTGAAATTATTGTGGTGATAACCTTCGAAAATCGATAGCGCGTATGAAGTGGCAAATGGTTAGCGACACGGGGTCGGACCGCCTCCTGCTGGTGTTTGCAGGGTGGGGGATGGGCGCCGACGCCTTTGCCGGGCTCGCCCGCTCGGGCTACGACGTGATGGTGGTCTGGGACTATCGGTCGTTCTTCATCGACTGGAGCTGCGTCGACCGCTACTGCGAAATCTGCCTGCTGGCGTGGTCGCTGGGCGTGTATGCGGCGTCGCAGACCACCCACGCCATCGACTACAAAATCACGCGGCGCGTGGCCGTGTGCGGCACCGCGGAGCCTATCCACGACCGCTACGGCATAGCTGAGGCTCGGTTCTACGATATCATCGACCGCTTGCCGGCGACTTCGGTGGCCGAGGTGCTCGAGTCGGAGGCGATGTGCCCGACAATGAGTGCCGACGAGGTGGCGGCCGAGTTGCAGTCGGTGGCCGACCGCCAGCTGCTGAGTGTGCCCGCAGCGGCACGCTGGGATGTGGCCTTGGTCGGCGTCGACGATAGCCTCTGGCCGGCCCACAACCAGCGCCGCGCCTGGCAGGCTGCCGGCGTGCCCGTCGAGCCGATGCACAGCGGACACGTGCCCGACTTTCAGGCCATTGCCGACCGGCAATTTGTCGACAAGCAGCGCGTGCGGCAGCGGTTTGGCTCCGTGGCCGCCGGCTACGACGCTCACGCCTCCGTGCAGCAGCAGATAGTCGACGAAATGCTGGCCATGGTGCAGTCGTCGGGCTTGGCGCGTCGGCTGGCCGAGCCGCCGGTGTCGATACTCGAGGTGGGTAGCGGCAGCGGCTGCCTGACGCGCTACCTCACAGAGCTGGCACCCGAGGCGAACATGACCGTGTGGGACCTGGCCGCCCAGCGGCCCGCGGGCCTCGCCCCGAGTGTGCGCTTCGAAGGCTGCGATGCCGAGCTGCGTATCAGCTCGCTCGAGCCCGAGACACTCGACGTCATCTTCTCGGCTTCGACGATGCAGTGGTTCAACTCGCCGGCGCGATTTCTGGCCGGCTGTGCCCGCGCTTTGCGCCCGGGCGGTTATGCCGTGCTCTCGACCTACGTCCGCGGCAATATGCACGAGATTTCCGACATCACGGGTGTGGCCTTGCCGCTGTCCGACCCCGAGCGCTTGCTGGCTATGGCCGCCGACCGCTTTGAGGTGGTGGACCATCGGCTCTTCGAGCGCGACCTCGACTTCGACTCGCCCGTCGACGTGCTGCGCCACCTGCGCCACGTCGGGGCCGACTCGCTCGGCGTCGGCAACCCGCTGCGCATCGTCCGCCGCTACCCGATGATGCTCGACGGTCGCTACCATCTCACCTATCGGCCCATGCTCATGCTCCTTCGCAAGGACTGATTTGCCACCTACCAGCCTCAGCCTTCTTCAAAATACTGCCGGCCCCAAATACCAAGAGCCGCTCATTTCCGGCTACTTTTACAATAAAAACCGTCTTTTGTG
>CAYSQI010000038.1:11465-24442 GCA_964433215.1 uncultured Bacteroides sp.
AATACCAAGAGCCGCTCATTTCCGGCTACTTTTACAATAAAAACCGTCTTTTGTGCTTGCTTTTTTGGTGCGTTTCCGGTTACTTTGGGGTTCATTTACCACACTATTCTTTTGTGATCTTTTGACGGTTGAAAAATTAAAAAAAATGGCATATTTCTTGTGGGTTTTTAGTTTTTTTACTAACTTGCCGCCGCTTAATCGGTAAGATTACCAAAATGCTCCTAAGGCGAGCCGCCGGAAAGCGGTTCGGGGTGATGCAAATTCGGCAACTTACAGGTTTTTAATAATACACTTGATAAATCAAATCATAATAAAAGACCTTATGCTTATGAAAAAAGTTTGGACAGCATTCGTTGCCGGATGCACATTGATGGCCGCTCAATCGGCATGGTCATTCGACCGCGTCGATTATCAAGGGACGCCATCGCCTGAGCCGCAATTAGTTGAGATGACGACCGCACAGGCCTCGCCTTCGCGCGTCGTAGTTCGGGCTGCCGCCGACGAGGATTACACCGAGTGGGCGAGCGAGGGCGTCGCTACGATGCCTCTCTATGGCTTGCAGGCGATTGAAAACACGTTTAATAGTTTTCGTCAAGATGGCGACGAAGAGATTTTGTTTGCGCGCACGTCCGAGGTGTATTCTCGCGCGCTGAAGTCGGATTCCACGGCCGTGCAGTATAAGTTTGCCAACTTCCTGGGCTATGGCGACGTGGTGTTCGAAATGGACATGGACTCGCTGGTCAGCAGGGTGCCGCGTACAGAGCTCTCGATTCCCGTCCCGACGGGATATCGCGAACAGTTTGGCACTGAGTCGATAAGCATCAGTGCCCTTGTCGTTTACGCCCCCGCGACGAAGATATTCACATTTCAGAACTTATTCTTTTATCTCTTTGACTATACTGGCTATCGATGCGATAGCGTTCAATTCGCTCTTCCGCTTTATAGCGACGACGAATTCGGCGAATGGACCTCGCTCGGCGAGGCCACTGTCGAAGGTGCAGCGCTTCAAAATATTCAGAATAGCATTAACAGTTATTGCAGCGCAGGCGAAGATACCGTCACCTTTGTCTACACCACCGAGGTGATGACGCGCAAACTCCGTGCCGACGAATCAATCGTTCAATATAAATTCTGCAACTTGCTGGGCTACAACGATATAAGTGTTATTATCGATGACGCCACCTTGCAAGGTATCATTGAGAGGACTGTCACCGGAATGCCCGTTCCGACCGGTCTGAAAGAGGAAGTCGGCTGTAAGGCAATCGAAGTTTTTGCAACGTCAGTGTCCTATTCGCCGGCCACTAAGATTTTTAATATTCCATATTTCCGTCTTTACATAGCTTCCACCTATTTTTTTGATTGCAAATCAGTCGAAATCAAGCTTCCCGGAGCCAATGAGGATGCCGGCATCAAGCACACAGTCAAGAGCGGCGGCCTTAAGTCGACCGACCCGAGCATCACCTACAGCATGGAGCTGACAGGCGTCGACCATCTTCGCTACATCACTCGACATAGAAGCATATCCTTTGACGAGCTCGACTCATTGGCCATCGGTGCGATTGACTATCAGACCACTACCGATGAGATAACCGTCAACTTTACCGAAGGTTTCGGCTACTATGCCGTGCTGGCGCTGGCCATGGACGCCGACGACAAGTATCTGGGTATCTACGACTCGTGGGGCATGCGTTCGAACTTGGCTACGGAAGGCACCTGGGAGTCGGTAGGCCGCGGCACATGGCACTACGAAGGCCGCCCGACGTTCGACTACTACGACAGCGCTGCCGACACTACGATAACCTATACATTCCCGGAAGATAAATTCACCTGGGAAGTCGAATTCGAAAAGCGCACCGATGTCGACGGCGAAGTCTATCGCGTCGTCAATCCCTACTCGTCGCAGTGCGGCTTGGCCGAGTCGTTCAAAGAGGTGTTCCGGCTCATTTATGGCGAGGACACCACGCGCTCGCCCTTCTACGACGACGATACCTACTGGTTCGAATTCGAACTCAAAGATGGCCGAATCTACACCGCCGACCGCTATCTGGGCATCTCGTTCAACTCAAGTAACTGGTTGTATTCGACACCGCAATTCTATGGCTATGAATACACTATGAAGGACTATCGACTGACGATTGACACACCGAATCTGACTCAGGCAACCTTCGTGCTCGACTTCCCCGGCTATCGCGGACCGGGCATTGACTTCATCAGCGATAACGGCAAGGCGGTAGACTGCTCGGCAGGTAGCAACGTGGCCAAGGTGGTCTACACTCTGGTGCCCGCCACTGAGAATAAGCCCACCGATGCCGAATTTGCCGCCGTGGCCGACGCTATCTTAGGCGAGACCGACCAATACGAAGTCCACACCGCTATCGGTGTGGAGTGGGGCATCGGTATAATCGAATTGCCTTACGACAAATTCATCACCGCTCCTTCGTGGATGGTAGTGGCAGTTGTCGATGCCGACGGCCGACCCTTCGAGCACTTAGTGGCTCCGCTTACCTACACTGTCGATATCGAGAATGTAGAAATGACCGAAACGCTGCTCTCGTTCGTTTACGATTTTAGCATAGAACAAAATCAAGTCCTTAATGGTAAGTTCACCGGCTTGACTCTGCACAAGTCCGTGTCGCCCGACAACGTCAACAAGGAAGTCTACACCTTCCCCAATCCGTACGTCAACGACCCGGGCTGGTTCTCTTACTTCTCCTTACAGCATGAGGCCGAAGTCGACTGGATATTTGTTCACGACCGCACCGAAGGCGTCGACAGCATTTACGTCGTCGAATGTCAGACCGGCGTGCATCTCGAAGGCCTCTTTGACGGCGATGGCCCGTACTTCATCTTCCCGCGCTTCGACCGCGCCTTTAAGCAGGGCGATGCCTTCTACTTCCACCACGCCTACTCCTGCGTCAAGGGCTACAGTAACCAGTTCCCGACCATCGGCGACAACTACTATGTGATCAAGCTGAATCAGAGCGGAGGCGATTCGATTGTCGACATGATAGCCGACGATAACGCCGATGCTCCCATTGAATACTACGACCTGCAAGGCCGACGTGTCGACCATCCCGCCGCCGGCGGCATCTACATTCGCCGCCAAGGCACGGCCGTAGCCAAAGTTCTTGTAAAGTAAACGCTTATTTAGGTTTTTTATAGGGGACAACCCCGTCCGGCGACCTCGCAGCTTGTGTTGCGGGGTCGCTTCATTTACATTTTGACTGTGTCGAGGCCGATTTTTTACGTTTTTCGTCAGATATTTTTTGATTTTGATGCAGTTTTGTTAATTGTTTGTTTGTAAATCACATTTATTTAGATTAATTTTGCGAAAGTAATGAACACCGAAGCCCCGACATATCGCATTCTCTTGATTGGCGATTATAGCAATATGCACAATCAGCTCGCGCGCTCGCTGCGAGCTTTGGGCCATAGCGTGGTGGTGATGTCGTCGGGCTCGGGCTTTCAGAGTACCGAACGCGACATCGATTTGAGCCGCCGCCCGGGCAAGTTCGGCGGCTTGCAGCTGGCTTGGCGCTGCCGCCATACGCTGCACCGCGATATGCGCGGATACGATATCGTAGCTTTGCAAAACCCTCATTTTCTGGCACTTAGGCCGCGACTGCTGCGCTATTTTTTCGACCGACTCAAGGGCGAGAACGGCGCAGTGTTTCTCACAGCCGCCGGCACGGATGCCGTCTATCTGGCCGAAGCCCTCGACCCCACATCGGCGCTGCGCTACAATGAGTATCGCATCGGCGAGCATCCCGCCCCATACGCGCTCGAAGACCCGGCCTCGGTCAGCACCTGGCTGTCGCCCAAGGTGCGCGCATTCGACGAGTATGTGTATCGCCACGTCGACGGCGTGGTGACCGGCCTCTACGAGTACCACGTGGCGGCCACTCGCCTCCTTGGCGGCGGCGACCGCGTCGGCTACGGCGGCATTCCTATCGACACGGCCTCGCTCGAGCCCTACGGCATCCCCGACGAGGTCGACTGCGTGGAATTCTTCCTGGGCCGCCACCTGGGCCGCCTGGCCGAGAAGGGCACCGACCTGCTCGAGCAGGCCGCACGCATCGTCTGCGACCGCCATCCCGGCCGCTGCCGCCTGTCAATTGTCGAAAACGTGCCCTACGGAGAATACATCGAGCGCATGCGTGGCAGCCACGTGGTGCTCGACCAAATTTATAGCTACTCACCGGCCACTAATGCCATGCTGGCCATGGCTCGCGGACTCGTGGCCGTCAGTGGCGGTGAACCCGATTTCTATAACTTTATCGGCGAGACGGCCAACCGCCCAATCGTCAACGCTCCGCTCTCGCTCGACCCCTTGGTCGAGACGCTCAGCGACCTGGTCGTACACCGCGATAGCCTCAGCCGCCGCGGCCGCGACTCGCGGCGCTTCGTCGTGGAGCACAACGATGGCGCCGTCGTGGCTCGCCGGTTCCTTAACACTTGGACTTCATGCCGATGACTTTAGATTTGGCTATGGCTACTTGGCGCCCCGACGCCTTGCAGCGTATCGACCTCGCTCAGCTCCCCGAGGTCGAAGGTGTGCGCTACGTCATCTCGTGGCAGCAACACGGCGACGCGCCAATCCCGCCCGCCTTCAGCGCCCGCACCGACATCACCATCGTGCGCACCGATGTCGTCGGTCTCTCGGCCAACCGCAACAACGCCATCGACCATTGCACCAGCGACTATATCCTTAATGCCGACGATGACATGGCCTACGATGCCGTCGCTCTGACCAAGCTGCTCGACATCTTCAATCGTCGCAAAGACCTCGACTTCTTCATGTGTCAGTATGCCAACGCCGACGGGCGTCTGGCCAAGGACTATCCCGTATTCGCCGAGGACATTACCGAAAAGATGCCGCGCGGACTGTGGTGCGGCACCGTCGAGCTGGCCTTCAACCGCAACGGCCGCCTGGCCAAATTGCGCTTCGAGCCGCTCATCGGCCCCGGCACCGAGACCATCACCTCGGGCGAGGACGAATACCTACTGCTCCAGGCTCGACGCCTACGTGGCGTCTGCCGCTTCATACCTCTGACCCTGGGACGCCACCTCGGCACGCCGCATGTCGAACGCCGTCCGCTGCCCGACGGCCAGCTCCGCTCGTTCGGCTTCTACATCACCGCCGCTTATCCCGACATGATACGCTGCCGCATCGTGCTCAAGGCTCTGCGCCTGAGCTGCTCGTTCAAGGCATCGTTTTTCCGCAGTGTCCGACAGATGTTGGCCGGCCGGCGTTTTTATATCAAAAACTTTCGGAAGAAGAAAAAAAAGCGCTAACTTTGCATCTCGAAACTACCGGCCCCTGTAGTTCAACGGATAGAACTAGCGTTTCCTAAACGCTCGATAGGAGTTCGATTCTCCTCGGGGGTACGAAAAAAGGATTTACCACGCCGCAGCGAGTAAATCCTTTTTCCATTTAATGGCGCCGACCGGCCGCCGGCGCGCTATATCTCGTCGTCGTCGGGCGAGCGGAAGATGCCCGCACGCGTGGCATACTTTCGCAGTTGCTTCGGCGAGGTGTCGGCCAATTCGTGGTCGGTTTTCAGCTCTTTGTACATGATGCCGACGGCGGCCAGCACTTCGATCAGCGGGCCGACGACGGTGTTCTCGATGCTGTCGCTTTCGTTGTCGTAGAAGAAGCTGCCGACGCTCTCGAAGATGTATTGGCCGAGAAAGTCGCGCCGCATATAGATGTTGACGCCTTCCCACTCGTCGATGTCGGCCGCGTCGGGGATGTTGTCGTCGTCGTCGAGCACTCGTGCTCCGCGATTGTTGAACACCACCGCCCGATTGACTTTCAGCGACGGGTACCCGAACTCGGCAGCTACGAATTCGAAGATGTTCTTGACCGTATTTGCCAGGAATACGGGGCTGATACAGTGAGTGTTCCTGCCGAAGTAGAGCGGATAGTCGTCGCGGTAGCACGTCTCGTCGAAGAGTAAATCCTCGGAGGCATTGTTGATCGCTACGAACGTGAGGGCGCCGTCGGTGCTGCGGAAGGCGTAGATGCCGTCGTCGTTGTTGATGGTGAGGATCTGCTGCGCGTCGTCGGGCTGTGCGATCAGCGGATAGCGAGTCGTGTTGAGCGGCTTGCCCAGGTAGTCCCACATGCCTACCTTGTGGGTGAAGTGCTTGAGCCTGACCACATTGGCGGGCTCGCGGCAGCTGTCGATCATCATCGCTTCGCCCACCGACAGGCCCGCGCGCACGGGGAGGTCGAACATAGCGGCGCACTCGCGGGCTGCGGCCGGCGCTTCCATGTCGAATAGCATGGCTATCAGCGTGCCGATGTGGAGGCCGTCGGCCGGCTTGGCGTCTTTGTAGGCCATGACCAGCTGCGTTATGGCCTCGTCGACGTCGTGGCCCAGTACGTGCTTGCGTAGTCGCAGCCGCGCCTCCGCGGCATTCTTGTGCGACAAATATTTTTTCGGAATAATGTTCATGATTGATTGATTTTTTTTACGGGTCGGGTGGTTGGTCAGTAGCCCAGGCGGGGTCGGGTAGTGGATTGCAGCGGCGCTATCTCGGCGAGCGAGGGTACGTCGGCCGCGATGATTGTCGACAGAGCTTCGTCGGTCAGCTCATCGGCGGCCAGTCGGTCGAGGCGCTCGCAGCAGTTGGGGATGATGTAGTTTTCGATCAGCGTGGCCACAAGCCGGGCGTTGCCGCAGTTTTCGAGTCGACCGGCCGCCGTGAGCAGGTCGGTCAGCTTGGCTTCGGCCTCGGAGGTGAGGTAGTACTCGTATTTGGCCAGAAGGTCGCCAGCGATTTCCATCAGCTCCTCGAGGGTGAAGTCCTTGAAATTGAGCACCAACGGAAATCGGCTCGCCAACCCCGGGTTGGCTTTGATAAATCGCTTCATCTCAGAGGTGTAGCCGGCGCCGATGACCATGATGTCGGCCCGCGGGTCGCTCAGCACGGGCATCAGCGTGTCGAGCACGCGGTGGCCGAAGTCGCGGCTCTCGTGCGCCGGGCCGCTGTTCTCGACCAGCGAATAGATTTCGTCGATGAACAGGATGCCGCCTCGGGCCGCCTCAATCTTCTCGCTGACAACCTTTTCCGACTGGCCGATATACTGCCCCACCAATCCGGCTCGCGATGTCTCGATCAGGTGGCCTATTGATAGCAAGCCCGCTTGGCGGTAAATGCGCCCAACGAGGCGCGCGCAGGTAGTCTTGCCCGTGCCCGGATTGCCTGTCAGCAGCATGTGCATCAGTCGCCGGGGGACACTCCGCCCCGCCTTTCGCCGCTGTTCCATTACCTTGTGATACGCAAGCTCGCGTTTTATGGCGCGTTTCACCTCGTCGAGCCCGGTCATGCTCATCAACTCGTCGTAGGCCGACGTGTCGTCCTCGGCCTGTGCGCCGCCCGGTTTTACGATGCCATAACGCTCTTTTTTTATTGCCTTGAAGCACTCTTTTATAAAATCATCCATGTCGGTGCCCGTAGGTGTTCTGTGTTCTCTCATGTTGTGTAAATAATTGATTAATAAGTGAATAAATAACTATTTTTTTAGAGATGTGCCGACGCGCGAAGTCCGAGCCAGACCAGCTGCGAGCAGCCCGCGCCGCCTGCCCGTTAGAGCCGACGAAGCCTTGCCTCGGCTACTGCGGCCAACGCCACAATCCGAGGGTGCACACCGGCCGGTGCGCCTGCTTAAATGTTAAAAATACTTAAGAATTATGCGCTACACGAGCGCTTGATGCTTTTGCACCGCCGTCATGTCGCGACATGCCCATTGCGGTGGAGGTGGAGGAGAGTCGAGTTCATAAATAAGCCTTTTTTTGTTCAGAGCGATCTGAAATCTCTGAGATCGTTTGATGTAAATGACGACATTTACGCCGTCGCAGCCTTAGGAGCGCTACTACTCTTTTTCCCAAATTGAAATTGCCGATGACGTCCTTCGAGCAATTCACTGCGCAAAGCTATCGATAGTTTTTGGAATGTGCAAGCCTTTTTTAAGAAAAAAATCACCCAACCGCAAAATACACCGATAATCATGTGTCGTCCCCAAAAATCTCCCCATTTTCGACGAAAAACCCCACAAAAATAGAGGCGACGGGGCACCCGAAGCAAATTGCCGGCGACGTCGCCCCCCCACAGCGAATGCCGGGTGATTGTTATTCTTTAACAACAAAAATGATATCAGCAAGACTTTTGTAAGTCTTTTTGTCGAATGTAAAATCTATTTTCTTCAACGAATTTGCATTGAAATTATTAAGATAGTCATTCACTTTGGGCTCAATCAAAGAGAAAGCGCGCTTCATTTTCCATGATTGATCCATATCTGTAGAATCAATAAGAACTACAAATAAACGATTTTCTGCACCAAACAAACGTTGACTTTGATTTTCATAAAGCCATTTCATTAAACCTACTGGATTTTTGCGAGTGTCGTCAACAATTTGCTTTTTTATCGTTGTAAGTTGCGCAATAACTTCTGAATGTCCATGGTTCTCAAGTTCCTCTTTAAGGAAACTATATTGTTCTATATCTGAAAGATTTTTATCAGGTAAAATTTTGAAATTTTTTGCTTGACGCTTAAGCCATGTGAGTTCAAAATTACCCAAAATGTCCTTTAATTTTTCCTGCATATAAGCTTCTGGAAAGTAGGTGACCTTTAAATCTACAGGATTATTATCAATAAAGAAGTCAACACTCTTTATCTCACCAACAGCAGACAGAACGCGTCGATGTTTCTTGAATATTGATTCAATAAGATAAGATGTCCAGTTGTTGTACCAACTAGTT
Source organism: uncultured Bacteroides sp. (assembly GCA_964433215.1). Lineage (GTDB taxonomy): Bacteria > Bacteroidota > Bacteroidia > Bacteroidales > Muribaculaceae > CAG-873. The sequence goes on from CAYSQI010000038.1 coordinate 20,235, forward strand.
TGAACAAACTTCCAAGCATTGTTCGCAATAGCATCAGCTTTACTCTTGAGCTCATCAAAGTTACTTATCACTTTGATAAATCTTCTTACGAGATATTGGTCAAGCGAATTCTCTTGATCGCCTCCCCATTCATAATTGTTAATCTGACGTAAGCCGCTTTTCAATTTTTCTTCGTCAACTCCCATTGCGTGATACCACTCGTTATTCCTATCACGTAGATAAGTATCAAGCATATTCATACTGTTAGGAGCGGACTCCAATAAAGAAAACAACTCAGCAAACTGCTCGTTAATTTTGCTCGATTTTAACTCTATGCCGTTCTTTTCGACAAATTGCTTTATCTGTTCCTTTCTACATATAGCTCTAATCTTTAAGTACAATAGTGCATTCTTATTATTATTGAAAGCATATAAATTCTGTGCGCGGAACTCCTTGTCCCATTTCTCAAAGTTTGTCATATCAATGTATAGATTATTTTATTTAATACACCATTGTCCATTATCTCCAATTTGGAAGTTTTTACTTAATATCATGAATACATCGACATTGCCTATAATAATCATGTTTCGTAAAATCCATTCCATTATAGCCATCATAATACCATTAGTATCTGTAGTACCACTTAGTATCGTTTCTTTTATGAAATCACTAACGATATCAGTGAATTGTTGGTCATTACAAAGATGAAGGTGAACAGGTTCGGGGTTTTTACGGAAAGTCACAAGAACATCACCTTTGATTGACTTAACTCGATTTAGTTGTCTTGGTGGGTAGGTTTTTTGTTCTAACCACTTATAATCTACAACATTAAAATTGTTAAATACACAAGCATTACTTACAGCCTTCCACTCTAATCCCGACAGAGAATGGAAAGTTAGTGAAAAATATTTATTGTCTTTTAGTACTCTTCGAATTTCTGAAAAGGCTGAATATATATCGTTTTCGAAGGCAGTAATATCTTTTTTACGTTGACCGCTATCTGAAATGACTATTTCTTGCTGATAATCAGGCGAAAAATTAAGCCATGAATTCCATATAACACTTTGCTCGAAATATGGCACACTATCACCATAAGGTGGGTCAGTAAAAACATAATCTACAGAATTATCAGGTAACTGCAATTTTTTAGCATCAAAGTTCGTGATTTGATAAGTTGATTTTACAGGTTCAGTTAGTAAATCACCGGAAAGAGAATTTAAATAGTCCTCCTTTCCTTTGATTACTTTTTTTATACGATTTTCATAGTAATGCAAAACATTATTTTCTATGTAAGTCTCGCCGGTATAAAAACCTGTCATCCATGCACCTTGAGATAGAGTTCCTCTACTTTTGATTGGAGGAACAAGTTTTGAACAATTTGCTAAATTCGCTGTGAACGCTATTAAGAATAAGTCCTTGGTTGAACCTGTAGCATAATCTTCTATCAATGATAGTAGCTTGGCATGACAAGCAAGAGTCCTTTTTGTGAAAAGATCTTTAACTGTCATATTAGGACGGGCAGATATTCTTGAATTCTCAATAATAGGAACTACTGGATACCAGTCTTCTACGATATAATTATTCTCATAGATACAGAATTCTTTGGCAAGGTCTTCAGGAATGTATTTTATTGAAGTCTTTTTGCCATCCTTAAAGGAAAATTGAATTGGTAATCCCTCTTTATTTCTCAAAACAGATATCGGAGAATAACGGATTCCATCTATAGTTATATTATACCATCGCTCTACATAAGGAGATAATTCTTTTTTTATCTTCTCCCACATTTTCTTTACAATAGAGATATTAACATCTTTAGAGAATAAATTATGGGCAATAAAATTTGCTATGGGATTTAGGTCATTAACTATCACATTCCTATTTTTAAGATATGCTTCGCAACAAAATACTCCATAGCCGGAAAACGGATCGATTATCGTATCTCCTGGATTAGTGTATCTATCAATTAAAGGACTAATACCGGAAGCTGGTTTTTTTCCCCAGTATTTGTGCATAAAGTATCGTGATGCCGTTTTTCCGCTATTCATTAGATTGATTCAATTTAATAAACAATATTGTACTCTGTACTAATTGAAGTGAACAAATTCTTAAATCAATATTCAATGGTTTCATACGCTTGCCTTGTGATAGTTCTAATCCATGCCGGCATGAGTGCTTCGTCGGCTAACACGTTCTCCGGTGGTTCGTTTTGAAGCACTTTCTTGATTTGCTTGGAAATGTCGTCGGTAACATTATCTTTCCCGACTTCTTTTAGGGCAAACGTAACTAACATAGCAAGTGGATTGGTGAATGAGAGATTTTTGGGTGTCGTGTATTTGAACTGTATTGAGCGGCCATTCCCTAAACTCACTTTACGAGGTGTACCATCTGTTAGATAAACTATATTCATTGGTACTTGGGTAGATATTCCTAATTTGTTCATAGCATAAATGCCTGTCGGAACTATCCGTGTTTTATCCCTGCGAGCTATAGTCTCGGCAATCTGCTCTATTGATGGCATCAATGCACCAAGCCCCATGACCGTATCAATCTCGGGATATGTGTATATGCCTCTTGCCAAACGGATGATTTCGCCTTTTGCAGTCAGTCGTTCAAGGCTTTTGCCAACAGCCTTTACTTCACCACATGAAGTAAAATCCGATGGAAAGAATATACTTCCCCTTCCTTTAGCTTTAATTGCAGTCCAAATCGAGTTCTCTATACTTGCCATATTACCCTATTTTGTCGCAAAAATACAAATAATTTGCGACAAAAACAAATTCTAACTGAGTATGAACCGAAAATCTGCATTGGTATCGGCTTTTTGTGTCTGTTTATAACGAGCAGAGGGCTCGATGGGGTGGCGGTTTTTGGCGTGGGGGAGGTGTCAGTCGGTCAGGGTGTCGTAGAGGGCGAGGTAGCGTGAGAAGTTGGTGGTGCGGTCGAAGCGGTCGGCTACGTTGGCGCGGCAGGCTTGTGGCGTGTAGTGCATCGGGTCGGCGGCGATGGCTTGGCAAGCGCGAGCGGCTGCGGCTACGTCGCCGCGCGCTACGGCCAGGCCGGTGTCGGGCGCAATCGTCTCGGCGCATCCGCCGGCGTCGTACATCACCACGGGGGTGCCGCAGGCTTGTGCTTCGAGCGATACCATGCCAAGCGATTCGCCGTGCGAGAGGCTCACCAGCACCGTCGCTTCGGCATAGTGTCGACGCAGGTCGGCGGGTGTGTCGACGCGTTCGCAGCCTTCGATGCCCTCGGGCAGCGAGGCTATCTGTCGCTTCGTCAGGCCAATCAGGCGTATGCGCCAGTTGCCGGGGAGGTGTCGGCGCAGCTCGCGGAAGTCGGTCAGGCCTTTGCGCTCGTCCCAGCGGTAGGCTACGCCCAGGGCGAGTGGTCGGTCGGGCGTGGTGGTCGGGGTGTGGTGGTCGGCCGGGAGGTCGATGCCGTTGTAGATAGTCGTGACGGGGTATTGGCCAAGAATAGAGCCGGGCAGGAGGTCGGCTACGTAGTGCGACACGGCTACGAGGTGGAGGTGGTCGAGCCCGGCGAAGGCGGCTTGTTTTTCGAGGAAATTAGCCTCGGCTCGGCTCAGCAGCAGCGAGCCGGGGTAGACGCCTTTGCGGTGGCAGCCGACGCAGCCTCGTGCCAGCCCGTCGCAGCGGTCGGTGGCGAAGAAGGCGCAGTGGCCGGTCAGTGGCCACAGGTCGTGCAGGGTCCACACTACCGGCAGTTGTCGCTGGCGTAAGTAGTTGAATAGTAGAGGGTAATGCAAATAATAGCCGTGGATGTTGTGCAAATGAACGACATCGGGCTGTAGCTTTTCAATCAGCCGACACAGGCAGCGCGTGGCTGCTGCTGAGTGGAGCCCGTGGCGGTCGCATAGCCGTGTCATCGCTCCGTGCCATGCCACTTCGGCCGCCGACGCCAGCCGATGGCGACTGGCCGGGTCGAATCCGTCGGCCAACGGCCCCGGACGTCCGTAGGCCAGGTGGCAATCCCAGCCGGCGGCGGTGGCCAGCCGGTCGAGCTCATCGGCGATCAGCCCCGGCGCCGTGCGTCCCATAGTCGTGTTAACTTGCAGCAGTCGTTTCATATCACCCGCGAAGTTAGTGATAATCCGCGAAGTTACCAAACGCCGGCGGCAGCTTCGCGGCGATATAAAGTGTATGAGAAAAATCATCGAAGGCTGCGGCGACTGGTGGTCGGCGGCAGCCTTCGATGTGTGTGTATGGTGG
>CAYSQI010000039.1:0-23844 GCA_964433215.1 uncultured Bacteroides sp.
CCTGCGATCTCTGCTTTGCAGAGCGCCTTCGGCGATGGCCAGGCTAGCGCTGCGTTCACCCTCTCTCTGGAGGTCGTTTGCGGTTTATTCTTCGTATTGTGTGGGGTCGGGGAGGCCGGCGTCGATGAAGGCTTGGCGGCGTTCGGTGCAGGTGCCGCAGCGTCCGCAGTGGAGCTCTCCGCCTTTGTAGCATGAGTAGGTGTGGCTGTAGTCGATGCCAAGGCGTCCGCCGCGAGCGGCGATTTCGGTCTTGGTGATGTCGGTGTAGGGCGATTCGAGGGTGATGCCGTCGTAGGTGCCGGCGCTGATGGCGGCCGACATGGCGGTGACGAAGCCCGAGCGGCAGTCGGGGTAAATGGCGTGGTCGCCGCCGTGGTTGGCCATCATCACGTGTTTGAGGCCTTTGCTTTCAGCAATTCCGGCAGCGATCGAGAGCATGATGCCGTTGCGGAAAGGCACGACGGTCGAGCGCATATTGTCGTCGTCGTAGTCGCCTTCGGGGATGGCGTCGGCACCTTGCAGTAGCGAGCTATTGAAGATTTGGCCGATGAAGGGTAGGTCGATGACGAGTAGCGGAATGTCGAGCTTTGCGCAGTTGTAGCGTGCGCATTCTATTTCGCGGGCGTTGTGGTTCGAACCGTAGTTGAAGGTGACGGCCAGGGCTATGCGGTCGGCATATTCGTAGAGCATGGTGGTGGAGTCCATGCCGCCGCTGGCGATGAGCAGACAATCTTTAGCCATAATCAGCGGTTGGGGAACATGGCGAGCATACGAGCGCGGACGAGGTCCTGGTGGTCGGCGTCGCCGTAGTTGGCAAATGGGTAGATTGAGATGCCGCCGCGCGGTGTGAATATGCCGCGGACTTCGAGGTATTTCGGGTCCATCAGACGCACGAGGTCCTTCATGATGATGTTGACGCAGTCCTCGTGGAAGTCGCCGTGGTTGCGGAAGCTGAAGAGGTACAGCTTGAGGCTCTTGCTTTCGACCATGTTGATGCGTGGGATGTAGCTGATGACGATTTCGGCGAAGTCGGGCTGACCGGTTTTGGGGCACAGCGAAGTGAACTCCGGGCAGTTGAATGTCACCAGGTATTCGTTTTCCGGATGTTTGTTGGGGAACGTTTCGAGGATTTCGGGGCAGTACTGTGTAGGATATTTTACCCCCTGATTGCCCAGGAGGGTACAGTCTTTGACTTCTTCGGGCGCGCGCATATCGTTGTCTGTTAAGAAAGTAAGTTGTGCAAATAAAAAAGGGTAAGCTTACTACATCGCACCGCTACAACCCAATACCCTTGCTTCGGTCAAGACCTGGGGGATTCTCGGGGAGCTGGTCGTGTAGGACTTACCCGTTGCAAAGGTACGACTTTTTTTTGAATCCGCAAGCACGTTGACGCAAAATACACAGCCGAAGGGCGAAATTTGCAGTTTTGCCGCCGACCGGTTTGTTTAAATTTGAAATTTTTTGCGACCAACTATTGTATAAATTAAATAAAAGTTGTAAATTTGCATTGTAAAACACTAACCTTAATCTTAACGAACTATGAAAATCACACTATCAATGAATGAGGTGCTGGAGCGCCTCTATGCAATCACGGCTTTGCACGGTTATGTAAATGAAACGACGACCGCCCGTGCGGGGCACATTTTATCGCCGGCGCAGGCTCCGGCTTTGCAGGTGGCGGTGAAGTCGGCCTTCGGCACGGCGTTGTCGTACCTGATGTTTTCAGGATGGGAGGCCGACACCTCGCTCGGCCAACTGGGCGCGCAAGCCCCCGATGATATAGGCCTCGACAGCGCTACGGCGGCGGAGAGGCTTACACAGGCTGTTGTCGGCCTGACGCTTTACGCTGTCTATAGCGGAGGTGTCGATAGCCGTGCCAAGGCGGCCTACGCGCAGGTCGTCGAGGCTTTGCAGAGCCTCTCGGCGGAGTGCTATCGGCCTATGCGTCTTGCTGCCAGTTATTTGTAGAGCGGGCGTGGCTGGCGGGTCGTCGCGAGGTGCAAGACGGCCGATATGTTTCTGATTTCTGATTTTTATCTATTGCTGCAGTCACGAATTTTGCTTAACTTTGCACCACTTAAGTAAAAATCACGTGATGTTAGAAAAAATAGCAAATTTACGCACTGAGATTGCCGGCCTGACGGCTGCCGATGCTGCCGAAGTCGAGGCTCTCCGTATCAAATATTTGAGTAAGAAGGGTATCATTCCGGCCCTGATGAATGATTTTCGCAATGTGCCGGCCGAAGATAAGCGCGTCGTCGGCCAGGCCATCAACGAACTGAAGACTGCCGCTACCGACCGCATCAATGAGTTGCGCGAGCTGCTGACTGCCGCCAAGGACGATATGAGCGGTCTCGACCTGACTCGCACCGCTGCTCCTCAGGCTATCGGCACCCGCCATCCGCTGTCGCTCGTTCGCGAAGAAATCATTGATATCTTCCGTCGCTTGGGCTTCTCGATTGCCGAGGGCCCGGAAGTGGAGGACGACTGGCACGTGTTCTCGTCGCTGAACTTTGCAGCCGACCACCCTGCTCGCGACATGCAGGATACCTTCTTCATCAACCGCATGCCCGACGTGCTGCTGCGCACACACACTTCGTCGGTGCAGTCGCGCGTGATGGAGCACACCGAGCCGCCGATTCGCATCGTGTGCCCCGGTCGTGTTTACCGCAACGAGGCCATCTCGGCTCGTGCCCACTGCTTCTTCCACCAGGTTGAGGCTCTGTATGTCGACCGCAACGTGACGTTTGCCGACCTGCTGCAGACGCTCGACTACTTCGCACGCGAAATGTTCGGCAACGGCACCAAGATTCGTCTGCGCCCGAGCTACTTCCCCTTCACCGAGCCGTCGGCTGAAATGGATATCAGCTGCGACCTCTGCGGCGGCAAAGGTTGCTCGTTCTGCAAGGGTACGGGCTGGGTTGAAATCCTTGGCTGCGGCATGGTCGACCCCAACGTGCTGCGCTCGTGCGGCATCGACCCCGAAGTCTACAGCGGCTTCGCTCTCGGCATGGGTATCGAGCGAATTACCAACCTGAAATATAGAGTAAACGACCTGCGCCTGTTCTCGGAGAACGACGTGCGCTTCCTCGACGAATTCGCAGGCACCCGCATCTGATGCGCCTTGACGAGCGATACAGCCGTGTGGTCGAGCGCTTCTGCGAGCACAATCCCGCGCCGCAGACCGAGCTTCGCTACGACAATCCGTATCAGCTCCTCGTGGCCGTAATCCTGTCGGCGCAGTGCACCGACAAGCGTGTAAATCTCGTAACACCGGTTTTTTTCGACGCCTTCCCGACGCCGGCCGCCCTGGCAGGCGCGTCGGCCGAGGCTGTATACGAACGAATCAAGTCGGTGTCGTATCCTAACAACAAGACTAAGTCGCTGCTGGGTATGGCTCGGCGACTGACCGACGAGTTCGGCGGCCAAGTCCCCGACGACTTCGATGCTCTGCTCTCGCTGCCCGGCGTAGGGCGCAAGACGGCCAACGTCGTGCTGTCGGTCCTCTTCGACCGGCCGGCGATGGCTGTGGACACGCATGTCTTCCGTGTAGCCGAGCGTATCGGCCTGACCACTCGCAGCCGCTCGCCGCTGGAGACCGAGCGTACGCTCACCGCTCATCTGTCGCAGGAGGTTATTGCCACGGCTCACCATTGGCTGATACTCCACGGCCGCTATGTGTGCAAGGCTCGCTCGCCGCTATGCTCGGAGTGCTTTCTCACGGACTTGTGCCGCGCCTTTCCGCAGTTCGAGCGCGACCGCGCACGCCGCGCCGCTCTCGCACAGACAAAACGTTAGCGTCAAATTCAGTATAACCGACTATGCAGGAGACATTTCTGACATTAATTGAAGTAATAGGCACCATCGCCTTTGCCATTTCGGGCATACGCCTGGCCGCGGCTAAGAATTTCGACTGGTTTGGCGCCTACGTCGTCGGCCTGGTGACGGCCATTGGCGGCGGTACGCTCCGCGACCTCCTGCTGCAGGTGCCCATCTTCTGGATGTTGTCACCGATGTATCTGGCTGTGACCGGCTTGTCGCTGGCCACAGTTATCATCTTCCGCCGCGCTCTGGTTGGCGGTATGCGCACGTTGTTTATTTTCGACGCCATCGGTCTGGCGTTGTTTGTCGTCGTGGGTGTCGAGAAATCTTTGGCGGCCGACTTCCCGATGTGGGTGGCGGTGGTGATGGGCATCGTGACGGGGTCGTTTGGCGGTGTCGTGCGCGACATTCTGCTCAACGAGGAGCCTCTCTTTTTCCGTAAAGATATCTATGCCACGGCGTGCCTTGCCGGAGGCGTTACTTACTGGCTGCTGAGCCTCTTGGCGCTGCCAAGCTGGGTGCCGCAGATGGCTTGTGCCGCCATGGTCGTCGGGCTGCGCGTTGCCGCCGTATGCTTTGATTGGTCGCTGCCGATTCTGAAGGTCGATCAGCGCTATGTGAAGCACGATGAGAACTCAGACGACGACACGCATCATAACGATTGATATGAAACGCATTGAGATAGTACGCTTTGTGAAATACTGCCTGGTGGGTGTGATGAACACGCTTGTGACGCTGGGCGTGATTTTCGTATGTAAGGCATTGCTTGGCTGGAATTTATACCTGAGCAATGCGCTTGGCTACGTGGCCGGAGTGGTCAATTCGTTCGTTTGGAATAAGACATGGGTGTTTCGCTCGCAAGGTCACTATGCTCGCGAGGCAGTTGTCTTTTTAGTGGGTTTCGGACTTTGCTATGGCTTGCAGTTGCTCGCCGTGTGGGGTATGACGACCTCGCCGCTCGGTCAAATGGAATTTGACCTGTGCGGTGTGTTCACGCTGTCGGGCTACGGCGTAGCCACGCTCGTGGGCAATGTGCTGTACACATTGCTCAACTTTCTATACAATAAATTAGTAACGTTTCGTCGCTGACACTCGTGGCATCATTGCGGCATGATGGCTGCAATGTACTTGCCGAGGATGTCGAACTCGAGGTTGACTACCGTGCCCGGCTGGATGCGGCAGAAATTGGTGTGCTCCAGAGTGTAGGGAATGATGGCCACACGGAACGCGCCCGGCTCGGAGTCGCAGACAGTGAGGCTCACACCGTTGACAGTGACGGAGCCTTTCTCAACGGTGAGGTAGCCCTGGCGGCGCATTTCGTCGCTGACGGCGTACTCGAAGCGGAAGTAGCGGCTGCCTTCGACGTCTTCGATGTCGGTGCAGCGAGCGGTGCAGTCGACGTGGCCCTGCACGATGTGGCCGTCGAGGCGGCCTCCGATTTTCATTGAGCGTTCGAGGTTGATGAGGTCGCCGGCAGCGAGCAGGCCGAGGTTCGAGCGGTCGAGTGTCTCCTGAATGGCGGTTACCTCGTATGTCGAGTCGGGATTTAGAGCTACTACGGTGAGGCATACGCCGTTGTGGGCTACAGATTGGTCGATGGTGAGTTCGTCGGCGAACGATGCCTTGACGCGCAGGCGCAGGTTGCCGTCGCGGCGTTCGGTGGCGACGACGGTGGCTGCTTCTTCTACAATTCCTGAGAACATATTTTGTGTGGTTTGTATCCGGTTAAAAAAATTGCTATATGATTCGGTTATTTAAGCTTGAGCTCGGTGGCTTCGATGGTCATTGCGCGGTTGACGGGCCAGCGCACGTATAGGGTCAGCGTGCCGTCGGCTTCGTTGTAGCGCGACTTCACCTTGCGTCCGTTAATGCGGTAGGTGGTGTTGGCGTCGGCGCGATGAATTACCAGGGTTATGTCGATGTTGGTAGGCGCGCCGGGGTATGTGCCTGTGGCATCAATCGAGATGCGACGGCCGTCGTTGCTGCCTGCAAAGTTGATGAGGCGGAAGCGGCCGGTGGTTAGGTTGTCGGCGCTCGTGCGGTCGTCGTCGTAGAGTGTAAACTCTGAGTTTTGGCCTTCCACGGGGTAGTAGTTGATGGTCAGCCGGCCGGGGTCGTAGTCGGCGGTGCTGGTCATCTTATAGTCGGCCTTGGGAATGAATGCGCCGGCGCGGGCGAAGACCGGAATCTTGTCGAGCGGCGCATCGATGGTGGCGGTGGTGCCGCCTTCGTAGATAGTGGCAGGGTTGTCGATGGCCACCCACTTGCCGGCCGGGAAGGTGACTTGGCGTTGCGAAGTGCCTTCGGTCATCACCGGCGCTACGAGCACTTGCGAGCCCCAGAGGAATTCATCCGAGATGTGGTCGTAGGCGCGAGTCGAAGGCTCGGTGAAGTTGAGCGGGCGCACCAGCGGATAGCCTTTGGCTGCATTTTCCCATGCGAGGGTGTAGTTGTAGGGCAACCAACGGTAGCGTTCGCGAATCACCGGTTCGATGATAGAGGCGTACTGCGGATAGTTGTAGGGCTCGGCAAATTGCTGAGCGTGTGTGCGAAGTATGGGCGAGAAGAGACCGAGCTGCAGCCAGCGAACATAGAGTTCGGGCATGTAGGCCGACTCGGGGTCGACGGCAAAGCCGCCCACGTCGTGGCTCATATATCCAAGGCCGCTCAGACCCGAGTTGAGCATGATGCGCACTTGCGGCTCGAGGCCGCCCCACGAGCGCGACACGTCGGTCGACCAAGGGAACACGCAGTAGCGTTGTAGGCCGATGGTGCCGCCGCGCATCAGTGTCATCAGTCGACGGCCGGGGTATTCGGTTCGCCACATGTCATAGATGATTTCGCTCCAGTCGTTGCCATATTGATTGTGGTAGGCTTCGGTCGAGAGGCCGTTGTGGTGTACGGCTCCCGAGGGGTGCACTTCGGGCTCGCCCAGGTCGCCCCACCAGCCGCCGATGCCGGTCTCGGTGAGCTCCTTGTAGCGGTTCGCTAACCATGTGCGTGTGTCGGGGTTGGAGACGTCGAACATGCCGCCTTCGCCGACCCAGATTTTAACTTCTTTGGTGCTGCCGGCAGAGTCGAGGAGCATCATCTTGGCGCTATCGAGCGAGTTGTAGTTGTCGAGAGCGCGGCCATTGCGCAGGATGTAAGGCTGGCTGATGGCGATGAGGTTGACGTTCTTGCGGCGCAGCTCGGCAAGCATACCTTTGGGGTCGGGCCACTGCTCGGGATCCCAGCTTAGGCGTCCCATGTCTTGTTCGACGCCGTACCAGTAGAGGTCGAGGACGATGCCGTCGAGCGGATAACCGGCACGCTGCAGCGTGTCGACGGTGCCGAGGGTTTCGTCCTGTGTGCGATAGCCGTATTTCGAGGTTATATAGCCCAGCGACCAGAAGGGGGCCAGGGGCTGGCGGCCTGTCAGGGCTGTGAGCTGCTCGGTGACATCGGCCAGCGTCGATGTGCCGTTGATGAAGTAGTATGTCACCGGACGGTCGTTGTCGGTGGTGTATTCGATAGGGTTGCCGAGAATCATTTCCGAGCAGTCGTAGTCGTCGAAAAGTAGGGCGAAGCCATCCGACGACAGAACCAGTGGCATGGTGATATTCATCTGCGAGATGCGCGGGTCGCTGCCGGTGTAGCCATAGTTCTGACGATTGTACATAACCAGCGTGTCGCCACGCAAGTCGAGGCTGTGTCCGCGTTCGCCGGCCCCGTAGAACGAGCCGGTCGATGTAGTGCCGAGCGCTATGGTCGTGCGGCCGTTGGCGGTGTGGCGGATGCCGTTGTCGGTGATGACTTTCGATGCGCCGGCAGCGATGGTGAGCACGCCGGTGCGAGTGTCGATGGTGGCGGTGATGCCGTCGGCGGTCGAAAGAATTTTCATCGGGCCGGCCAGCGACGCTGTGGCGGTGATGCCCGGAGCCTCAGGCAGCACGACGGCGCGCGAGGGGAGCGACTGCTCGCCGGCGGCTGCGTTGGTCACGCGCAGAATTTCGGGAGTGATAGCCGTCACGGTGACGATGCGCCCGTCGTGTGTGGTGGTGCTGATGGTAGTGGCAGCGTTCAGTGTGCCGGTATAAATGCCGATTGCGGCGGAGAGGATGAGAATTTTTTTAAACATGTGTGTGATAGTAAGTTAATGGGGCTATCGAGCTGTGGATGTCCTGCTTATTTGTAGAAATAGCTGACGGCAACGTGTGTTGTCGCGATATCAAGGGTCGACCTTGTATGTGTAGGTGATCCAAGTGATGTCTTGGTCGTCGGCACGGTTGTGAGTGGCCGGCAGCGAGCGGTTCTTTCGACGGCTGTTTTCGGCTGCTTTTACAATTTTGGCGAAGTTGGTCGACTTGCCGAGCTTAGCACCCCAATCGTTGATGATTTTGTCGAAGCGGTAGTTGTTGAGGTCGTCGAAGAGCCCTTTGAGGTCGGCATACTGCTCCATTTCGGCGCGGTTCCACACTTTGTGCGAATCGAGGTATTCGACGGCCGAGCCTTGCGCGGCAACGGGTTTTGCCTCCGGTGTAGGCTGTTGTGAAGCCGGAGCAGGCTGCTGTGCGGGCTCTGCGGCTTTGGCTTCAGCTTTAGCAGGATTAGCTGCGGGGGCTTCAGCCGGTTTTTCGGCCGGTTTTTCAATAATTGAGGTGATGATGGCACGAACGTGAGCCCATTTGGCGTTGGCCGCGTTGATTGCGTTGGCTGTGGCCGGGTCGCGGTCGATGGTCGGAGCGGTCGATGGCGAAGTTTCCTTGGCCGGCTCTTTTGTGGGCGCGATGGCTTCGACAACCTCGGGCTTATCGGCGGTTTTTTCCGAGCTGCCGCCCATTATGAGCCATCCCAGCAAGAATCCGACAACGAGTGCAGCGGCGACAAACAGAATGTTGCGCTTAGATGCAAAGAATGATGAGGCACCGGTGTACATCAAGTGGTTGACGCGCGTAGAGCCCTCTTGTATAGAGGCGTTGAGCTGGTAGCCTTCGATGGGGCTGTCGGTGATTTCGCGTTTGGTGTGTATTTCGAAGCGGATGGGTGCGCCAAGTTCGCTGGTCTTTACCGGCAGCTCGAAACGGTAGATTTTGCGCATCTCAGGGAGCTGAATCAGAGCCTGAGTAGTGGCGGCGAGGTCGCAGCGCACGTGATAAGGCGCGTAACCATGAGCTTGGACCACCACCTCTGCGTTCTTGAGCTCGGCCAAGGTAAAAATTTTCTGCTCGTTGATTTCGATGCCGTTGACGGTCACAACGGCATCGCGCACGGGAGCTTTAGAGGCGTGCGATGTGATGAAGAATGTTGCCGGCGAGATGGCTTTGCGACTGTCGTCGGTGTCGATGGTCGGGATGACCATGCCTTCGGCGTCGACGGTCACTTTCTGCTGGCGGTCTTCAAAGCCTTGGCGCTTCCAAGTGATGGTTAAGCTTTGTCCTAGCGATACGAGGAAAGGCCGATTGAAAACTCGGTGGTAGATGTGCGGAGTGAAGCCGTCGGGATTTTCTTCCGGCGGTAGCAGAGCCACGTTTGTAGCCGTGGGCACATCGGTCAGGTCGTCGCCCTCGGCGGTTACACCCAGCTCGGCATCAATGAGCAGGACGCCTTCGTAGGGTAGGAAGGAGGTCTGATACAGGTTCTTGCCGAAGAAGTCGTCGAGCGAGCGGCCCGTGTCGCCACCATATCGGCAGAAGGCAAATTTGCGACCCATCGAGCCGACAATTGCCGGGGCATCGGCCACCAACTCATACTCTTTGGCAAAGAGAGTGTGCAGTTCGTTGAGTTCGTCGGGTGTGACGGCCGGGTTCGATACCATTCGGGTCGTACGCTTCACTATATCGCTCATCTCAGCGGGCGTAATCTGCAATCCGTTGGGTACGAAAATCGACGTAGCCAGGTGGTTGAGCGGCTGGTCGGGAATCGTGCGTAGGATGGTGAAAAATGCGCCTTCGTCGATGTAGCTAATCAAGTAGAACAGATACTTTTCCGCGGGGTCGTAGTCGAGAGTCTCCAATGCGTGACGAATATCGTGGATATGGCGCTGGATGTTTTCGGCAGGGTTGATATTCCGCACGGCCTTGAAGCCACGAAGCGACTTATAGATATATAGTTGAAGCTTGTTCATCATCGGGATGGTCGGTACCGGTTAATATTATCTGCAAAGATAGCGAAAATTTGCGGTTTTTCACCTAAGTGTCAAAAAATAATGCAGAATGGGTGTAGGAAAGATTTCAAAAAGCGTCAAAAAGCGACAAGGTGTTTTATTTACCGTTTCTTAGAAGTAGCTGGATTCGATTAGCAGTGCGGAGATGTCCCATGCGCGGTGCAAGGCCGCGGAGTCGGCTGGCTCATCGACGACTGTGCCATCGAAATTGACAAGGCCGTGGTGCGCAGTGTCGGCCACGATGCTGGTGCCTACACCGGGGTAGGTGTAGTCGGTGACGCCCATGAGGTCGAGTATGGTAGGGAATACGTCGATTTGGCCGATGATGCGGTCGGTGACGAGCGATGCTCCGCTGTTGACCACCATCAGCAGAATGTTGTCTGTGAAGAAGTCGGGCCCGAGGGCGGTGCGACGTGGTTCGTGGTCGGAGGCGATGACGATGACGGAGTTGTCGTAGAGGCCGCGTCGTTTGAGCTGATTGATAAACCAGGCAAGGCGTTTGTCGAAGAGGTGTGCTTCCTCCATGTAGTTGAGGTCGTTTTGGACGAAGCGTTTGTCGTCGGATATAGCAGTGCGCTTGCCGGTTATGCCCTTGTAGGGGTCGTGCATCGTCAGGGTGATAACGGTGGCGACAAACGGCTGCTTTAGTGTGGCGATGGCTGAGTCGGCTCGCGCAAAAATCCAGCTGTCGCGCCGCCACTTTCCGTTGCCGCCCGGGATGAAGCCCGTGTATCCGTAGCTGATGTTTGTTATCGAGTGGTTGTAGAACGTCGTAGGGTCGCCTGCGACTTCTACTGAGTTTTTCACACCGAGAGCTTTGACGAACGATGGGTAATCGGCGGCCGGGAAACTTTTCGCCACAGCGTTGCGCCGCAAGGGCAGCAGACCTGTGTTGTACATGAATAGACCGTCGGCCGAGCGGCCATGTCCGACTTGCGGTCGCATGTGCTTTACGACAAGGGCGCCGTCGGTGCGCGCAAGTGAGTTGAGGGTGGGAGTGACGGCGATGCCGCCCGCTTCAAGGTCGAGTAGGTCGGCGCTGAGCGATTCTACGACGATGAATATCAAGTTTTTGTCTCGGTTGTGAGCAAAGCGAGTGGCCGCTGACGGGCGTTGCCGCTGTTCGGCCCAGAAGGCTTCAACCTCGGTGCGTTCGTCGGCCGATAGTGTTTCGGGAATGAGTTCGTTTTTGAGTTGCCAGGCGGCGTACCACACGGCACCCATGCCGGAGAAGTGCTGCACGTACTTGTAGGCTGTCTCGCGGTAAGTCGAGCGGTAGTTGGCCAGGGCGTGCCAATAGTCGAATTTATCAGAGTTGGCGTCGTATAGTCTGTAGGCCTGCAAGGCGAATGAGCCACAGCAGAGCACTAATGATGCGGCAGTCATCGCAAATCTAGTCCGCCGTGCAAATGATTTTTGGAGGCGCCGTCCGCGTAGCAGAAAATGTACCGAGCCGAAGAATGCGACAGGCGTCAGTAACAGCAAGTCGCGCCAACGGAGTTGGTCGATAAATCCGTCGATGACGCGGTCCTGCAGGTTGGCTCCCAACCCGACGGAGTTGAGGGGCATCAGGTCGTAAAATGCACGGCAATACCAAAGGTTGGCGTAGCACAGCACCGTGCTGAGGGCAATCGCTATCCACACCGTGCTACGCCTGCGAGGCGTCAAGAAAATGAACGGCAGCATGATGATGGCGGCGTCGGCGATGGATACGTCCCAGTGGATTTGTATCCACGGGTTGACTTGCTCAATCAGGTAGTGGAATATGATGAGTTGTGCGGCAATGGCGACTATGCCTGTGAGCCACAGAGTCGTCGGTGCTATTGCGGCGATGCGTGCGAAGGGTTTTAAACGTAAATTCATAAGGCGGCCGAGTGAATGGCGAAGGCGCGTTTCTGTACGACGAATGCCGCTGTCAGTACCATCAAGCCGGTTGCAATCCACGTGATAGGGTAGATGCTGAGCAGCAAGGTGAAGTCCATGTAGCGCGGAACGACGAAAAGCACCCATGCAAGACGCAGTACGCAGGTGCCGAAAATAGTAAGCAGCATGGGCGTCATCGAGTGGCCCAGGCCGCGCATATAGGCGCCGCCGATTTCGTATGAAGCGGCCAAGAATTGCCACGCCAGGGCGGTGCGGAAGCGTATGACGGCGAAGCGGTAGACGTCGGGGTCGTCGGAAAAGACGCTGATGCAGGCTTCGCTTTGCCAGATGATGAGCCAATTGGCGGTGGCGCACAATAGCATGGCGTAGAACATACAGATGCCGAAAACGCGGCGGCAACGTGCATACTGCTGTGCGCCGTAGTTTTGACCGGCAAATGCGATGGTGGCGGCACAGAAGGCTGTCACGATGTAGTAGCAGTAGGCTTCGTAGGTCAGAGCGGCGGCTGAGCCGGCGATGGCTTGTGCGCCGAATTTGTTGATCGATGACTGGATGAAGATGTTCGAGAACGAGAACACCATGCCTTGCAGGCCGGCAGGGATGCCGATACGCATCATTTTCGTAAGGTCGCGGCTGTCAATTCTCATTCGATGTGGGTGGAGAGTATATGGCTCGGGTTCGCGCATCAGTATGCGGATGATGATGGCGGCGTTGACGCCGTTGGCAATGACTGTGGCGATGGCAACTCCGTCGACGCCCATACCCAGCCGGGCTACGAACAGCCAATCGAGCACGGCATTGACCACGGTGGCCACAAGCAATGAGTAGAAGGGGCGGCTGGTGTCGCCGATTGAGCGCAGGATGGCGGAGCCGAAGTTGTAGACCATGATGAACGGCATGCCGCAGAAGTAGATGCGCAAGTAGGTAGTGGCAAGGTCGATTACATCGTGGGGCGCACTCATCATCTCGAGGATTGGCCGCGCGAGCGACACACCGAGAATCAGTAGCAAGATGCCGCTGATGATTGAGATGATGCCGACGGTGGCAACGGCGCGTCGGATGCCGCCATCGTTGCGCTGGCCTATGTAGTTGGCAATGATGACGTTGGCGCCGATGGCGAGGCCGAGAAACAGATTGACCAGAATGCTGATAATCGGGCCGTTGGAGCCGACGGCCGCCATAGCTTGCGAGGTAGAGTAGTTGCCTATGATTGCCACGTCGACGGCATTGAACGATTGCTGTAGGATGCCGCTTGCCATCAGAGGCAAGGCAAAAATCAGAATCTTCATAGCCATCGGGCCGTGGAGCATATCCACACCGGCCGATTTAGGAGCACGATTTCCCATTTGACACCGCAAAGTTACGAATTAATTCGAAAAGCTGCTAATCGGAATGATGCGATGCGCCTTCGGAGAGCTGTTCGACGAGGACGTCGAATGCAGGTTCTTTGAGCATGACTGTGCCGTCGCGGTCGATTAGGTAAACTGACGGTGTGTTGCGAATGACGTAGAGGTCGGCGTCTTCGACCATGCTGCAGTCGTCGATGCCGATAGTCCAGTCGTCGGGCAGCGAAGCGGCGTCGCGTAGCCACAGGTCGCGGTCGTCGCCGATATAGACGAGCACCACGCGCAGGTCGGCCGTGGCGACGGCTGTTTGCAGCGCGGCGGTCGAGCGCAGGCGGTCGATGAGGAGATGGCAAGTGTCGCAGTCGGGGTCGTAGAACACGAGCAAGGTGCGGCTACGCCCTTCGGGGTCGAGCGCGGTGGAGGTGCCACCGTCGGCGGTCGCGAAGGTGAAGTCGGCTGCCGGGGTGCCGGGGCGGTTGCGCATGATGTCGTCGCGAATCATGCGGTCGATGTCGGAGTCGTCGCCGCGAGCAAAGACAAAGTCGAGAAACGCGAGGTAGATATCCTCGCTGAATACGGGAGAGTCGGGGCTATAGAGATGAGCTCGGGCAGTCTCAAGCATAAGCGTATAGGCCGAGGGTACTGAAGCGGCGCGGCTGAGCAGGGTGTCGACCGATGCGGTGCGCACGCTGTCGGGTGTGCGATGCAAGATTGTGGCGTAGTATGAGAATGCTCCGTCGATAAGCTGCGGGTCGAGGCTGCGGATGGTGTCGGCGAAGTCGAGACGATCCCAAAAGTGCATGACCATGAATTCGTCGCGTTGGGCATCGGTGTGCAAGTCGGCCGGAAGCGGTGGCAACTCCAGACTGCGAGCCGATGTGGTCAGAGAGGCTGCAAGTGTTATAAGAAATATTATTATTTTGCGTTGCATAAGGAGTCGTGTTACTCTGATATGACACCAAAGGTCGCGAAAGGTTTAGCGTAGCGCTTTCAGAGCCGGTCTGACCAGGAGCGGCAACATCAGTAGCGGTGCCCACCAAGCCAGTTGCTTCAGGGCAAGCGCCGCGGCGGCAATCAGCGGAGCGGCTACGATGAGGCGGCCGACCGAGGCGGCCAGGCGCAGACCATAGCGTCGGCGGCACACAGCTCCGCAGATGGCTGTGTAGAATACGTATTGTACGAGGTAGGCGATGCCGAGACCTTCAAAACCAAGTGCGTTGTAGAGTGGGATAGCTGCGCCGAGCATGACGGCGGCCGAGGCTATCTCGGTGGCGACGTAGGCACGCCCGTCGCCCTTGGCCATAATCATGTAGGCCATGCACCACGACGAGCCGCGTAGCAGCGTAGCCACGATGGCTACGTTCATGTAGGGAAGTACGGCTTCGAAGTCGGCAGAGTATAAGATGCTGAGTATCAGGCGGTCGGCAGTTATGAAGATAATCACTACGGGTAGCAGCAACCAGCTGACGACCGTGATTTCATGGCCGACGATTACGTCGGTGAGCCGGCGCCGCTTGATAGTGGCCGACAAGCGAGGGAAATATTCCATCGAGATGGCGGTGAAGAAGATGCCGATGTAGGAGTTGATGATGGTGTATCCGGCTTGGAAGGTGCCTACAGCCCCAAGGCCGCTGCGAGCGTTGATATAGATGCGCAGGGCGTAGTCGGCCACGAGCGTGACTCCGATGGCAAGTGTGAGCCAGCCACCGAGTTTGAGGATGCCTAGCATGGTGTGGCGCAGCTCGGCGGGCACGTGGCGCGCCGACCGGTCAATGCCGTCGCGCTGTACGAGCGTGAATAGCATGGTCGAAAATGGGAACACCAGCAGGACGGGCACGATAGCGTCGAAGCGAAAGAAGTAGAAAAGCGGTACGGCGGCGGCTGTGGAAAGCAGAGCGGCCCACAGCGAGGCGCGAGCCAGAGCGCGAAGTAGGCCGAGGGCCTGGAGTATTGCGCTTTTGGCCGAAGCTACCGCAGCGGCAAACATGGTGGTCGATAGCACGGCGAAGCCCCATGTGTAGTCGGTCGTGTCAAATGTGAGCCTTGAAAGCAGGGGAGCGAGCGCGGCTACTACGATTGCCGAAATAAGACCTATGTAGAGGCCGCAGCGGCGTGTGGCCGAGCAGAGTAATTGGCGCTGCGACGGGTCGGCAGCTGCGATTTCGCGCACGGCGCTCTGCCGCAGGTTGAGCTGCATGATGGTCTTGAGCATCTCCAGCGTAGTGTTGTACAGCGAGATGATGCCCACGCCGGCGGTGCCAATCCAGATTGCGACCAACTTGGTGCGGACAATTGCACAAGCCATGGTGATGACTTCGAGCGAGCCGAAGATGCTCAGAGTCTTGACGACTCGAGCCGTCAGATTGCTATGTCGGCTCATTTGACCCATTCGGCGGGGTTGAGTTTTTGCTTTTCGCGGCGGATTTCGAAGTGAAGTAGCGAGCGCGAGTCGTTGTCGGGGTCGCAGTAGACGGTGCCTATTGACTGGCCGGTGTGTACTTTGTCGCCCTTGCGGATGTTGAGCGCGTCGAGGCCGGCGTAGACTGAGAGGTACTCGCCGTGGCGGATGATGACTACGTTGTGGTAGCCGTCGAGGCGGAAAATCGAAGATACGACGCCGTCGAATACCGAGCGAACCGAGGCGCCGCGCGTGGCTTCAATGTCAATGCCGAGGTTGTCGACTTTGACTTTCGGTAGGTCGGGATGCACGTTCGTGCCGAAGTGCGACACGATGGTGTGTGGCCCGGTGACCGGGAATGGCAGCTTACCCTTGTTGGAGCTGAACGAGCCTGTGAGTCGTATGTTTTCCTCCTTGGCGGTGTTGGCCGGCGGTGTTGGCTGCTGAGCCGGCTTTTTGGGCTGTGGAGCCGGTTCGGCGGGCTTTTGCGGCTCGGGTTTCGCAGGCTGTTGTTGTTGCTGTTGTTGTTGTTGCTGTCGTTGACGCTCGGCTTCCTCTTGTCGGCGGCGTTCTTCGGCTTCGCGTCGCCGTTGCTCTTCGGCTTCGCGCTGTCGGCGTTCGGCCTCTTCGCGTTGGCGTTGTTCTTCGAGCTCTTGTTCGATAATTTGCTGAAGCTCGGCTTCGAGAGCGGCGGCTTGTTGGCGACGTCGTTGCAGTTCGCGTTCGAGTGCTCGGCCTTGGCTACGCAAATTTTTCACCAAGTCGCCGGCGGCGACACGCTCGTCCTCGAGTCGGCGAGTGGTGGTGTTGAGTGTGGCGACGGCGGCGTTGAGGCTGTCGAGTAGCGCGGCTTGATTGTCGCGAGCCACAGCGAGTTGTTGCTGATAGCCTTTGATTTGCCGCGCTCGCCGGGCAATGGCGGTCGATGTCTGGCGGAGGTAGCGGATTCGGCGCCAAGCTTGGCTGAACGATTGAGCCGAGAATATGAAAGCAATGTCGCTCATCGACTGTCGGCGAGTGCGCATGCGTCGCAGGGTGTTGGCGTAGTCGCTCTTGAGGCGTAGGGTGGCCGCCTCGAGTGTGGCGATGGAGTCGTCGAGGGCGTCGATGTGGCTTTTGACATCGGTGATGACGGCCTGCAGTGCGGCCACGGAGTCGATGCGCAAGGAGATGGTGGCTTCGAGCGACTGCAGGCGGCTGAGCTGTCGGCCGACTTCGGCAGTGTTGGCCTCAATCTCACGATTGGTGCGTTCGATTTGCTCGCGGTTGGCGTTGCGGTCGCGACGGACGTCGCGCTGCGAGCGCCGACGGCCATCGGTGTCGACCGAGGCAGCCACGAGCAAAACGGCGATTATAATCGTGAGAAGCTTGCGCATAAGCTATTACATATTTTTCACCAACTCAATGAGCTGAGCGATGGTGATGCGTTGATACGACGGAGCTGTCCACTCCTTGATGTCGCCTTGGTCGTAGCGTGCTTTGCCGAGCTGCCAGGTGAGGCCGGCGTTGATTGGGAACTGTCCGGCCGCGCCCATAGCATCGAGTTGGGCGGGGTAGATAGCGCCATTGTCGGTAGTCGTATTTTTGGAGTATTCGAGGCCGATGCTCTTGTCGCCGGGTAGTCCGAGGTCGGCATGAGCGATTGTGGGGCCTTCGGTGAGAGTCATCGACCACTTGCCGGCAGTCGCTGTTTTGCGAGGTTCGAGTATCAGCACGCTGTCTTTTTCGGTGTATTTGAGCTGCTCGAAGGCTGCGAGCAGGTCGGATGTGCCGGGGCAGAAGGGTTTGCCGAGCATCAGATCCTGTAGGTTGGCAATGGTGAGGCCGCTGACGCCGGTGAGGCGGTCGGTGGGTACGGCGCAGACGAGTTTGTGGAACTTGTCGACCAGCCATGTGGAGTCGTTATCGATATAAAGCTGAGCGACTTCGATGCCCATCATGCGCGCCGAGAAGAGAATCGACTTGTCGCGTACCATAGTTGCGCGGCCCGATACGGACAGGCTGATAGGCCGGCGGATTTTAAAAGTGAAGGGTGCGTAGAAGTCGCTCCAAGCGGTGGTGTCGTTCTGTAGCTGGCTCAAGATGAGCTTGCCGGAGGTGGTTTTTACTTTGGGTAGTGTGGTGGCTTGGCCGGAATGTGAAGAGTTGCTGCGCGACGATGAGCAGCCCGACGCAATCAGCAAGATGAGCGATACGGCAGCTATGGCCGGAAGACGAAGAATTCGTGATAATGACATATTAGGCGGTTTTCTTTATATTTACGATGATGATTTATTCGAAAAAGTAGGCGCGATTCTGTATCTTTTTAAGAATTTGCTTGTTGGTCGGCTCGAGTTTGATGGCCAGTTGCCAAAATTGCACTGCTATGTCGGGCTCGCCGTTCATGAAGTATATGTCGCCGGCGTGGTCGAAGATTTCGGCGGAGGCTTCTTCGATGTCGTCGTTGTCATCGACCGGAGCGACGACGACGGCGCCTTCAGCGACCTTCACGCCGCAGGATGAGAGGGCTAAGTCGATTTGCTCGCGTGCATCTTTGTATTCCTTGAGTTTGAAAAGCACCCAAGCGTACGTGTCGAGTTGGGTAGGATTGAGCGGGTCGGCGGCAACGGCTTCTTCCGCTAATTTGCGGGCGCGGTCGAGGTCGATGCCGGAGCAGGCCATGAAGTAGGCAGCGTTGTTTTTGGCCATACTGTTGTCGGGGTCGAGAGCGATGGCGCGGTCGTATTCGGCGAAAGCACTATCGGTCCGGCCGAGTTTGTAGAGAGCGTCGGCGCGTGTCTGGTAGTACGACGAGAGTGCGGCAGGGTTGTTGAAGTCGGAGATGTCGAACGAATCGAGGGTGGCCAGGGCGGTCTCGGGTCGGTCGATTGTCATTTCCATGCCGGCGGTGAGGAGCGGGAAGAGCAGATTGTCGTCGCACTTGTCGATGGCCATGTGGCCGGTGGCGATTGCGCCGATGGTGTCGCCGGCTTTTTGTTGCACTTCGATTAGCATCCGATATGTATCGACGTTGTCGCGGTCGAGATCGAGCGCGTAGCGGAAGTTCTCGGCGCTACGTGCATACTCCTTCTTGGTGGCAAAGTATGCGCCGCGCAGCAGGTATATTTGTGGCTCGCCGGCGTGCTGGTCCTCGAGGATGGTGAATATAGAGTCGGTGAATTCGATGCGAGTGGAGTCGGTGTAGGCATTCTGAAAGTACGATTGTACGACGCGCAGTTTGTCATCGAACTCGAGTTCGGGGCTTGAAATCACGCCGATGACGGTGTGGTCGTAGGCAATTGAGTCGCCTTGCCGCAGATATTCGTCGGCCAGAGCCAAGTATGCCGGACCGTATGTCGAATCGGCTTCGCAAGCCTTGATGAGGTACTTGGTGGCGGAGTCGGTGTACTGAAACATACCGTACATGCGTGCCGTGTAGTACAGCGCCGAGGCGTCGGTGGGTCGAGAGAGGGTGAATTGGCGAATTTTGTCGACAATAGCGGCGGTGTCGAGATTGCTGTTGTCGAGCCAGGCGTAGAGCATAATAAGTGCCGGCTCGGGGCCGAGTCGGTCCTCGAGCGACTGCAAAGTCATCATTGCCGAGTCGCGATAGGCCGAGTCGCCGCCCATAAATGCAGCGCTGTAGCCGTCGGCGAGGTCCATCTGCAGGTCGGTTCGGTCGGGATAAGCATCGGCCAGCGACTTGGTGATACGGATGAAGGCGTCGATGTCGTTGAGCTTGCCGGCAATGTCTGAGGCGAACTGGCCGTCGGCAATGTTTTCCGGATAGTTAAAGTAGTGGTCGATGACGTCGTGATAAGCTTGCAGCTGCGCAAGCGAGTCGCCCAAGTTGAGCAATAAAGTAAAACGTCCGAGCGAGGCTGCGGCGTCGAGGTTGGGGTCGTCGATGGCGCGAGCAGCCTCCAGCAGGTAAAGCCCGTCGGAGAGGCCGGAGTCGATACCGCTGTAGACGGGAGCGATGACCTCGTTGGCTCGGTAGTACATGTATCGAGCCAGAGCGCTTCGAGCGCGAGCGTCGCGGGTGTCGCTATCGTTGCCGGCGCCAACGGTGATTGCCGCTACGCAGCAGAGTATCAGAAGGATAAGAGGAAATCGTTTCATCGCATATTGGTTTCGCCGGTGTACATTAATGGCAGTGTTAGTAGAGTCTGCCGAGCTATTGTCGTTGTAGGCATCAATTGGTGCCGGTGTGTCCGAATCCGCCATCGCCTCGGTCGGTCGAGTTAAGTTCGTCGACCGATATCCATTCGACGTGAGCGTAGTTGGAAATTACCATCTGGCAGATGCGTTCGCCCGGATTAATTACAAACGGCACGTCCGAAAGGTTTATGAGTATGACACCGATTTCGCCGCGATAGTCAGCGTCGATGGTGCCCGGGGTGTTGACCAGCGAGATGCCGTGGCGCAGAGCGAGGCCACTGCGAGGCCGGAGCTGCATTTCGTAGCCTTGCGGCAGCTCGACACGCAATCCGGTGGGTACGAGTACCCGTTGCAAAGGCTTCAGCTCGATAGGCTCGTCGATGGCAGCGCGGACGTCCATTCCGGCCGACGAAGGTGTCGCGTATGCCGGTAATTCTTGCCCCGAACGGTTGATTATCTTAACTTTTATTTGGTCCATTATTGTCAGATGTTGATGCGGCGGGTGACGTCGCCGGCTTTGAGTATATAGATGCCGCGCGAATTTAAGCGCAGGCGCGAAGTGCCGGCCGGGAGGGCGCCTTGCGACACGAGTTGTCCGAGGATGGTGAACAACTTGATGTTGACGGGTCGCGGCGTGTATACGTAGATGTATTGCTCGCGCACGGCCACGTCGAAGGTGTCGTCCGACAGCTCACTGACGACGGCCTGAACGGTCTCCCAGCGCGGAGCTTGCGAGGCCGGCCCGGCGGCTTGCAGAGGCAAAGCCGCAAAGGCTGCCAGCAAGGCGATGCTGAGCAGTCGGTGTCGGAGTGGGCGCGGGAGTTTCATATCTGTCGGAGTTGATATTTCGGAATCAGTCGTTGACGGTCATTTCGCCGGCTAAGGGCTTTTGCAGTTCGGCGCTGACTTCGGCCGGCGATAGTCCGCGACCGAAGAGGTGCATCATCTTGGTGATTGCGGCCTCGAAGGTGATGTCGAAGCCGGGGATGACGCCGGCATTCGATAGCAAGTCGCCTGATACGTAGCGGGCGCTGAGCACCGAGCCGTTGCGACACTGAGTGACGTTGAGAATTACCACGCCGCGGGCGATGGTCTCGCGCAGCGCGTCGATAAACCATGATGCCGTGGGCGAATTGCCGGCGCCGTAGGTGCGCAGCACGATGCCTTTCACGCCCGGCCCGGCCAGTTGATGCCGTAGCGAACGCTCGGTCAGTCCGGGGAAGAGGTCGATGCTCGCTACGTCGGTGTCGAGCTCGTAGAACACTTTCAGCGGGCCGTCAGTAGGGCGGGCCAGCGCGTCGCGGTCGTATTCGATGTCGAGGCCGATTTTGGCCAGGTGCGGATAGTTCGACGAGCGGAAGGCGTTGAAGTGGTCGGACGAGCGCTTGGTGGAGCGGTTGCCGCGCCAGAGGTATTTCTCAAAGAGGATGGCAACTTCACGGACCATCGGCCGGCCGTCGGTGTCGCGAGCGGCAGCAATCTGCAAGGCGGTGATGAGGTTTTCTTCGCCGTCGGTGCGTACTTCGCCGATGGGGAGCTGCGAGCCGGTGATTATCACCGGCTTTGCAAGTCCCTGGAGCATAAATGACAGGGCAGAGGCCGTGTAGGCCATGGTGTCGGTGCCGTGGAGCACTACGAAGCCGTCGTACGAGTCGTAGTTGTCGGCGATGCTGCGAGCGATTTCGCGCCAGTGCTCGGGACTCATGTCCGACGAGTCGATGGGCTGCTCGAACTGTATGTTGTCGATCACATAGTCAAGCATTCTCACCTTTGGCACGTTCTCCATAAGGTGCGAGAAATCGAATGGTTTCAAGGCCTTCGATACGGGGTCCTCGATCATGCCGATTGTGCCGCCGGTGTAGATGATAAGAATGCGAGGTTTGTCCATGGTCAACGGAGAGTAATGAGCGTGGTTATTTGACCTGGGCGCCTGGAGCGACCTGGGTGGATGTCGTTATGAGTGATAGAGAGCCGTCGGCATTTTCGGCCGAAAGGAGCATGCCTTGCGACTCGATGCCGCGGAGTTTGCGCGGCGGCAGGTTGGCGATGAAGCATACCTGGTGTCCGACGAGCACTGCGGGGTCGGGATAGTAAGCTGCGATGCCCGAAACGATGATGCGGTCGGTGCCGGTGCCGTCGTCGAGGGTGAATTTCAGCAGGCGGTCGGCCTTAGGTACTTTCTCGCAAGCCTTGACGGTAGCTACGCGCAAGTCGCTCTTGCAGAAGGTGTCGAAGTCGACGTCGGGTAGCTGAGCAGCCGGCTTCCAAGCCGATTTCTTGTTTTCCTCCTTGATGCGGTCGAGGCGGTCGGTTTGTGCCTTGATGGCGTCGTCTTCAATCTTCTGGAAGATGAGGCGAGCGGGCGCGATAACCGTGCCGGCGGGCACGAGGTCGTCGGCGCCGATGCGTGTCCAGTCGAGGTTGGCGATGCGCAGGTCATCGGCCAATGCGTGAGCCATGAAGGGCATGAACGGCTCGCAAGCTACGGCCAGTGAGCCGCAAATCTGCAGTGCGGTGTATATGATGGTGCGCACGCGCTCCATGTCGGTCTTTGCGACTTTCCAGGGCTCGGTTTCCTGCAGGTAGCGGTTGCCGATGCGGGCGATTTCCATAGCCTGCTTGAGGCCTTCGCGGAAGTGGAAAGTCTCGATTGACTCGGAGAGTAGTTCGGCTGCTTTGCGCACGTCGGCGATGGCGCGCAGGTCTTGGTCGGTGCGTTCGAGCGGCTCGGGTACGTTGCCGCCGAAGTATTTGTGGGTCAGTACGGTGACGCGGTTGACGAAGTTGCCCAAGATTGCTACCAATTCGCTGTTATTGCGGGTCTGGAATTCTTTCCAGGTGAAGTCGTTGTCTCTGGTCTCGGGCGCGTTGGCTGTCAGCACGTAGCGGAGCACGTCCTGCTTGCCGGGGAAGTCGCGCAGGTATTCGTGGAGCCACACGGCCCAGTTGCGCGAGGTCGAGATTTTGTCGCCTTCGAGGTTGAGGAATTCATTGGCAGGTACGTTGTCGGGCAGCTGGAAGTTGTCGCCGTAGGCCATGAGCATGGCGGGGAATACGATGCAGTGGAACACGATGTTGTCCTTGCCGATGAAGTTGATGATGCGAGTGTCTTCGCTCTTCCACCACTGTTCCCATGTGTCGGGATAGATTTCCTTGGTGTTGGAGATGTAGCCGATGGGGGCGTCGAACCATACGTAGAGCACCTTGCCTTCAGCGCCTTCGACGGGCACGGGAACGCCCCAGTCGAGGTCGCGCGATACGGCGCGAGGTTGCAGACCCAGATCAATCCACGACTTGCACTGGCCGTAGACGTTGGTCTTCCATTCTTTGTGGCCTTCGAGAATCCACTGACTCAGGGCTTGCTCGTACTTGTCGAGCGGCAGATACCAGTGGCGTGTGGGACGCAGCACGGGAGTCGAGCCGGTGATGGCGCTCACGGGGTTGATCAGGTCGGTGGCGTTGAGCGATGAGCCGCACTTCTCGCACTGGTCGCCGTAGGCTCCGGGAGCGTGGCAGTTGGGACATTCGCCGGTGACGTAGCGGTCGGCCAGGAATTGGCCGGCTTTTTCGTCGTAGAGCTGCATCGAATCCTTCTCGATGAATACGCCCTTGTCGTAGAGGCGGCGGAAGAATTCGGAAGCAGTGGCCGAGTGAGTGTCGGATGTGGTGCGCGAGTAAACGTCGAACGAGATACCCAGCTCTTTCATTGAATCTTTGATGAGCGTGTGGTAGCGGTCGACAATATCTTGAGGCGTGACGCCTTCTTTCTTGGCTTTGATGGTGATAGGCACGCCGTGTTCGTCGCTACCGCCCACGAGTGTTACT
The DNA here is from genome assembly GCA_964433215.1 of uncultured Bacteroides sp. GTDB lineage: Bacteria > Bacteroidota > Bacteroidia > Bacteroidales > Muribaculaceae > CAG-873. Next base: position 23,561 of record CAYSQI010000039.1, read on the forward strand.
TCGCGGCCGTTCAGACGCAGATAGCGGGCATATATATCGGCCGGCACATATACGCCGGCGAGGTGTCCGATGTGGACGGGACCGTTGGCATAGGGGAGTGCCGTGGTGACGAGTGTACGTTTGTATTTCTTTTCCATGCTTTTATCTTTTCAACTTGCAAAAATACGAAAAATTCATGTGGTGTCCAATAAAAACCCCGGAAAACGCTCAAAACGCACTATTTTTCGAGTGTTTTCGAAGGTGGCATTCTGAGCAGTGGCGTTTTGCGAGCCGTGATATTTAGG
>CAYSQI010000040.1:0-23366 GCA_964433215.1 uncultured Bacteroides sp.
CGCCGCACTCCACGCCTCAGGCGAATACCCCGACTCGCTCTTCTAATTTTCGCGAAAGTTCTTAGACATATCTGAAAATAGCGTTATAATCCTCCAAAAGTGGGTGAAAAATACCACTTTTGGAGGATTATAAGCATATTATTACCCAAATAGGAGAAATAATTGGAAAAAAAGTCTACAATTCAGCTACTCAAAAGCGAAACAAGTCTTCAGCCGTAACTTCGTTTTGTGCTATCGACACTTCGCCACTGTCTTTTATGGCTCTGCGATGGCTCTTTCGTGGACTATTTTGTGAGAATTATTAAGTTAAATATGGAAAAAGAGCGAAAAAAGTTGTAACTTTGCACACAATTTCGAAAGATTGTCACATTTCACAAGCAAGAAAGACAAATATAGTAAATGAATATAGCAGTTGTCGGGGCCGGCGGAGCTGTCGGCCGTGAAATTATGAAAGTCCTCGAGGGGGGTGCCCTCCCCGTCGACAATTTGCGACTGTTCGGCTCAGAACGCAGCGCGGGCAGCAAGTTGAAATTTAACGACCGCGAAATCACCGTCGAGCTACTGAGCCACGAAAGCGACTTTTCAGGTATCGATTTTGCATTGGTATCGGCCGGTGCAGGTGTGTCGCGCGAATATGCGGAAGTAATCACTCGCCACGGTGCCATCATGATTGACAATTCGAGCGCTTTCCGCCTCGAAGATGACATACCACTGGTAGTGCCGGAAGTCAACGGAGCCGACGCGCTTAATGCCCCTCGCGGCATCATAGCCAACCCCAACTGCACCACGATACAGATGGTGGTAGCCCTCAATCCCCTGCACAAGATTTCGCCCATAAAGCGCGTGCACGTAGCCACTTATCAGGCAGCCAGCGGCGCTGGAGCAGCCGCCATGGCCGAGCTCGAGCAGCAATACAAAGATATAGCCGAAGGCAAGCCCGCCCACGTAGAGCGTTTTGCTCATCAGCTGGCCTACAATGTGATACCGCACATCGATGTCTTCACCGACAACGACTACACACGCGAAGAGATGAAGATGAACCTCGAGACGAAGAAAATCATGCACGACCAGTCGATCGAGGTTTCGGCTACGTGTGTTCGCGTGCCGGTCATGCGCGCTCACTCTGAAGCGATTTGGGCCACATTCGAGCGCCCGGTCAGCGTCGACGAAGCTCGCAAAGCATTTGCCGAAGCCGATGGTGTAGTACTGGCCGACGAGCCCGCCACGGCGACTTATCCGATGCCTCTACCGACCGCCGGCACCGACCCCGTATTCGTGGGTCGTATCCGTCGCGACTTGGCATCTGACGGCCTGGCTTTCTGGGCTGTGGCCGACCAGCTGCGCAAGGGCGCCGCACTGAACGCTGTGCAGATTGCACAGTACATCGCCGCACACCGCTAATAGCGGTGTCGGCGCTTCCTTCTCGACATTCACCCTAAATCCGATTTCCGACCATGATAGCAGCCGCACTTGTCACACAGCCCATCGCGATATTCCTAATCGTGCTGGTGATCATACTGCTGGCACCGCTGCTACTCAATCGGCTCAAGATTCCGCACATCATCGGCATGATTGTGGCGGGCGTGGTCATCGGCCCCTACGGGTTCAACGTGCTGAGCAACGACTCGTCGTTTGCCATCTTCGGCCAAGTAGGTCTGCTTTACCTTATGTTCCTGGCCGGGTTGGAGATAGATATGTTTCATCTGCGTCTGAACTTACGACGCGGCTTGGCGTTCGGCATACTCACCTTGCTCATACCGCTTGTGCTCGGCACACTGTCGAGCCGCTATTTGCTACACCTCGACTTGTCGGCCTCATTGCTACTTGGCGCCATGTACGCGGCCCACACGCTGATAGCCTACCCCGTAGCCGCCCGCTTCGGCATCACGAAATCGCCGGCGGTGATGGTGGCAGTGGTGGGTACGATTATCGCCGTAGTGGGTTCGCTGTTGGTCATAGCGGCTGCAGTCAACATCCACGAGCTTGGCGGCCTCGACGCCATGGCTATGGCCGGATTGTTGCTACGAATGGCGGCATGGGTGGTAGCCATCCTATACCTATATCCACGCCTGACGCGCTACTTTTTCAACCGCTACCCCGACCGCGTGACGCAGTACGTCTACGTGATGTCGATGGTTTTCTTGGCGGCATGGACGGCGCAGCTGATAGGCCTCGAAGGCGTGCTTGGCGCATTCTTTGCCGGGCTGGTACTGAACCGCTACGTGCCGCCGGCCTCGCCGCTGATGTCGCAAATCGAATTCGTAGGCAATGCTTTGTTCATCCCCTACTTTCTGATTAGCGTCGGCATGATGATCAACCTAAGCGTCGTGGCCAACACCGCGACACTGACCGTAGCGGCCATTATGCTGGCCGTGGCGCTGGCCTCGAAGTGGATACCGGCATTCATCACACAGCGCGCCAACGGCTATACGTCGGCAGCTCGCAGCGTAATGTTCGGCTTGACGGCCGCACATACCGCCGTAGCCTTGGCGGTGGTCACTCTCGGCTTCTCGCTGGGCATTCTCGACAGCACCGTGCTGAACGCTACCATCCTCGTCATCCTCGTGACCTGCGCTTTAGCTCCAATCATCACCGCCTCGGGTGCTCCACGCGTAAAAATCAATATGCTGGGCGACGATAGCGTCATCCGCCACACACGCGTGAACAACACGTTGATAGCCGTTTCGAACCCACTCACATCGCCCGGGCTGGCCGAGCTGGGCGTGCTGATGCGCAACGAACTGGGGTCGCACAAATTCTACGCCATCCATGTGCGCAGCGACAACTCTCCGGCGGCCAAGACCCTGTCGCAGCAGTCACTGACTCAGGCACGCAATGCCGCCGCCCTGGCCGACGTGGCAATCGACGAAATCGAGCGCTACGACCTCAACATCGTCACAGGCATCATCAACGCCATGGCCGAGCGCGACATCACCGAAGTGATCCTGGGCATGCACCGCCGCTCGACCGTCATCGACACCTTCTATGGCTCAAAGACCGAGCAGCTGCTGCGCTCGACCAACCGCATGATTATCATCTCGCGCATGTTCATGCCGCTGAACACCATAGCCCGCATCATCGTCACCGTCCCACAGTCGGCGCAGTACGAGACCGGCTTCTCGCGCTGGGTACGCGCCACGGCGCGGCTGACTCGCCAGCTCGGCTGCCGCATCATCTACTGCTGCCACGGCGACATACAGCCGCTGATTCGCGGCATCATCTACCACGAAAACTACGGCATCCGCTGCGAATTCCGCACCATAGAGTCGCACGACGAGATGATAGTCGAAAGCGCCATGATTCGCGAAGAAGACTTGCTCGTGGTAATTAGTTCGCGCCCCAACTCCGTATCATACACCGACGAAGTGACCGAAATGCCCCTGCTGCTGCAGCGCAACTTCTCGCGCAACAACCTGCTGGTAATGTTCCCCGAACAATTCGGCGAAGACACCGCCTTGCCGACGTCGTTTATCGACCCTATGTCGACAAACATTTCATCGTCGTCGCCCTCGTCGGCCGCACGCCTACGTGCACTGCGCCGGGCCATCGCCATCCGCGTGCGCAAATTCTTCCACGTGCACTAATCGCAGACATCTGCGGACTAATCGCTACACACATTTCTATTTCTACATATTTTTTCTTACCTTTGCATCCGTATAAAGATTATTCCATTAGCAAACAAAAGATACTGTATATATAATGAAACCAACGTTATTCGTACTTGCAGCCGGCATGGGAAGCCGCTATGGCGGCCTGAAACAGCTCGACGGTGTAGGCCCTCACGGCGAGACAATCATGGACTATTCCATCTACGATGCCCTGAAAGCCGGATTTGGCAAGGTCGTTTTCGTGATTCGCAAAGATTTCGAACAAGACTTTCGCGAGAAAATACTGAGCAAATACGAAGGTTCAATACCTGTGGAAGTCGTATTCCAAAGCATCGACAGCCTGCCCGAAGGCTACACCGCACCCGAAGGTCGCACCAAGCCCTGGGGTACAAACCACGCCGTACTGATGGGCGCCGACGCCATCCGCGAACCCTTCGCAGTGATTAACGCCGACGACTACTACGGCACCGATGCCTTCCACGTAATCGCCGCAGAACTCGCACGCGAGCGCAACCGCAAGGGCGACTACTGCATGGTCGGCTTCCGCGTCGGCAACACGATGACCGAGAACGGCTCCGTGTCGCGCGGCGTATGTACCGCCAATGCCGATGGCTACCTCGACAACATCGTGGAGCGCACAGCTATCGCTTTCGACGACCAGCATCGCATCGCCTTCACCGACGAGACCGGCGCCACTCAATACCTCGACCCCGACACTCCGGTGTCTATGAACTTCTGGGGCTTCACTCCCGACTATTTTGACTACTCGAAGCGCGAGTTCATCAAATTTCTCGACGCTCGCATCGCCGAGCCAAAGTCGGAATACTACATCCCGACAGCAGTCAACGACCTGATACAAAGCGGCGAAGCCACCGTACGCCTGCTCGACACCACATCAAAGTGGTTCGGTGTCACCTACGCCGAAGACCGCGCCTCGGTCGTAGCCCAGCTGGCCGAGCTGCACGCCGCCGGCGTCTACCCCGACAAGCTCTTCTAATCGCACACACTCAGCGTAGTCTTATATCGAACGGCAATCGACTCGACACTCGACTCGGTTGCCGTTCGCCATTTTCATCATCGATTTTTCATTCTCCGGACACTCGTTGCGCCGAGCGGGGCCGAGCGGTGAGAAAAAAATATGCGCTGAATGTTTGGAGTTGACTCAATATTTAACTATATTTGCACACGCCCACTAATCGGCTCAACTAAAACCTTAGAAAAAACCTTAACACAATGGCTAAAGTACAAGGAGCTGTGACGATAGACACCGACCGCTGCAAAGGCTGCGAACTTTGCGTGGTGGCCTGTCCGACCGACGTACTGTTGCTCCAACCCAAAGAAGTGAACGACCGCGGCTACCACTACGCCTACACGGCAAATCCCGAGGCCTGCATCGGCTGTGCCTCGTGTGCTACGGTATGCCCCGACGGCTGTTTTGAAGTTTACCGAGTTGTAAATAAAGATTAAAGCACCTCTGTCTATGGAAGAAGAAGTAAGATTGATGAAGGGTAACGAGGCGATAGCCCACGCAGCGATCCGCTATGGCGTTGACGGCTATTTCGGCTATCCGATCACCCCCCAGTCGGAGGTGCTCGAGACCCTGGAAGAAGAAATGCCCTGGGAGACCACCGGCATGGTAGTGCTCCAAGCCGAAAGCGAGCTGGCAGCCATCAACATGGTGTACGGCGGCGCCTCATCAGGCCGCGCCGTGATGACCTCGTCGTCGTCGCCCGGTGTATCGCTCAAGCAAGAAGGTATCAGCTACATCGCCGCCAGCGAGCTGCCGGCGCTGATTGTCAACGTAATGCGCGGCGGCCCCGGCCTGGGCACAATCCAGCCCTCGCAAGCCGACTATTTCCAAGCCACCAAGGGCGGCGGCCACGGCGACTATCACCTGATAGTGCTCGCGCCGGCCACCGTACAGGAAATGGCCGACTTCGTAGCCCTCGGCTTTGACCTCGCATTCAAGTATCGCAACCCGGCCATGATACTGGCCGACGGCATCGTAGGCCAGATGATGGAGAAGGTGGTGCTGCCGCCCTTCCGTCCGCGCCGCACCGACGAGGAAGTTGCGCGCCAGTGCCCCTGGGCCGTAACCGGCAAACACGGCCGTGGCCACCGCAACATCATCACCTCGCTCGAACTCGACTCGCCCGCGATGGAGCAGAACAACCTGCGTTTCCAGCGCACATACGCTGAAATCACTCGCAACGAAGTCCGCTTTGCCGAGCACTATACCGAAGATGCCGAATACCTGATCGTGGCCTTCGGCTCCGTTGCTCGCATCTGCCTCAAAGCCATCGAGGACGCTCGCGCTGCCGGCATCAAGGTGGGTCTGCTGCGCCCCATCACCCTGTGGCCCTTCCCCACCGAAGCCATCTCGGCGCTGGCCGACCGCGTCAAAGGTATGCTCGTCGTAGAGCTCAACGCCGGCCAAATGATTGAAGATGTGCGCCTCGCCGTCAACGGCCGCGTACCCGTGACTCACTATGGACGCATGGGTGGCATGATTCCCAATCCGACTGAGGTGCTCGACGCCCTTAATAATGACTTTCTAAAATAATCGTCTATGAAACCGGAAGAAATCATTAAAGACGAAAATAAAGTATACGCCCGCCCGCGCCTGCTCGACGACCGCCACACCCACTACTGCCCGGGCTGCTCGCACGGTGTCGTACACCGCATCATCGCCGAATTGCTCGACGAGATGGGCCTTGAAAATACGTCGATAGGCGTCGCACCCGTCGGCTGCGCCGTCTTTGCTTACAATTATATAGATGTCGACTGGGTAGAAGCCGCCCACGGCCGAGCTCCGGCTGTCGCTACCGGCCTCAAACGCCTCAACCCCGACCGCCTCGTGTTCACCTACCAAGGCGATGGCGACCTCTCGGCCATCGGCACCGCCGAGACCATCCACGCCGCCAACCGCGGCGAGAACATAGCCATCATCTTCATCAACAACGGCATCTACGGCATGACCGGCGGGCAGATGGCTCCCACCACCCTGCTGGGCATGAAGACCGCCACCACCCCCTACGGCCGCCGCGCCGACCTCAACGGCTACCCGCTGCGCATCTCCGAGCTGCTGGCTCCGCTTGATGGCACTTGCTACGTAACACGCCAGTCGGTCCACACACCGGCCGCCGTTCGCAAAGCCAAAGCCGCTATCCGCAAGGCCTTCGAGAACTCGCTCGCCGGCAAGGGTACATCGGTAGTCGAAATCGTATCGACCTGCAATTCAGGCTGGAAAATGTCGCCTGCCAAGGCCAACGAATGGATGGCCGAACACATGTTCGAACGCTATCCCATGGGTGATTTAAAGAATATCTGAGCGCTATGAAACAAGAAATAATTATTGCCGGCTTCGGCGGCCAAGGCGTCCTCTCGATGGGCAAAATTCTGGCCTACGCCGGACTTATGAACGACCTCGAAGTCACATGGATGCCCGCCTACGGCCCCGAACAACGCGGCGGCACCGCCAACGTGACCGTGATACTAAGCGATAGCCCCATCAGCTCGCCGGTGCTCGACACCTACGACACGGCCGTGATACTCAATCAGCAGAGCCTCGACAAGTTCGAGAGTAAAGTAAAGCCCGGCGGCGTGCTTATCTACGACCCCTCGGGCATCCACCACCTGCCCTCGCGCACCGATATCACCGTGGTGGCAGTCGATGCACTCGAAGCGAGTCTTGAACTGAAAAACTCAAAGACCTACAACATGGTGCTGCTGGGCGCACTGCTCGGTCTCTGCCCCATCGTGACGACCGAAGCCGTCGTCAAGGCACTGCGCAAGACTCTGCCCGAACGCCACCACCACTTGATACCCGTCAACGAGCAAGCCATCGAAAAAGGCCGCTCGCTGGTCAAAGAATAACGACACCATCCCTCAAAACCGATGCCGCGCTCGCCCTCCGACCGCGGCATCGCTCATTTCCATCCCAGCCACACTGCAGCACATCGCCGCCAGCACCAACCCCGGAGTGGTTGTATTGTGGACACCCCCGAACTTCAGTGGCAGGAGCACGCCCACTGCAACCAGTCCCGGAGTGTCTTCTTGTGACCGGCGGGGGGCTTCAGCCCGCCGACATCGCCGCCACGGCGGCGAAACATACCCACTGCACAGTGTGCGACCCGGGTTGAAACCCGAGCCGCGCGACAAAAAGTCCCTCCGGGACTGATGGCGTGGGATGCCCATTTTCCCCGGGTTGAAACCCGGGGCTAAACACAAAAAGCCCCTCCGGGGCTTCCCTCTACTCCGCCCAGCCACGTACCCGCCACGTACCACAGCGCGGCCTAGAAAACTAAACGCAAAAAGTGCATCCTAGTGTCAATTTTGAATTATAATTATTATCTTTGCGACATGAGTAAAGTCATAGCATATTATCACATAGTTTTCTGTACGAAATACAGAGAGAAGACAATTCCAATGGATTGCCGTGAAGACTTATATCGTTTCATTTGGAAAATCATAAAAGACAAAGATTCACAACTGATTCGAATAGGTGGCATAAATGACCACGTGCACATATTCATCAATTTACATCCAACAATTTCGTTGGCTGAGATGGTGAAAACTATCAAGGGTTGTTCAAGTACATGGATGTCGGAAAATCAACGCTTTCCTAAATTTCGTGGATGGGCAGCTGACTATTACGCGGGCTCAGTATCGCCGGAAATAAAAGATGCTGTCATAGAATACATTAAAACCCAAGAAGAACATCATTGCCGAAAGTCAATAAAAGACGAACTAATCGAATTATATCAACTAGCCGGATTGACCTATCATGATTTAGACATGATGTAACCCCCCACAACGAACCCTGCAGAAGATGACGACGCGGTTTCGGATTGTAATAGTGTGGGCCTAGTGTTTGGTAGAGACGGAGGCACGCCGCCCAGCCACGCCCTCCCACGTACCCTACCGAGACGAAGCATCGCGAACCCCGGAGGGGTTCTATTGTGGATAACCCCGGACTTCAGTCCGGGGATAGGAGCGCTCCTCAAAAAGCCAGTCCCGGAGGGACTTCTTGTGACCGGCGGGGGGCTTCAGCCCGTCGACACCGCCGCCACAGCGGCGAAACATACCCACTGCACAGTGTGCGACCCGGGTTGAAACCCGAGCCGCGCGACAAAAAGTCCCTCCGGGACTGATGGCGTAGGATGCCCATTTCCCCCGGGTTGAAACCCGGGGCTAAACACAAAAAGCCCCGCCGGGGCTTCCCTCTACTCCGCCCAGCCTAACTGGGTGCTGGCGTTGGTTGTTAGGGGGCGATTTTTAGTCAAAAGCACAAATTTGTTGTTATAGTTTTGTAATTTGGATTTTTTTTTAGATATTTGCACAAAACAACCTAAAGTATGCAATTTTTAAAGGATTTCGACACCATCATTCAATACCTGTCCACGGCCGAGCCGCGCGCACGGGTAGCTGTAGCTTGTCCGCACGACGAGCACACATGTGAGGCAATAGCCATGGCTCTCGATGCCTCAATCGCACGATTCATCCTCGTAGGCGACCCTGCGCGGATCCCCTTTGAGGCTTCTGCGCAGGTCGAAATCATTGCCGAGCCCGACACCGACGCCGCCGCGGCTCGCGCCGTAGCACTGGCTCGCGCCGGCGAAGCCGACGTGGTGATGAAAGGCCTGATCAACACCGACAATATGCTTCGGGCTGTACTGAACAAGGAGCATGGCATACTGCCTGCGGGCCACGTGCTGACCCACATCACCGCAGCCGACATTCCGGGCCACGACGGCCTACTCTTCTTCAGCGACGCTGCCGTGATACCATTCCCGACGCAGCCTCAACTCGAAGCCATGACCGGCTACCTGGCCGACGTTATCCGCAAGACGGGCATTGCCGAGCCACGCATCGCTCTGATACATTGCACTGAAAAATCATCGCCAAAATTCCCCGTCACCGAGGCGTATGCAGCCGTGAAGGCCGCTGCCACCGAGGGCGCGTTCGGCACGGTCATCGTCGACGGCCCGATGGACCTCAAGACGGCTGTAGACCCCGAATCGGGCATCATCAAGGGCATCGACTCGCCCATCGAAGGCAAAGCCAACGCCCTGATATTCCCCGACATCGAAGCCGGCAACGTATTCTACAAGACACTGACGTGGCTCACCCACTGCGACAACGCCGGTATGCTGGCCGGAGCCGCCGTACCCGTAGTGTTGCCCTCGCGCGCCGACACGTCGCGCTCGAAGCTCTGCAGCCTGGCGTTGGCCGCTTGCAGCGCGCTCCTCTGAATCCTCACCAAGGGATTTCACTCTACCACACACAATCACAAAAATTACCTATCCAAAACTACGGGCAGCAAACTGCCAAATGAAAAAACTACCTCACAGAAAGTATGAAAATCCTCACCATCAATCCAGGCTCGACCTCGACTAAGATAGCCGTTTTCGACGACTTGAAACCGGTCATGATTGAAACCATCAAGCACTCTGTCGAAGAGTTGGCTCCATACAAGAAAGTATCTGACCAATTCGAGTATCGCCGCGATCTGGTACTGAAAACACTGGCCGAGAAAAACCAACACCTCGATTTCGACGCCATCGTGTCGCGCGGTGGCTTGCTGAAGCCCATCGAGGGCGGCGTATATGCCATCAATGAGTTGATGCTACGCGAGATGGAGCACCCGATGCGCAACCACGCCTCAAACCTGGGCTGCCGCATAGCAGCCGAAATCGCCAAGCAAATTCCGGGGTGCAAGGCTCTGACAGCCGACCCGGGTGTGGTCGACGAAATGGACGAAGTGGCCCACATATCGGGCTCGCCGCTGATGCCGCGCGTCACCACCTGGCACGCGCTCAACCAGCGCGCCATAGCCCGCCGCTTCGCCGCTTCGCAAGAGACTACCTACGAGGAGCTTAACCTGATTATCGCGCACCTGGGCGGAGGCATCTCGGTAGGTGCACACCGCCATGGTCGCTGCATCGACGTCAACAACGCCTTCGACGGCGAAGGCCCCTTCTCGCCCGAACGCGCCGGCTCGCTGCCGGCCGGCAAGCTAATCGACCTCTGCTATTCAAATAAATACACACAGGAGCAGCTCAAACGCCGCATCAGTGGCAATGCCGGCCTGGCCGCTCACTTGGGCACCACCGATGTAGCCGCCATCGTCGAAGCTATCGAAGCCGGCGACAAGAAGGCTGAGCTCATCCTCGGTGGCATGATTTATCAAATTTCGAAAGAGATTGGTTCGCTGTCTGTGGCACTCTACGGCAAAGTCGATGCAATATTGCTCACCGGCGGCGTTGCCTTCAGCGACTACGTGGTGTCGCGCATTCGCGAGCGTGTCGAATTTATTGCGCCCGTGTACGTTTTCCCCGGCGAAAACGAAATGCTGGCCTTGGCTTCGAACGGCTTAGGTGCCCTCCGCGGCGAACTGCCTATCAAAGAATACGTGTAAAGACTTTCCCACCCAATACCATAAAGGCTCGGAGCAATCCGAGCTTTTATTTTATAGTCTGGTAAAGATTACGGAGGTCGTCGATAGTAATGTCGACAGGATTGTTGGCCAAGTTAGGGTGGAGGCTGGCTTGGGCCAGCTGCTCGAGTGCGACATCGTCGAGCGCGAGGTCGCGCAAATCAGTGCGCAGACCGGTGGCGACTTTCAAGGCCGCGACTGCGTCGGCAAGAGCATCGGCCGACGCATAGCCAAGCCGACGAGCCATGTCGACCACGCGGGTATCGCCATGGGCGGCATTGAAGCGGATGAAATAGTCGACAGTCAGAGCGCAAGCCTCGCCGTGGGGGATACCCAGCTGATTGGTCAGCGGATACGAGCAAGCGTGTGGCGCCGAGGTCTTGGGCATGGCGAAGGCGAGGCCGGCCATGAGCGAGCCACGCGACATGGCGCAGCGGGCATCGGCATCGGCGGGCTCGGCTACGGCACGCTGCAAGTTGCGCAGCAAGGTGTCGGCCGCCTCGAGGGCGAGTGCATCGCACACCGGCTGATGGTGGCGACTCCAATAGGCCTCGATAGCATGGCAGAGGGCGTCGAAACCGGTGATTGCGGTCATGCGCGGCGACATGGTGAGCGTCAGGTCGGGGTCGACGAGCGCTACGGCCGGGAAGAACGCGTCGGCCGCCATCGGCGCTTTCACACCGCGCGCGTGGTCGGACAGCACCGACACGGATGTGACTTCGCTGCCCGTGCCCGACGTGGTGGGTACGGCCACCAGCGGCAGATGCTCGGCCGGGATAGCAAGGCCTGTGGCCAAATAATCAGTGGCCGGCCGACGCGACAGGCAGAAGACCGACGCAGCCTTGGCACAGTCGATGACGCTGCCTCCGCCGAGGGCTACAACGCCGTCGCAGCCAAGCGAGCGGAGCAGCTCGGCACAGGCATCGCACTGCGCCACGTCGGGGTTGGGTGCCACATCGCTATACACGCCGCAGATAGCGCCATCGGTGGCCTCAACGAGGCTATCCGCGAGGCCGCGAGCCACAAACGACGGCGATGTCACCAACAAAGCTCGGCCGATGCCGAGACTACGAAGCACTTCGGGCAGACGGCCGATGGCGCCCTGCCCGAATTCTATTTTTACCGGTTGTCGATAAGTCCAAGTCATGGTTGAGTGTAAACGTATGCGCCCAAGTCGGGAGCGGAGCCGCGCTCGAGTCCGTAGCGGTCGGTAGCGGCCTCGGCGGCATTGAGCGCCGGGTCGGCCTGGCCTATAGCAGGCGAGCCTTCGCGCAGACGATAGTCAAAGATGTATTCCTCACGCACGGTGTAGTATAGCGGGTCTTCGCCCCACACGCAGGCTATGAAGTTGTCGTCGTCGGTGCCTTCGCTCTTGAGCAGACAGTGGCGCAAGAATACAGAGGTACCGGTGAGGTCGCCGTGCGACAGGTCTTTGCCGTTGCCGTAGATGATGCAGTTGTCGAGCGTAGCTTGCAGATAAGGCAAGCCCGATGCGTCGTCGGACTCGGCATCTAAGTGACCCAACTGCAGAATCGGACCTCCGAGAGCCGAGAACAGATAGTAGTTGGCCAGCGTACACTGGTCGAATTCGTGAACGCCACCATGGAGCAACACCGCTCCAGACGCGGCTTCGGCTATCTCGCAGCCGTATGCTTTGATGGCCGAGTGATATGTTTCGAGGGCATAGCCTCCGCTATTGCGCAGGCGCGAGTTAGTCATCGCGAGGACCGACGAATCGACGGTGACACCCTGCCAGGTATTTTTCACCAGACAGTAGTCGAGCCGATTGGCCGTAGAGGTCGACGTGAAAAACATGCCGATCCACTGGCGCGACATCAGGTCGAAGGGAATGTCGGCAGCGACGTTGCCGGTGCGGTCGCCGGTAAAGGTGATTTCCTGCTCGGGAGCGCCGACAGCGCTAAGCGTGCCGCGCACTATCATCATAGCGCCATCGTGGAAAAACAACTCGGCGCCGGGGTCGATGGTAAGTGTAGCCCCCTCGGCTACGACGAGCGAGTCGAAAATCTGATACGGACGGTCGGCCGAGAGGCGCGTGTCGGTGTCGTAAGTGACTGCATGCAGGCGGGTCACATCGCGTCCGGTGGCCGTGAGCACGACGTTGCGCTCCACGCCATTGGTCAGGAAATCGAGCGAGGCCGAAAGTTCGACCGGCACGGTGCGGTCGTTGGCCGGCAAAGTTGTCTCGACGAGCACAAAAATCGAATCCTCGGCACGGATTTCGACGTTTGAGAAATCCACACCGCTGAGGCCGTCGACATTCAGGCGAAAGAGCGAGGCATTGTCGCCCGAGAGCGATATGCGATCGATATTCAGGCCCTTCGAGGCGCGGTTGTAGACCACGAAGCGATGGGTAGTCGATGGCTGTTCGGTGAAAATCACGCCTAGGTCGAGCGTATCGACCGAGAATGTAGGCTGGTCGGAAGGCGACGTAGTGAAGCCGTCCTCGATACACGACGACAGGCCGCCCACGAGCACCACAAAGAACGAGAGAAGTAAAATTCGGTACGTTTTCATCACAATAAATAACGCAAAAGCCGCCCGTTTATTGTACTCAGCCACCGGGCCAACACACACTGTCTCGGCAAAAAAAGTTAACAATCGTTATGCGAACGTAGATTTCGGAAAAGCTTCGTATTTTTGCAAAAAAGTTAAGTTCATGAGATTAAACGAAACAGCCCGCATCGGTCGTATGGACGACCTTGAAGTTGTCGTATATACTGATGACGTGAAATATATCCCACACGTTCACGTTATTGACAGCGCTACCCGAGGACATGCGTTTGACGTCGGCATACAATTAGAGACGAACAAATACATACCACACGGCAGTCGTCGTGACACACTTGATAGCGAATTATGCAAAGCATTCAACGATTTCATGAACGAACCTCATAGGAATGTACATTATCGCAACAACTACGAGTATGCGCTAAACATGTGGAACGACAACAATTCAAATTCCTACATTCAACTTCGCGAAGATGCGAATAACGACATTATAATCCCCGACTACAACACTATCTTGTAAAAAAAGCGAGATTGCCGGAAATCCAACAATCTCGCCATACCCCGAAATCATCTAATGACGACTATCATACTTAACCATACGCCAAAGGTTGGGGAGTTTAGGAATCACGCCTTCGAATTTGCCTCGCAAGTCAGAGAAGCATAGGCAGATAATGGTCACTATGCCAACCGCCGCCGCAAGGCCGAAGACTTCTTTCAGCCCCACCATCATCGACTGCTTCTGCAGCTGACCGTAGAAGGTCGTGAAATTTTGCACCACCGGATTATCGGGCGTCATCTCCATCGACAACTGCATCAGACTCTCCTTGCTGAAGATACTGAGCAAGTACGATAGCACCGATTGGCAGACGGGCGTGCCGACGCCTGTACGGATAAAACCGATGGCACACAGGGCCTGAAAATAATACACGAACGGCACATTCTTGCCCAGCGTGTAGGCCAGCACCACGTAGAGGATAGCCGTGCCGACACCGCGAAACCACATGGGCAGCCACAACTGGTGAAACTCCGTCTCGGGGTCAATCAAGAAATAGAGCATCACCTGATACATCGTAAAGAATACGAAACCGACAATAGCTACATTGCGCGGACGCCACTTTTTGCGGGCCAGGGCGTAGAATGAAAAGGGTGTGCCGCAGACGATACCGGCCACGACAGCCCAGTTGAGAGATATGGAATAGAACATATCGAAGCCGAGGATTCCCTCGGTGAACATATTCTGAATCTGTCCGGCCGTGCCACTCAATATCGAATAGCTGACAAACAGCACCGAGATAATAAAGAACTTCGGCTGCACGAACGTAGCCAGATGTATGAATGGCTTCTCGGCAGTGGATGCGTGGTAGATGGCCAGCACGAGCGACACCAAAGCAAAGGCAGTGGCAATGCGAATCTCAGCACCTTGCCACCAATCGTAGTGTGCGCCATAGAGGCCGATAAAGAGCACACACAGCAGGAATACACTCCACAGTATCGCGCCCAAGTAGTCGATACCCTTGAAGGGCTGATACGGACCGAGGCGATAATGGCGACGCATGGTCAGGTGTATAACCAGCATGGCAATGGCCAGCACCAGCACCATAATCAAGTGCATCGACTGCCAATTCCACGCCCAGATGCTGTAGCCGGTGGCGATACCCGAGAGCTGGATGCAACTCAGAATGATGGTGTAGAGAAACGGATAGAAGTAAGCCAAATCGCGCGCCGGCGATATGCAGAGCTGGATATTCGAGATGCAAAAGAAGGTTGCCGCCATCTTAAACACACCGCAAACGTAGCTGACGGCTACCACTACGGGCAGGCTGTCGCAATAGCCACAAATCAGCGTGCCAACCATCAGCACCGCAGTCGAAAACAGCAGCACGGTGCGGTTTTCGAAGCGAAACATCACACGGAACTGCACCGGGAAGAGCATCGTCATGCCGATAAGCGAGGCATAGCCGGCCATCATGATATCTTCGTTCATCCACGCCGACGAGCCTGCCATTTGCGACACGGCCGACATGTAGACGCCACCCGTAAACTGATAGACTACAATGAGAAGTACGAATAGCGTGAAACGCGCACCCCACGGCATGAAGTCCTTGCACGCCATGATGCGGCGCGCATAGGCTATCTGTTCGGGAGTCTCTTTTGCCATATTACTTACCGATTACTTCGCACTCCACATTCATGCCCGAGCGCAGACGGCGCAGCGCTTCGGCCGAGTTTTCGTCGGTGAAGTCGACACGCACCGGGATGCGCTGTTCCACCTTGATGAAGTTGCCGGTGGCATTGTCGACCGGCACTACCGAATACTGCGAGCCGGTGGCGTTGGCAATCGAAGCAACCACACCGCGGTAGACCACGTCGGGAACTGCATCGACGCGCACCTCGACTTCCATACCTTCGGTGATATTGGCAGTCTGAGTCTCTTTGTAGTTGGCAATCACCCACACCTTATCGGTTTCGACGAGCGACAGCAAGTTCTGGCCGGGCTGGATGAGCTGGCCTATCTGGATGCTCTTGCGCGAAGCGATGCCATCGCACGGAGCCGTCACGACGGTGTACGAGAGGTTGAGCTCGGCGAGGTCGAAGGCTGCACGAGCCGCATCAATATCGGCTTGTCGCTGGTCGAGGCGCTGAGTCTGCTCAGTCTTCATCAGGCTGGTGCTGCGCTTTTGGCGCACGAGCATATCGTACTTCGACTGCATAGCCTCGTAGTTGACCTTCATGGTCTCGTACTGCTGCTGTGTGACAGCCTTCTGCTCGAGCAGCTGCTCGTAGCGACGATAGTCGCGCTCGGCCTGCTCCAGACGGATACGCAACTCTTCGATAGCAGCATCGCTGACAGTCAGATTGTTGTCGGTAGTCGAAATGGTGGTGTTCATAGCCGTGCTTTCGACCAGCGAACGCTGGTAGGCGGCGTTCGACTGAGCCACACGCAGCAGATACTCTGAATTGTCGATAATCACCAGGGTGTCGCCGGCCTTAACTTCTTGGAAATCATCAAAACAGATTCGCTCGATGTAGCCCTGCACACGGCTGTTTATTGGAACAATGTTGCGACGCACCTGCGCATTGTCGGTCCATTCCACACAATTGAGGTGCACGAAGTGGCTGCACACCCAGAAAATACCGGCAGCTACGATGGCGTAGATAACCGCAACACGAGCAAATTTCTTTGCAGATTCTTTATTCATAGTCTTATTCGTTTATTCTTTACAAAGTACCTGTGACGTACATCAGGCGATAGTAGTTGTAGATAATATTGATGCGAGCGTTGACATACTGCATCTCGGCATCGAGCTTTATGTTGTCGGCATCGAGTAGGTCGATCAGCAGCACCAAGTCGTTGTTGTAGCGATTTTCGGTCACTGCATAGTTCTCGGTGGCGAGCTGCAGGCTTTTCTCCTGCGTGCGCAGTAATTCGAACGCATTGTGATAATTCACATAAGCCTGATGAACGTCGAGGCTGACATTCTCCTCGATTTCGGCATAGCGGCTCTGCGCAGCTGCCGTGGCCACGCGCGAACGGTTCAAATCGCGGCGCGCCTTGTAGATGTTGCCAATGTTATACGACAGACCCACACCCACATACCAAGTGTTGAGGTTCTTGTCGATAGGCGGCAGCTCCATGGTCAGCGGGCCCTGCAGACGATCGCCGGCAAAGACCGTAACCTTCGGAATCATTGCCGCACGCGCTATCTGCTCCTGCTTGCGACTCACCGAAATATTGGTGCGGCCGATTTGCATCAGCGGCAGGCTCTCGTAGGCCTCTGCCAGCAAATCGCCCTCGGCATATTCGCGAGTCGAGAGGCTGAGAAGCGTAGTGTCGGGCATAATCTGTGTGCCCTGAGGCAGTGCAAGCGTAGTCACCAGCTGATTATTGAAAATGTCGATTTGGCTCAGTAGCTCAGTGCGCTTGTAGCGAAGATTTTGCAGCTGAACTTCATAGCGCGTAATATCATTACTGAGAATCAGCCCCTGGGCTTCGCGTGCACGCATATCGCGCACCACCTGCTCGGTGCGCTCGATGTTGCGGTCGACCACGAGCTGCATGTTGCGCGACTTATAGAGGTTCAAATAATAGCCCGTGATAAGAAATCGAACGTTCTGTCGACGATTGTCCACGTCGAGCGCAGCCAACTGAGCCTGCAACTCGGCCAACTCGATACCATGCTTGATGGCGCCGCCGGCATAAACGACTTGCACAACTTCCAGTGCAAAATTATTACCAAAATGAGGCGATTTCAGGTTCTGTCCGTTGCTAAAATCACGGTCGGCCATCCATGCGTTGCCGTTGTAGGTGGCTGAAGCCGAGAAATTAATATCGGGCAACAAACCATTTTTCGAAACACTCACAGCCGCATCGGCCACTCGAGCACTGTTCTCGGCACTCTTGATTGCGACACTCACACTGTCGGCCAGCTCAAATAGCTCGGTCAGGCCCATCGTGCGCTCAAATCCCTGAGCATAGCCCGACACACCGACAGACAGCATCATCGCCAATAAGAGCGCAATGACTCTGCTTTTATTTACTATCATCATTTAATATTGGGGTAATATCTTAATTTTCAGCGCGCAAAGTTACGACTTACTCCAATATCGCAAAAGGTTAATTTTTAGGTTAAATTGAGCATTTTTACCGATTTCGCCATCAAAAAAAGCCTCGCGCGCCAAACGGGATTACCCGAAAGGCGCGCAAAGCTTTTACTCGGCCGGCTTAACCCGACCTACATAATAATAGGATTTTAGAGCTCGACTATCGAGTTATTTCCGAGAATAGGCGGGGTCGAAGATGGAGTTGAGGACGTGGGCGAGGCGTAGGCCGCCACGGAGAAATTGCTGCTCGATGACGGGCGCCCAACGAGCGAGGTCGTTGTACATGACTTTGGCACCCGGACGAAAGTAGACGTAGCATTGGGTAGCGATGTCGAATGTCTGGCGAGCCCAGTCGTCGACAGAGCCGGCTACGATTGCAGCCTCGGTGGCAGCGTCGGCGCGATCGATCTGCTGCTGCCACTCGGTGTAGCTCCATTTGTGGCAACCTTCGACGAGCGACGAGTCCCAGACGGAGTGAAGGTTGGTCTGGCGGTCGAAGTATTTGAGCTTGACGCGGTTGCCGCCGAGGTCGGTGGCGTGGCCGAGGTGCATCGGTTGGTGCAAGTCGCCCATCACGTGCACGAGTATGCGCAGAGCCAGCTCAGCCTGCACCGGCGTGGTGGCCGGATTGCCGAGCGCCTCGATTTGCGCACGAATAGCCGTCACGGCATCGCCGGCGGGATTGGCCGGAGCCGACTCGTAGGTGTCGCCGGCGTCGATATTCTTGTAGTGCCAGGTCTTGGTATAAGCATAATCCATCTGATATGAAGCATTGTCGAGCCAATTAGCCCAGTAGACGAGCGAGCGGCCGTGAAAGATTGAGTCGACAGCCGCGCGAGTAGCCGGAGTGAGGTGTTGCTCAGCGATATACGCCGTGACATCATGACCCTTTTGACTCCAGCCTTGAGCCATCATCGCAACCAACGCGAAACAAATAGAAAATAAAAATTTCTTCATAACAAATGGATTATAAACGAGTTACCTTCGGAATACAACAGCCGCAGGCATTTCACTCTACAAAGGTACGCAAATAATGCCGACTACCAAAGTCCTTTTTTTTCGTCCACTCGGCGCAAAGCACGATCAAGTGTGAAAAAAATGGCCGGCTGACGAAATCTCGGCCGACCATTTGCCTAACTTACCTTATCCTTCAAAGAAGTGATTGAGAGGAGAGGGAGAAAGGAGAATTTATAAGTTGCGTCAAGCTCGCAAACCTTCGCGCTTGATTTTGGGCACGAGGTAGGCGAAGCCGTAAATCATCATCGATGCCTGAGCCAAGATGCCGAAGATGATGCTGGCTACGTTGACAGCCGGCGACACAAGATTGTTCGACAAGAAGTAGCATACCATGTAGATGCCAAAGGGGATATTGAGCACGACACTGGCCACCAAGCCGGGATTGTACTTGAAGCCGAAGATGAAGAACATCACCACATGGGCAAAGGCGTTGAGAGCCGAGAAATAGGCAGTCCACAAGCCCCACTCTACGCCACAGAAATGCGACACGAGGCCGGCCAGCGGCAGCAGGATGTAGACCAGCGGAATGTTAATCCAGAATGAGCCGGCCTTTGTGAGGGGATAGTCGCCGAGCTTCGAGCGAAGCGGCTTGCGGTTGAAGAAATCGAGGAAGCCACCGGGGCAGACATACTCCTCAAATTCGTGGAACCAGTAGATAGGCACCTGCATCCAGACAAGGAACAAGGCGTAGTTTTGGTCTTTGACATAGAGCCAAATCAGGATGAACGAATAAAGCGCGAGGAAGGGCGTAGCCTTCATCCAATTATCGTACAACCATTGCATTGCTTTTTTCATATCTTATTGATTTTAAGGTTTTTTGCCATTTACAGAAATTATTTCACATTGCTTTACCACCACCAGGTCGTACTCCGAGGTATAGCCACGCACCTCGCCTTTGATGACCACGCGGTCGCCCTTGCTGACCTTGCGTAGCTTCAGATAGTCGAGAAACGGCAACACGCACAGGGCTTTGCAGCTCTCGCCGGCTTTCGAAGCCACTTCCACCGAAGGCAGGCCATAGACATCGGGGCCGACTTTGACGGCGACGCCACTGATATGCAGTGTTTTCATACCATACTTATCATTCGCCGCATTGGCATCGGTTCGAAATGCGTTGTACAACGCTATCGCTGTAATTTCTTCCATTCGTCTATTGTTTTGAGCTGTCGAGCAGACAGAGCAAGTCAGCACTGCAGCAATTAGTACAAATAAAAAACGTTTCAGGCCCATAGTTAGTTACTTTTTGGGTGCTCGCAAAGCCTTCATGCGCTCCTTGCGTTCCATGACTTTGGCTATTTCGGCTTCGATATCGACTTCCGGATAGTGGAGACCCGACTTGAGCGCTTGAATCATCTGCTCGGTGCGGTTACGAATCTTATACTCCTTGCCATCTTTGATAAATACGTTGCCGGTCTGCCCAAAAATCAGGCGAACTCCAGCGGCGCGGCACTGTTCGTTGAGCGCCTTTACCCATTCGTAGTGGAGCGGACGCGAGCCAAGATAGTTTTCGCCACCGGCAAGCACAGTCTCAATCTGGCCTGTGGCGAGATACTTCGAAAGGTCGACCTCGCCGATAAACGGCTTCACGCTCACCCACTTATGTTTCGAAGGCACATCCAGCAGGTAAGGAATACGCTCGTCGACACGACGCTGATTCTCGGCTGAGACAGCAAATTGCACGTGGTCCCAGCCATCGCCCCAGTCAGCCGGCAAGTGGCTGAGAATGCGGTCGGCGCGCTTGGTCAGCAGCGAGAATGTCACATCGGGGCGCTGGCGGATATAGCGCCACGCCTCGTCGCGCCATGCGTCGGCTTCTTCGAGAAAAAAGTCGCTGGTCATGCACACTCGCACGAACGCCCCGGCCGGCAGTTTATAATTGCCTTGCTTATCGCGCTTGACGGGCAAGTCGATATTCGATTTATTAAGCGAAACTTGGGCTGTGTCGCGGCCATATCGCTTATCGAGAAAGAAGGCGTAGCAGTTCTGACAGCCCTCGCTACACTTGTGGCAGCCATGCCAAGGATTCCATGTAAGGTCGTTGATGTCCATAATCGCGGTTTTACGCTGCGAAATTACTCCGAATAGACCTATATACAAAGGTTAATATCCTTGGACTATTGAGCAATATTCATGATTGCATAAAAATCAGACGATAATTTGCGCTATAAACGCCTGATTGTTGCTATCTTTGTATCGCAATTATATCACCAAGCCCAGACTACATGACAAGCAACAAAGAACTTGTATCAAAGAATGGCTCGCCTTTTCTACGCTATTGGAACAAAGGCGGTTTTGTGCTATGCACGGCAGGGGAAGCCGACATAGTCATAAATGAGCAAAATTTCAGATTGACACGCGGCAGCATTTTCATAGTGACACCCCTGGTACAGGTCTACAGCTTCGCGTGCTCCGACGACTTTCAATCGATTTCGTTTGTCAACGAACTTAAAGTGTTTTATCCGATATTCAAGTTGATTGCCGACACCGGCATTCCGCTGAAGGTCCGCGAATCGCCATGCTGGCAGCTCACGGAAGACGACATCCAATACATCGTCAACCAAGACAAACGCATCCGCCAAAAGCTCAGCCGCGTCGGCGAAGATATATTGTCGGACGAGCGCACGCTACTATCACACCAAATCAATCTCATCCGCCACGAGACGATGCTCGAAGTCGTCGGTGACCACATCAAAGACTATCCGGCGCAGGTCGACAGCATCAACAAGCAAGAAGTGATAGCTTATCGTTTCATCCTCGCTCTGCACGAGAACTATAGCCACGAGCGCAGTGTGTCGTGGTATGCCTCGGAAGCCAACCTCTCGCCCGGGCATTTCACCACGCTCATCAAGGCTGCCACCGGCCGCACACCGTCGGAGTGGATTGCGACCGTCACCACCACATACGCCAAGCTTTTGCTCGAAAAGCGCGACATGAGCATCAAACAAATAGCTGCCGAACTGAACTTTCCCGAGCAATTCACGTTTCGCAAATACTTCAAACAACACACCGGCACATCGCCTAAAGAATATCGCAACTCAGCCTCAAAATAACGCTACGACATGAAGATAATGTTTCTCGTTCTGCCTCTGGTCTATATCGGCGCCAACGCTTACCTCTACATACGCGTCGCCCAAGCACTCAGCGCTCTGCCACTATGGGCGCGAGTCATCGCCACCGTATTGTTTTGGCTGGTAGCCTTTGCTCTCTTTGCAGCCATCGGCCTGCGCGAATCGCAACTACCCGACGGTGTACTGCGCACTTTGTTCACCACCGGGTCGGTGTGGATGGTATTCTTGCTCTACTGCGTGCTACTGCTCGCCGTGGCCGACCTCGCAAAGCTGGCCATCCCGACGATGGGCCATACCCTGTGGTACGCACTACCCGCTACGTGCCTAATCCTCGCCTACGGCTACATCCACTACCGCAACCCCAAAGTCGAACACTTCGAAGTAGCTACCGACCGCAGCATCGACAACGATAGCCTGCGCCTGGTGGTAGTCAGCGACGTACACCTAGGCTACGGCACCGGCACGAAAGCCCTGGAGCGCTACGTCGAACTTATCAACGCCCAGCAGCCCGACGCAGTGCTAATCGCCGGCGACCTAATCGACAACAGCCTCAAGCCCATACTTCAAGAGCCATTCGACCAAGTGCTCGCCACCATCAAAGCGCCACAAGGCATCTACATGGTGCCCGGCAACCACGAATACATCAGCGACATCGACAAGGTGACCGACTATATCAAACGCACACCTATCACATTGCTGCGCGACAGCATCGCGACCCTGCCCTGCGGCTTACAAATCGTAGGCCGCGACGACCGCTCCAACCGCCGACGCAAGCCGCTGGCCGAGCTGATGGAGCAAACCGACAAATCGCGTCCGACCGTCGTACTCGACCACCAACCCTATCACCTGGCCAAGGCCGACTCGCTGAATGTGGACCTGCTGCTATGCGGCCACACTCACCACGGACAGGTATTCCCGTTCAACCTTCTGACCGACCACATCTACGAGCAGGCTCACGGCTACCGCCAATGGGGCAACACTCACGTCTGGGTATCGAGCGGACTTTCGCTCTGGGGGCCACCATTCCGCATCGGCACCTCAAGTGACCTCGCCGTCATCACCATCCGCCCCAAGCGCTAAGCGCCATCGCCGGAGCACGCGGTC
>CAYSQI010000041.1:0-21438 GCA_964433215.1 uncultured Bacteroides sp.
GCAAAGTTAGCTCTCAAAACCGCCATGCAAAAGTCGGCCTATTTCGGATGGTTACTACAAAAAAACTCCGCCGAAGTATCAGCATCGACACTCCGGCGGAATTTATGTTGATATAATCTTGCGATTATTCGTAGATGAGTTCAAGGTCGTCGATCCACATCTTCGAGCCAGAACCACCGGTGAAGTAGTCACCGCCAATCGAGGCCGAAGCCGTGCACATGATGTACGTAGGCACGACATCAGTGCGGTTGTAGGTCAGTTCAATTGTAAACTCTACCATGCTGTCGCCGGCAGTAGCTCCATTGTAGATTACTTCGCCATAGGCAATGACGTTCGAGCCGGTCTTATCAAAGAGCGACTTGGGCGAAGCCGTAGCAACCACAATCGGGAACTCGCTTGTCTCGCTCTTGTTGTGCGCGAAAGTTTCGTCGAGCAGAGCAATGTAAATAATACCATTATCAGTATCGCCCTTCGCCAGGCCGGTATATCCGTCGCTGACATGTGACACCTCTACCGGCGAATACTTAACCCAACCATGGAGCTTGCTCGGACGGCTTGTCCACGGACGACCCCAGCCAAGGACACCATTAGTGCCTGATGTGCGCAAGTATTGACCGACAAAGATATTACCTGCCGCAAATTTACCTAAGGATCCGACACCTACGAACTGCGAATGCAGACACAGCGAATTACCCGAATGTGCGACACTCGTATCCAGATAAGTCACCATCTTGCTCATAGTAGCCGAGCCATGGTTGCCCGAATCCCAGAATTTCTGGTCACCTTCTTTATAGAAGCAGGTCACTTTTCCTTCCGAGCAGCTTTCTTCGAAGCTTGAGTTGGGGAACTGGCGAGCGGTCTCGGTAGTGAACTCGCACACGGTGCTTGAGTAGAAGCCGTCGCAAGCAGCGATGAATTCGTAAGTAGTAGCCGGGGTGAGACCGGTGACGACAGCCTGCATATTCTTACCGCTTACGGTCGTAGTAGCTTCGGTCCATGCTTGAGTGCCCTTCTCGCGATATTTCATCACAGGGTTGGTAACGCTTTCCTTGTTAATCACACCGGTGATTGTAGCCTTGGTAGCCCAAGCAGCGCCGGCAGCGATAGCACTTGTGGTGACATCGTCGTCCGAAATCTTGATTTTCAGCGTAGCTGTGCCGGTCTTGCCATTTTCGTCGGTAGCAGCAATCACAATCGAATAATCGCCATCGACGAGTGCATTGGTAAATTCTTCACCGAAATTCAGTTTTACGGTCGATACGCCCTCTTCGGGGTATTTGGTTTCGACGTAATTGATACCGGCAGCAGCGACAGCTTCCTGGAGGCTTTCGTCAGTCATGCGGAGCAGGTCGAAATCGTTGCCCGAGATGCCAAATCGGTCAGCGAAGTAGTCGCTGGTCAGTACAAGGCTCTGCAGATTACCATGGACGTTGATCCAAACCGCTTTGCGGCCGATTGTACCGGCCTCGCCGGTCTGAGTCTCGTTGAGATTGAAATCGATACCCTTCATGGTCGGAGCTGACGCTATCTGGATTTCGTCGGCGATGTCGATAGTCTCCTCATCGATAGTGATGGTGAGGTAACCGCCGCCGAGCTCCTCTTCGGTAGCCGGGCATTCCACATTAATATTATAGAGCGTTGTGGGCTTCACGGCCGTGATTGTACCCTGACGTTCGAATTCCGAGCCATCGCTAAGGGTACCTTTCAGAGTCCATGCCAGGTCCTTGTCGCGCGAGTTCATCATGAAGTAGCCGGTGGCATCCGTACGACCCACATAGTCGAGAGTGCCTTGCGAGTGACCGACGGTCATTACATAGTTCGAAAGCACGCCGTCGACGTCATCAGCATAGTTCACTTTCACAGCCGTGTTTGCAATCTTGCACACGACCGAGACGCTCTGATTCGAACCGGCTGTCACAGTGAATTCCTCGCTACCTTTGAAATAGCGATGTTCAAACGAAGCGGGAACCGAGTCGCCGGCCCAAGCTTCGGCCACATAGCGGTCGCTAATCAGCTTGATGCCACCCGTAGGGAGCTGGGCAGCGCCATTGTACTTGCGCACGACGCCCTTTGAATTCGAAAGCCAAACGATACAGGATTCGAGCAGATCGTCTTCCGAAGCACGCGAATAGGTCTTAACATCCGTGCTGACCTTGGTCGTCAGGTAGATGGTTCCCTCGCCTGCGCCGAGCAGCGTCTCATCGTTCGAGCATCCGACAATTGCGGTAGCTGCTATCGCAACTGTAGCCGCATAAATTATCGTCTTTTTCATTGTGCTACTACGAATGTGAGGGTTTTGGTCAGCGAAGCGCCGTTTTGGTCGGTAACGGTGATTACGAATTGGTGCTCACCGGAGAATGCCTGCAGAAGCGGGATGAACTGAGTGATATCGAAGAGCATTTCCGTCTTGCCGATAACCTGGTCTCCAACCGGGAAGAGGCTTCCAAGTTTTTGAGCTATTTCGTCGTTTTCCGGATGAGCAAGGTCGAACTTCATGGGGAGAAGGTCGCTCACCGAAGCTTCGAAGTCGGAGCTGGTGGTCTTGATTTCTACTTCAAGTTTGTCGATGCCGGCCGGAGCAGCGATTGTCACGCGGCCGTCCATGCCATCTGAGGGCGTCATGGGTTCTTCGAAGTTCAGCGAAGCCGATTCGATAGTAATTTGACCTTCGACAGGCTTGCCGGGAGCAGCGATGCGGAATGTAGCGGTAGCACCCTTGGCATCGGTACCGGTAACGATGAATGCGTGCGTGCCTGAGAATTCAGCAGCCTTTGCGAGCAGTGCAGTGAAATCTACATCGACAGCAGTAGCGCCGGCGACAGCGGCAGCTGCGGGTAAGCCGTAAGTAGCGACAGCCGATTCGGCAGCGCCGGGAGCTGCGAGGTCTACGCCGTTGATTGCCGACAGTGCAGCGGTGAGTTCCTCGCTGTCAGATGTGACGCCGAGCGTCAGCGAGGCAAGGCCTTCGGCAGCGGTAACCTTCAGCAGACCGGCGGCATAGCTCATCTCGACATTCTCTTTGAACTCTTCTTTACCCGGACGGTCGTCGGCGTCTTCGGTATCTTCGCCAATATTTACATCGCCGGAGATATTTTCATTAGTGACACTGGTACTAACATTGATACCGTCGGTCGGATCGATATAGCCGGTCTCGGGTTCGGGCTCTTTGCTGTTGTCCTTGAGCGAGAAGGTGATGATGCGGTGCTGACCGGCTGCCACATCGGTATAGGTCTTTGTGAAATTTTCGTTGTAGCCCATCACGTCGCCGGTGAAGGTAGCTGCCAGAGTCATCGAACCATCGACAACTTCGAAGTAGCCGGCACGAGTCTCGTCGGGGGTGTATGTAAGCTCGCCAAGGTCGTTAGCCACAACTTTTACCTTGACATTGTCGCCCATAGCCTCGCGCAAATCGTCGGCAAAGATAACGCTGACTTTCAGCGAAGCGAATTTGCACACTACGTTTTGAAGCTCGGTAATTTTACCATTGAAAATTTCGAATTCGCGCGAGCCGGTAAAGTATGGGTGGTCCCACTCGGCCTTCTGCACGACGTGCGACTTCACATCGACACGATACTTTCCGACAGGCAGCTCGAATATTTCAGGCATTTCACCATAAGTCCACTGCTCTTGCTGAGCGCCGGCTTCATTGTAGATAGTGACAATGAAGGGGTTCAGGTCTACAGCCGAACGGCTGTCGCCGACGACTGTTTCAGCGTTTTCGACCTCGACACCAAGCGACGACAGAGCTACACTACCCGTCTTTTCCGTCGAATAGTTGAACTCTTCGGTACAACCGGTGGCCAAAGTCGCGGCAGCGAAAAGAGACGCTATATATATTATCTTGGTTTTCATTTCAGAATATTAGTAATTGCAAACAATTTCATCAACATAAAGAGTCGAACCGACATATTCTCCGCGTGATAAATTAGAGAAAGGCGGAGGGGTAATCCAATCACCATCCTTCGTAAGAGCTTCGGGAACGTTGGTCGACAGGAAGCGAACATAAATCTTGGCAATCTTTACCGAGTTAAATGTATATGTCAGCGGAAGTGTCATCGCGGTGTACGAATCGACAGCGGTCAGAGTTTTTTCGGCTTGCGAAATCACATTGCCCGATTCATCTATCGCCTGCACCAATACATGGCCATGGTCAGCCGAATTCATGGCAGTGTACTTGTAGTAGAATGAAACCGACGAGGGACGCGATGCAAAAGCTACACCGCAATCGAGGTCGGTAGTTTCAAATGGGCCCGAACGTTCGCTATAATCGCTGGGGCGAACCGAGCGATTCGACCCAAGGTGAAGCAATCCGGGATCAATTTTTCGAAGCGTTGCCGTACTTCCGACATGACCAACCGCTGAGTTACCGGAGCCCCAACCCTGGGTTTTGATTGTCACGGCTTTGCCCGACACTGCATCATCAGTCTGCTTGGTGCCGGAGATACGAACATATCCTAAATCTGCGCCTTCGCTGGTGGTCATGGCGTTGTTAGTGCCCCAACCCGAGAATACCACATTCTCCCAATTGCTACCGCTGCCATTGATAGACACATCGGCATCCAAGTTACCATTGACAAGCTGAGCAGCCGCTTCGGTAGTGAAGGACTTCACCACGGGTTCGGTGGACTCTTTGCTGCCGTTCTTAATCATGAACGAATAGTTGGTAGCGGGTTCAAGGCCTGCAACGTGCAGCACAAAGTTTGCCGCATCAGCAGTGGTCGGTTTTTCGACATAGTTGACACCATCGGTCGACACCATGACGGTAGCCTGGCCCAGTAGCTGCGCCACAAGAGCGGCATCGCTATCCTGTTCACCGATAGTCACCGGAATATAAGCGTGTGTCGCAAAAACGTTGGCAGCCTTGTTGCTCGGAACGACCTGCGGATTACGCTGAATAGTGTACTCCGTGGTCTTAAGATCTTTTGCGATAGCTGTGAAGGTAAGGTCCTTGTTGGCGTTAGCTTGGTCTACCGAGCCGACAATTTTATACACATTGTTGCCCAACGATTCGATCGACTCGGGCACGAAATCGCTTTCGGTGCCGCGGCTGTTGCGATACTTGAATGATACGAGTTCCGACGGGTCGCCCACATTGAATTCGAAAGTAAACGTCAAAGTCGACTCACCGACGTAAAGCTCTGTCGATTGAATATTCATAACCAGAGGCTTGCTCTGAGCTACAAGAGCAATAGCGTCAGACACCTTGCCGAACTTATCCTTTACCTCAAGCGTAAAAGTCGACGTGTTGTCGCCATCGTTCAGATAAACGATGTTCTTCATCACGTTGGTAAGGTCTACGACAGCCAGCTTGGCGGCATCGCGAGCCACACCACGCGTAATCAGGCCCAGCTGCGAAAGTTTTGCCTGGATAGTCGCATCAGCGCTCGCAAGGTCGACCTCGGTGGGCCAGCCGCTCGAGAGCAACGATGCCGACTGAGTGGTAAGTTTTACCTGCTGCAAGCCACCGCGAGCAATCACATGGAATTTAAGGCCGTCGGCGAATGCCTGGCCGGGAATGAATTCGAAGGAAGTGCCGGGAGTAAAGCCCACAGCCGTCACCTCAGGTGCGGCAGCGTTGAGCACCTCATCGCTAATGTCGATTGTGATAGGCTCGGCATTCTCCAGTGTGTCGTCGAACGAGATAACCAGGCTGACAGCACCGGCACCGTCGGCAATGTCGACAGTGACGCGATAGTGACGAGCGGCCACGGCTTCGAATGTCGCAGCAGTCATCTTGGCGCCTTTGCCGTTTGGTTTCATAAACTCAACATTTACCTCGACTTGACCGGGCTTTACGTAAGCCGGGCGAGTCTCGGCATCGTCAAAGTGAATCGCCGAACCGGCTGCGCTCTTCACTTCGGCGCTCCATGAGGTCATATAGTCCTTGAAGCCATCGGTGTAGTCAATCGACACAAGTGCGCTGGCCACAGACGCCGTAAGCGATACTTGCGTCGTCTCTTTCTCGCGCACTACAAATTGGGTTTGGCCATAGAAAGCGGGCGATTCGAAACCTTCGGCGCTCTCATCACCATAGAAAGCCTCGAGGGTGTACGAACCGACAGCAAACTTGCGGTCGGTCGGAAAGTCTGTCACGCTCTCCCAAGTCATTGCTGCGCTCCCGTCGGCGGGAGTGAGCTTCAACGACAAATCAGCAGGCGTCACATCGGTGTACTCTGTCCTCGACTTACGTCCGGACACTACCGACGCATCGACTTCCGTTGAAAGGGCAATAGATCCGGTGCCGTCGTCGAAACCGAACCCTACGCCGTCGCTACAAGCGAGCGTCAGGCTCAGCACCGATACCGACACGATACCCTTTAACAAAGTTTGTTTCATCGTGTAATGGTTTTTATTAATTATTACTGTTATTTTTATCTATTATAACGTAATCCGTTAACTATCGGATTATGCTTAAATTCAGTTAACACACAACTATGCAAATTGATGCAAAATTAGCATTTTTACCTGAAAAAATTGCACTTTTAGGGCAATTTCTTCAATGGTATAAGACATTTCGACCAATTACAAGCCCAAAACCGCTACTACTCATAATACACACTCCAAGACAACGCAAGCGGCGAGGCTCGAGCTTCGCCGCTTGCGTCATACTGTTAACGATAGTTACTTTATGTAAGCGGCAGCCTCCGACACCGGCACGGTCACTTGCGTGCCTTCGGCCATGTTTTTGATGGTAACTGTACCGGCAGCGACTTCCGCCTCTCCAATGATGGCGACATAAGGAATGGCGGCCGCGTTGGCATTGGTCATCTGCTTTTTGAGCTTGGTAGAGTCGGGATAGAGCTCGCAGCTAATTCCGGCTGCGCGTAGCACCTTGACGGCGCGAAGCGATGCAGCGGCTTCTGTCGGGCCGAAGTTGACGAACATCACCTGCGACGAAGCGCCAAGTCGCTCGGGATAGAGGTTGAGACCGTTGAGCACGTCGTAGATGCGGTCGGCGCCAAACGAGATGCCGACACCCGAAAGGCCGGGCATGCCGAACACGCCGGTCAGATTGTCGTAGCGACCGCCACCGGTAATCGAGCCGATTGCAAAGTCGAGAGCCTTTACCTCGATGATAGTACCGGTGTAGTAGTTGAGACCGCGAGCAAGCGACACATCGAGTTCGAGGTCGGCTTCGAGGCCAAGGGCTTGCGTTGACTCTATCACAAAGCGCAGTTCTTCTACGCCTTTTGTGCCGGTTTCTGATGAAGCCAGCAGCGAGGCGAGGCGCTCAAGGCGCTCGGTCGGCGTACCCGAAATCTGCAAAATCGGAGCCAGTGCAGCAATAGATTCGTCGCTCAGGCCGCGTTCCGACAGTTCTTCATTGACCTTTTCGAGGCCAATCTTGTCGATTTTGTCTATTGCTACGGTGATATCAATCATCTTGTCGGGTGCACCGATAAATTCGGCGATGCCGGCAAGTACTTTTCTATTGTTGAGTTTGATACAGATGCGTATCTTCAGACGACGGAACACCTCGTCGATAAGCTGAAGGAGCTCCACTTCGTTGATTAACGAGTCGCTGCCTACGACGTCGGCATCGCACTGATAGAACTCGCGATAGCGGCCTTTCTGCGGACGGTCAGCACGCCACACGGGTTGTATCTGGAAGCGACGGAAGGGCATCTGGATATCGTTGCGGTGCTGAACGACAAAGCGCGCAAACGGCACGGTGAGGTCGTAGCGCAGGCCCTTATCGGAAATCTGCGGAGTGAGCTTCACGAAACTTTCTTCATTGAGCAGATTTGGATTGACGCCGGCCAGATAGTTGCCCGAATTCAAAATCTTAAACAGCAATTTGTCGCCCTCCTCGCCGTATTTGCCCATCAGGGTCGAGAGGTTTTCCATCGCCGGCGTTTCGATTTGATGATAGCCAAAGAGGTGGAAGACGTCGCGAATAGTATCGAAGATATAGTTGCGGCGCGCCATCTCAGCCGGGCTGAAATCGCGCGTTCCTTTAGGTATAGAGGGTTTCTGTGCCATTTTTTTGATGTGTTATCTATTGCTTTCGAACTGCAAAGTTAACAAATCCTCGCGAAAAGTTGCTGTTTGTTTGCTTTAAATTTGCTATTTCAGCCGCAGATGCCTAATTTTGTCTCATAATTCAAGCCATGGCATTCTATCTGATAGCAATAATAATCCTTTTTGTCGTCGAGGCAATCTACCTTCGCATTGCCGAGCACTACGAGGCAAGCCGTCAGCGCCCCGTCGAGCGGTCGTCGCATTCGCGGCCGACCATCACGGGCGGTGGCTGCATTTTCTACATTGCAGCGATGGCGGCCGCCGGCTTGTCGCCGTCGCTACAAGTCGCCTACTTCGCAGGCGGCCTGTCGATAGCTGCGATTGTCAGCTTCATCGACGATTTCAAGCCTCTGGGCGTGGGTGTGCGGTTAGCGGCCCAGCTGGCCAGCGTGGTGCTGATACTCGCGGGCTTCACCGGCATCGCCGAGGCATCCACATGGCTATGGTTGGCAGTCGTGCCGATAGCGATTGCCTATCTTAACGCATTCAACTTCATGGATGGCATCAACGGCATCACAGCAGCCTACTCGGCCGTGTTGCTCGCTACGCTGATTTGCCTCAATAATGTATTGAACTTTACCGAGCCGCAGCTACCCGGGCTCTCACTCTGCGCCGTGGCTGTCTTTGGCTTTTTCAACTTCCGCCGCCGTGCGATATGCTTTGCAGGCGATGTCGGAGCTATTTCGATTGCCGTCGTCACGCTCTACCTGCTTCTGTCGCTGATTATAGCCACCGATTCGATATGGTGGATGGTATTGGTGGCCGTCTACGGCGTCGACACGGCCCTGACTGTGGTGCGACGCATCATTCGACGCGAAAACATCTTCAAGGCCCATCGCCTTCACCTTTATCAATATCTTTCGAACGAGTGTGGCCTACGACACACTACAGTGGCCGCCGCCTACGCCGGCTTGCAGTTGGCAATCAACCTGGGTGCATGGCTGGCATGCGACTTTGCAGCAGCGTATTTCTTTGCAGTCGTCGCCCTACTCTGTGGCGCACATATCGCCATCACTGTCCTCGCCACTCGTCGCGCTCGATGAAAAAATCGAATAACTGCCGAAAAATTATCGACTTTTGTTTCAATTTTTCGACAAACCGGCAAATTTATTAACAATTTTGTTTGTTTTTTAACAATATTTACTTAACTTTGCGGCCAAGATTAGGAAGTCTTTTGCATTCCTAATGCGTCATTATTCAAATTCTTTATCAATGAACCATTTATCCGTTAAGCTTGCGCTTGCACCGCTGACACTCCTTTGCTGTGTCGGATGTGTCAATGACGACTACGACCTGTCGGACATCGACACCACCTCACGAGTCAACGTTGAGGACCTTGTGATTCCTGTAAATATCGAGACAGTCACTCTCGGCGACATCATCACCTTCGATGAAGATTCAAAAATCAAACCCGTCACCATCGACGGTCGCGAATTCTACGCGCTGATTGAGAACGGCGATTTTGAATCCGAACCTATCGAAATTGCCAAAGTGACCGCGCCGGCACCGGTGGTCGAGCCTACCGACAAGTACCTCGACAAGTACCTGCCCGGATCTTTGAAAGCTCCATCGGTCGATCCATCGTCAGGAGCTATCACATACGTAATCAAAGAGATGGGCGATGATATTCACTACAACGCCGGCCACGTCGACGACGCAATCATAGCGCTCGACCACGTCGCAGCCGACCTTTCGTTCACGATGACTCTGAGTGCGCTCAACATCGATGGAGCCATCACGAGTGTGACGTTCGACGACATCGTAATTCTCCTGCCCAAAGGCCTCGATGCAACATCGACCGACGGCGAGTACGACCCCGCCACAGGCCACTGGACCATCGACCATAAAGTAGTCTACGACACTAAGACAGCTATAACTATTCATGCTACGGGCATCGACTTCGTCACCGCCGGAGTCAAGCTCGATGCAAACCACGAGTTCACCTACGACGGCGAATTCAAGATTTTGTCGGGCTTCATTTCAATCCTGCCCAACTCAACCGTCACTCTGCCCGAGACACTGCATCTGCACATCGACTACAGCATGACCGACCTGACGGCATCGGCCTTCTCCGGCACGGTCAACTATAAGCTCGACGGACTCGACATAGCGCCCGTGAGCCTCAACGACATTCCCGAATTTCTCGCCGGCAACGGCACAAACATCGAGTTGGTCGACCCGCAGATTTATCTTCAAGTCAACAATCCGGTAGCCGACAATTCGCTCGTTTGCAGCACCGGCCTGACCCTCGAAGCTATTCGCACCGGTATGCCGACCCCGACATTCTCCATCGACGAAGGCTCGTTCACCATCGGCTGCGACAAAGGCAACAATGGCCGCTACAACTTTGTGCTTGCTCCCGACGCCAACGGCTACACCGCGCCGGCCGAGTATAGCTCCGACCTCACATTCGTAAAATTCTCGTCGCTCGGCCGACTGCTGGCCCTGCCGCAAGGCTATCCTTCGGCCGGACTGCCCGAGAGCATCGGCATCACACTCGACAATCCGCAAATACCGACACAGCACGTAAGCAACTTCGCACTCGGACGCACCTTACCCGCTGTCAAGGGCAACTATCAGCTGCTCGCTCCGCTCGCTCTGACCGAATCCTCGCAAATCGTCTACACCGATATTGAAGACGGCTGGAACGACGACGATATCGACGCAATCACCATCACAAAGCTGTCACTCTCAGCTACTGTCACGAACAACTGCCCGGTGGCTGTCGAACTTTTTGCTTACCCCCTCGACATCAACGGCAACCGCATCAGCGGCGTCGAAATACGCAGCTCGCACGTCGATGCCAACTCGGCCAACGCGCAATTAACCATCGAAATGACCGGCACAGTGCAGCACTTCGACGGCGTAGAGTTCGTAGCCGTTCTGTCGGGCTCGGCCGACGGCCAAGCTCTCACTCCTTCGCAGACTATCGAACTCACAGACATCCGCGCTCGCGTTAGCGGCTACTATGAAAAAGAACTTTAAGCCGACCCAACCAACTCATCAGTCAAAGAAACAATGAAATCAGCACTTAAATATATAGTAGCCACAGCCGCAATCGTCGGCTCAATGACAGGCCTAAACGCTCAAAGCACCTACTCGGGCTACTTCCTCGACAACTACTCATATCGCTATCAGATGAACCCGGCAATCGGCAACGACGACGAATTCATCTCAATGCCCGCCTTGGGCGACCTCAACATCGCACTACGCGGCAGCCTCAACCTCTCGAGCGTAATCTACAATCGCGACGGCCGCACCGTGCTTTTCACAAACCCGCTCGTGTCGGCCGAGGAAGTGATGAATAACATCCACGACAAGAACGTGCTGGGCACCGACATTAAAATCAACGTCCTCAGCGCCGGCTTCAAAGCCTTCGGCGGATACAACACCATTTCGGTCAACGCTGTCGCGAACGTCAACGCCGCCATCCCCGGCTCGCTTATCTCGCTGGCCAAGGAAGGCATCAGCAACCGCACCTACGACATCACCGACCTTAGTGCCAAAGCTATGGGCTACGGCGAAATTGCCATCGGCCACTCGCACGACATCGGTGCTGTGCCCGGCCTTCGCATCGGTGTGAACGCAAAATTCCTAATCGGCGTAGCCAATCTCGAAGCCTACTTCAACAAGGCCAACCTAACGCTCGGCGAAGATGCTTGGCAGGCTACGACCAACGCCGACATTTATGCCAACGTGGGCGGTTTTGAGTACGAACACGACTACGACGCTGAGACCGGCCGCGAATACGTCTCCGGCGCCAACCTCGACGGCGACGGCTCGATCGGCCCCAACGGCTACGGCGTGGCCTTCGACTTAGGTGCCACATACGCCTGGCACGACTTCACCTTCTCTGCAGCCGTGCTCGACCTCGGCTTCATCAACTTCAAAGACACTCGCAAGGCATCGACCTGCGGCGACCGCACCCTCAACACTGATGCCTACATCTTCAACGCCGACGACGATGCCGCCAACTCTTTCGAGAACGAATGGGATCGCTTCTCGGCCAATCTCGATGAACTATACCAGCTCAGCGACATGGGCCTCGACGGCTCGCGCAAGCGTTCGCTCAACGCCACCGTCAACCTCGGCGTCGACTTCGCCCTGCCCACATACCGCAAGCTCCACTTCGGCCTGCTGAGCACCACACGCCTGGCCGGAAAATACACTTGGACCGAAGCCCGAATCTCGGCCAACTTCGCACCCGGCAAGTGCTTCTCGATGAATGCCAACGTAGCCGCCGGCACTTACGGCTTCGGCTTCGGCTGGATGCTCAACCTGCACACCAAGGGCTTCAACATGTTCTTGGGCATGGACCGCACCCTGGGTGAAGTCTCCAAGCAGTTTGTCCCGATGAACTCCAACGCATCAGTCAACTTCGGTATCAACTTCCCCTTCTAAGCATACGAATTCACATTGACACAAAAAGCGCTGCAGCCGACAGGGTTGCAGCGCTTTTTGTATAGTCGCTTTTGATTTTACTTGCGAGCCAGGATGAGTGCCGACGTCGGAGCTACGGTAAGTTTACCACCTTTCGACGTGCCAAGACCGTCGGCACAGATGCGACCGTCTTCGGCAATAACAATCCACTCGCCACGCGGTATCTTCACTTCGCGAGCTTCATCCGAGCCGTTGAAGACGAGCTTTATTTCTCGCCATTCGTCGCCGTTGGCATTGTTCTTGATTGAGTATGAAATCAAATTCGAGCCTTCGACCTTGTCGAATACGATATTGCGAGCTATATCCTCGGCAGTAGTCATGCGGAAGGCCGGATGCGAGCGACGCAACTTGATTAGTTCGCGATAGTAAGCAAACTGATCGGCGTTGTCGTGCTTGAGCTGCCAGTTGATAGCATTGATTGAGTCGGGCGACTTATAGGAGTTGTGTACACCGTACTTGCAACGGAAAACTTCTTCACCGGCAAACATGAACGGAGTGCCTTGCGAGGTAAAGACAATAGTCTGAGCCAAGCGGGCTGCGCGCATGCGCTGCTCGGGCGTAGAGCCGGGCATCGACTTGGCAAGTTTATCGGTCAGCATCAGGTCGTCGTGGCACGATACGTAGTTGACGATCATCTGCGGCGATGTGGCGTAAGCAAACGTCGAGTTATTGCCCTTCGAATAGTCGACTTGCGGGTGAGCCGTAGCGGCTACAATGCCGATTTTTACAGTCTCTTCGTTGCCGGGCTTGCCGGTAGCAAAACCGCGGTCGGCAGCGTCGCTGTAGTGACCTTTGATAGCATCGCGGATATCATCGCTGAACACGGCCACACCCTGCATTTGCGCTACATTCTCCTTCAGAGCGCGACGCTCCACGGGCAGCGGCGAATCACCGGCCGTCCAGCCTTCGCCATAGACGAAAATCGACGGATTGATTTCTTTCAGTTCACGAGCCACGCGGTTCATTGTCTCGGTATCGTGAATAGCCATGAGGTCGAAGCGAAATCCATCGATATGATATTCCTCGGCCCAGTATTTAACCGAATTAACGATGAAATTGGCCATCTGCGCGCGGTCGGAGGCTGTCTCGTTGCCACAACCCGAGGCGTCGGAGTACGAACCGTCGGTGCGGTGGCGATAGTAGTAACCCGGAGCGGTGAGGTCGAAGTTCGAATTACCGACCAGTGCGGTGTGATTATAGACGACATCCATTACGACACCGATACCGGCATCGTGAAGCGCCTTGATCATTTCCTTCATTTCACGAACACGAGTGGCCGGATTGGCCGGGTCGGTCGAGTACGAGCCTTCCGGTGCGTTGTAGTTCAGCGGATCGTAGCCCCAGTTGTACATATTGAGCTGCGGATTGGCCTCGTCGACCGAGTTGTAGTCGTAGCTTGGCAGGATGTGTACGTGTGTCACACCAAGTTCCTTGAGGTGGTCGATGCCGGTAGCCTCGCCCGTAGCATTGTGCGTACCCGGCTCGGTGAGCGCCAGAAATTTACCCTTGTGAACGATACCGCTCGAAGGCGACATACTGAAATCGCGGTGGTGCATTTCGTAGAGCACCACGTCGGTGAAGTTATCGACCTTGGGGCCGCGGTCGGCAGCCCAGCCGGCGGGATTAGTCGTTGCGAAATCGATGATTGCGGCTCGCTCGCCGTTGGTACCGACTGCCCGAGCCCACACGCCGGGAGTCTCGGCCAGCCATTGGCCTTGGTGCTTGATGCGGAATGTGTAGAATTTGCCATACAGAGGCTGAGCCACCGCTGCGCGCCACACTCCGCGGTCGCCCCGCGTCATCTCCAGCGTGTCGATAGCCGACGTGTTGCGATCGGTGTTATAGAGGTAAACGCGCGCTGCCTCGGCCTCGGGCGACCAGAGCGCAAAGCGCGTGCCGGTCGGGTCGACGGTCATTTCCAAGTCAGCTCCGTCGTACGAAGGCCAAGCCTGAAAACGCGCGTCAGGATTGGCGTCAGCAGCCACGGCTGAGGAGCCGGCAAGCAACGTAGCCGCCAGCAATGTCGTCAAATGTTCTTTCATGAGTTGAATAAAGTAAGTAGATATAATTATTGGATAACGATTCGTTTCGAAAGTCCATCGACACGCACTATGTAGCAACCGGGTGCCAGCTCTATCTGCGTACTACCGGGGGCTGCTTTCACGTGCTTCATCAGCTGTCCGGTGATGGCGTAAATCATCACGTCGCACTCCGTGCGAGTGTCGTTGACAATTTCCACACCCGTCCGCAACACACGGATGCTAACACTCGGCTGCCGCACTTCACTCGCCACATCGGCTGTAGGAAATGCTGCAACCGCCGTAGTGGAAAGCAACGCGGCTGCGACTGCAAAAACAAATATTCCGAGTTTCTTTTTCATGCGTATTACGAGTCGACAAGCAAAGGTAAAGCTAATTGCCGACATTTCCAAACCTTCCGACCATCTTTTTTTTGATAAGTCCGAGGAAAAACGCAAGTGTAGATTATCTCTATCGGTCGACGAATACTTAAAAATAGTTAGACCATACTGTGAAAATTACTAAAAAAAGAGTATTGCCGACGCGAGCGGGGTGGCCTAATTTTGCACCGCGAAAACAAGAAACAAGTTATCAAATGCCTAAAAAATCTATTCTATCACTGATTGGAGCGGCGGCTTTGGCCACCGCTCCGGCTTCGGCACAGCTCACCGTAGGTGGCTATGGCGAAGCCACTTACAGCTACAATTTTTTCTCCGACGCCTGGAACCGCTACAAGACTCCGGCCAACTTCACCGACGCACACCACAGCCGCGTGGACTTGCCTCACGTAGTGCTCTATCTCGGCTACGACTTCGGCAAGGGCTGGAGCATGGGCACTGAAATCGAATTCGAACACGGCGGCGTAGAAGCAGCTGTCGAAATGGAGGACGACGAAGGCGGCGAATACGAAAGCGAAATCGAGCGCGGCGGTGAAGTAGCCCTCGAACAATTCTGGCTTCAGAAATCGTTCTACCCGCAGTTCAATATCCGCGCCGGCCACCTCGTAGTGCCCGTCGGCTCTACCAACAATGCCCACGAGCCCAACAACTTCTTCGGTGTGTTCCGCCCGGAGGGCGACTCGCAAATAATCCCTTGCACCTGGCACCAGACGGGCGTCAGCCTTTGGGGACAAGTCGGCCACTGGAAATACCAAGCCATGTTGCTTCCCGGCCTCGACAGCGACCTCTTCGGCCGCGACAACTGGGTAGGCTCGGCTTCGGGCAGCCCCTACGAATTCAAGATCGCCAACTCGCTGGCCGGCGTAGGCCGCATCGACTACACAGGCGTCAAAGGACTGCGTCTGGGCGTAAGCGGCTATATGGGCAACACTTTCAGCAACACGCTGTCGCACCCCAACGAAAACTGGAGCGACGTGAAGGGTACGCTGACCATCGGTGCCTTCGACTTCACCTATAAGAATTACAACATCATTGCTCGCGGTGGTGTCATCTACGGCCACCTGACCGATGCCGACCGCATCACAGCCTACAACAAAAAGATGCGCAACGACTCGCCATCGCCCAAAACCAACGTAGCGTCTGACGCTATCTCGGTAGGTGTCGAACTCGGCTACAACATCTTCGCACCACTGAAAGTCAAAGACCAGCAACTCTACGTCTGGGGCCGCTACGACTACTACGACTCGATGATGAAGACCGCCGGCGACGTACTGCGCTACGATTGGACCCGCCGCACACGCCTCGCTGCCGGCATCAATTACTTCCCGCTTCGCCAAATTATCATCAAAGGCGAATATAGCATCGGCTTGCTCGAAAAGCCGTACAACAACGAGCCGTCGATTTCTATCGGCATTGCCTACGCCGGCTTCTTCAATTAAAAACTAATGGTACAATCTAAACATATAAAAGAAATGATGAAAACTATCAAAACACTCTCACTTATGCTCGGTGCTGCGCTGCTGGCGACATCGTGCTCGGACGACGACAACAATGGCGTAAACAACCCCGTCGATGCCGACGAAGCGGCCCTACAAGCCGTCGTGACTGACTATGTCAACAACACCGTGGTGCCCACCTATCGTGGTCTGGCCGACGCATCGGTGAAGCTGGCCGACCTGTGCGACGCTATGTGCGACGCCGGCGTGGCTAATCTCACTGAAGCCAAAATCGCCGAAGCCGGCGATGCCTGGATTGAAGCTCGCCGCTATTGGGAGCTGAGCGAAGCCTGGCTCTACGGCGCCGCGGCCGACTACAACATCGACCCGCACATCGACACCTGGCCTCTCGACAAGACGGCCATGGATGCTATGCTCAACAACGCATCGCAGATGAGCCAAATGCACGACCGCGAGAGCGCCGGCGAATATGTAGGCTCGTCGCTCGGCCAGGGTCTGCTCGGCTTCCACGCCATCGAATACCTGCTGTTCGAACCGCAGTCGACCACCACTGCAACCACGTCGCCGCGCCCCGCTTCGCGCTTCACTCAGAACGAACTCTACTACCTCGCTGCCGTTGCCGACGACCTGCGCAACTGCTGCCTGCGCCTTGAAGCGTCGTGGGCCGACGAAGGCACCGTCGCTCAGTCGAAACTCAACATCCTCGACGACGCCGAACTCAGCTACGACAAAAACTACGGCTGGTACATGAAGAACGCCGGCCAAGCCGGTTCGACCTACGTCAACTATGCCGATGCCGTGCAGGAACTCATCGTTGGTGCTCAGGACATTGCCGACGAAGTGGGCAACCAGAAGATTGGCAACCCCGTAGGCTCGGGCCTCGCCGCCGACCCCGACTACATCGAATCGCCCTACGCTCTGAACTCAATCACCGACTTCATCGACAACCTCCGTTCGGTGCGCAACGCCTATGCCGGCTTCACCGCCGTGACAGGCGAAAACGAGACCTACATCAAGCCCTCGACTCACACTCTGAGCACATTCGTTGCTAAAAAAGACGCCGAACTCAACACCCGCGTACTCGCCGCCATCGACAACGCTATCACCGCTATCAGCAAGATGCGCGAGCCCTTTGCATCGACCTCGCAGGATGCTTCGATGCACGAAATCAACTTCGCTGCTGTCGACGCTTGCAACAACGTGGTTGATGTACTCGACGAAGTTATCGACTTAATCAGTAAATAAAATCATGAAACTCTATCCTTTGTTTCTTGCAGCTATGGTCGGCGGCGCGCTCGCTTCGTGTAGCGACGACAACACGACCACCGGCGGCAACGAACAGCCCAATCCCGATGTAGCTCAACGCCCCGACTGGTACTACTCCGGCGGTCAGCTCGGCACATCGTACATCACCACATCGGCCGCCTTCGAGCAGCCCACCAAGAGTGTCGAAGATGGAGGCTTCCTGGCCTCGTTCAAACGTGGCGAGCAACTGTTCGAAAAAAACTACGTGTCGAACAACTCGGGTGTGCGCAGCGGCCTCGGCCCTATCTACACACGCTCGTCGTGCATGCACTGCCACCCCGGCTACGGCCACGGCAAGTCGCAGCCAGACGGCCCCTTCCGCACCAACGAAGCCGGCAACGGCTACCTGCTTGTCGTTTACAATCCGGCCACACAAGGCTACGTCAACTGGCTGGCCGGTATGCCTCAGGGCCATGCTGTAGAGCCCTTCAAAGCTCCGCTCGACGAAAGCAAGGTGATTATCTCATGGCACGAGTACACCGATAGCTGGAACAACACCTTCCCCGACGGCGAGACCTACTCGCTACGCTACCCGGAAGTGAGTATGCCGGCCGATGCAGTCTACGCTTATCGTCAAGGCGAGCTCTCGCGCGAACAGATGGGTGAATACGAGGTAAAGCTCGAAAACACTATCGGCATCTACGGCACCGGCCTGCTCGACGCCATCAGCGACGAAGACCTTTTGGCTCAATACCGCCTGGAAGAGCAGGACGGCTTCATGCCCAACGGGCTCAACCCGGCAATCTTTGCCGGCGGCAACTGGGTCGGCCAATACACCTCGAAGGAAGTGTCGAGCGACAAGCAGAAGTATCCGTTCCGCTACACCTACGCTCTGAGCCGCGGCCCGCTGCAGGACGCAGCCGGCGCTAACGCCTTCTGGAACATTACCAACGTGACCCGCAGCGACCGCCGCTACCACTATAAAGATGCCGGCGGCTACTACGCCCGCGCTGCTGCTGCCGACCCCGAAGTGCAGGCTGCATTCCCGGCCTACATCGAAGCCGTCGACCCCAATCACGAGCATACCGAATGGTTTACCTCCGACGTTGAAGCCAACATCCTGGCTTACATCAACTCGACGACCCTGCCGGCCGAAGCCACAGACCAGAACTATATCGACATGATGGTATGGCACCGCGGTCTGGCAGTGCCGGCCGTGCGCGACATCGACAACCCCGACGTAGCACGCGGTAAAGAAATCTTCGAGCAAATCGGCTGTGCATACTGCCACCGCCCGTCGTGGACCACCGGCAATGATGAAATTCGCGACCCGGCTCAGTTCTTCACCAAAGCCGACCCCGAGCGTCTGCTGCCCCGCTATCCGAATCAGACTATCTGGCCCTACACCGATATGATTCAGCATAAGCTCCACATGGTGAATGACATCCGCAATGGCTGGTGCCGCACCACCCCGCTCTGGGGTCGCGGTCTGCATCAGCGCGTCACAGGCTCGGCCTATGCCGACCGTCTGCACGATGCCCGCGCCCGCAACGCCATGGAAGCAATCATGTGGCACGGCACATCTGACCAGAGCGATGCCCGAGCCTCTGTCGAAAACTTCCGCCAGCTCTCGAAGGCCGATCGCGACGCTGTGATTACCTTCCTCGACGCTATCTAAGTAATTCTTCATAGTGTTTCGCAAAGGAGTGATACCGCTCCTTTGCGAAACTTTTCATTATCAAAAATCAAATGCCGGCATTCTTCATTCTCGGAATCATCTGCCTTGTCATGGCCGTGCTAAGCTGCATGGGCGAGCAAGGAATTCAATACAGCAGTTCACTTCCCATGGTCGTTCTTTGGGCCGTAGCATCAGTTACCGCGCTCGTCGTGCTCATCCGCCGAAAGCTCCATCGCAACCTGTGTCGTTTTTCGATACATGTTTCATTTTTAGTAATCCTGGCCGGGGCACTCGCCACGTGGCTTTGGGGAACCTCGGAAACATTGCACCTGCGAGTAGGCGAGCCTGCTCAAATCGGTGACATGACAGTCGAACTCCTCGATTTCGAAATTGTGAACTATCCCGGCACTCGCACACCGTGCGACTACGTCTCGGAAATTACTGTCGATGGCAACACACCTGCGCGTGTAGCAATGAACAAGGTCTACAGCCACGACGGCTACCGCTTCTATCAATCGGCCTACGACCCCGACGGCCGAGGCACGATATTGACCGTAGCACACGACCCTGCCGGTGTCGCAATCAGCTACACCGGATACGCCATGCTGCTCTTTTCGATGATTTGGTATTTGGTCTGCAAATACTTATCCGGCCGTCGAGCCAACCGCCGCGCGGCCGTTCTTGTTTCAGTAGCCCTATGCACCATTGCCGCCTCAGCCGCTCCGAATACCGTGCCGCGCGAAGTGGCCGACCGCCTCGGAAATCTCTACATCTACGCCGACGGGCGCATCATGCAACTATCGACCTACGCCCGCCTCTTTTCAGTAAAGTTAACCGGCAGCGCCAACTACGAAGGCCTCGCACCGGAGCAAATCATGGCCGGATGGCTTTTCAACTATGATTCTTGGAAGAAAGAACCGTGCATAGCAATTCGCGACAAATCGACTCGGCGCGAATTCCAACTTGCAGGCAAACGCGCCTCCGTGGCCGACTTTTTCGCTCCCGACGGCTCGTATCGTGCCGATTCGCCGGCGCACTCAGCCGCAAATGAACAATTCGGCCTGCTTTCACAAGCAGCCACAGGCTCGCTGTGGAAGATATTCCCGACACGCGACGAACAGGGACACTACGACTGGCTCTCACCGGTCGATGACCAACCCGCTGGACTCGACCTGGACCAATGGCACTTCACACGCCATGCACTCAACTACTTAGCCGAATTAATCGCCACAAACCGAACCGACGAAGCCATATCCGTAATCGACAAAATCGGCGAGTACCAGCGACGCGAAGCCGGCTCCGTGCTGCCCTCGTCCACTAAGACACTCTGCGAAGACCTGTTTGTGCGCTTGGCGCCATCGCCACTTCCGGCCATCATCATGATTGTCGCCGCACTGATACTATTCTTCGCGCCCCACGCACTTGCCTCTACGCTACTCGCCACTGCAAGCGCCGGCTGGATACTACTGCTAATCATACTCGACTGGATAGCCTCGGGCAGCATTCCGATGGCCAACGGCTACGAGACCATGCAGTGGATGGCCCTGGCAGCTTGTGCCTGTGGTATCGGATTGGCACGACACAATCCGCGATTGCCGGCAATTTGCT
This sequence comes from uncultured Bacteroides sp., assembly GCA_964433215.1. Classification (GTDB taxonomy): domain Bacteria; phylum Bacteroidota; class Bacteroidia; order Bacteroidales; family Muribaculaceae; genus CAG-873. The sequence goes on from CAYSQI010000041.1 coordinate 20,867, forward strand.
GCATCGTGGCCGGCCTGGCGCTGATGGTGGCCATGATGGGGCATCGCAATCCGCAGATTACCACGGTGATGCCCGTGCTGCGCTCGCCGCTGCTGTCGGTCCACGTGCTGACTGTGATGCTGGCTTATGCCGGCATGGCCGTGATGGCTCTGTGTGGCCTGGCCTGGCACATCGGCCGGCAAAGCTTGCTCGACGTGGCGCGTTCGATGCTATGCCCCGTCGTTTTTCTAATGTGTATCGGCATTTTCATCGGCGCCGTGTGGGCCAACCAGTCGTGGGGACGCTACTGGGGCTGGGATCCAAAAGAAACCTGGGCATTAATCACTATGCTCATTTACTCGGCCGGACTGCACACCGCCTCCCTACCCGCCTTCCGCAGCGACCGCTTTTTCGCACGCTTTGTCATACTTGCCTTTCTAAGCGTCATCATGACCTACTTCGGTGTCAACTTCATCCTCGGCGGCCTACACTCATACGCATAAAAGCCCCTCATCGAAAAAAAATAGCAATCCTTATGCAATTATTTTTGCGAAATAATTGCGTATATTAAATTTGTGTTGTATCTTTGCAAC
>CAYSQI010000042.1:0-18033 GCA_964433215.1 uncultured Bacteroides sp.
AGATTCAAATAAGAAGTGCAACAGACTCCTCCTAAGGGGAAGACAGCGGGCCGAGGGGGCTGAGTAAGCCCCTGTTGAGTGCACGGTCGACAAAGGAAATTTCACACAGAAACTATAATCTGCAACACAAAAAAAAGGAAACCGTAGTCTCCCGGAGCAAATTGTCTTGAAGTGTCATTTGAAAAGCGTTATCAGAAATTGAAAAGCGTCGATACTCCGAATTACACACACGTATATGCGTCGCTTGACCATGGAGGAACTTGCTGTTCGCTATATAGAAGAAGTTCGAAGGATAGATCCTGGTATCGGAGGGTTAAAAATCTGGATTATGTATACGAAAGAGTTCGGGAGTGAATCTGCGATAGGCCGTGACCGTTTCTGCGAGATATTCGACCGATACGGCTATAAGCTGCGCAGACGCAGGCGAATGACTCGTACCACCGATTCAACTCATGGTAACCCAACATATCCTAACCTGGCCAAGCCGTTGATCCCTATATGCCTCGGAGAGGTGATAGTCAGCGATATAACGTATATCCCCCCCCTGATAGATCGCTTTAGTGGAGAACGGACTTTCTGCTATGCGAGTCTTGTACTTGACTCATACACCAAGATACTATTATGTTATAGTGTTGGGCCTACATTGGGAACGATTTATCCACTTGAGGCTCTGTATATGGCCATAGACGTTCTGTTGGCACATGGAGTGGATCTGTCATCTACAATTCATCACAGTGACCGAGGAATGCAATACGCGTCTTCAGACTATATCGAAGTGTTACATCAGTATCAGATTAGCATCAGTATGACTGAATCTGGCAATCCCAAAGACAATCCCGAAGCCGAGCGCATCAACAATACGCTTAAAAACGAACTTTTCCAGGATAAGGAGTTCCACGACATAGATGAAGTCCGAGAAGGAATGCGAACAGTTGTACCATTCTACAATAATAAGCGTCCACACAGGAGCATTGAGATGCTTGCGCCGATAGAGGCCGCAGGCCGTAGTGGCAGGTTCAGACGTGGTTGGATGAGTTATAGAGAAAAGGCGATTGATAACCTTGATAGAGAGACATTGCCACCATAAATTTTTTTTTGTAACTTTGTCCTTATCCCTGGGCGGAGTTGACTGAGGGCGTAGCCCGAAGGCAACGTAGCCCAGGGATAAGACTCGGTTAGTCAACCACCTTTAGAGATAGAGTAAACCAATACTAGTAAATATACCAAACCGAGTCAACCATTTTCAGGAACGGACATTGTTTAATCTGCGCGAGCCTGTTCTTATGTCGGTTTTTTTGTAGATTAAGGGAAAAATGGTAATTTTGTAAAAAATTTCACAGATGGCTAAGTCAGTTTTCATTACCGGTGGCGCCTCGGGTATCGGCGCGGCGGCCGTAAGGGCTTTCGCGGCGGCCGGTTGGCGTGTGACATTCATGGATATACATCCTAAGGAAGCCAAGCAGCTCATCGGCGAGATTGAGTCGGCCGAGCCTGTTTGCTTTTTTGAGGGTACGACTCGCGACCGCGGGCATCTCGAAGCGGCTCTCGAGCTTGCAGCCGACGATGCAGGCGCCGTGGACGCTGTGTTTGCCAACGCCGGCATCCACCGCAAGAATACCATTATCGACATGACTGCTGACGAGCTCGACGATTTGATACAGACCAATATCGTCGGCACGGTGAATACCATCCAGGCAGCCATCCCCTATCTGGCCAATGCGGCCGATAGTGGCAGCGGCCAGGCCTCAATCGTAATCAACGCATCCGAGCAAGCATTTGTGGGCAAGGCCGGCAATTGTGGCTATGGCTTGACGAAGGGCGCGCTGGCGCAGTTGACTCGCAGCGCTGCCATCGACTTGGCTCACCTGGGCATCCGTGTCAATGCGGTGTGCCCGTCGACTATCGACACGCCGCTGATGGATCGCGCGCTGGCACACGCCGCCGGTGGCCGCGCCGCCGACATCAGCCGTCTGCGTGCCGATGAGGACGCCTTGTTCCTGCGCGGCAGCGTCGGCCGCCCCGACGAGGTGGCTGCTATGGTCGAATTTTTAGCCTCAGACCGCGCCGGATTCTGCACCGGAGGCCTATATCCCGTCGATGGCGGATACACGGCTCGCTAATATATAAATGTAAGTAACGATAACCACACCGGCTTAAAAACGATTTGAACACCTTCATCTCCGAGCTATGATAGAGCGCATCGTACTGATCGACAATGCCGATCCCGTCAATTTCTACGGCGTCAACAATGCCAATATGCACTTGATACGCAACCTCTTTCCGAAGTTGCGCATCGCGGCGCGCGGCTCGGTCATAAAAGTGATAGGCGAAGATGGCGAGACCGCCGAGTTCGAACGCAAAATCAAGGAGCTCGAGGACTATGCCGTGCGGCACAATTCGCTGACCGAGGACGTCATACTCGACATCGTCAAGGGCGATGCTCCCAAGGAAATCAAGAAGGACAGCGTCATCATCTACGGCTTGAGCGGCCGTCCCATCCAGGGCCGCACACCCAACCAGCAGAAGCTGGTCGAGGAGTTCTCGCACAACGACCTCACGTTCGCGCTCGGGCCGGCCGGCACGGGCAAGACTTACATAGCGATAGCCTTGGCCGTGCGCGCGCTTAAGAATAAGGAAGTGCGCAAGATTATCTTGTCGCGACCGGCAGTCGAGGCCGGCGAGAAGCTCGGCTTCCTGCCCGGCGACATGAAGGACAAGATTGACCCCTACCTGCAGCCGCTTTACGACGCTCTCGAGGACATGATACCGCCGGTGAAGCTGCGCGAATACATGGAGTCGAAGGTGATACAGATAGCCCCGCTGGCGTTCATGCGCGGCCGCACACTCAACGATGCCGTCATCGTGCTCGACGAGGCTCAAAACACCACCACACATCAGATTAAGATGTTCTTGACGCGCCTGGGCATGAATGCCAAGATGATTATCACCGGCGACGTCACGCAAATCGACCTTCCGCGCTCTACTCAGTCGGGCCTGGTGCGTGCCTTGCGCGTGCTCGACGGTGTGCCGGGCATCGGCCGCGTCGAATTCGGCAAGAAGGACATCGTGCGCCACGCTTTGGTGCAGCGCATCGTCGAGGCATACGAGAAAGCCGAGGCCGCCGAGGAGCTCAGCCGACGCATGGCTGCCGACGCCGACTCGGCCGACAATAAATCAGAAGAATAATCCAACAACAAATAGCATACACAATGCAAGCAACGCTTACCACTACAGATTTTAACTTTCCCGGCCAGAAGAGCCTCTATCATGGGAAAGTACGCGACGTGTACAACATCGACGACACCACCCTGGTGATGGTGGCCACCGACCGCATCTCGGCCTTCGACGTGGTCCTCCCCAAGGGTATCCCATTCAAGGGACAGGTGCTCAACCAGATTGCTGCTTACTTCCTCGACGCCACCTCCGCCGAGGTGCCCAACTGGAAGATTGCCGTGCCCGACCCGATGGTGACCGTAGGCCACCGCTGCGAGGGCTTCAAGGTGGAAATGATTATCCGCGGCTACCTCGCCGGCAGCGCTTGGCGCGACTATGCCGCCGGAGCTCGCGAAATCTGCGGCGTCAAGCTCCCCGAAGGCTTGCACGAGAACGAACGCCTGCCCGAGCCTATCATCACACCGACCACCAAGGCCGACGAGGGTCACGATATGAACATCTCGCGCGACGAAATCATCGTACAGGGCATCGTGAGCGAGGCCGACTATGCCGTGATGGAAGACTACACTCGCCGACTTTTTGCTATCGGCACTCGCATGGCCGCCGACAAGGGCCTCATTTTGGTCGATACCAAGTATGAATTCGGCAAGCTCGGCGACAAAGTCATCCTCATCGACGAAATCCACACCCCCGACTCGTCGCGCTACTTCTACGCCGAAGGCTACGAAGAACGCATGGCCAAGGGCGAGCCTCAGCGTCAGCTCTCAAAGGAATTCGTGCGTCAGTGGCTGATTCAGAACGACTTCATGGGCAAGCCCGGACAGGTCGTGCCCGAAATGACCGACGAAATCTGCGAATCCATCTCGCAGCGCTATATCGAGCTCTACGAGCACATCACAGGCCGCAAGTTCGAACCTGCCGACAGCGACCACCTCGGCCGTCGCCTGCAAAGCAATGTGCTCGACTGCCTGGCTACTCTGGGCAAATAACCGACTGCGCCATACGCCTACGATGAGCCCCGAAGAAATCACACCCTACGACCACACCCGCGGCAAGACGGAGCAGGTGCGCGAGATGTTCGACAACATAGCGCCGGCCTACGATGGCCTCAATCGCGCTATGAGCCTCGGCCTCGACCGCAGCTGGCGCCGCCGGGCCGTGCGCATGGTGGCCGCCGACCACCCCGCCGACATCATCGACATTGCCACCGGCACCGGCGACTTCGCTATCTCGCTGGCCAAGGCCATGCCCGAGGCGCGCGTCACCGGCCTCGACCTCTCGGAGGGGATGATTGGCATCGGGCGCCGCAAGGTGGCCGATGCCGGCCTTGCCGACCGCGTGGAGCTGCTCGCCGGCGACTGCTTGGCGCCCCCTGACTCTATTGGCCGAGCCGATGCCGTCACCGTGGCCTTCGGCGTGCGCAACTTTGCCGACCTGCAGGCCGGATATCGCGCCATGCTCGGTATGCTGCGGCCGGGCGGACGTCTATGCGTCATCGAGCTGTCGACGCCGACGTCGGCGTTGGTTCGCCCGTTCTACTACCTCTACACCCGCTGTGTGATTCCGGCCATGGGGCGCCTCGTGTCGCGCGACCGTCGCGCATACTCGTATCTGCCCGAGAGCATTGCCGCCGTGCCGCGCGGCGACGCCATGCTGGAGCTTATGCGTCGCGCCGGCTTTGTCGACACTGCCTTTACGACGCTCACACTGGGCGTCTGCACCATCTACACCGGCCGCCGACCCGCCGCCGACTGACATCCGCCCCGGTGCGATTACACTACGATAAACTAAGTCATTACTCACTGACCCGACATGAAAAAGTCTCTACTCATATCTCTGCTGACGGTCGCACTGATGGCCGCTCTCCCCGCCAATGCTCAGATTCAGCGCCGTGCCACCCCCTCGCCCTCGCGCTCGTCTGTGCCGAGTACGGCTGCGCCGTCGAAGGTTTCAAAGGCCCTCCCCGACATCATCGACCCCGACTTGCTGGCCGAGTCGGTGAGCGACTCGCTGCTGCGAGTCTATAGCGAGGGGATTGCTTACGACCCCTTCGACCTGCCCCTGCCCCTGCCGCCCTTATTTTTCATTCCTCAGGTCTACGACACTTACCACTTCGCCAACCCGCTCACTATCGGCGAAAACGTCTCGTCGGGCGACCCGTGGATGCGTTGGCTCGAGGATTATGAGGTCCTCGACCGCCAAATGCAGGACATGCGCCGCAACCTATTCCTCAACCATCCCGACAAGGTCCACTACAACCTCAGCTCGCTCCCCGAAGCTCCCAAGCCCTACGTCGCCGTGGTCAATCCGTCCGACTTCTCTATCACTCTCGACGACAACGTCGTCAAGCCCGTCGCGCCCACTATCAGCGGACAGGAGGTGAAAAAACGCCACTGGATACGCTCGTTCTCGGCCTCGTTGCAGTTCTCGCAAGCCTACGTGTCGCCCAACTGGTACCAAGGCGGCAACAATAACCTCAACGCTTTGCTCCACCTCTACTACAACGTGAAGCTCAACAAGGAGTACCATCCCAACTTGCTCTTCGAGACTACCGCGCAGTATAAGTTAGGTATGAACAACGCGCCCGACGACACCATCCACGCCTACAACATCACCGAGGACGTGTTCCAGCTCAACACCACGTTCGGTATCAAGGCCGCTCATCGTTGGTACTACTCGTTCACCGGACAGTTCAAAACCCAGGTCGTAAATTCATACAAGTCCAACACCCACGACTTGCGCTCGGCATTCCTCTCGCCCGGCGAGCTCACCGCCGGTATCGGTATGACCTACAACTACGCCAACAAGCCCAAAACCTTTACGTTCGACGCTTCGCTGGCTCCGCTATCGTACCACATGGTCACTTGCATCAACAAGGACATTAATCCCGGCTCTTATGGCATCGACGCCGGACGGACTACCAAGCATAGCTTCGGTTCGACAGCTGAGCTCAAATTCGCCTGGAAAATCAGCTACAACATCCGATTTACTTCGCGTATTTTTGCTTTCACCGACTACGACTCGTTCCAGGCCGACTGGGAAAACACCCTCTCGTGCGACATCAACCGCTTCCTGGCCACCCAAATCTACGTCCACGCCCGCTACGACACCAACACCCCCGACTGTGGCGACGAAAACTGGCACAAGCTCCAGGTCAAGGAAATATTCTCAATCGGCTTCTCATATAAATTCGCCTCTATCTGATGCGTCGCTTTGCTCTCGCTGCCTTGTTGTCGGCCGTGGCTTTCACGGCTCTCGCTACCGACCCCATCGAGGGCCGGTGGACTGTCAACGGCGGCGGAGCTGTCATCGAGATCGCTCGCGCTCCCGGTGCCGACGAGCGTTTCTGCGTCACGATGGTCGATTCGCCCGACTTCAGCTTGGCCCCAGGCACCTTGCTGGGCTACGTCGACCCCGCGCCAGCACCGGGTCGCTACGACTGCCACCTCAGCTCCGACCCCTCGCCGCGCCATCGCGGACGTAGCAACCGCAAAGTCAACTTCTCCATCGAATTTGCCGGCGGCAACTCCGACGCCATCACCTTCCATTATTATCAGAAAGGCCGTCGCATCTCGCTCTGGCGCTGGCTGCCTTACCTGTTCAGAGTCACCGTGCGCGAGTCGCGCGACGACTCATCCGGACTCGACGGCGCCCGCCGCCTCGACGCGCCGCCTCGTGTGATAGTTATCTAATAATCAAGCATTTAATATTTTTTTTGATTTGCTAAGACTCATTGCCATCGTCATCTTGACCGCTATCAGCGCAGCCGCCGTGCCGGCCCAGAATATGCGACGCTCCACGCCGCCCAAGGCGCGCCGAGCCGCCGTCAACACTCCGGCCGAGCGCCTTGTCGTCGAGTACGACACCATAGCGACCCCGCCGGCCGACAGCATCGCTGTCGACGGCTTCGAGAAGCCGCTGCGCTCTATGCGCGAGTCCATGACTATCCACAACAACACCTCGCGCACGGTCGAGGCGGTCGAACTCGACATGGTCTACACCGACACCGGCGGGCGTATGATTCACCGCGCACGCCACACCGTCAGCGCCGCGGTGCCGGCCGGCGAATCGCGCCGCATCGATGTGCCGACATTCGACTCTTCTGCAACCTTCTACTACCGCCACTCCAAGCGGCCGCGCTACACCAGCCATGCAACTCCCTTCGACGTCGACGTCACGGTCATTTACATAACCCACCCGATTACTCCCGAACTATGAAAATAGCCATCATCGTCGCCATGAGCAAGGAATTCAACCTCCTGCTACCCCTCATGAGCGACCACCGCACCACTACTATCAACGACATCACATATCACACCGGCACCATCGCCGGCCGCGAGGTCGTAGCCGTCCGCTCCGGCATCGGCAAAGTCAATGCCGCCGTGTCGACCCTCACTCTCATCGACACATTCCACCCCTCGCTGATAATCAACACCGGCGTTGCCGGCGGCACCGGGCCCGCCGACGTGCTCGACGTTGTCATTCCCGAACACATCGGATACCACGACGTGTGGTGCGGCCCCGACACCATCCCCGGCCAGGCCGCCGGTTGCCCCCCGAAGTTCGACTGCCCCCTGCCCGCCGATTTGGTCGCTCAGCTCGGCGTGCGACGTGGCACCCTCGCATCCGGCGACGTTTTCGTTGACCAACCCGCACAAGTCGACCACATCCTCCGCCTCTACCCCGACGCTATGGCCGTCGACATGGAGTCCGGCGCCATCGCTCAAGTCTGCCACATGAAGGGCGTGCCCTTCGTCGCTATACGCGTCATCAGCGACACCCCCGGCAAGGCCGACAACTTCGCACAGTACGTCAACTTCTGGGACGACGCACCCGAACGCACCTTCGCTACACTCACCGACCTGCTCCGAATTCTCTAACCTGCCTCATGAAGGACCTGCCCGTGAAGCCCGGCCGGCGCTTCATCGCCTCGCTCATCGCTGAAGGCGAACACGCTCGGCAGGACTTCAAATTCCTAATCTCCGACGGACGCAAAATCGCCCGCTCAATCTCCGCCTTCGCCAATGCCGACGGCGGCCGGCTCATCATCGGCGTCAAGGACAACGGGGCTGTCGCCGGCATACGCAACGAAGAAGACGTCTACGTCGTTGAGATGGCCGCGCAGCGCTACTGCGACCCTCCGCAAGACGTCGAATTCGCCGCTTACAGCTACGACACCGGCATCACCGTCATCGTTGCCACCATCGCCAAAGCCACCGACCGGCCCGTGCGCGCTCAAGAACCCGACGGCCGCTGGCGCGCTTACTACCGCGTTGCCGACGAAAATATCGTCGCACACCCACTCATGGTTCGAGCCTGGCAAGCCGACGCACCACTCACTTTCGCTCTCGATGACACAGCCTCGCGCTTGCTTGCCCTTGCCGACCGCCACCCCGACGGGCTCGACGTCATGCAGATAGCCGTCGAGCTTGCCATCTCGCGCCGCGCCGCCGAGTCGCTCATCGTCGCCCTCGCCTCAGCCGGCATCCTCACATTCACCTACCACGCCCCCAACTTCCGCATCACCCGCCCCACACCATAACCCCGCAGGCACAAGCCTGGCCATCGCCGAAGGCGCTCTGCAAAGCATGGAAAGCAGGCGACTCGCCTGCGTCGGTTGTGTAGGCGTCGGTAATTTCTATTGCCAAGTGTGTCTCAAAAGTTACCAACGACTGGCGTTTCGCAGGCGAGGTCGCCTGCTCTCCAGGCTGCGCAGCGTACCCTTCGGCGGTTGCCGGGCTGCGCAGCGGGGGCCTTCGCGCGGTGAGTTGGGATTTTTAGACTCGTTTGTTTAAATTAACGTAAATTAACAAATGGGGGGGTAATGCTATACATTTTTTGTACCTTTGCAACATCTTTTATCTAACAGTTTTCAACTTTTTGATGGTAAAGTTAAGGTTGCGACAAATCCTTAAGCAAAAGCGTGTTACGCAGGTCGAGCTGGCCAATCGGCTTGGAGTTTCGGCCATGACAGTCTCAAGCTGGATTACCGGCCGTCGCTACCCTTCAATCGAAACCCTTGACCAAATTTCGCAAATGCTTGACACTCCGATAGCGGAATTTTTTCAGTCGCCCCCGGCTGAAGATATCTCCGTGGAAATCACCCTCGGCAAGCAGCGATACTGTATCACCCCCGAAATGCTTCGCACCGCTCAGCGTTGATTTCCACCCATTAGTCTTTTGTGAAAAATAACTATACAAACATAAATAAACAATCAAAAAATTCAATCATCGTATGAAAAAAGTTCTACTTTTTCTGATGGCGCTTTTTGTCGGCTCCGGATTTATGTCCGCTGAAGAAAGTGTCGCCTACACCCTCAAATTTGGTTCTGACTATAATAGTGAAAAGATTAGTTCTTATACGAAAACTTGGTCGGCCACAGTTGATGGCTTTACATGGAATGTTGAAAATTTCAACAACAACAATAACGCATGGGCTTACGTAAAATGCGGTCGTAAAAATAATGCATCCGTAGCAAAAATCACAACATCTTCGGCCATTAATGAAACTATTTCAAAAGTCGTAATTACAATAGACGATATTACCGTCGGCAGTGTAAACAGCATTCAGCTGAAAACGAGTACTACTGCCAACTTTACTACCCTAATTGATACAGTTGGTTGTACCCCTGCGAAAGGTGCGATAACTTTCGCCATTACGCAACCCCAAGCCAATCTATATTATCAGTTGGTTTTCGATTGCAAATCAGGCTCAAGTAATGGTATTATACAACTTTCCAAAGTAGAATACTACTCGAATGAAACAGTTGTTTCGCGTGCTGCGACGCACGTTTCATTTTCACCAAATGGTGGTGAATTGGCCGAGAGCAAAGATGTTACCATGACAGCTCTTGATGCAGAAGAAAATGCAGTTGCCGGCACCACAATCTACTATAAAGTTGGTAATGGTGAAGAGCAGAATGGCAAATCACCTTTAACTATCACTCTTGACGCGCCTGCTACAGTTGAGGCTTGGGTCGCCGACCAGGAAACACGCAACTCGGCTACTTTCACTTTCCCTGTTGTTCAGCCCTCCGCTCCCGTATTCACAGTTAATAATGAAGTGCTTAGCGGCGAGGATGTTACTTTGCCTTACGGCACTGAAATTACTATTTCGGCTGAAAATGCAACTTCGCTCGATGTTGACGTGAACGATGTCGTTACTACCGTTGAAGGCAACTCTACGACAATAACTATTACAGAAGATGTAATAATATCTGTAGTAGCAAAGAATGGAGGGCTTTCTACTGATGAAGCTGCGATTTTGGTAACAGTCGCTAATCCGAGTTTATTTGTCAAGGTTGGTGAGACTTTTGCTGAAAACGACGGCACATATTCCATCGAACAGGGCACAGCAATCGAAGTTACTGCAGTTAATGCTAGTAGTATTGCCGTTTTTAAAGTTTTGGAAGATGATTATGAAGAAGTTGAACTTCAGAATAATTGCTTCACTCCGATGGAAGATAATGAGTATATAATAGAAGCTTATGCCGGGAAAAAGCATGTCTCTATCACTATTAAAGTTACTGTTGCGGCTTCTGAATATATTGATATGACAGCTACATACGACTTTACCACCGAAGGAGCCTATGGTTTGACTCTGCAAACTAATAGTAATAGCTATGAACAAAATGTAAAAGATATTAACGAAAATGATGTAAATCTTCATTTCAATACGGATAAGTATCGTCAATGGCAAAAAGATGGTTATGAACTGCGTGTGAATTCGTCTAGTAATGGAATGACACATTCATTTACTATTTCCGTGCCATCCAATTGCTACATTACAAAAATTGTATTAAAAGGTAAGGCTTCTAATAATTTATTGGCAGAACCGGAATCGAATAATTCAAATGCTGGAACTTTTACCTATGATGCTGCAACCGATGTAAAAGCTGTCACTATTTCAAGTGGTAGTAGTACAGCTAGGATTAGCACTATTACAGTTAGCTATACAAAATACAACTACTCAGCCGAAGGCTCAATCTCATTCGGCGAGGCTTATTCATACAACAAATATAGCAAGGCCAACGTGCTGACTTTCAAGCCGACTATCAAATTCAATGGAGGTCCTATTGAAGATGGTTATGGAGAATATACGGTTCTTCTCAACGGCGTTGAACTTGGTCAGGCTGACCAGGCTATCAGCCACTTCGCTCCCGTAAATGACGCTGACAATAAGTTCCAGCTCCGCAAGGGTACAAAGGTAATCGATGTTGACGTTACTTGGCCCGCTATCAATGCCAAGCCGGCTATCAAGGGTGTCCGTTACGTACAGAACAACGACAGCACTCTCGACGTTATCTATACTCTCGCTCCTGAAGATGAGACTCCGGGTTACAGCTGGCTTGTAAACGTATCGAATGAAGGTGCAGAATTGGGTTGGACCGAGAATGCAGCTACTTGCACATTCAAAAATGTTGGTGCTGAAGCCGTAAACGCTCCCGCCAACATCAATGCCGCTCTCGCCATTCCTTTTGCCGTGAAGTCAACCGACGACACCGCCGCACTTGCTGAAGGTGACGAGGTGTACGACGTAGTTGAGTACAGTGCTCCTGTGGTAGAGCTCTCGACCGCCGAATTTGCTAAGGATGAAAACAACACCGAAGTTTCGGGCGTAGCCGACGTAGCAGTTGACCAGAACACAAGCGTAGAATACTACAACCTGCAGGGCGTTCGCGTCAACGGCGACCTCACCCCCGGTCTCTACATCCGCCGCCAGGGCAACCAAGCCACCAAGGTAGTAGTTCGATAATTCATAATCCCCCTCAATAAAAAATCACCTTCGCCACTCCGCGAAGGTGATTTTTTATTGCCCAGCCGCCAAAGTCGCCCCCGCAGCGCAGCGTGCCCTTCGGTGGTTGCCGGGCTGCGGTGCGCTCCTCGTTTTGGCTCTTTTTTTCACTTTTTTTTGCGTGACGATGAAATTTTTTTGCTAAAAAATTTGGATATAAGTTGTAATCATTATAACTTTGCAATGATTTTAAGAAATAGGCGTATGACAGCAAACGAATATACAGAAAAACTACGAGGCGCGGGTCTGCGTGCATCGGCTCAGCGAATCGCTGTGTTGGAATTTATGGATGGCTCGTATTCGCATCCGACGGCGGAGGAAATCTACCGAGCGCTGCTGCCGACTTACCCGACTTTGTCGCTCACTACGGTGTACAACACGGTGCATACGCTGGTCGAGAGCGGCTTGCTGCGCGAGGTGGAGATCGACGCGGCCAATCTGCGGTTTGACACGGCTTCGCGTCCGGCTCACGGGCATTTTCGTTGCCGTCGCTGTGGCCGTATATTTGATATGCCGCTTACCGACGGCGCTTTTGACGAGACAGTGCCCGCCGGGTTTGAAGTCGATACTATCGACGTATATTTCAAAGGTGTGTGCTGCGACTGCAAGAATAAAGACAACTAATACAGAAACCTATAATAAGACAACGCTATGAAAGAACTGAAAGGAACCAAAACGGAAAAGAACCTGCAAGATGCCTTTGCAGGTGAGTCAATGGCTCGCAACAAATACTCATACTATGCTTCGAAGGCTCGCAAGGAGGGCTACGAACAGATTGCCGCTATCTTCGAAGAAACGGCCAACAACGAAAAGGAGCACGCCAAGCTGTGGTTCAAACTACTCCACGGCAACGACGTGCCCGACACGATGACCAACCTGCGCGACGCTGCCGAGGGTGAAAACTACGAATGGACCGATATGTACGACCGCATGGCCGAGGAGGCCGAGGCCGAGGGCTTCGCCGCCATCGCAGCCCGCTTCCGCGCCGTGGCTGCCATCGAGCGCCACCACGAGGAGCGCTATCGCCGCCTGCTCCAGAACATCGAGGAGGGCATCGTGTTCTCGCGCGAGGGCGATGCTATCTGGATCTGCCGCAACTGTGGTCACGTCGTAGTCGGCAAGCAAGCGCCGAAGGCATGCCCGGTGTGCCTGCATCCGCAGAGCTTCTTCGAACTCGAAGCCAAGAACTACTAATCATACAGCCGTCGCATAAACAAAGCAGTGTCGCCCGGAGGTCCGAGCGACACTGCTTGTTTAGCGTAGAGCGCGAGGGTTATTTTTCTTCGAGGCCGCAAAGTCGGCGAATCTTGCGCGGCAGCTCGCTGTTGTTGTTGAGGCCCTTGAATTGGTCGGCGCCGACACCGATGGCGAATACGGGAACGGGGTTGCCCGAGTGGCCTACGGTGGTGAAGGCAGCGCCGGCGGCATCGTTCACGAGCTTGAAGACTTCGACGGCGAAGGCGTTGAAGTTGGCGTAGAGGGTTTCCTGGTCGGCCGAGTTGCGCAGCGCGAAGGTGTCTTCGAATTTCTGTTTGAGGATAGCGAGGCGGTCGTCGCTCACTTTCACGTAGGAGAATAGACCGAGCTTTTCTTCGAGATAGTGCTGCATATCCTCCCAGCGGTAGACGCGGCGGTTGCGGAGCATCGACTTGCAGTAGGCGCTGAACTCTTCTTTAGACACCTTCTGATAGTCGAAAACGCTGAGCGGACGGGGCTGGCCGGTGCGCGAGTGCACGTTGACCATGCCACCGGTGTCGTGGTCGGCAGTGACGATGATGAGGGTCTCGTCGGGGTGTTGGAGATAGAAGTCGTAGGCCACCTTGATGGCTTGGTCGAAGTTGAGTACTTCTTTGAGTGCGGCGCCGCCGTCGTTGCCGTGAAGGGCGTGGTCGATGTTGCCGCCTTCGACCATCATGAAGAAGCGGTCGGGCGACACGCGCTTGAGGTGGTCGAGGCAGGTCTCGGCAATCAGGGGCAGTGTGAGTCCGCCGCTTACGGAGTCGATGGTGTAGCCAATGTTCCAGGGGGCGGTGCCACGCGAATTGACGAGGAATACTTTGTCGGAGTTGATGAGGCCGATTTCTTCGGGGCCGTAGATCATCTGCACGCCCTGGCGAGCCATGACGGCGAGCACGTCGGTGGAGTCGCCGTCGGCGTTGACAGTTCCTTGCAGGCCAGCCCCGGCGAGGAAGTCGTAGCCGCTATAAGCAGCCTGGAGGTCGATGTCGTAGTACATCTTGCGGTAGGGCACATGAGCGTAGAAAGCGCCGGGGGTGGCATCGTCGGGTGCGACGGAGGTGGTGATGCCCACGCCGTAGCCGGCGTCCTTGAATTGGCGAGCGATAGAGGTGACGCTGACGGTGTCGGGGCCCATGCCGAGCATGCCGTTGCGAGTCTTATGTCCGGTGGAGAGGGCGGTGCCGGCGGCGGCCGAGTCGGTAATCGACTGGTCGGATGAGTAGGTCATGCACCACGACACGACGGGGAACTGCATCATCAGCAGGGGCTGGTCGTTGTTGAGAATCTCGCGGTTGTAGGCCTGGGCGGTCATGACGGGGCCCATGCCCATGCCGTCGCCGATGAAGAAGAACACATAGCGCGGACCTTGGTCTTGAGCCGCAGCCGACAGCGCAGCGCCGGCGACGCTCATTGCAAGAAATAGTTTTTTGAGTTTCATAGTAGTAAGAAAGTGTTTTAGTATCTATTGGTTTTGATTGAAAGTGAGCATAGCGTCGATGATGGAGCGCGAGTTGCTCAGGCGCGGCACCTTGCGCTGGCCGCCGAGCTTGCCGGTGGATTCGAGCCAGGCGTCGAAGAGACCGCTGCGGGCGGTGGTGATGGAGAGGCGGTCGAGGAAAATGTTGCCCGAGCGCTTGGCTTGGTAGTCGGAGTTTTCGGCTTGCAGGCGGCGGTCGAGTTCGTCGGCAAAGGCATCGATGTCGGCCGGCTGCTTGTTCCACTCGATGAGCCACTGGTGGCGTCCGCGGCTACGCTCGGTGGTGAACACCGGCGCGGCGGTGTAGTTGGCCACGGAAGCGCCGGTGGCGGCGCAGGCGGCCGCCATGGCGGCCTCGGCATTGTGCACCATCAGCTCCTCGCCGAAGGCGTTGATGTAGCTGTGAGTGCGTCCGGCGATGGCGATGCGCAGGGGAGTGGTCGACAGCACCTTGACGGTGTCGCCGATGGAGTAGCGCCACAGGCCGTTGCACGAGCTGATGATGAGGGCATAGACGCGTGCAGGCTCGACCTCCCAGGCGCCGAGTGCACGCGGCTCGGGCGAGTCGAGCTCGTCGAGCGGCACGAATTCGAAGAACACGCCGCGGTCGAGCAGCAGCTTCATGCCGGCCGAGCGCTCGCGAGTGTCCTGCACGGCGAAGAAGCCCTCGGAGGCGTTGTACGTCTCGAGGTAGCGCATTCGCGCCGGGTCGGTGATGGCGCGATACTGCTCTTCGTAGGGGGCGAACGAGATGCCGCCGTGGAAGAACACTTCGAGGTTGGGCCACACGTCGTGGATGGTGTCGGCGCCGGCGAGCTTTACGACCTCGCGCAGCACGGTGAGGAACCACGATGGCACGCCCGAGATGTTCGTAATGTCCTGGCGCACGGCGGCGCGAGCCAGCGCGGGCAGCTTCTCGTGCCAGTCGGCCATGAGTGCGATTTGCTTCGACGGCACGCGCAGCAGATTGACGGCCGGGTTGATGGCATCGATGAGATTGGCCGATAGGTCGCCGACTTTGACGCCGGCGGGCAGGTCGGTCACCTCGTTGGCATAGCTGCCGCCGAGGATGAAGGCCTTGCCGCTGAAGATGCGGCTGTCGGGGTATAGGTCGAGGTAATGCGCCACCACGTCGGAGCTGCCGGCATAGTGGTTGACCTTCAGCGCGGTGTCGGTGACGGGTATGTACTTGCTCTTGCCGTCGGATGTGCCCGACGACTGCGCAAACCGGCGGCACCGGCCGGGCCAGAGTACGTCGGCCTCGCCATGCACCATGCGCTCGACCCAGGGGCGAAAGTGGGGGTACTCGGCCACGGGAGTGGCGGTGCGGAAGGCATCGAGGCCTCCGCGCGGGTCGAAGCCGCATCGGGCGCCATAGGCAGTGCGGGTCCCGCGCTGCAGCAGCCATTCAAGCACGCGCAGCTGAGTGGCGCGTGCACCGTCGGGAGTAGCCGACGACCGCTCCTTGCGCAGGTTGTACGCAAACACCGGTCGGGCTATGGGAGTTAGATTAATCATCTATGTATTAGCGGACTACGACTTTGACAGGGCGGCGGCACCGGTCGGTAGTCACCAGGTAGATGCCGGGGGCGATGTAGAGGTCGTAGTTGTTATGGATTTCGTCGACGGTCATCACCAGACGGCCTGTCGGGTCGTAGATGCGGGCGCCGGTCTGGCTGTCGGAGCAGATGAAGCGCATGCAGCCTTCGAAGCCTTGGATGAGCAGCGGCTCGTCGGCCTCAACACCCGTGATGCCGGCATGCTGCACGAAAATCACATTCGACTCGGGCGAGCGGTAGCCCAGGCGCACCGACTGCACGGTGTAGCTCTCGGAGTCGCTGCCGCTGAAGCCGTCGATGACGATGCCGGTCTCATCGGCGATGATTTCCTCGGTCGATACGGTGTTGCCGACGTACTTGGTGCGGGTCACAACCCAGTAGTCGATGGCCTCGCCTTCGGGCGAAGTCCAGTTGGCGCGGTAGCTGTCGGCCGTGATATCGTCGGCAGCGGTAGCGGTGCAGGCCGTGAGAGTGGGCACAGCGAGGCAGCTGCCGCGGAGTACGACGCCGCGCGAGCCGGTGATGCCGCCGGCGCTGATGATTATTTTGGCTTCGTGGTCGCCCAATTCTTTGGGGTTGTATGTTATGCGCAGCCAGGTGCCGTCGGGCGCGTTGACCAGCGAGGTGCTGAGGATGTCGCTGGTTAAGCTGAACATCTTCTTGTCGGTGCCTGTGAGCACGAGGTCGAAGTAGCCGGTGAGGTTCTCGCCGCGGAAGAAGAGGTCGGCCGTGGTCGTCGAGCCGGTGGCCACTTCGCCGAATTCGAGTTCCATGCCTTGCGTGGGGGTGATAAGGTTGGGGTCACCGACAGGAGTGTCCGAGGTAGAGAGTTTGAAAGACTGGCCCTGCTTGTCGCCCCAGATGTATTCGGCGAGTTCGGGATGGTCGATGAACGGATTGCGGTTGTTCTGAATGCTATAGACGGCTTCGTTGCGGTCAAGTTCCTTTTGGCTCACGGGGTCGTCATTGTGCCACTTCAGCAGCAGGCGCGCGGCCCAGCCCGTTAGGGTAGGGAATGTGTTGTTGCTCACCATGTAGGTGTACTTCCACGTATAGTCCTGATAGCACGTAGCCATATAGAAGTAGGTGCGAGCGAAGTCGCCCTTGTATTGGTCGTCGGGCTCGAACACCCACTGGCAGCCGCCGCCCTGTCCGGTGACGGGGTAGCCGACGGTCGACACACCGTTTTCGAACTTCACTGCGTTCGTGCGGTCGACTTCGCCCAGCGGATAGTTGCTCTTGGCCATATTGGCATCGCCCTCGGCCGGGTAAAGATGATTTAAATCGACATAAGCCGGAACGCCTGTCGAGCCACCCCACCAACTTTTGGGGAACGAATGCTCGCGGTTGAGGCCACGGAAACTCGGAGCATACAGCGTCTCGTTGCTATACATCTCCCACCAGCGCTTCGAGCCGGGATAGACATCGGTCTTCTGAAAGTAGCGAGGCAAGTCGCTGTACGACGAGACCTGTGTAAAATTGCGAATCAGCTTATACAAAGCCGTTTTGAGCTCGGCGTCTTTCTTACCTTCGAGCGAGCGGTAATAGCCTTGCGGCTCTGCAGCGGCGACAGTCGCAGCCGTCAGCAGCATGGCCAATACCATCAGCGGGTGTAGTAGTCTTTTCATCTTTTTTTCAATCCGTATAGCACTAAAAATGTTCGAAACATATCTATAACACGCAAAATTAAGCAAAAAAATCCTCATAACAAAGCCTTTCGCCCAAACCATCGTCCAATCTTAACAAATAATTAGCATTGTTACAGTCGCCGGCCGGCCAATCGGGGCTTG
>CAYSQI010000043.1:0-17149 GCA_964433215.1 uncultured Bacteroides sp.
GAGTCGCCTGCGCTCTTTGCGGAGCAAAGCGCCTTCGGCGGTTGCCAGGCTGCGCAGCGTTCACCCTTTGGCGTTTGCCAGGCTGCGCAGTGTCGCTGTCTCAGGCAATCTGCCGATTTAGATTTCAGATTTGGGGAATTGGCGTATTTACAAAGAATCTCGCAATTATCACACGACTTCTTTTCTCGGAATGCAAAAAGGTCAACAGGCTGTCGACTTTTTTATGAAAAATTTGAGGAATTTTGGAAAATTGAAACATTGTTGCTACTTTTGTGCAAAATCATCATAATGCCTGAGGCGAGGATTGTCGAAATCCGTGCCACATTTTACATATATTTAGGAGATGTCTTGCGAAACGAATCGATATGCAATCATAGAGCGGCTGTTTGAATCCCGACGGAAGTTCGAACGGTTTGCGATGTTGTATATTCGCACGCCACAGCATGCGCAGGATATCGTGATGGAGAGTTTCGTATATGTGCTGGAACACAGCGCCGAGCTCGATGGCGGTCGCAACCCCGAGTCGTATCTGCTGAGTGTGATAAAGGGTAAGTGTATCGACTACCTTCGTCATCAGCAGGTGAAGCGAGAGGCCGAAGCCAATATGCTGAGCGATGCGCAGTGGGAGCTCGAGATGAGCATAGCCACGCTGCAAGCCTTCGACCCCGATTGGCTCTACGACGACGATTTGCAGCGACGTTTTCGCAAGGCACTCGATGAGCTGCCCGAAACGACGCGCAATGTGTTCTTGATGAGCCGAATCGACAGTAAGTCGTATGCCGAGATAGCGTCGGAGATGGGCGTGTCGGTCAAGACGGTCGAATATCGTATATCGTCGGCGCTGCGCTTGCTGCGCGAGCGTTTCGGCGATATTTACCTCATACTTGTCATTTTTGCAGCCGACTACCACAGCACGCTTGCCTGAGTGGCGACGCGGATTGCCGTGGTAGAATAGAGCTGCATGTCCGGCCACAGCACCTCGCTCCGGGGTGGGCGGCTCGGGGTGTGTGCGTTTTTTACGAATTTTTTTTGGGATGTGGTTTAGGGTAGGGGGCGTTTGAAACGAATATAGTATGGTTCGCCGAAATAAAACAAGGAGCGGTGACGGATACTATACCATGGATAAAGATTTGTTATACAGATATTTCAGTGGCTGCGTTAGTGATGATGAACGCCATGTAGTACGCTGCTGGGTTGAGTCTTCCGATGAAAATCGCCGAAGATTTTTTGAGGAACGCAAATTCTACGATATAATAAATGTGCTCGATGTAGCGAAGCCGGCTCAGACCGAAGTGACTCGTCGTCGCGAGCGCCGTGGCTGGCTGCGTATGTTTGCGACGGCCGTTGCAGCAGCGCTTATCGGCGTGGTGGCTACGCTGGGCGTTCGCCTTGTGACAGAGAGCATCGGCGCGTCGGCCGAGCAGATGCCGATGCAGCAGATTACGGTTCCGGCCGGTCAGCGTATCAATTTGGTGCTGGCCGACGGCACGTCGGTGTGGCTGAATTCGAATTCGACGATGCGCTTTCCGGGCGAGTTCCGAGGAGAAGAACGTCGCGTGGAAATCGACGGTGAAGCATACTTCGCAGTAGCGAAAAATCCGGAAAAGCCCTTCAAAGTGGCTACCGGTCGCGGCGAAGTGCGCGTGACCGGCACTACGTTCAATGTCGACGCCTACTCGGCGAGTAGCGATTTCGCAGTAAGCCTGGTCGAGGGCTCGGTGAGCTTCGCGACGGCCGACTGCGTGTATGATCTTACACCGGGCGAGCGGCTGAGCGCAACCGCCGATGGCGGCTTTGTCACCGACGACATGGACCCCGAGATGCTCGAGTGGGTCAATGGCATAATCAGCTTCCGCCACCTGCCTATGGATGAGATACTTGCACGTTTCGAGAAGTACTACGGCGTGAGTGTCGAGATGCAGCGCCCCGACATAGCTAAGGAGCGCTTCTCGGGTAAATTCTACCTCGACGAGGGCATAGAGCAGGCGCTGAACACACTTCGCTACGATATTCGCTTCGAGTATGAGAGCGATAAAGATCATCGACACATTATTATCAAATAATTGCCGTCAAGTCAACTAATTAACATTAATATAACAACCTAAAAACCAAACAAACCTTTTATAGACAAACAAACCGACAGAAAAACTCCATGAAAAGCGAGCCGAGCCTGCGTGCCGGCTATGGGGCCTCGCACACCCCAACACTAACTTACCAAAAATCATTAATCGTAAAGCATTGCAATTTATGAATTTAACACGAGAGGGCCGAGAAGTGCCCTCGCACGCAACCAAGTCTCTGATGAGAAGCCTTGTGCTGGCGTTGCTGTTCATAACAGCCTCTGCGGCAGGCCTATGGGCCGAGCCGTCGCCTTCGACTAAGGTGAAGTCGGAAAAAGTGACTCTGCAAGTCAATCAACAACCTCTGAAGACAGTTCTTGACCAAATCGAAAGCCAGACCGGCTATCTCTTCGTGGTGAACAACAACGTGGACACGAAGGTGAAAGTAAGTGTCAGCGCCACCGACGAGCCAGTGCGCTCGGTGCTCGATAAAGTCCTGTCGGATAAGGATATATATTATGCCTTCGAGGGCACGAACATCGTGCTGTCGAAGAATCGCCTGGGCGAAAGCCGCGCGGTCGCAGCAGAGGCCGACCACTCAGGCCTGACCACCGTGACCGGCACGGTGCTCGATAGCGACGGCGAGCCGGCAATCGGTGCCAGCGTGCGCGTCAAGGGTCAAAAGACCGGCGTCGCTACCGATATCGACGGCCACTTCACGCTTACGGGTAACTTTACTCCGCAGTCGAAGCTCGAAATCTCGTACGTAGGTATGAAGACGATGACCGTGGCCGTGGGCGACGGCACCGACCTCGACATTCACATGGCGGGCGACACCGAGCTGCTGCAAGAAGTGGTAGCCGTGGGCTATGGCACACAGAAGCGCGTCAACCTGACGGGCGCTGTAAGCACCGTCAACGTCGGACGGCAGCTCGACGGCCGCCCAATCACCAACGTTACCAGCGGTCTGCAAGGCGCTGTGCCGGGTCTGAATGTGACATCGGCCAACGGCAAGCCCGGCAACAACGCCTCGATGCAAATTCGCGGCGTCATCGGCTCGATTCAAGGCTCGACCAGCCCCCTGATTTTGGTCGACAACGTCGAAGTGAACGACCTGAGCGTGGTCAACCCCGACGACATCGAGAGCATCTCGGTGCTGAAGGATGCCGCCTCGGCTTCGATTTATGGTATTAAAGGTGCGTTCGGCGTAGTGCTCATCACCACCAAGAATGCCGAAATCGGCGAGCGCTTCACCATCAGCTACAGCGACAACTTCGCGTGGAAGAAACCGACCGTGACTCCCGAGCTGGCTATCGGCTCGGAGGGTGCCACACTGGCCCTGCTGGGTGCCGAGCGCTCGAAGGGCGTGAGCTCGGTGACCAACGATATCAACATGTACTGGGACTGGAACACCATCGACCGAATGAAGGAATGGGAACGCGTCTACGGTGGCTACAACCTGTCGCCCGAGCTGGTCTACGGCCGCGACTACGAGCGCATTAACGGCAACTTGCAGTTCTACCGCTCGTGGGACCCCTACAGCATGATGACCAAGAGCAGCTCGTTCATGCAGACTCACAACTTCAGCATCAATGGCTCGTCGGGCAAGACGTCGTACAACGTAGGCCTCGGCTACATGGGTAACACCGGTATGATGAAGGTGAACAACGACAAGCAGGAGCGCTTCAACGTGTCGTTCGGCACTCGCACTCAGCTCAATAAGTGGTTTGAATTCCACACCAAGCTGATGTACACCCGCACCAACACCGAGAACCCCTACGAATTCAACTCGACCTACGACCAGTTCTACTACCTCTATCGCTGGCCGGCCACATTCCCCTACGGCACCATCAACGGCGAGCCGCTGCACAACTCTATCTCGGAGCGCGCTCAGGCCAATATGAATAAGGTACGCAACAACTGGATGCGCATCAACTTAGGCACGAAAATCGACCTGTACAAGGACTTGAGCCTCGAGGCCGACTACACCTTCACGCACGTGAACCGCTACACCGAGACCAACGGCGGCGAGGCCAAGGGCTATGACTTCTGGAGCCTCAACGACTTCGTGTACAAGACTTGGACTTCGACGGCCAACAACGTGGCCCGCAAGGCAAGTGCATACTCCGACTACCATGTGTTCAACGCCCTGCTGCGCTACAAGTGGAGCCACGAACGCATCGGCAACTTCGGCGCCTTCGTCGGCACTAACATCGAAAGCTACAACGACTATGGCCAGACGGGCAGCAAGCTCGACCTGGTGCTGAGCGACCGCCCCGAACTGTCGCTGGGTACCGGCGAGATGACCGCAACTTCGTATAATAATAAGAACACGCTGATCGGTTTCTTCGGCCGCATCAACTACGACTACGCCGGCCGCTACCTGCTCGAAGCCAACTTGCGCTACGACGGTTCGAGCCGCTTCCCGCGCGGCAAGCACTGGGGCTTCTTCCCCTCGTTCTCAGCCGGCTGGATTGTGTCGAACGAAAAATTCATGGAGGGTCTGAACCCCGCATGGTCGTTCTTCAAAATTCGCGGCAGCTGGGGTAAGATTGGTTCGCAGCAGGTGTCGAACTCGATGTTCCTGGCAGTGATGCCTCTGATTGAGAGCAGCTGGATTATCGGCGAAAACGGCGTCTATACCTTCGACATGCCTAAGGCTCTGGCCAGCGGCTTCACCTGGGAAAAGGTGGCTACGACCGACCTCGGCGTCGACCTTCGCTTCATGCGCAACAAGCTGGGTGTAAGCTTCGACTGGTTCAATCGCAAGACTACCGACCTGATTAACACAGGCGCGTCGCTGCCGTCGAGCTTCGGCCAGTCGGCTCCTATGACCAACTACGGCCACCTCACCACTCGTGGCTGGGAACTTTCGATTGACTATAACCACCACTTTGCCTTCGGCCTCGACATGACTATCACAGCCAACATCTCCGACGCTACCGGCAAGTACGACAACGTGGACCCGACCGAACGCCGCTGCGACTACCGCTACAATGGCAAGACCTATGGCGAAATCTGGGGCTATGAGACCGACCGCCTGTTCACGGCCGCCGACTTCACCTACGACGAGGCCGGCAACATCACCGGCTATGCCGATGGCGTGGCTTCGCAGCAGTATCTCGTGGACCAGTACGGCCAGACCAGCTTCCAGTTCCTGCCCGGCGACGTGAAGTATAAAGACCTCAACGGCGACGGCCAGATCGACGACGGCCGCACCAACGGCGTGCCCACCATCGACAACCATGGCGACATGAAGGTAATCGGCAACACCACGCCTCGCTACCAGTACGGCGTGCGCCTCGACCTGCAGTACAAGGGCTTCGACCTGGGCGTATTCTTCCAGGGCGTCGGCAAGCGCGACCTCTGGGGCACCGGCCAGCTCGTAATCCCCGGCTGGCACTATGGCGAAGCCTACTATCAGCACCACATGGACTACTGGACCGAGGACAACCTCGACGCATTCTATCCGCGTCCGTGGGCTCTCAACTACCAGAGCGCCAACCCCAACTTCCGCAAGCAGAGCCGCTACCTGCTCAACATGGCTTACTGCCGCTGGAAGAACCTCACCATAGGCTACACGCTGCCCGAGTCGCTCACAAGCAAGATTGAAATCAGCCGTCTGCGTGTGTACGCATCGCTTGAAAATCTGGCTACCTGGGACCACCTCGGCGGCATTCCTATCGACCCCGAGACTCGCACCGCCACCGGCGACGGCGGCTACATCGGCCGCTCGTATCCCTTCAGCAAGGAATTCTCGTTCGGCCTTCAAGTTACTTTCTAATCCACTCATCTATAGCATAATATGAAAACATCAAGAATATTATTCACTGCTCTGGCTATCGGCGCCTGCCTCACGTCGTGCGACGACTTTCTCGATGTGGCTCCGGTGGATCAGGTCGACGAAACCGACTACTGGCAGACCGAGTCGCATATCCGCACCTTCGCCAACGGGTCGTATACGTCGTATTTCACAGGCTTCTCGGGCAACTTCGGCTACAACGAGAAAATTACCGACAACACCAGCGACGTGACCCAGACTACCTGGCCCTACATCGTGGTCAGCGGCACCGACAACAACTATACATATTCGCGCGTGCGCCGCGCCAACTATCTGCTTGAGGGCATCGACCGCGTGCCCGGCCTCGACGACGCCACTCGCAATCACTGGCGTGGCATCGGCCGCTTGCTGCGCGGCATCGAATACTGCGACCTGTCGTTCTACTATGGCGACACGCAGTGGTTTTCGACTCGCATCAGCAGCACCGAACTCGACTCGCTCTACAAGCCTCGCGACAGCCGCGACCAGGTGGTGATGCCGCGCGTACTCGCCGACTTGCGCTTCGCTCTTGAGAATATCCGCGAGAACGACGGCGAACTGCAGATCAACCGCTACGTGGCCGCTGCCATGATATCGCAGCGTATGCTCCGCGAAGGCACCTTCTTGAAATATCACGGCATCAACGCCGAGATGGCTCGTAAGTGTCTCGAACTTGCTCGCGAAGCTTGCTTGGTAGTGATCAACTCGGGTAAGTACAGCCTCGCACCCGACTATGCTTCGCTCTTCAGCAGCGAAGACCTCTCGGGCAACCCCGAAGTGATTATGTACAAGCGCTATATCGACACCAAGACAGGCCACAGCGTGCTCAACTACAACTATCTGCAGCCGCAGACCGGCCCGAGCCGCGACTTCGCCGACGCCTTCTTGGCGTCCGACGGTCTGCCCGTCTATGCAAAGGACATCACCTTCTGCCCCAAGACGTCGGAAGCTTACTTTGCCGACCGCGACCCGCGTCTGAGCATGATTATTCGCCCGGACAAGTACTACATCGCCGGCGAGGATGTCAGCGGCGCCGCTTACTCGCGCTCGGGCTTCTCGCTCTGCAAGTACATGGACCGCTCGAAGGAAGGTAGCACCGACCTTATCTACACCGGCAATGCCAAGAACACCACCGACTGCCCGCAGTATCGTCTGGGCCAGATTTTGGTCGACTATGCCGAAATCTGCTACGAGCTGGGTGTGCTGACGCAGAAGGACCTCGATATGTCAATCAATGTGCTGCGCGACCGTCCGGGCGTGAAGATGCCTCACCTGCAGGTGATTGGCGGCGAACCCGCCGTCGGCGGACAAGTCTACGACGACCCGAACCGCGACCCCGACGTGCCGTCGCTGCTGTGGGAAATCCGCCGCGAGCGTCGCGTAGAGCTGGCCTTCGAAGGCTCGCGCCTCGACGACTTGAAGCGCTGGAAGAAACTCATCTACGCCTGGAGCGAATACAATCCCTCGATCAGCACCGGCGCCTGGATTTCGTATGCCGACTATGAGAAGGCCGACAAGACCAAGGCCGTGCTGCCCACCGGTGCCACCGAAGGCTACCTCGTGGTGACTCGCCCCGCCCAGTATCGTCCGGCTCCTCAGGCCCACGACTACATCCGTCCGATACCGACCGATCAGATACAGCTCTTCGAGCAGAATGGCTATGTGCTCGAGCAGAATCCCCAATGGAAATAATCAGATAGAAAAACGATATGAAACGCTATAAATCCATCGCCCTCAGCATGTGTGTCGGCATCGGCCTGGCCGGACTCGTATCGGCCTGCAACGACGACGATACGAACTACGACAACCCCTCGGGCGAAACCTTCATCTATAACATCGCGGTGGCCAACGGCGGCTTCACCGGCGCCGAAAACATCGCCGGCGAGCTCGACGAAGCTACCAAGACCATCCAATTCGTAATTCCGGCCGAAACCGATATCGAGGCCGTGCGATTTACGGCCAAGTTGTCGTTGGGCGCCAAGCTCGACCAAGAGACTTACGACGTCAGCAGCGGGTCGACGACAATCACGGTTGTGAACAATCTGAACTCGGCCGAGTACACCGCCAAGTTTGCAATGCTCGAGCCGAAAGAGCACCCCGTGCTGACGGCTATCCAGTGCAAGGATGCCGCCGGCAACCTCTGCTCCGGCTTCGTGAGCGACGCTACCGCTACCGTATTCCTCAACTGCGAGGAGTCGGCCACGGCCGAGCCCGTGAGCCTCACTATGTTGCCTCGTCGTGCAAAGTATAGCTTCACGAACGCCACCGGCGGCGTGATTAGCGCCGACGACCCCGGCCAGCTGGTACTCGACTTTATGGGCCTGACCAAGACCTACGACATCTCCTTCTCGGGTGTGCCCGTATTCGGCGGCGACTTTGCCGAAGCTATCATCTACGACCACTCGGCCCACGAAGGCAGCATGATTTATGCCGACTACGAGGCTGAAAATACTCGCTGGACTCAGTTCGACGGCGAGCAAATGCTGGTTGTTTCGCGACAGGGTGGCACCAATCCCAAGGTGCTGCTGTGGGACGAAGTAGCCGCTGGCTCTCCGCTCGACCACATGCTCGACAAGACCGGCATCGCCGGCGGTACATTCGAGGTAAGCTCCGGCACGATGGCCCACGGCCACATCTATATCTGTAACCTTTCGACCGGTCTGAGCGAAACCGCTCCGCTGAAGATTTACCACTGGGCCGACCGCAACGCCGTGTGCGAGACTGTGGTCGAATTTGCCGGCAACGACAACGTCAAGGGCCGCTGGGGCGACAACATGAGCTGCACCATCGACGAGCAGGGCAACGGCTACCTGTGGTTCTTCGACCATGCGCAGGGTGGCTTGGCTATCCGCTTCAAAGTCGAAGGCTTCACCAACGTAAGCCAGGAACCCGAGACGATCATTCCTCCCTACAGCGTAGCTTACTACGGCGCCATCAATCCGGTCATCGGCGAAGAGGGTGTCTACACACTCACCTCGACTTACCAGCGCGCTATCCTGCTGGTTGACCAGGATTTGAACGTGCTCAACATCATCGATGCCAAGGACGGTTGCGACTATCCCGGCTCGGGCGAAAATGATGCGCGCGTGGTGAACTACAACGGCGAACGCTACATGCTCACTACCAACTGCTACGGCTGGAGCAACCGCTTCCCGCAGACGCTGCGTGTCTACGACATCTCGGCCGGTCTGAACACCTCGCTGGCGTTCACTAACTTCAGTGAAGGCGACCACCCCGTGCTGTGGGAATACAACCTGAACGGCTCGAACTGCTCGGCATTCTCGGCCAACACCGGTGCCGGCATAGGCCCCGACGGCAAGCTCCGCATCATGGCTGCCGCTCCGCGCGCCGGTTTCGTTCTGATTGAAGTTGGTAAGAAACTCTAACCCTAAAACCATAAAAATCCGGCAGTCGCGACCTTTGTTGTTCTTCTTGGTATTCAAGACCATACAATGATAGATTAAAAGATTGCTTAAGTATAGTAAAGAGAAGTTGAAATCTGAAAGCTACAACGTTCGCGACTGCCGGTAAACTTTGAATTTATTCTTATTCAAATACAAGATGAAAAAAATATTTTTGACTGCCCTTGTCGCAATGCTGGCTGTGCCGATGGCCTCGGCGCAGACTCTTCAGGGCAAAAAAATTTACATCAACCCGGGCCACGGCGGCTTCGAAGCTTCGCAGGGTACGCGTGTGCAAGGAGCCTTTGCCAACGGCTATCGTTCGGACGGCTCGAACTCGACCGATCGCTGGAATGCAACCATCCCCTTCCCGAACGTGTGCGAGGAAGGCTGCTGGGAGTCGAAGCACAACCTCTGGCGCGGCCTTGAGCTGCGCCGCCTGCTCGAAGCTGCCGGCGCTGAGGTGAAAATGTCGCGTACACAAAATCGCCCCGAGGACGACCGCATCCTGACCGAAATCGGCGAAGAAGCCACCGCATGGCAGGCCGATATGTTCGTGTCGATTCACTCTAACGGCAACGGCGCCAACCATCTGCTGGTGATGTATCGCGGTGCTGACCCGGTTCCGGGCCAGTCGTTCAACATCAACGACCCCGCCATCCCCGCATCGAAGGACATGGGTACGGCTGCTTGGCGCCATCTGCACGACAACAACCTGACTTGCTGGCAAGCCATGAAGAGCTCGACGTCGCCATACGTGGTGTCGGACTCGGCATTCTATTCTTCGTGGACCGAAGGCTACCACCTGGGCGTGTTCCGCCACATGTGGCGCCCCGGCTACCTGGCCGAAATCGCTTTCCACGATTATAAGCCCGAAGCACACCGTATGTTGTCGGAGGACTATAGCAAAATCATTGCCTACAAGCTCTACACCGGCATCTGCGAGTACTTCAATGCACCGCAGCCCACCACCGGCATCATCGCCGGCGCTGCCAAGGACGGCAAGCGCATCCTGCGCGACCCGCTATTCCTGGGCGCTACCTTCGGCGACCACGACCAGTATAAGCCTATCAATGGCGCGAAGGTTACTCTGACCGGCAACGGTGTCAACCTTACTTACACTACCGATGACTATTACAATGGTCTGTTCTACTTCCCCGACTTGCAGCCCGGCACCTATCGCCTCACTATCGAAGCCGAGGGCTACACCACCTACGAGGAAGATGTAGTGTGCGAGGCAGCCAAGACTCGCGGCCCCATCGCTATGCTCGACGACCCCAGCTACGACCCCGCTTCGGAGGCCGGCCGTGCCAACGTGTTTGCCTCGGCTTTGGAGCCCGTGCAGGCCAACTCGGTGCGCTTCACACTCAACGACGATGCTACCTCGGTGATTCTCAACATTATCAAGGATGGTAAAGTGGTGAAGAATATCGACCTGGGTCCGCAGTTGCGTGGCACCAACACTGTGTCGTTCGAATCGGCCGGCCTGGCCGATGGCGAATACGCTTGGAGCATCACGGCGCGCGCTGACGCTATCACCGGCGAGCCTGTGCAGTTCTCGCAGAATGGCGATGCCAACCTCGAGATTGCCAACATCCGCTCAGTGTCTATCGACAACAATCCCGCCAGCCCCTATTTCGGTCGCATCTATGCCACCTCAATCGAGGCTAACGGCAAGAAGGGCGCTCGCATGGGCACCGGCGTGTATGTCCTCGACGCTGCTCATGCCGACATCACCGGCCAAGGCAATACGCCGTGGACCGGCGGCCAGACCTGGAAGGGCAACTCGTCGCCTTGCCGCCTCGACGTGGCTGAGGACGGCCAAGTCTACATCTGCGACTGGAGCGACGGCCACTCGGGTATCTGGGTGATGAACCCGGCTGAACCGTCGGCCGACTTCCGCACCTTCTTCGGTGGCACGCGCAATGGCGATGGCCTGGCCAGCGAAGGCGGCGTGAACATCCATGGCTCTATCGTGGACCTCTGCGTGGTGGGCTCGGGCGCTGATACCCGCATCTACACCTCCGACGAGGACCTCTATCCCGAAGCTATCGGCGAAGGCTACACCGGCGACAAGTCGCCGCTGACTCGCTACGACGTAGGCACGGCTACTACTCCCTGGGTGGCTGCTCCCTCGCACGTATATCCGGCCTTCAACACCGGCAGCACCAACAACTTGCGCAACCAAAGCGACTGCGTAGAACCCGACGGCCGCGGTGGTATCTGGGTTTGCCAAAACCGCTATACCAATGCCGAAACCATCCCGTCGCTGATGCACGTCAATGCTGAAGGCGTCTACGACTACTATTGCGGTGATACTCAGCTTATTCAGTCGTCGAACCCGATGGGCGCACTCGGCGTTAGCGTCGACGGTTCGCTCGTGGCTGTAGCCGGCGTAAGCGAAATCCGTGTGCTTGCAGCTACATACGATGCTACCGGCAAGCCGACCCTCACACTCAAGTATGTGATTGGTTCGACCTACGGCTCGCGTCCGTTCGACTGCGACTTCGACGTTGCAGGCAACCTCTACGTGGCTTACAACGACAACGCAGGCGGCATTGGCATCTGGGCCTTGCCGAAGGATGTCAACGAGTACACCACCACTGCCTTAGCTCCGCTGAAGGCTTCGGCCGGTGTGTTCTCGGTCGAAAATGATGTCGCTGTGATTGAAGTGAAGGACAATGTGGTCACTGCCGGCGGTCTCCAAATCGACCTCTACGACGTGGCCGGCCACCTCGTGGCTAAGGGCTATGCCATCGACCTTGCCGACCTCGCTTCGGGCGTTTACGTCGCTCGCGCCGGTTCGGAAACTCTGAAAATCGTTCGCTAATACTTAACCGCTGCCGGAGGCTCCACGGTCTCCGGCAGCTACCTTTAAATCATAACCTTAAATAACAATTTACTATGAAGAAGTTTTTACTTCCCCTTGCCGCTCTGGTCATTGGAACAGGTGCTGCCAATGCCGCAGCCAACGTGTATGCTTCGGCTCTGAAAATTGAAAACGGCCAAATCTCGTTTGTGCTCAATGACGCAGCCGAAAAAGTAGTGTTCAACATCGTTAAGGATGGGGCCGTAGTAGCTTCGGCCGACCTCGGTGCAGGTGTTAAGGGTGTCAATACAGTGGCTGTGCCCACAGTAGATGTGCCCAACGGTACGTATTCGTGGAGTCTGACTGCATCGGCTGCCGCCGTTACCGCGGTGACAGCCCTGACCGATGGCTCGGATACAAACTTGCAAATCTCGGCCGGCCGTGGCATCGCTGTCGACAACTCTGTGGCCAGCCCTGCATTCGGCAATGTCTACGCCGTGTCGCCTTCGAAGCCCGGCAAGGCAGGTGCTCGCATCGGTGTCGGCCTCTATGCCTTCAATGCCGCTCTCGAAGCAGTGAATACCGACCCCTATACCGGCGGTATCCAATGGCTCGAAAGCTCTTCAAACCCCAATAACGTGGCCGTGGCTCAGAATGGCGATGTTTTCATCTGCTCGTGGGCCGATAATGCCAACAATGGCGTCTACGTCGTGGCTCCTAACGCCCTCGACGGCGCTTGGACATCGGTATTTGCTGAAGGCGAACGCGATGCGGCCGGCCTGGTGACTATCGACGGCGCCAAAGTGCATGGCTCGGTTCAGGATATAGCTCTGTACGGCGACGGCGACAGCCGAGTGCTCTATACCACCGACGAGGATATGAATAACACTAGTGGCGATATCATGGTGTACAACATCGGTAAGGCCGCTTCGCCTTGGGCAGTTGCTCCGACTGCCGACTGGGGTCACCCCGACGGCTATGTCAACGGCAATCATCGTCTCTACTCCGACCAGCGCGGTGGTCTGTGGCTCGGCCAATATCGTTGGCAGGAAAGCGAAGCCAACGCTTGTGTATATCACCTGAACAAGGATGGTCAGCTCGACTTCAAGACGGGCGACAAGAGCATCTTCCTCGGCTCGCTTCCGTCCGGTTCGATTGCTGTCAGCGCCGATGGCTCGCTCGTGGCCTGCATAGGTTCGGATAGCGGCCTCGGCTTCGTCGTAGCTAAGGCTACTTACGACGAGAATGGCGTGCCCTCGCTCGAAAAGCTTTGTGAAGGAACTTTCGAAGCTCCCTACACCGGCAAGCGCTGCATGGATGCCGCATTTGACGCCGCCGGCAACCTCTACGTAATCTTCAACAGCGATGCCGAAGCAGGTGGCGTAGCTGCCTATGCTATTCCTAAGGAAGTGAACGAATTCACCACTCCGGCTCTTGGTACTATCACACTGGGCCAGGATGGTATCGTCGACGCAGCAACCGTGGCCGACGAAGTTGTCGAAGCTGTCTACACAGCTACCGGAGCCGCTGTGGCTGCCGACCTCGACGCGCTCGCTCCCGGCGTGTATATCGTGAAGACTAACGTTCGTACTTATAAGATTGTAAAATAAACAACCAAATATGCTTGTCGGCATCGCTCGTCGGTGCCGACAAGTGATTGAAAAAATGACACCTAACACTATGAAAAAATTCTTCATCGCGGCTACTTTGGCGCTTGTAGCTGCAATCTCGGCTCATGCTGCTATCCCCAATATCTATGCTTGCGGTCTTGGTCTGGCCTACGCAAACGGTGAGCATGTATTTAGCTACTCGCTCAACACAGCAGCCACTTCGGTCGATATCGAAATCTATGATTTGCAGGATAATCTGCTGGCTACATATCCTTCGACCGGCCTTGAACAGGGCGAAAATACCTTTACTGTCAAAATTAAAGAAACAGGTTCGTTTTATTGGAAACTGAAAGCTACGGCTGCTTCGACAGCGGAGCAAACCGGTTTTGTGGCAATGCCCAAAGCGTCGACTGATGCTTATCCCGGCTCGGATTTTGTGTGGGGCCGATTGCGTGGTATTGCAGTGAATGATTATCCGTGGCACTCCGATTTCGGTACAGTTTATGTTACAAATTGCGGAGCAAATGCAAATTACGATGGCTTGCTGAAGTTTAGCAACTGTATGGTGCCGGACAATGGCGGAAAGTCGTATCGAGGTGGAGTGTCGTGGAACGGACAGTCATCGCCGAATGATGTTTACGTAGCTCAGGATGGAAATTTGTATCTGAGTGATTGGTCGGATAAAAATTCGGGCGTTTATGTAGCCGACAATGAGGACTTATCTGCTAATTTCAGCGCAGTTTTCGTTGGCTTGCGTGATACGAATGGCATTGTGACGTTAGTCGATGATGTGGCTGTGTGCGGCTCTGCATCGACTTGCTGCACCAAGGGCGAAGACGAAGAGCTGGTGCTCTACACCTTCGATGAAGATTTGGATGGCGGCGGCCTGTATCGCTACGACCTTGGAACGACCGATCTGCCCTGGAATTCGGTTCCGACAAAGAAGCTGGGCAAAACGTTCGAGTTCGATGGTAAGGAAATCACCATCACGGCCGATTCGTGTGCTCGCGTGCGCTGGGACAAGCGCGACGGCCTGTGGCTTTGCCACTCGGTGAAAGGTGCCACCACTACGCTGCTCCATTTCAACGGCAACGATGAAGTGGACTTCTGTCAGCAAATAGATAATATTACAGAAAATTCTGCTTGCGGTTTTGCCGTGAACCATGATGGCTCGTATCTGGCTATATCCAATGGTAAGTATGTACATTTTTATGATGTGGAGTTCAGCGAAGCAGGTGTGCCGTCAATCGCAGAGGATACCGATGAAAAAATTTCGACCGGTGTTGAAAATCTTTTTGGACTGGCGTTTGACTATGCCATGAATTTATACATTGCCTCGACTGGCAACGGCATCTATGTGTACGCAATGCCGAAGGCCGATAACACTTGCTCGGTGCGTAGCTGGAAAAGCTTTATCGATGGCCAGGTGGTGGGCGTAGATGATGTCGCAGTAGCCGACGAGGAGGCTATCGAGGCTGTCTATACACTGACCGGCGCGGTTGTTGATGCCGACCTCGACGCACTCGCTCCCGGCGTGTATATCGTCAAGACCAATACTCGTACCTATAAGATTGTGAAATAGTAAATGTAAAAAATAACGATTGATGGATTGCAAAGCTCGGAGTCTCGGCCTCTCGGTCGGCTTCGAGCTGCGCAGTCCGTCGATAAAGAAAAATCAACCATTGCAATGAAAATCAAGAAACTCTTTCTGCTCGCGACGATGCTGCTGGTTGCCGGTGCTATGTCGGCTTGCGGTGGCGACGAGCCTACGACCCCCGCAAAACCCGAGACTCCGGTACAGAAACCCGACGAGCCGGAAACACCTGCGGAACCTACTCCCGAAATCGTCACATACTCGCTGCCCGACCGCGAAATCCGCGGTGTGTGGGTGGCTACGGTAGGCCGCATGGACTGGCCCAAAGCCAATGTCGAGACGATGCAGAAAGATGAGTTTGTGAAGTATCTCGACGCTTTCGAAAAGTATAACGTCAACGCTGTAATCATGCAGATTCGTCCCTGTGCCGACGCGTTCTATGAATCACCTCTGGAGCCCTGGAGCGAGTATTTGTGTGGCAGCCAAGGTCGCAATCCCGGCTACGACGTGTTGCAATGGATGATTGAGCAAGTGCATGCCCGCGGCATGGAATTCCATGCGTGGATGAACCCCTACCGTATCAGCAACAGCGCTTCGGCCTTCGCCCAGAATGGTGCGGCTTCGCATCCGGCCAAGCAACATCCCGAGTGGACCATGAAGTACGACAATCTGCTGATGTATCGTCCGGCTCGCCCCGAGGTGAAGCAGCTGCTGGTCGATGTGGTCGATGACCTCATCACGAAGTACGATGTCGACGGCATACACTTCGACGACTATTTCTATCCCTATCCGAAATCGGGTGTGGAAATCGACGACGCCGAGGACTATCGCACCTATGGCGCCGAGTATGCCACCGTGGGCGACTTCCGCCGCGCGCAGGTCGACGACGTAGTGGAGCGCATCCACAATCTGCTAGTGTCGAAGAAGCCGGGTTGCATCTTCTCGATAGCCCCGTTCGGCATCTGGCGCAACAAGGCCAGCGACGCTGTCAACGGCTCGGACTCGAATGGCTTGCAGAACTACGATGACCTCTACGCCGATGTTCGCAAGTGGTGCCAGGAAGGTTGGATC
The DNA here is from genome assembly GCA_964433215.1 of uncultured Bacteroides sp. Classification (GTDB taxonomy): domain Bacteria; phylum Bacteroidota; class Bacteroidia; order Bacteroidales; family Muribaculaceae; genus CAG-873. The sequence goes on from CAYSQI010000043.1 coordinate 16,366, forward strand.
GACCTGGTGGTGCCGCAGCTCTACAACTCGACCAGCAACATTGCGATGAACTTCACCAAGATGTGCAAGTGGTGGAACGACAACTCGTTCAAGGCCACGCTGGCCATCGGCCACGCCTTGTATCGCTTTGGCGTCGAAGCTGAGGGCGCTCCCTATCAAGATTTGAATCAGCTCAACGAGCAGTTCCGCATCTCGCGTGGCAATTCGAACACTCGCGGCAGCTTCCTGTTCAATGCTACTTGCTTCAAGGAAAACAAAATCAACATTCTGAGCCGTGTGGCGCAGGTCTATGCCGAGCCGACGCTCATCCCGGTGATGGGTCCGCAGACCGAGCCGGCACCCGAAGCCGTGGGCGATATCACCGTCGATGGCCGCACGCTGGTGTGGAAGGCGGCGCCCGCAGGTATGCGCTATGCTGTGTATCGCGTCAAGCCGTCGTCGACTGAAGGCGTCTACGAGGCCAAGCTCATGGAAGTGACATCCAAGAACACCTACACGGCGCTGCTCGATGGCTCGTATGCCGTAGCGATGCTCAATCGCGACAACGTCCAGGGCGAGCTCACGCAGCCGGTCAAGATTCAATAACTCGACCTAATACGACCCAAAAATTTCTAAGAGATAAGATTAGGTATGCTGCTTCAGCAAGCGTAGCGGATAAACTACGCGAGCTGAAGCAGCTTTATTTTTGGAGGGTGGGGAGTTTATTACTCGGAGTTATTATCGCGAGTTCGGAATAAGAGACAGCCTAAAAAAGTTGTGAAGTGCTTCTCTGCGGCGTCCCTCT
>CAYSQI010000044.1:0-16186 GCA_964433215.1 uncultured Bacteroides sp.
TGGTATTAGATTTAAGGTAAGAAGATTATTCGTCGTGATGACGGATAATTTTTTTATATGTACATTTGTAGATAATGCAGTATGTATGATAATCGATTTACAATCAGAGGTTTGTGAAAGATTTGCGGTCAGCGCGTAGGTGCAGGCCGCTTTTATTTTTTTTGCGAGCTGACTATTGTCAGTGTGGCCGGGTAATAGAAAAAGAAGAGGCTGCGCCTATTTTGACACAGCCTCCTCGTGCTTGGTTTTATTGTGAACCGTTACTTCTTTGCGGCGTCGATTTGTCGCAGGAGTTCGGTGACGGCGGTTTCGAGTTGTGCGTCAACGCCGAGGACAATGTCGGCCGGGTCGTTGGCGACTTTGATGTCGGGTTCGAGCTGCTGATTTTCGAGGAACGAACCGTCGGGCAGTCGATAGCCGATGACGGGGATGCCGAAGATGAGGCTTGGGTCCTGCATGCGAACCCAGTTGACCGAAGTCATGGTGCCCGGGACGGGCATGCCGACGAGCTTGCCGAGGCCGCGGTGCGAGTAGACCCAAGGAGTGCCGTGGGCGTTGGAGTAGCAAGCTTCGCACATGACCATGATCGAGGGCTTGTTCCAGCGGCGCGAGGGCATGTCGCACGATTCGGTGCCGCGGATTTCCTGAGTGAAGTATTTTTGTCCGGAGAAGAGCACTTCGATGTCCTCGTGGAGGCGACCACCACCATTCCAGCGCACGTCGATGACGATGCCTTCGCGGTCGTTGTACTTACCGAGGATGTCGGAGTAAACGCGGCGGAACGATTCGTCGGCCATCGACTGGATGTGAACGTAGCCGAGTCGGCCGTTCGAGAGCGAGTCGACGGCGGCAGCGCGATTCTTGACCCAGCGGTCGTAGAGCAGCGAGCTCTGTCGGCCGGCGCTGATGGGCTTCACGACTTCTTCCCAGCGGTTGCCGGTAGCGGGGTCGAGGAGTCCGACGAGAGTGCGCTTGCCCGACTGGTCGGTGAGCAGAGTCGACATGTCGACCGAGGGGGTGATTTGCGAGCCGTTGATGTATTCGACGATGGTACCGGGGACGACTTTGGTGTCGGCGTTGGCAAACGGACCGCCGGGCAGTATTTCGGCCACGCGCATGCCATTGCCGGCGTGGTTCACGTCGTAGAGCAGGCCGAGTGCGGCGGTGCGGTCGGCGTTGGATGCCATGTGTGTGTAGCGGCCGCCGGTGTGGCTCACGTTGAGCTCGCCGAGGAGTTCGCTCAGGAGCTCGGCGAAGTCGTAGTTATTGTTGATGTAGGGGAGGAAGCGGCGGTAGTGGGCGGTCATTGCCGGCCAGTCGATGCCGTGCATGTCGGCTACGTAGAAGCGGGCACCTTCCTCGCGAGCCATGTTGTCGAACATGAATTCGCGCTCGGCGTCGTGGTTGAGCGACATGGTGGCCGAGTAGGTGATGGGAGTGAGCTTGCCCGACTTGGGGTCGAGTTTGCGGAAGGTGGAACCGAGCAGGAAGAGTTTCTTGCCGTCGGGGGTGGCTTCAAAGCCGGCGCGGCCGGTGAGAGCCGACACCATCTTGTGCTCGTCCTCGCGTTGGTTGAGCTTCCAGAGTTGGCGGCCCGAAGGCATCGAAGCGATGTAGTAGAGAGTCTCGCCGTCGTCGGTGAATATAGCGTCGGAGAGGTCGACCGACATGGGTGTCACGCGCACGACGCGGTCGGTGATGCCGTCGAGCTCGACTTTGATGTCTTTGCTATCGGCCTTGTCCTTCTTGTCGTCATCCTTCTTATCACCATCCTTCTTGTCGCCGTCCTTGTTTTTGTCCTTGTCGGCGTCTTTATTCTTATCCTTATTCTTGTCCTTGTTTTTGCGGGCTTCTTTGAGCAGCGCGTAGTCCTCCTTGCTGAGCTGGTACTCGTCCATGGCCTGTTGGTTGAGGAAAACGAGCATTACGTCCATCATCGAGCCCCACGAGGCGTGGTTGCGCATACCGTAGCGTTCGGACGCGAATGCGATGGCGTTGCCGTCCATGACGAAGCGAGGTTGTGCGTCGAAGTAGCCGCTATTTGTGAGGTTCGTGAGCGAGCCGTCGGCTACGTTGAGCAGAGCAATATCGGTGTAGGGGTCGTGCTTGCGAGCGATTACTTCGAGGGTAATCCACTTGCTGTCGGGCGACCAGGAGTAGGGGAAGCGTCCGTCGTTCTGCAGATAGGTGGAGCCGTCGGTGAGTTTGCGCACCTTGCCCGACTTGATGTCCATAACGGCCAGGACGTGGCGGTCGAGGATGAAGGCGAGCGACTTGCCGTCGGGCGACACGCGCGGCATGACGCGCTCGTGTTTGTCGGCCTTGAAGACCGGCTCTTCGCGGAAGATGGTGGCGTGGGCCCAGTCGGGTTCGTCGTCGGGGCGCGCCATGACGGCCTTATAGATATTGTAGCGGCCATCGCGCTCGGATGTGTAGTATAGAGTCTTGCCGTCGGGCGCCCAAGCGAGGTCGGATTCGGCAGCCGGGGTGTCGGATACTTGGCGCGTGGTGGCGTAGTCGGTGGCGGTGACGAATACGTTGCCACGATAGATGAAAGCGATGGTCTTGCCGTCGGGCGAGGGCACGGCTTCCGAGGCGCCGCTGCGTACGGCTACTTTCTCGATGTCGGGCGTAGCGTCGTCGATGAGGTCGATAGCGACCTTGGCGGGCTTGGCACCGGGAGCCATGGTGTAGATTTCGCCGTCGTAGGTGAAGGCGAGAGTGCCCTTGTTGTCGCGCGACAGGAAGCGCACGGGGTGAGTCTTGAACGAGGTCAGAGCGCGGGCGTCGGCGGGGTTGGCAATCGTGGCTGAGTAGACGTTGACGGTGGAGCCGTTGCGTTCGCTCAGGAAGTAGAACGAGCCATCGGTGCCGGCTACGGGGTTGGTGTCTTCGCCTCCGCGCTGCGTCAGGTTGGTGTGGCGGCGTGTGTCGGTGTCGTAGACCCAGATGTCGCGAGTCACCGACGAGGTGTGGTGCTTGCGGAATTCATCTTCGAAGCCTTTGACGTCCTGGTATAGGAACGAATTTCCGTCGGGCAACCAGCTGACGAAGCGTGCCGGGGAGCCGAGCAGCTGCACGGGGGCTTCGTTGCCCTTAACGGCGACTGTGTAAAGCTCGGTCATGCGACCCGAGGGGAACATTGCGCTCGAAGCGGGGTCCTGAATTGCAGCCGAGTACATGACGGCCGAGCCGTCGGGGGTGAACGATTCGGGGATTTCGGCCGCCGAGTTGTAGGTCAGGCGACGAGGTGTGCCACCCGTGGCATCTATAATATAAATGTCGAAGTTGCCGTTGCGGTCACCGGCAAAAGCGATAGTGCGCGAGTCGGGACTCCAGACGGGGTTGGCTTCGTAGTCGGTCGAGGCCGTGAGGCGCGTGGCTGCGCCACCGGTCGAGGCGACGGTGTAGATGTCGCCTTTGTAGCAGAATGCTATTTTTGAGCCGTCGGGCGAGATTTTCGCATCGCGGAGCCACAGCGGGGTTATAGCCGAGGCGGATATGCAGCTCAGAGCGGCTGCCGTGAGGAATACTACTTTTTTCATCACAAATATGGTGAGGGACTGTTAATGCTGATATAGGTAGCGCTTGATCGAACGCTTTGGCGTCTTTTCGAATTCTTCTTGCATCAGCTTGACGTTTGAAATCTGGCTGTATGCGGGCAGGTCGGCGTTGATTTGCTTAATGTTTTGGCGCATAAAATCTTCGAGCGCCGAGTTCGAGAGGCCGTCCTTGAAAGCGGTTTCGTAGTCGGGGTAAATCAGGGCGATGAGACTGCCGTTGCGTTCGACGACGAGCGATTCGTTGACGTACTGGACGTTGTTGACAACGTGCTCGATTTCTTCGGGGTAGATGTTCTGACCCGAGGGGCCGAGAATCATAGTCTTGCTGCGACCGCGGATGTATATGAACCCGTCGGCGTCCATTTGGCAGATGTCGCCGGTGTTCATCCATCCGTCCTGGATAGTCGAATCAGTAGCTTCCTCGTTCTTGTAGTATCCCTTCATGACGTTGTCGCCACGCACCCAAAGCGTGCCGGGGGTGTTTTCGGGGTCGGGCGAGTCGATACGGGCTTGCATACGGTCGACGATACGACCGCACGAGCCGGGACGCTGCTGATCCCAAGGAGCGTACGAGATGAGTGGCGCGCACTCGGTCATGCCGTAGCCGACGGTGAACGGGAATTTGATACGGCGCAAGAAAGTCTCGACATCCTTGTTGAGCGCAGCGCCTCCGATGACGATTTGTTGGAGGTTGTCGCCGAAAGTTGTGGCGAGTTTGTCGCGAATTTTGCCCAAGAGGCGTTCGTCGACGCCGGGGATGTGAAGGAGTACCTTCATGAGCGGCTTCTCGAGCAACGGGAATACGCGGCTCTTGATGATTTTCTCGATGATGAGCGGCACGGTGATGATGAGCTTGGGCCGTACGGTGGCGAAAGCATCCATGATGATGCGCGGCGACGGAGTGCGCGTGAGGAAGTAGATGTGAGCGCCGTGCGAGAGCATGTGCAGCATCTCGAAGGTGAGGCCGAACATGTGGGCAAGCGGCAGCATGCAGATAGAGCCGTCGCCGGGCTTGATGTACGGAATGTTGTCGAGAGCGAAGCGAACGTTCGACCACAAGTTGCGATACGAAAGGACGACACCTTTCGAGAAGCCGGTGGAGCCGGAGGTGTAGTTGATGACAGCAACGTCGTTGTCGTCGGCCGGCTGGCGATAGACGGCATCGGCGGGAACGAAGCGCTCGGGGTAGCGCTCTCCGAAAAGGCGGTTGAGGTTGTTGCGAGCTTCGGTGAGGCGTTTCGAACGCGACATAATTACCGAGTAATCGGCGATGTGCAGGACACCCTTAAGCTCGGGCATTGCGTCGGGCTCGAGGTTCTCCCAGATGGAGCCATCGACGAAGAAAAGCTTCGCATCGGAGTGCGTGACAAGGTTGTGAATGTTGTCGGGCTTGAATTCGTGAAGGATAGGCACAGCTACGGCACCATAGGTCAGCGCGGCCAAGAAGGCGGCCGACCAATGCGAGCAGTTGCGACCGCAGAAGGCGATTTTGTCGCCCTGTTGCAGCCCGGCATGCTCGAAGAGAAGGTGCAGTTTCGCGATTTTACGCGCTACGTCGCGGTACTGGAAGCTTACGCCGTGGAGGTCGGAGAGTGCGGGGAACTCCCAGTTTTTCTGTATAGAATCCTGAATTAGAGTTATGATAGTTTCGCGTTTTTCCATTTCTAAACAGTTTTTTATTAGATGTGTCGAGTGCAAAGATACAAAAAAATCGGATAAATCCGTCGAAAATGTGTAACTTTGCAGCATAACCTTAATAAAATTTGAATGAACACAATTATTAGAAAGTGCATCGTGGCCGGCGCTTTGTTGGTGGCAACGCTGACGGCCGGCGCGCAAAAAATGGCTATACTGAGTGATATACATGTGACACCGGGCAATGCGAATGAGGAAAAATTGCGCGAAGCTGTACGCGAAATCAACTTAGGCGACTACGACCTGGTAGTGATGCTTGGCGACCTCACCAACGAAGGCTCGGATACGGAACTTGCCAACGTGAAGAGTATTCTCGACCAAATCGCACATCCGCTATTTGTCGTTCCTGGCAACCACGAGCTGACGTGGAGCCAGAGTGCAACCAAGACGATTTTCGACTTGTGGGGCAACGATCGATTTGTCACCGAAGTCGATTCGCTGGTTATCGTCGGCATAGCGTGCGGCCCGTATATGAAGATGGGCGATGGTCACATCAAGCAAGAAGACCTGCACTGGCTGCGCCGGACACTCGACGAGCGCGTGTCGCCCGGCAAGCGCGTGCTGTCGCTCAACCACTATCCGCTGCTGGCCGACCTCGACAACTATGTGGAGTATATCAACTTGCTATCGGACTATCCCGTGGTGGCGCATCTCAATGGCCACTATCATCGCTGGCGTACCTACGAGGGCGGAGACATCCCCGGAGGTATGGTTCGCGCACTCGACATGAAGAATGGCGATTATGGCTATTCGATTGTGGAGGTGACACCCGAGTGGGTTAAAGTCTATAACAAGCAAATCGGCCACGCACGCCAGCCGAAATATGCTTTTCCGGTCAGCACGAAGCACAAGCGCGTGGAGGCTGCGGCTGTCGAGTGGACTTCGCCCGAAGGCTTCGAGGTGGAGCAAGTGTGGGCCGATAGTGCGTCGGTTTTCACTCGCTTGGCTATTGATGCCGAGAATGTCTACTTCGGTAATTCGCTTGGCCAGGCCAAGGCGGTGGGCAAGCGCGACCATCAGTTGAAATGGACTCTGGCAACAGGAGCATCGCTGTTTTCGCGCCCCGTGGCGCTTGCCAAAGGGCGCCTGGCAGTGCCGACAGCTACCGGCCTGAGCGTGGTAGATGCCGCCACCGGCAAACTTTACAAGACATATCCATCGGCCGAAGGTCCGTATGTGGCCGATGGCCTGCTGACCGAACGTGGCTGGGTGCAAGGCGGCTACAAACGCATCGAAATGCGCGACCGTGCCACCGGTAAGTTGCGTTGGACCTACGATTCGATTTTTAATTACTGCCAAGCCGCTCCGGCAGTTAATGGAACCGACCTTGTGTTTGGAGCCTGGGATACAAATTTGCGTTGTCTCGATTTGCGCAGCGGTAAGCTTAAGTGGGTGTGGAACAATGGCAAGAAGGCCAATATGCTCGGCCCGGGCAATGTGGTGCCGGTTATTACCGCCGAGCGCGTGTATGTCGTGGCGCCCGACCGTTATATGACTGCTATTGACCGCGCTACCGGTCGTCAGCTGTGGCGCGACAATAGCCACAAATATCGCGAAGCCCTCGGGCATAGTGCCGACGGCGGCCTCGTCTACGCAAAGACGATGGATGGCGAACTCGTGGCCATCGATGCTACGGTTACCGACTTTAAGGAGGCTTGGCTCGTTGATATGGGGTTGGGCTACGAACACGCTCCGTGTGTGGTCGTAGAGCAGGATGGCGTGGTATATGCCGGCTCGCGCCGCGGCATTGTCACAGCTGTTGACCCTGTAGCGCAGAAGGTGTTGTGGAGTCTGCCATTAGGCGTGAGCGAGGTTAACGGCATCGACGTCGACCCGACCACCGGCGATGTCTACGTTTCGCTAATAGAAGGTACCATCTTCCGTATCGCTCGCAAGTAAATTCCCTTACTATACGCATATCGCGCCCCACCGGTCGACCCGAGTGGGGCGCAGTCGTAAGTTTGATGCCGTGTATGGGGCTGGCTGAAACGTTCTGATTAGCTTAAAATGTGGAGATTGTGAAAATAAACTTGAATAATTAAGTTAAAAGTGTTATCTTTGCACGGATAATACAAAGGGAACGTTTATGCTGAAAAAGTTTTTTATATCAATGCTGGGCACAATAGCCGGTCTGTGGATTTCAATCCTGATAGGCTTTGTGGTGCTTGTTTGCATTATATCGTCAATAGCTGCTTCGATGATTTCGTCGCCGGTGAATGATATCTCATTGTCTGATAAATCAATACTTTACATAAATCTGGATGGCGCTATACCGGAGCGTTATCAGCCTACAGACTGGTTTCAAATGCTTCAGGACGTAGAAAATGAAGGCGATTCGTTTGTCGATATGATTGACGCAATAAAGCTTGCGGCCAATGATGGCAAAATCAGCGGTCTGTATTTGACAGGCGGTGCGCTCACGGTAGGTAGTGCTTCGCGCGAGGAACTACTCGAAGCTGTTGAGCAGTTCAAGCAGTCGGGTAAGTGGGTTGTAGCATACGGCGATACGTATATGCAGTCGGCTTATCAGATTGCATCAGCAGCTGATAACGTGTATCTGAATCCGATGGGCTCGGTCGACGTGCACGGTGTGGCCTCGATGACTATGTTCTACACGGGCTTGCTCGAAAAGCTCGGCGTGAAGATGCACGTCGTGAGGGTAGGTACGTTCAAGAGCGCAGTCGAGCCATTCTTTGCAAAGGAGATGAGCCCGGCGTCGCGTCTGCAAACGCAGGCCATGGTCGACACAATCTGGTCGGTGACTGCGGATGCCGTCGCTACAAATCGCGGCCTTGCATTGGCCGATGTGACCGCGTGGGCTGATTCGATAATCAGCAGCTGGCCGGCCGAACGCACACTCGAAGCCGGCGCCGTGACCGCGCTCGACTATCGTCGCAAGGTCGAAGACGAGCTGCGCGCGAGAGTGGGCCTTGACCGCGACGAGACATTGCCGTTGGTGACCGCGACGCAGTATATGAGCCAGCAAAAGGTTGCCGACACGGAGTCGGACCACTTGGCAGTGCTCTTTGCCGTGGGCGACATTGTTGATACCGGCGAAGGTGGCATCGTCGGCGACGTGATGACACCGCAGATCATCGAGCTTGCCGACGACGAGCACGTCAAAGGTCTGGTGCTTCGCGTGAATTCAGGTGGCGGTAGCGCCTTCGCTTCCGAACAAATCTGGGAGGCTCTCGAATATTTCAAATCGACCGGTAAACCCTTCTATGTGTCGATGGGCGACATGGCGGCTTCGGGTGGCTACTACATCTCGTGTGGCGCCGACCGCATCTATGCCGACCGTTCGACTCTGACCGGTTCGATTGGCGTGTTTGGCCTTATCCCCGACCTGAGTGGCTTGCTGACCAATCAATTGGGTCTGACGATTTCGACCGTCCAGTCAAATCCCAACGCTGTGCCTCTGAATATCTACGGCAATATGTCGGAACAGCAACTCGTGGCGCTGCAAGCGGGTGTTAATGATATTTACGAAACGTTTACCAAGCGAGTGGCTGATGGCCGCGATATGCCGCAGGATTCGGTGAAGCAAATTGCTGAAGGTCGTGTATGGGTCGGTGGCAAGGCAGTTGAACTCGGCTTGGTCGATGAAATTGGCGGATTCCACAAAGTTGTCGCTGCCGCTGCATCGGCAGCCGGTGTGGCTGCTGACAAGGTGGTCTACTATCCCGAAATTGAAGAAGACTTCATGATGCAATTGGTTCGCGAAGCTCGGCATTCGGTGTCGTACGGCGGTATGACGATTGACGGTGCTGCCTTGCGCACGATGCGTCTGGTACAATATCTTTCAACGATGAATCCGATGCAGGCTCGTATGGTGCCCGTCGAAATAAGATAGAGTAGTGATGACTGCGAGTTCGTTGTTAGCCAAATGTGTGTTGTTGCCGTGTTCGAAAATCTACGGCGCAATTACCTTTGTGCGCAACAAACTCTATGATTTTCATATCTTCCCTCAATATGGCTTTGACGTCCCTGTGATTGTCGTGGGCAACTTGGCTGTGGGTGGTACCGGCAAGACTCCACACACTGAGTACTTGGTCGAATCGCTGCGACTTAATTACAATATCGCAGTGGTGTCGCGCGGCTACAAGCGTGCTACGAAAGGTTTCGTTCTGGCAACGCCCTATTCTAAGCCATCGGATATCGGCGACGAATCGTATCAGATATATCGCAAATTTGATGGTAAAGTAACAGTAGCGGTTGGCGAAGACCGAGTGAAGGCAATTCGCGAAGTGCTGCGGCTCGTGCCGGATGTCAATCTTGTGATTTTAGATGATGCCTTCCAACATCGGTCGGTCATTCCGACGTTGTCAATTCTTATTACCGAGTTTAATCATCCGGTGTATGACGATGCGATGCTGCCATACGGTCGCCTGCGCGAGTCGTTACGAGGTATCTACCGAGCCGACATGGTGGTGATATCCAAGTGTCCTGAGACTATCAAGGATATTGATTATCGCGTCTTTATTCGCAACTTGCAGTTGTTCCCTTATCAGCAATTGTTCTTCTCGCGATATGCTTATCAGGGTTTTGAGCCGCTATTCCCCGACCAGGTGGCCTCGGTGCCATGTATCGACTGGATGAGCGCGTCGGATTCGATATTGGCTGTGGCCGGTATCGGAAATCCGAGGCCATTCGTGCGGTATTTGAAGAGTTTTCAGCCGCGTGTGCGTGTAAATATCTTCTCGGATCATCACAACTACACTCGCCGCGACATGGAATTGCTCCTCGAACGCTTCCGAACGATGAAGGGAACGAATAAGGTGCTGATAACTACTGAAAAAGATGCAGTAAGGATGGCTACTAATCCGTATTTTCCGCCTGAATTGCGAGCCCATACGTTCTATCTGCCTATAAGAGTTGAGTTCACAAGTTTTGGACCGACCCCGATAGTAGATGCTGTGAAGAAAGCCATTAAAAATGTGAAGCCAAATTGATATGAGGCAAACTGCCATACAAGAAAATTGTTATACATTATTATATAAAAAACTATCCGACCATGCTGAATAAAATTAAAGAAACAGCGGCCTTCCTGAAAGGACGCGTCGCAGGCGCGATGCCCGATACAGCCATCATTCTTGGCACCGGCCTCGGAGCTCTCGTCGATTATATTGAAGATAAGCAGTTTATCCCCTATACCGAAATTCCTAATTTTCCTGTTTCGACCGTTGAAGGTCACAGCGGCAATTTGATTTTTGGTACGCTGGGCGGTAAGCGTGTCATCGCCATGCAGGGCCGCTTCCATTATTATGAAGGTTACGATATGAAGCAAGTGACCTTCCCGGTTCGCGTGTTCAAACAGCTTGGTGTCGAAACTCTGTTTGTGTCGAACGCAGCCGGAGGTATGAACAAGGAATTCCGCGTGGGCGATGTGATGATTATCACCGACCATATCAATCTCTTCCCCGAAAATCCGCTGCGTGGCAAGAATTATGCCGAGCTCGGTCCGCGCTTCCCGGCAATGACCGAAGCATACGACCATAAACTTATAGCTGAGGCTCGCGTAATTGCTCAAGAACTGGGCCTTCGCGTGATGTCAGGCGTCTATGTCGGCACTCCCGGTCCGACGTTTGAAACTCCTGCTGAATATGAGTATTTCCGCGTAATCGGCGGCGATGCTGTCGGTATGTCGACCGTGCCTGAAGTAATCGTGGCTAACCATGCTTCGATGCGTGTGTTCGGTATTTCGGTTATTACCGACCTTGGCGGCAAGGATGTCACCGAGGTGCCTGACCACGAAGAGGTGCAACGCGCAGCCGAAAAGGCTCAACCCAATGTGGTGGCTATCATGCGCGAACTTGTAAAGCGTTCGTAAATTTGTCCTTTCTTTCCGAGACAGTCCTATGATTGTCTCGGAAATTTAATATACTGTGGTAATTACCCGAAGAATGTCAGAGATATCATCATTGGGCGAGTTCGGACTCATCGACCGCCTTACAGAAAACTTACCTAAAGAAAACGAATCGACTCTCTGCGGCGTCGGCGACGATGCTGCCGTGTTGCATCATCCCGATGACGTCGATGAGTTGGTCACGACCGATTTGCTGCTCGAGAACGTGCATTTCGATTTGACGTATGTACCGCTCAAGCATTTGGGCTACAAGAGTGCAGTCGTGAATTTTTCAGATATTTATGCGATGAATGGCACGCCGAAGCAGATTACCGTGTCGCTGGGCATTTCGAGCCGCTTCTCGCTGGAGCATATTGAAGAATTGTATGCCGGCATTCGGTTGGCTTGCGAGCAGTATCACGTCGACTTGGTCGGCGGCGACACTTGCGCTTCGCGTCAGGGTCTTGTGATTTCGATTACTTGTATCGGTGAGGCTCGGCGCGACCGCATTGTTTATCGCAACGGCGCTCGCCCGACGGATATTCTCTGCGTCAGCGGCGACCTTGGCGCTGCTTACATGGGGTTGCAACTTCTCGAACGCGAGAAGGTCGCATCGGCCGGTAATCGCGATTTCGTGCCCGATTTTGCCGGTAAAGAATACTTGGTGGAACGCCAACTGAAGCCCGAAGCACGTCGCGACATCGTCGAAGCCTTGGCAGCGGCTAACATCAAACCTACGGCAATGATGGACATCAGCGACGGACTCTCATCCGAGCTGATGCACATTTGCAACGATAGCGGCGTCGGCTGCCGTGTGTATGAGGACCGTATACCGATTGATTATCAGACTGCTCTGATGGCAGAAGAGCTGAATATGAACCTTACGACAGCTGCTCTCAATGGCGGCGAGGACTACGAATTGCTTTTTTCTGTGCCGCTTATTGACCACGACCGCGTCAAGGCTATCGAAGGCGTGCACGTTATCGGCTACGTCACCGAGGCTTCGGAAGGTTGCGCGCTCGTTACTCGCGATAATCAGGAAATGCGACTGCGTGCTCAAGGCTGGAATCCGCTTGCGGCCGAACAGAATGACACGAATGAGTGATTGTAGATAATTTTGCCGAGACTTTTTGATTAATCCTTGATAAATTATTCGTACCTTTGCACCACGAAATAATATCGAATAGGACATAAGCATTATGATAAATCGCATTTTAATCAGAATCAAAGTAGTACAGATTCTTTACTCGTATCTTCTTTCGCGAAGTGAATTCAAGATTGATGCGGCTCCGACCGGGGCTTCGCGCGACCGTCGGTTCGCCTATGCGGCTTATATGGATATGCTTATGCTCATTGAGGAGCTCTCGGGATGCCGTGTAAATAATCCTGAGCGTGATTTGCGTATTCCCGACATTGACAAGTGTCTGCGCACTAACCGAGTAGGTCGTGCGCTCGCTGATAATGTTGAGCTCAAGGAATTGACGTATAAAGATTTGTATGATTTAAATAGGCTCAAGGATGTACTTCCCACGCTCTATCATCGTATCGTCGACTCTGCTGTGTATAAGGATTATGCACGCAAGCGCTCGCGTTCGCTCGACGACGATGTGCGCTTCTGGACTGTTGTCCTCGAGACTATTGTCCTTAAAGATAAGGATGTAATTGCTGCCTTGCGTACCAATGAAGAGTTCTCGCTTGCCGGCCTGAATCATGGCGTACGTGCTGCTATTGATACTCTGAATTCGTTCAACGATTCGCGTATGGCTTATCTGAAAGCTCGCAAGGACTTGAAAGATTCGCTCGACCAAGCGTATAAGTTGTATCTATCGCTCTTTGTCCTGATTGTGCAGCTTACCGATGAGCAAATCGACCGCATCGAAGTGGCGAAAGGCAAATACTTGGTTAAGGCTGAGGATCTCAACCCCAATATGCGTCTGGCCGAGAATCGCTTGGCTTCTTTCCTTCGCGAAAATCCTACGATTACGAAGTTTGTCGAGGATAACAAGTTCTCGTGGCTTGTATCTCAGGGTCTTATTAAGAATTTATTAGACTTGATTCTTCAGTCGGATCTGTATCGCGAATACGTAGCGACTCCATCGACCGATTGGCATACCGATTGTGAATTCTGGCGCTCGGTGATTCGTAATATCGTGCTGCCGTCGGATTACCTCGATGAGGCGCTCGAGAGTATGTCGGTTTATTGGAATGATGACCTGGCAACCGTCGGAACATTCGTTCTGAAGACTTTGCGTCGTTTCGCAGCGAGCGACGAAAACGACTGTGTCGATGCGTTCTTACCGCAGTTTAAGGATAACGAAGATGCTGAATTCGGCGAGAAACTTTTCGCTTTCGCAGTTGAAAATCGTGAAGAATATCGCGGATATATCGACCAGTTCATTAGCGCTGATTGGGACCCCGATCGCTTGGCGTTTATGGATATTGTCATCATGATTACGACATTGGCCGAAATTATCAACTTCCCGGCGATACCTATTCCTGTCTCGCTCAACGAATATATTGAGATAGCGAATAACTATTCGACTCGCCGCTCGGGCCCGTTCATCAATGGTATGCTGTTCTCGATAATCAAGATGCTCAGCGACACCGGCAAAATCAATAAACCGTTTTTAGCCGGGCCTCTTAATGACGATAAATAATTTTTTTGATAACCTTTTAATAAGAAAGATATGTTTAACTTTATTCCTCTTCAGCAAGCTGCAGCCGGCGCTGAATCAGGCGGCATGAGCGGCCTGATTATGATCGTATTGCTGTTCGTTGTGATGTGGTTCTTTATGATTCGTCCTCAGCAAAAGCGTCAGAAAGAAATCAAAAAGCAGCGCGAAGCTCTCACTAAGGGCGACAAGGTGGTGACTGCCGGCGGCATCTTCGGCGTTATTACCGATATTAAGGAGAAATATTTTGTGGTTGAAGTCACCAAAGGCGTTTCTCTTTCGATTGACAAGGGTTCAATCTATCCGGCAAACGACGACTCGGCCAAGGAACTCAAAGACGCTGCCAAGTAATTTTGGCTTAAAAGTCTCTCTTCTGACTATCCTGTTGTGATTTTCAGGAAATACTATGATAAAGTTGTGACTGTGATGCGTTCGCGTCGTGGTCACGACTTTCTTGTTTTCTTAGCTTTTCTTTGTGTGTCGACCATCCTATGGTGTGTAATGACACTCAACGATGAGGACCAGTGCGACGTTCGTATGCCGTTTGAGCTGACGA
Organism: uncultured Bacteroides sp.; assembly: GCA_964433215.1. Lineage (GTDB taxonomy): Bacteria > Bacteroidota > Bacteroidia > Bacteroidales > Muribaculaceae > CAG-873. Next base: position 14,332 of record CAYSQI010000044.1, read on the forward strand.
ATGTCCCGGATTCGGTCACGCTCATCAACGAGCCACCTTCGATAGTTGCTGTAAGTTTGCGCGCTCAGGGTGCCCAGCGTTTGAAACTCGCTTTCACAAATCCTCCGACTTTGTCGGCCGATTTTCGTCTTTTCCGCGGGCGCGATGTGCTTAAGCTTACGAACACTGATATGAAAGCCCTTGCTCGCAATGCTTTGGGTGGGGCATCGGTCGTTTTCCTTTCGCCGGATTCATTGACGATTAATTACACTACTTCGGCCGGCCGGATATTGCCGGTTGCCGTCGATTATTCTGTCGCGACCGGTCCGAAATCGGTGCTCGTAGGAGAACCAGCGCTCTCGTTCGACAGCGTTAGGGTATTTACGCAAGCTCGTTTGAATATGCGTGCAAAAAAGGTGCTCACGCAGCCAATTAATCTATCGGGCATTAACGAGACTACGACGCGTCGAGTTGCTTTAGTCGCTCCGGCCGGTTCGCGTGTTATTCCGGATAGCGTTGATGTCACTTTTAAAGTCGAACCGTTGATTCTGAAGTCTCGCAAGGTAGCTATTGAGACTGTAAATGTGCCAAATGGTATGCGACTCATTACTTTCCCGGCTACTGTTAATGTGAGATATCTCATTTCACAAAGCGACTATGTGAATAAAAACTTTGAGCCGAAGATGCGAGTCGTGGCCGATTATGCCACGATTGACCATAGTGGAGCTACTCGAAATATGCGATTGCGACTTCGCGATGTTTCAGCAGAACTACAAAGCGTGCAGCTCGAGGCCGACAGTGTCGAATTCATTATCGAGCGATTATGACAAAGCTCGTCGGTATTACCGGTGGTATCGGTGCAGGCAAGTCTGTCGTGTCGCAAATTTTGCGCACCATGGGCTTTCCGGTGTATGATTGTGATATCCGTGCTAAGGTGATTATGGATAGTGATACGAATATTCATAACGAACTTTGCCGACAAATTAGTCCGCGCATAGTAGTTGATGGTATTATTGATCGCCGTCTTCTTTCCGAAATAGTTTTCAATGACGTTTCTGCTCTTCAGCGTTTGAATGCAATCGTTCACGCAGCTGTCGAGGATGATGTCCGGCGGTGGTCTGATGCTTGCAAATCTGCAATTGCTTTCGTCGAGTCCGCAATATTATATAAATGTAGGTTAGCCAATATGGTCGACGCGGTTTTTGAAGTGTCCGCTCCGACCGAGCTGCGAATTGAACGTGTTATTAAGCGCTCTAATTTGACTCGCCAAGAGGTGATAAGTCGTATTTCATCGCAGACATTTTCAGAAAAGCATCATCCGTGTACATATTATATAATAAACGACAACACTGAACCCATCCTTCCGCAGCTACATCAAATACTATCGAAACTCTGATATCCGTTTTGTCTCGCGTCGATTGGTAGCTGCGTTGTTCAAGTAAAAAAATCGTATGCCGCTTGCTTAAAATATATATAATGTATTAGGGTGGGGAGCTTGAATAGTAAACCGGCTATTGAAATTTTTTTTTCTGTGAAGTGAAAAAAATCTGACCGGGGCGGAGGTGTGTGGCTAAGTTTTTTTCATTATTTTTTTTCGAATAATGTTATTGAGTTTTGTGTTTTGAGCCGGAGCCGACGGTGATTTTGAAGAACGTGTTGAAAAGCTTGCGAAATTGTGATTTTGTAACCGCCTGATTAGCAGTAGTGTAATTTTTTTCACGAAATTTTTTATGTTTTAAAGCATAAAAATTGCGAAAAATATTTGGTTGAAATAGAAAAAAGTTGTAACTTTGCACTCGCTTTTGAGGAAGAGAGCATCGAACAACGACAAAATGCTAAAATCTGAAAAGATTTGAAAAAAAAGTTGAGAAAAATT
>CAYSQI010000045.1:0-10723 GCA_964433215.1 uncultured Bacteroides sp.
TTGAGAATGGTTTCTAAATATTTTGTAAATTCGCACTTGCTTGTTTAATCTGCGGCCGGCTGAAATTGAGACAAATTTTTCACTAAATCAATAAATAGTGCTATCTTTGCATATTACTCTCAAGAATAATACGACAAAGGACTTATCGTATCTGTCAACCAAATAAGAATCGGTGTACATGAGACATACTCCCGGCATATTCGTTTTATTAGTCATATTCTTAGGATTATTTTGCAACTGTTCCAAGGAGTTATCCAATGAGCGATTAGAGCATATTGCTCAACTGGTCGCTACCTCTCCAAGAGAAGCATTGGATAGTCTCAAAAAAATCAAATATGAATCATTATCCGATGCCGATCGACATTTTTATGACTTACTTTTGATAAAAGCGAGTGATAAAAATTATATAAAGCATACTTCGGATAGTCTAATTCTGGACGTCATAACATACTATAAAGGAACTCCGACCTATCCCGAGGCACTTTATTATGGTGGGCGTGTTTACTGTGATTTGGGTGATTATCCATCAGCTTTAGATTTTTTTCATAGGAGCTTTGATGCTATTAATGAATCTTCTATAGATGCGATCAAGTTAAAAGGTTCTGTAGCCAGTCAGACAGGGCGACTGTTAAATAAACTTCGCCTGTATGACCAAGCAATACCTTACCTTATGGAGGCATTGCGTATAGATTCCATAACTTCCGATTCATTCAATTTAGCCTATGACAACGAATTAATTGGTGCCATATACTTGCATCAAGGTAAAATTCAGGATGCTGATAATTTTTTTATAGCGGCCTCAAAACACGCATCAAATCTGAGCAGCGCAGATTTTGCCCACATGCAGATGTATCGAGCAGCAATAAAATTATATCAAAATGATATTGACTCGGCTACTGCTCTAATTAACGGAATTGCATCAAAAGTTAGGCCTATACATCAAAATATTGCCTACATCTATGCTTCTGATATTTATTTAGCAGCAAACATGAAAGATAGCGCATATTATTATGCAGACAAACTGATTCATACCACAGATCCCAATAATAGGAAAAATGGATACAGAAACTTATTCTCTAGTGATTTATATCCTCTCATCCCCTCCGATTCTATTCATAATTACTTGGCTGACTATTATAAAACTTTAGAAAGCTATTATGATAGTCATGAATCGCAGCAAGCATTAATTCAAAATGGCTTATATAATTACCAAATCCAGCAGAGAGAACGAGATAGAGCCGAAAAACGGAATAATCAATTTGCCTATATAACAGGCATCTTATTCATTTTGGTATTAATTTTTATTATTGCAACTCTATATCTGAAATATAAGAAACGCGCCTTACAACTATCGCTCCAATCTACAATCATTGAGCTTGATAATTTACAAAAATCTTTGTCAAACCATACGCAATTCAAGAATGGGCAAGTGACATACCCGAATAGTCAACAATCCATTACTGACTTAGATTGTTTGAAACGGCGACTGCAGGAGCAGATCAACCATTTAGTGAATGAGTCTGCTCAAAAAGCTCCAATCAATTCTATTATACTGAACTCTGAAATATTTCATAAAATCAATGATTATATTTTAGAGAACAAAACGATACCGGAGAATAGTCATATCTGGTCAGAACTCGAACAGACTATTATTTCTTGTTCTCCTCTTTTCAAAGAACATTTGCGGTTGCTGGTCGGACAAGACCTTAAGCCTCATGATTATCATGTAGTACTTCTAATCCGTTGTGGAATCACCCCGACTCAGATGACGATTCTATTAGGTCGAACAAAGGGAACTATATCTTATCGGCGTAAGCATGTTTGTGAAATGGTTCTTGGACAAAGAATCGACAGTCAATTCATTGATGATGTAATTCGTTATATATAAATATATTACCTGATTTTGGGTTTGGCTTGAAAAGTGTGTGAGATGTATATTTCGCACACTTTTCAAACTATTATATATCCATTGATTTATTATCTATCACTAATTTTGCGAACAAACAAAATTGATTTTAGGGAAATGAATAAGACAATTAGTAAAATCTTTATTCTATGATTCGTAATCATTTGCTCTCATTTTTCATTATGGGGACAAGCGATTACTCTTACATTTACTCAAATTCCTCATCATAATCGAAACGACGAGAGTGAATTTGGGCACAGGCTTCCGCCGAGATCCATAACAGCCGTAATAGATTTTGAATCTAATGAATTTTCGTTCTCCAAAACGATTGAGAATATCGACTCATATGAAATTTGGGATGAAGATCAAAGCACCATAATGTAGAAACCATCGTGTGTAATTAATTATAATTTACTAAAAGACCAGATATTACGCTTTTACAATATATATGAATAGGATTAAATTTGTCATTTTATTTATTTTAATATGCCCAATGTTTTTACTTGGGCAGACCGTATATGTAGGTAGTGTATTTTTTCCGGATTCATTGTCATATCCATATACTGTATCTTTATACAGAGATTCTACGGCAATCGATATTCTGCATTTTTCAACAGTAGATTATACTTTTACAGCCAACACGGGCGTAACAAAAGCAAAAATTTCCTCCTTGGGATTTATGCCTGCGAATATACAAATTAAGAAATTATCCGTAGATACCATTTTAGTTCCTCCCATATACCTAACAGAAGATGCACAACAGCTCAATGAAGTAGTAGTAACTGAGAAAAAGGCAGCTATAAGAACTATGGGTATGAATTATACCATTTCGAATATTCGCGGGAGCTATATCGGTAACGCAGGCAATCTAATGGATCTGTTAAGTTGGACTCCCGGGGTTTCTGTAATAAACAACGAATCAATCACTGTGCTGGGACGCGGAGGAAGTCCGCTAATCTATGTAAATGGTGTTAGGATTATGAATCTATCGGAGTTAAACACGCTATCTTCATCTAATGTCGACAAGATAGAAATCATCCGCGAACCTGGAGCTGAATATCCGGTGGGTACATCTTCAGTAATTAACATCACTACGGCCAAACCTATCGGAGAAATGGTCAATTGTGAGATCTCCGAAAATGCGGTTTTAAAGAGAGCCTTTTCTGATCAATTTAGAGCAACGACGTTCGGACGAATAAAAAGAATAAGTTTCAATACTTCAATAGCTTATAATTTTATTCAAAGCAAACAAAGTTCCTTCTCAAAATATGATGTATTTTCATCCACACTCAATAACAGCAAAACTCAAACACTTAATGAAGACAGTCATATTAAGAACCATTTACTAAATTGGTTTGCCGGAGCTAATTATATAACAAAAAATAAATCAACATATCTGTTACAGTATTCTGGAGCATATGGGGACAACAATTCCTCATTAAGTACACTGCACACGATAAACAATCTTTCGAATAACAGTATTGCTCGATACAATACAAATTCGGATGCTAATCCAATCAAACATAGCGTCCTAGGATATGCATCAATTAGATTACATGGCGGCATCTTAAAGTTTACCGGAACATTTAATTATATCGACAATAAAACAAAGGCTCTTTATACCAATGATGAGAGTGACCCAATTACCTCGTCACATTATCATTATAGATATAACATGACAACTTTTCAGAGCGATTATTCCCATAAACTTCACGGAGAAGGACGCTATTCGTTTGGTTTGTATGCAGGCTATTCCAAAAACTTGATGCAGTACAAGACACAGAACGTAGCAGGTAGTACCAAATGGATTGAAGCATATTTTTCTTTTAACAAGAAATTCCGTCATTTCAGCTTTCAAAGCGGATTACGCGGTAGATATGAATTCAATATCAATACGGAAAATTCAACTAAGACAAAAAAACTCAACTATACGAATTTTTCGCCTAAAATTTCTATCAATTATTCATTCTCTGATGATTATATACTAAGTACTTCGTATGCTTTATCATACAATCTCCCCACCTTTAGCCAAATAAGTCCGGCAATAAGACTTTCCAACCTTATATTTTATTCTACCGGTAATCCGGCATTAAAGCAATCATACACAAATCGTTTCAATCTTACTGTGAACATCAAGGCTCTTACTATTATAGCGGAATACTATGATAATCATAATAGTATATTTGATATTACCGAACCTTATATTGAAGATGCGTTCCTACGGAAGCCTGAAAACATGAAAAAATCCTCCGACTTCCTTTTGGCTGCTGAATATACATATACTCCGAACTCTAAATTGCGCATATATACCAGACTATTAGGTATCCAATCCAAACTTCAATACATATATAATTCAGAGACGGTGAAGTCAACCGACTATTCTATGGAATTAGATGTAAATGCAGGCTATAAAATCGGTAAATTTTCCATCTTCATCAATGGTCGTTATAATACTCCGCAGAAAGTTGATTCTCGAGAGCTTTCATACCGTCTTGCAGTCAATTTAGGAGTAGATTATCACCTTTTTCAAAACAAATTTTATGTTCGCCTTGAAGCTCAAGACGTATTTAATAGAAGCGTAACTCCTTCATGGAAAGAGTATTCACCACTCATGTATCAATATCGAAGAAACAAATATGATATAAGAGGTTTATCCTTAACCTTAAGATATAAATTCACTTCAGCAAAAACAGGCTTTCGACAAGTCTCAAATGCTTATGACGCTGATAGATTGGACTAATGAAACAGTGATGACTCTTTTCAGTCAAGCTCCTGCAGGACTTAGCTAATGAACGTATCAACTCCTTTCGTTGGTGAGACTGTGTCGTAATTAAGGTTTATGAACTGCACCCCAAAAGTTTTTTGTCTGACTTTTGGGGTGCAGTTCAATTTTGACACAGCCTCGCGGTGTGTGTGGGTCGGTGTGTGATTAGTGGCTGAGGGCTTGGTCCATGGCTGCGGCAGCTCGGCGGCCGTCGCCCATGGCGAGAATGACGGTGGCGCCGCCGCGCACGATGTCGCCGCCGGCCCAGATGGTGGGTATCGACGAGCGCAGGTTGTCGTCGACGGCGATGGTGCCGCGCTGTGTGACGTCGAGGCCGTCGATCGACGAGGGGATCAGCGGGTTAGGCGACACGCCTACGCTGACGATGACTACGTCGACCGGAATCTCGTCGATGGCGCCTTCGATGGCTACGGGCGAGCGACGGCCCGAGGCGTCGGGCTCGCCGAGCTCCATGCGCTGCACGCGCATAGCGCGGACGTGGCCGCGTTCGTCGCCGAGGTATTCGATGGGGTTGCAGAGGGTCATGAATTCGACGCCTTCTTCGCGAGCGTGCTCGATTTCTTCGCGGCGCGCGGGCATCTCGGCTTCGCTGCGGCGGTAGACGAGGAATGCCTTCTCGGCGCCCATGCGCAGGGCGGTGCGCACGGAGTCCATGGCGGTGTTGCCGCCGCCGATGACAGCGACGCGAGCGCCGCGCGGTGCGGGGGTGGCGTATCCGTCGGTGCCGGCGTGCATGAGGTTGATGCGCGTGAGGTATTCGTTGGACGACAGGATGTTGATGAGGTTTTCGCCCGGGATGTTCATGAAGCGCGGCAGGCCAGCGCCTGATGCTACGAAGATACCGTCGAAGCCTTCGGCGCGGAGGTCGTCGTAGCTGAGTGTCTTGCCGATGATGGTGTCGGGGCGGAATTCGACGCCGAGGTCGCTGAGGGCCTTGAGTTCGGCATCGACTACGGAGTTGGGGAGGCGGAATTCGGGGATGCCGTATTTGAGCACGCCGCCGATTTGGTGCAGTGCTTCGAACACTACGACTTTGTAGCCTCGGCGAGCCATGTCGCCGGCGAATGACAGACCGGCGGGTCCGGAGCCGGCTACGGCTACTTTCTTGCCGTTGGGGGTGATGTCGGGTGCGGTCTGGGCGGCGGCGCCGGCTGTGGCGGCGAAGCGTTCGAGCCAGCCGATGGCCACGGACTGCTTTTTCATCTTATTGTAGATGCAGCGGCTCTCGCACTGCTTCTCCTGCGGGCAGACGCGGCCGCAGACGGCGGGCAGGGCGCTGGTGGCGCGGAGCACGGCCGAGGCGGCGGCATCGTCGCCGCGCTGTATGTTCTTGATGAATCCGGGGATGTCGATGTTGACCGGGCAGCCCTGCACGCACTGCGGGTCGGGGCAGTCGAGGCAGCGAGTGGCTTCGGTGCGAGCCTGCTCGGCCGTGAGGCCTTGGTTCACTTCTTCGTTGGTGTGGATGCGGTATGCGGCATCGAGCATGGGCATCTGAGCCCTGGGTATGGCTGTGCGCTCTTTGGGGCTGAGGGCGTCGCGGAGTTCCTGGCGCCACAGGGCATCGCGCTGTGATTTTTCAGACATAGTCGGGTGTGGGTGTGAGTGGGTTAGTTGTAGGCGCGCAGGCGCATCATCATCTCGTCGAAGTCGACTTGGTGGGCGTCGAATTCGGGTCCGTCGACGCACACGAAGCGAACTTTGCCGCCTACGGTGACGCGGCAGGCGCCGCACATGCCGGTGCCGTCGACCATGATGGTGTTGAGCGAGCAGGTGGTGGGTATATCGTAGCGGCGTGTGAGCTGGGCTACGAATTTCATCATGATGGCGGGGCCGATGGTGACTACTTCGTCGACTTTCTCGCGCTGAATCACTTGCTCGACGCCGGTGGTGACGAGGCCTTGCTGGCCGTAGGAGCCGTCGTCGGTCATGATGATGACTTCGTCGGAGTATTCGGCTACTTGCTTTTCGAGGATGATGAGGTCGCGTGTGCGGGCGGCCAGCACGCTGACTACGCGGTTGCCGGCTTCCTTCATGGCTCGGATGATGGGCAGCAGGGGCGCAACGCCTACACCGCCGCCGCAGCACACCACGGTGCCGCGCTTTTCGATCTTGGTGGCCTGGCCGAGGGGGCCGACTACGTCGTGGAGGTACTGGCCGGGCTCGAGGGCGCAGATTTTGGCCGTGGATTCGCCGACGGCTTGCACCACCAGAGTGATGCTGCCGCGCTCGGTGTCGGAGTCGGCGATGGTCAGTGGAATGCGTTCGCCTTTCTCGTCGGGGATGACGATGACGAAGTGGCCCGGGCGGCGCGAGCGGGCAATCAGCGGCGCTTCGACCGTGAGGCAGACTACGCGCTCCGAGAAGTGTTCTTTTGTGAGTATCTTGTTCATGATTTTATGGATTCATGATTGAGTCGTGATGCGTTTGAGGAGGCCGAGGAGGGCTTCGGTGGATGCGCGGCCGATGACGCGGCTGCGGTTGCCGGGCAGGTGGAAGAGCTGCGAGCTGACGTGTCCGCCGATGGTCCATGCCATCCAGACGGTGCCTACGGGCTTGCCGTCGACGGCTCCGCCGGGTCCGGCTATGCCCGAGGTAGCTACGGCGCAGTCGGCTCCGGTGGCGCGGCAGGCGCCCAGGGCCATTTGCTCGACTACCGGCTGCGACACGGCGCCGTGGGCGGCGAGGTCGTCGGAGCTGACGCCGAGCAGGCGGTGCTTGACGTCGTTGGAGTAGCTGACCACGGAGCCTACGAATACGTCGCTGCTGCCGGCGATGGAGGTGATGAGGTGAGCTATGTTGCCGCCGGTGCAGCTTTCGGCGGTGGCCAGGGTGAGGCCGCGGCGGCGCAGTGTGTCGAGCACGATGGCGGCTGCATCGGCGTCGCCTTGGAAGATGGCCAGCGGGCCGAGGCACTCGATGAGGCGGTCGTAGGCGCGGTCGAAGCGGTCGGCGATGTCGCTCGCGGCGTGGCCGGTGCCGTCGAGGCGCAGGCGTATTAGGCCGGGCGTGGGCAGGTAGGCCAGGTGGAGGCCGTCGGCGAGCGAGGCTTCGAAGTCGGTGAGGTGCTCGGAGAGGGCCGACTCGGTGATGCCGGCTACCATGACGCTGCGGTGGAGGCGCAGCTCGTCGGGCGCGAAGCGGCTGTGGACATAGTCGGCCACTTCGGGCAGCATGCCTTCGGTCTCGAACGGCACGCCGGGCATGGAGATGAGCATTCGGCCATCCTTCTCGAAGCACATGATGGGTGCGGTGCCGTAGAGGTTCTGGATGACGTGGCAGCTCGAGGGCACCAGGGCTTGGGCCTCGGTGGAGGCGTTGAGCTGCAGGTGTCGCAGGGCGAAGACGCGGAGGATGTTTTCGGTGACGCTGTCGTCCTTGACGAGGTGTCCGCCGAATATTTGCATCAGCACGGTCTTGGTGATGTCGTCCTTGGTGGGTCCGAGGCCGCCGGTGGTGATGACCAGGTCGGAGCAGCTGAGGGCACGGCCTACGGCGTCGGTGATGTCGGCGGCGTTGTCGCCCACGGTGGTGACTGAGGCGATTTCCCAGCCGGCGGGGCCGAATGTGCGGGCAATGGCGCCGGAGTTGGTGTCCGTGACCTGGCCGATGAGTATTTCGTCGCCGATGATGATTACAGAGAGTTTCATATTCTCTAAATAATTCAATATCAGACTGTTACGCGCGCGTAGGGTGTGCTATCGTAGCTGCAGAAGTCTTGGTCGAGGTATTTGAAGTATCCGGCCATGGCCACCATGGCAGCGTTGTCGGTGGTGAAGGCTCGCTCGGGGATGAAGGCTTCGAGTCCGCGTTGCCGGCAGAAGTCGGCCACGGCAGCGCGGACGCCTGAGTTGGCTGATACGCCGCCGCCGATGGCTACGGTCTCGACGCCGGTGGCGTCGACGGCCTTGCCGAGCTTGTCGAGCAGGATGTCGATGATGGTGCGCTGGAGCGAGGCGGCGAGGTCGGCGCGTCGCTTTTCGATGAAGTCGGGGTCGGCCTTGAGGTTGTCGCGCAGGGTGTAGAGGAACGAGGTCTTCAGGCCGCTGAAGCTGTAGTCGAGGCCGGGGATGTGGGGTCGGCTGAAGCGGAATGCGTCGGGGTCGCCTTCGGCGGCGAGGCGGTCGATGTGCGGTCCGCCGGGGTAGGGCAGGCCCATGACTTTGGCGCATTTGTCGAATGCTTCGCCGGCGGCGTCGTCGATGGTGCGGCCGATGATTTCCATGTTGTTGTAGTTGCGTACTACGACGAGCTGGCTGTTGCCGCCCGAGATGAGCAGGCACAGGAATGGAAATCGGGGCACGCGGTCGTCGGGCGAGCGGCGCACGAAGTGGCTCAGCACGTGGCCGTGGAGGTGGTTGACGTCGACCAGCGGTATGCGCAGGCCCAGCGAGAGGCCTTTGGCGAAGCTGGTGCCTACGAGCAGCGAGCCCAGCAGGCCGGGGCCGCGAGTGAAGGCGATGGCTTGCACGTCGCGTAGGGTGATGCCGGCGCGCTTGAGCGCGGTGTCGACCACGGGCACTATGTTTTGCTGATGAGCGCGCGAGGCGAGTTCGGGGACTACGCCGCCGTATTCTTCGTGTACGCTCTGCGACGTGATGACGTTGCTCAGCAGGAGGCCGTCGCGGATGACGGCGGCCGAGGTGTCGTCGCACGACGATTCGATGCCGAGTATGGTGATGTGTTTGTCGTTTTCCATCAGAAGATGTAGCTGATGCCGGCAGTGACGTATGTTGCCGAGTATGATTTTATCAATGTGTATTTAGCCTCGAGGTTGAGCTTCATGGAGTCGGAGCAGCGCAGCTCGAATCCGGCACCGACGTTGACGCCGAAGCGGTTGGTGTGGGTGGTGACATCGTCGTCGTTGAGCGTTTCGATGCCGTGAGTAGCCCAGGAGTTGAACGAAAGTCCGGCCAGAGGGTATAGCCATGCCTTTTGGCTACCGACGCCGAACGGGACGTGGGCGTTGAGGTCGATAAGCAGGGCGTCTTGGCCTTTATTGCGGAATACACACGAAATCTCGGGCACGAGGCGCAGGTGGCTCGAGAAGCTATATTGGAATACCAACCCGGCCACGCATGAGCTGTTTTCGGAGACGTAGCCGAGTTTGGGGCCGAGCGATTTTTCGCCCGGTGTGAGCTGGGCCTGTGCGGCGAAGCAAATCGCGGCGGCGGCCAGTGTGGTAAGGACTTTCTTAATCATGCCATCAGTAGTAATAGTGACAAAGATAGCAAATTTTATCTGAATGAGGTTGGCTGAGGCAAAAAAAGCCAACAAAATGCTAAAAAAGCGTCAGCCCCGCCGTCGGGGGCAGGGCTGAGCTGAGACCCGATGGGTCTGAGTACGCGATACGTTCGGCTTATTTGTGAGCCATTGTATCAGAAACGGTCAGGTGAGCGCGGCCTTTGGCGCGACGACGAGCGAGGACCTTGCGGCCTTCGGGGGTCGACATACGTTCGCGGAAACCGTGCTTGTTGACGCGCTTGCGGTTGTGGGGTTGGAATGTTCTTTTCATTGCCTATATTTGTTTTATTATTATTCCACAATTCGGGTTGCAAAGTTAATAATTATTTTCTAACTCTGCAAATATCCCGAGCTTTTTCGGCCTTATTTTTTTGAGCCTAGCTTCTTTGTAGCTTCTTGGGCTGATTTATCGGTGTGTGATGTTACAGCTAGAAGAGTGGCAGGGTGGCGTTGGTGTAGACGTATTTTTGGTCGAAATCTTCTTGTGTGAGTGTGAGCATGTAGATGCCCTGAGCAAACATGAGCAGCGACCAGATGCCGCACGAAACGCACGAAAGCAGCAATGTGATGAGGCCTGCAGTGACCTTGCCGATGTAGAAGTAGTGGATGCCGAGGCCGCCGAGCAGGATTGCGAGTACGCCGGCTGCTACTTTGTCTTTGCCTGAAGGAATTGTATTCATTTTACTGTGTTATTTTTTAGTTTGTATCAGTTGGATGAGTGTTTTATCCAATGAGTTCAACGCCGATGCCGGGGCGGTCGGGGATGGTGACTTTTCCGTCGACAATCT
>CAYSQI010000045.1:10823-15972 GCA_964433215.1 uncultured Bacteroides sp.
AGTTCAACGCCGATGCCGGGGCGGTCGGGGATGGTGACTTTTCCGTCGACAATCTTGATGCCGTCGAAGCGGTCGTTGGCGATGAGGAGGTTGCCGTCGAGGTCGGCCCAGTCGACCATAGGCGAGAGCTGAGCGGCGGCGGTGACGGCGCACGATGTCTCGGTCATGCAGCCGAGCATGACTTTCATGCCCAGGCCACGGGCGAGAACTGCCATCTTGTAGGCTTCGTGCATGCCGGTGCTCTTCATGAGCTTGATGTTGATGCCGTCGTAGGCTTCGGCGGCGCGCACCACGTCGGGGAGGCGCTGGAGAAATTCGTCGGCAATCAGAGGCAGCGGCGAGCGTTCGCGCACCCAAGCGGTCTCTTTAATCATCTCTTTGGGCATCGGTTGCTCGACGAAGAGGCAGTTTTGGTCGGCGAGCCACTTGCACATGTCCAGGGCCTGGCGCTTGTTGGTCCAGCCTTGGTTGGCGTCGACGCAGATGGCCACGTCGCTGTGTTTGCGCAGGGCTTCGACGGTCTCTTTGTCGTGTCCGACGCCCATTTTGACTTTGACTACCTTGAACGGGGCGGTCTCGTCGATTTTGGCTTTCATCTCGGCGGGGTCGGCGTCGTAGCTGATGGTGTATGATGTGTTGGGAGCTTTTTCGGGATTGAGACCCCAGATTTTGTACCATGGTTGGCCCATGATCTTGCCGGTGAGGTCGTGGAGGGCGATGTCGACCGAGGCTTTGGCGGCGCGGTTGGCGTCGGCCACGCTGTCGAGGTATTCATGGATTTCTTCCATGGCGAAGGGGTCGGTGAATTGGCCTAAGTCGAGGCTGTTGAGGAATTTGCAGACTGATTCGACATTTTCGCCCAGATAAGGCGGCATGGATGCTTCGCCGTAGCCGACGATGCCATCGTATTCGATTTGTACTTGCACGCCGGGAGTGGTGGTGCGCTGCGAGCGGGCCAGGTTGAACGAGTGGCGGAGTTTGAGCTCGTAGGGCTCGAACGATAAGTTGAGCCGACCGGAGCGGGTAGCGCGGCGCGTGGGCTCATCGAGAGCCGACAGCGAGACGGGGCTTGCGGCGATGGCGAGTCCCAGTGCAGAGGTTTTGAGGAAATTTCTTCGGTTCATGGTAATGGATGACAGTAGTTTGCTTTTTCGTTAAAAGTACCAGGGATGGTCGATGACGCGGGTGATGCCGTCGGTGCCTTCCATGCCGTGGATGCGCACGGAGTGGAGGGGGCTGTAGAGGTAGTCGGGCGACTGAGGGTCGACGCTGTTGCGCTTGACGCGTCCCGACGAGTGGATGTAGCGGCCGTCGTGGTCGTAGATGGCTACGTGGGTGACGCGGCCGGTGGTGCTGTTGCCGAAGAACATAAGGTCGGCGGGCTGATATTCGGGCCAGGCGTCGGCTTCGAGTCGGGTGCCGGTGAGGGCTTGCTGCGAGGCGTCGCGGCGCAGGATGATGCCGTTGTTGTAGTAGCTGACTTTGGCCAGGCCTGAGCAGTCGACCGACTTGTTGGAGGTGCCGCCCCAGAGGTATGGCGAGCCTTCGAGCGAGTAGGCGGTGTCGAGAATTTTGACGGCGTCGAATGCCTGGTCGGCCCAGGCTTCGATGGCGGTGAAGTCGGCAGCGTCGGCCCACGCTTTGCGTCCGTCGGGCAGTATGATGGCGATGCGTCCGCCGATGGGGGCCTGGGTGGTGTCGGCTTCGACGATGGCGCCCAGCACGAGGTCGGTGACTACGTCGCGGGGGCCGGCGGCCGTGGGTTGGTAGTAGGCGCGTGTCTGCCATAGGTTGGTGACGATGAGTCGGCGGCTATTGGCGCGCCAGGCGGCCACTTCGTCGGCGGTCTTGGCTACGACCGACGAGTTGGGCACCCAGGCTATGTAGCCGTCGGGGGTCTGTACGCGCAGCCATTCGTTGTGCTCGGTGAGGATGCGCACGGGTGTGCCCATGACGGCCTGTGTGGCCATCTCGCCGGCGTGTGCACCGCGAGTGCGCAGCGAAGCTACGGGTATGCGCACCAGGCCCATGCTGTCGGCCGGGTAGACGGTGGCTTGGCAGGTGTAGCGGATGCCGGCGTCGTCGAGGGCGTCGGTGGCGGCTCGCAGCAGGGTGCTGTCGGAGGTGGCGCCGGTGAGCAGTGTGCGGCCGCGTTGCTTTTCGAGTTTGAGCTCAAAGACGGCTTGGCGGCTGTCGGGCGCTACTTCTGATTTGACGCGTGTGAGTATATCTTGGCCTTTGGGGGCGGCTGCTGCGGCGGCTGAGCCGGCGATGACGGCGGCGGCGAGCAGGATGATGCGGCTGATTCGGTTCATGGTTGGTGTTCGATGGGGGTTACACTGATGAGGTTGAGGCGGCTGCTCCAGCCGGGCCAGTAGAGGTTGCCCTTGGACGTCTCGACTTCACCGGCCTGGAAGTCGATGGTCTCGGAGCGCACGAAGCGCTTGGGCGGAAAGAGGTCGCCGGCGATGCCGTGGTTTGAGGCAAAGCGGTGCGAGTCCATGCCGTGGGAGTAGAAGCCGGCCGTAGCGGGGCGGCGGGCGGTGGTGTATCGGCCGAACGATACGTCGACGGGCACCCAGCCTACGCCTTCGAAGTAGACTTCGGCCCAGTCGTGAAAGTTCTTTTCGCCGGGGTGCAGCATCCAGCCGCTTTCCCAGCGAGCCGGGATGCCGAGTGTGCGCATGAGCGAGATGTAGAGGAGCGACACCTGGCCGCAGTCGCCGTGGCCTTCGTGGAGGACGTAGGTGGGGATGCAGTCGAGGGTGCTATACTCGCGAGCGCCGGCCCAGGGGTAGTTGACGATGAAGTCGAAGACTTTCTCGCTGATGCGATAGGGGTTGGTCTCGTTGCCGACGATGGCTCGGGCGAGCACCGGCAGCTCTATGATGTGAGGCGCCTCGGTGGCGGTGTATTGGCGGTAGAGGTCGCTCGCGGTGTCGTAGGGCTTGAGGTTGGCCAGGATATAGTCTTCGGTAAAGTACTGTCCGGCGGTGGTGAATTCGGCTTCGTAGCTGAAGCGGGCGGTGTCGGCCGGGGCGGCGGGCGCCGGAGCTTCGAAGTAGATGGTGTTGTGGAGCGAGCGGCCGTCGGAGAGCACGTAGTCGGGCTGCGAGGTGGCGAGCATGCGGAAGTCGCTTTGGCGCGCGCTATTGAAGGGGACGGGCATCCACACGCGCAGGGTGTCGCCTGAGAGGGCTTCGTGGTAGGGCACGGCCACGGTGAAACTGTAGCGGACGCGGTGGGCGCCGCCGGTGGGGTTGAGTCCGCAGCTCCAGTCGATGACGGAGTCGACGTAGCTGACTCCGGCGGCGTCGGCATCGCAGCCTCGGTGGTGCCAGCCGCCGTTGCGAGCGGGGTCGAGCAGGTAGAGGTTGCGCATGGCCTTGCGGAAGACGCGCACTTGGCCGTCGAACGTCAAGGTCTCGACGTAGTTGTTGAGTATCATCTCATCGATTGCGGCGCGTGTGAGTGTGGAGTCGAGTCGCATGGCGTGGTCGGCAAATTCGTCGACGGTCCAGGGGAAGTCGGCTCGCGTGCGGTTGGCGATCGCGGTCGCCGAGTCGGTCTCGAGCCACTCGGGCGTTTCGGCCTGGGCAGCGGCTGCAAGAGCTATGGTGGCGGCAATGATGAGTGAACGTTTCATGGTGTGGTGCGGTGAGAGATGGTGGGGTTAGGGTTTGTCGAAGTAGATGTCGCCGAAGAAGTCGGGACGGTGGAAGTCGGGATGGTCGATGCGAATCGGGCTCCACGACAGGTAGTGAGGCTCCGAGGTGGCCGAGGCGCACTTGTAGAAGTTGGCTCGTGCGTGTTCGGGGATGCTGTCGCCGTCGAGGCCCATCAGCTCCAGCGGGATAGCGACGAGCAGGTCCCAGGTGAAGAGGCCCTGAATCTCGCAGAATGCGCGGTCGCCGCACGAAGGCCAGCGGCGCACGGAGGCCAGCTCGGCGGTGTTGAGGCGCGTGGGGTTGGGTCGCTCGCTGCGGTGCGAAGCGTTGATGGCGCCGATGCAGTTGAATTCGAAGTTCCAGTAGTGGCCGTCGCAGCGCGGGTCGATGAAGAATTCGACGCACGAGTCTTGGCTCACGGGCGATTGGTCGGCCGTGTTCTCGGCGCGCAGGTAGTTGCAGCGCACCAGGAAGTCGATGTATATGTATTTCTTAGAATATGCGCAGGCAAACGAAGTCATCGGCCGATACGGCGACACCTCGGGCCAGTTGACGAAGCTGATGTCCGAGCGAGCGCCCTTGTCGTCGAGCAGAGCGATGATTTCGTTGGGGTCGTGGAGCTCGTCGAGGTTGTCGATGCGGGGGATGTGGATGCTGTTGCGTTCGTTGTCAGTCATATCGAGTGAGGTGTTGTTACTGTATTAAGTCCTTGATAGCCATGGTGATGCCGATGACACCCATTGCCATCAATATGGTCGAGACTACGCGGTTGACCAGCCACAGGGCGCGCACGTTGAAGCGCCGCCGCAGGCGGTTGACCAGCCATGTGACGCCGTACCACCACAGCAGCGCTCCGCTCAGCAAGCAGGCGTAGGCGAAGATATAGTGCACGGTGGTGAAGTCGGGCAAGATGAGGCAGAAGCGCGCGAATAGGCCAATTATGAAGAAGAGAATCAGGGGGTTGGAGAATGTGAGCAAGAAGCCGGTGGCGAAGTCGGTCCAATAGTTGTTGGTCGGAGTTTGCTCGGCGTTCTTGAGCGAGCGCGTGGGGTTTTTCTTGAATAGATACAGGGCAAAGACAGCCAGCACGATGCCGCCAATGAGCTGTAGCCAGAGCTGCTGCTCTTCGATGAAGTCGGTGATGAAGCTGAGGCCTAAGCCGGTGAGCAGGCAGTAAATCAGGTCGCTCAGAGCAGCGCCGATGCCGGTCGACATGCCTGACCAGCGACCTTTGCTGAGCGTGCGTTGGATGATAAGGATGCCAATCGGACCCATCGGAGCCGAGATGAGGGCGCCGATAGCCAAGCCGCGCGGTAATATGTAGAGTAATTGCTCCATTCCAATTAGCAAATTTAGTGATTTTTGGTGAAAAACCAAAATTCTTCTATGAAATCAGCGTAAATAATAAAAAACTTCAATTTTACGTCAGTCGCCCCCGCTGCGCGAGCCTGGCCATCGCCGAAGGCGCTCTGCAAAGCAGA
>CAYSQI010000046.1:0-15108 GCA_964433215.1 uncultured Bacteroides sp.
TTTACAACATGTTACGAAAAAAAGAGGCTGCGCCTATTTTGACACAGCCTCCTGTGATATGAATGATGTTAGGTCGCAGGCGAGGACGCCTGCTTTCGCCTGCGGTCAGTTTCCGGACTTTTCATCGGAGCGCGAGGTGCTGTCCATGACGGTCTGGTAGTTGTTGATTATGGCGCCGGTGACGAGGTTGAGCAGCATAAATGCGGCTATTACGAACCAGATGATGTGAAACATGTTGGTCACAACGGGCGGAGTCTTGATGACGCCCAGTTCGTAAGCGGTGATGTGGTTGTAGCGCAGATCGGTCCAGTCTTCGCCGGTAAGTTCGCGGAAGAGCGTGAACATGGCTTCACCGAGGGTTCCGAAAGGGTCGGGGGAGTTGGACGGCGAGTGGGGCGCGATCTCCATCAGTTTTTCGTAGCGGGCCTTTTCCTCGCCTTCGAGAACGGCTGGGTCGGGGAGCTTGAACAGCCCGACGCCGATGATGGAGAACAGATAGATGAATATGCAGAACAGTAGCACATTGTAGAACATGGCGCTGGTGCTCTTGATCAGTACGCTGACTATGACTTTGATTTCCTTTGCGGCTCTGAGCAGTCGCAGCACGCGGAATACGCGGAGGACTCGCAAGGCCATCATGGCGGAGGCATTTTCAAACAGAGATTCGGGGATGTAGCCTACGAGTACGAGCGAGAGGTCGAATATGTTCCAGCCGTCGGAAAAGAAAGCCTTGACGCTGTCCGAGGCAATGAACCTGAGAGCTATCTCGATGGTGAAGATATACAGGATGAGAGTCTGGATGTTTGTGATGATGTCGCTTGTGTGGTAGGTCTCGACACCGATCAGAAGCGAGTTGGCGAGGATCACCACTGTGATGCCGAGTTCGAACCATCGGTTCGTGGTAATGGAGCGGCATGCCATGCGCGCCGACGAGCGTGCTGCCGTGGAGGTGCCGTCATTAGGATTATTCATAGTATGTCAGTTGAATTGGGTATTTAAGTGCGGGCAAAATTACAAATTTAAGTCTTACGGCAGCAGACACGCGTGTCTTAAACACGCCGACATGTGTGACGGATTTCTACACACTCAGCCACCACACAACGGCGGCGGGCATCGGGCGGAGATGAATCCGCGCCGATGCCCGCCGTGGGCTTTTTGTGTGTCGTTCGGAGTCTTTGGCGACTTGGAGCGACGGGTGTTCGAGAGTTATTCGCCGAAGATGTCCTCGGTGGTGAGCATCACTACGCGGCCGATTTTCGACAGTGCGTCGAGGTCGAGGTCGGCGGGGTCGCCGAGGATGCCGTAGTAGTAGGTGCCGCCCTTGACGTGCTCTTGCTGATAACGAACTATGTCGTCGAGCGTGAGCGAAGGCAGAGCGTTGTAGATAGCTTGGCGCTTTTCGCTATCAAGGCCGAGGCGCTTGGCTTGGAGATAGGCCCAGGCTACATCGTCCTTGATGATGCGAGTCGAGCGGTGAACGGCGTCGAGGTTGTTCTTGGCCAGGTTGAATGCGGCTTCCGACTGCGGCATATCGTTGATAATGAGCAAGAAAGCGTTGATGGCGTCGAGCATCTTATCGTTCTGCGTAGCAATCTGTGTGCGGTAGGTGTAGGGCTTGCCGAGTTCGGATGGCTCGAGCTGGAACGCAGCTGCCGAGTAGGCCAGCGAGCGGCTTTCGCGCATTTCCTGGAATACGATGCCGTTCATGCCGCCGCCGAAGTACTGGTTGTACATTTCAATCACCGGAGAGAGAGCGAGGTCGAATTCGCCACCTTGGTTGGCGTACATGCCCATGTAGAGCTGCTTGGCGTCGTAGGGAGCGACGAAGATGACGGTTTCTTCGGGCTTCACCGGAGTGAAGTGTGTGTCGGTGGGCACATCGCGCAGCTTCTTGGGCGTGCGGTGGATGCGATTAATTACTTTGACAATTTCCTTCTCGCCGAGGTTGCCGTAGTAGATGATTTCGTGCTTATAGCCACAAAGTTCCTGCACGGCTTTTACGACTTCAGCGGGGTCGAGAGCGCGAAGTTCGTCCATCGAGAAGCGGTTGGTGAACGGGTTCTTGGGACCGTACATCACGTACGAGTTCAGGGCCGAGAAGTTGGCACGCTGATTTTTCTTGGCGTTGGCGCGGCTTTGGCCGATTTGGTCGACGAGGCGAGCCCAAGCGTCGGCGTCGACTTGTGCGTTGGCCAGGAAGTTTTCGAAGAGCTCGGCAGCTTTGGGCAGGTTTTCGCTCAGACCTTCAATGATGAAATACGAGCGGTCGCCGCTAATGGCGAAGCGCCACGAGCAAGCGAGGTTGTAGAATTCACGCTTGAGTTGGTCGGCAGTCATGTCGGGAGTGCCAAGCAGGTCGAAGTAGTCGGCGGCTACCGAGAGTCGGCGGTCGTCGTTCGAGCCAACTTCGAAAGCATAGTCCAGAGTGGAGATATCGTTGGTGGTGTTGCGAGTGTAGTATACGGGGATGCCTTTTTTAGCCTTAAGGAAGGTGAGGTCGCGCTTGAAGTCGAGGAACACCGGTTCGATGGGCTCGACGGCAGTGCCGGCCACGCGGCGGAGGAATTCACTCGATGTGTCGCGATTGGTGGCAATCGGAGTCAGCTCAGGCTTGGGCATCTTGACGATAGTAGAGTCGACGCCTTGCAGCTTATAGATGGCAGCATAGTTGTCAGTGCCGAAATACTTCTGAGCCACGCGCACGATGTCGGCCTTGGTGATGGTGCTGATGCGCGAGAAGCCGTCGACCACGTCGGCCCATTCTTCGCCATTGACAAAGGCATTAACGAATGCGGTGGAGCGACTGTTGTTGCTTTCGAAGCTCTTTTGCAGCGACAGTCTGTAGTTGTTGACGATGGCCGAGATAAGTTCTTCGTCGAAGTTGCCGTCGCGGAGTTGCTGCATCTGTTCCAGCAGCAAGGCGCGTACGTCGTCGAGGCTCTGGCCGGCGTTGGGTATACCGACGAGCAGGAATGCGCCTTGGTCGGCGAGGTCGTAGAGGCCGCAGCCGGCGCCGAGCACCTTCTGCGAGTTGTTGAGGTTGACGTCGATGATGCCGCAGTCGCCGTTGTTGAGGACTTCGGCCATGACTTGAATCAGCAGCATATCAGGGTCTTTGGCTGCCGGAATGCGCCAAGCCAGGTAGATGTTTTCGGCATCCGTGCCGAGGACCTCAACCTTGATAGGCTCGGTGATAGGCTTTTCGGGCTTGATTTGCAGCACGGGCAAGTTGGGGTTGGGCTGCATGTCGCCGAAGTATTTCGTGATGATGTCAACCATCTGGTCGGGATCGAAGTCGCCCGACAGAGCGATAGCCATGTTGTTGGGCACGTACCACTGTTTGTGGTAGTTCTTCACGTTGGTAATCGACGGATTTTTAAGGTGTTCCTGCGTGCCGAGTACGGTCTGTGTGCCGTAGGGGTGGCTGGGGAAGAGGGTGCGGAGCATAGCTTCGCTCATCTTGCGATTATCCTGTGTGAGCGACATGTTTTTCTCCTCGTAGATAGTTTCGAGCTCGGTGTGGAAGCCGCGCAGCACCGGGTGGCGGAAGCGGTCGGCCTGTATCATAGCCCAGTTCTCAATCTGATTTGAGGGGATGTCCTCGACGTAGCAAGTGACGTCCTGCGAGGTGTAGGCGTTGGTGCCTTCGGCGCCGATGGCCGACATCAGCTTGTCGTACTCGTTCGGGATGGCGATGAGCGATGCTTGGTAGCTGATAGAGTCGATTTGGCGATAGAGGTCGCGGCGAGCAGCCGAGTCGGTGGTGACGCGGTACACCTCAAAGAGTTGCTCAATCCGGTCGAGCAGAGGCTTTTCGGCGGCATAGTCGGCGGTGCCGAATTGCTCGGTGCCCTTGAACATCAAGTGCTCGAAATAGTGGGCGAGGCCGGTGGTTTCGGCCGGGTCGTTTTTGCCGCCCACGCGCACGGCGATAGCGGTCTGGATGCGAGGCTTATCCTTATTGACCGACATGAAGATTTTCAAGCCGTTGGGCAGCGTGTACATTTTCGTGTTGAGTGGGTCGCCCTCTACGGTATCATACTGATACTTGCCGGCAAAAGCGGCTGAGAAACCAATCAGCAGCAGAGCGATGCACCAAAATAGTCTTTTCATTTGCAATATTATAATGTGATTAATTATCTAAAAATTTTAGTCCTCATTAATATTTACGACGCAAATTTATTGAAATAATGACAAACTCCCACCATTTTTTGCAAAAAAACACAATTACCCGGCTCCGTTTTCAGTTATTTGCGGCGGAAGATGTTGCGGAGGCGGTCGGTGAGAGTGAGGCGGGTTGGTTTGATGTGGATTGTGACTTTGGGCTCGCGTCGGTTGAGGAAGACGATGGCGTTGGCGAGGACGGCAGCGGTCCATAAGTCGAAGGGGACGAAGGCGTGGATGTGCGATAGTGGCAAGGCGTGGAACGGCGAGTGCGGGTCGATGCTGCCGATGGTGATGGTGTCGGCGTCGATATCGATATTGATGTTGTGAATGTCGCCGACGGTCTCGAAGAGCATGGCGATGTCGAGGTCGTCGGCACCGGCTGCGCGTCGTGGATATTTTCGATAGATATTCTTTATTACTTCTTTGGTAATCATAGCGCGGAATGTCGGAGAGTGGCACTTATTTAAGCATAGTTATTTGTAATAACGTGTGAAGGTGGCGATTTGTTTTGATGAGCTGTAAAAAAATCCCGTCCGATGCGGAGTTTCGGACGGGATTAATGTATAGAATTGGTGTTTCGCTATTATGCGAGGAAGCCAAGCAGAACGCCGGCAGCAACAGCCGAGCCAATCACACCGGCCACGTTCGGGCCCATGGCGTGCATCAGCAGGTAGTTGCTGGGGTCGTATTCCAGACCGAGGTTGTTGGAGATGCGAGCCGACATCGGAACAGCCGATACGCCGGCGTTGCCGATGAGGGGGTTGATCTTCTGCGACTTCGGCAGGAAGAGGTTGAAGAGCTTGACGAACAGCACGCCCGATGCCGAAGCAATCACGAATGCCATGAAGCCCAAGAAGAAGATGAAGATGGTCTGGGGTGTCAGGAATTGTGATGCCTGAGTCGATGCACCTACCGACATGCCGAGCAGGATGGTGACGATATCGGTCAGGGCGTTCGAGGCGGTCTTGGCCAGGCGGTTGGTAACGCCGCTTTCGCGCAGCAAGTTGCCCAGGAAGAGCATGCCGAGCAGAGGCAGACCCGAGGGAACGACGAAGCAAGTAAGCAACAGGCCGACGATCGGGAAGATAATCTTCTCGTTCTGCGAGACGGCGCGTGCGGGCTTCATGCGAATCAGACGTTCGTTCTTGGTAGTGAACAGGCGCATCAGCGGTGGCTGAATCACGGGCACGAGAGCCATGTAGGAGTAGGCCGACACGGCGATGGCGCCCATGAGGTTGGGTGCGAGTTTCGACGACAGGAAGATGGCTGTGGGGCCGTCGGCGCCGCCGATGATAGCGATGCCGGCAGCTTGGTCGGGCGCGAAACCGATGGCGAGAGCCACCATGTATGCACCGAAGATACCGAACTGAGCAGCCGCGCCGATGAGCATCAGCTTAGGATTGGCAATCAGGGCCGAGAAGTCGGTCATGGCACCGATGCCGAGGAATACGAGCGGGGGATACCAGCCGGCGCTGACGCCGTTGTAGAGGATGTTCAGCACCGAGCCTTGTTCGTAGATGCCGATTTCAAGGCCGGCTTCGGTGTTGAACGGAATGTTACCGATAAGGATGCCGAATCCGATCGGCACCAGCAGCATGGGCTCGAAGTTCTTCTTGATGGCAAGCCAGATGAAGAACAGGCCGACCAGGAGCATGATGATGTTGCCCCATTCGCAGTTGGCGAATCCGGTCAATTCCCAGAACCGAGCCAGGTTGTCCTGAATAAAAGTTCCAAAATCCATGATCGAAAGAAATTATTCGATAACGATTAACGGAGTACCTTCAAGCACGGCGTCGCCAACGGCAACGAGGATTTCCTTGACGGTGCCGTCGGTGCCGGCGTGGATAGCGTTCTCCATCTTCATAGCTTCGAGCGTGAGGATGGTATCGGCGGCCTTGACGGCTTGACCTACTTTGACGGGGATAGTGAGGATGGTGCCGGGCAGGGGCGCCTTCACAGCCTTTGCGGGGCCACCGGCAGCCTGTGGCTTGGCAATGACTTTTTCGCCGGTAGATGTGCGGGGAGCAGCGCTGGGGCGGGGAGCTTGCACGCTCTTGATAGCGGCGGCTTTCTTTGCCTCCATTTCCACGCGATAGGCAACGCCGTTGACTTCAACTTGGGCGATGTTTTCTTCGATGTCGCCGATGGCTACGTTGTATGTGTTGCCGTTGATTTTATACTTATATTCTTTCATTGTTTCGTGAAATGATTTATTGGTGAATCAATGGCGCGTCGGGCGTTGGGGCACTTCGCGGAGGTTGTAGATTTTGGAGCTCCAGGGCGAGTAGGCGCGCTTGACTTTGTTGATAGTGAGGATGGTGCTTTCGGTGTCGTGGGCGTCGAGGTGCTCGTGGAGTGCCATGACGATAGCGGCGATTTCTTCGCCGGTGTCTTGTGCGACATCGCGGGCGGTGACGATTTCGTTGCCGGTAGCGCTCTTGACGCGAGCTTTGTTGATGCGCGAGAACAGGGCGCCGATCTTGCCCAGACCGTAGAAGCTGAGGCAGAGGATGAGCAAGGCTGAGAATACGATACCCATGGCCATGAGAGTCATGCCGATGCCGGAGCCGTCGATGCGAGCGAAGTCGTCGACGCGGTAGTTAGTGCCGCGGATGACGTTGGGCGAGCCGGGAGTCACATAGTCGATTTCTTTCGACATATCGTCGTTGCGCAGAGTCCAGATGCCGGCGCCGTCTTCGGTGCGAGCCCACACTTGGTCGACTGCGAGGCAGGCGGGCACGGTGACTGAGTCGATGACTGTGATGCCATCGGCGGCGAAGATGCCGAGCCAGTTGTCCTGTCCGGGTGTGAGTACGAAGTTAGTGTGGTAGGTGCCGCGCTGGTGCTCGCCGTCGGTGAAGAATACGGCGAAAGCGCGCTTGGCCAGCATGGTCGTGGGGTCACCCAGAGGCACAGCGTACATTTCTTTCTTGTTTTCGCTGTCGGGATTGAGGGCGTGCTCGCGATTGTTCGAGAGGAACACGCTCGAAATCTGGATGGGAGCGTAGTTGGCGTTGAAGAGTTCAACCCAGCCGGTGCGGTGGCCGAATTCGTCGATAATCGACGATTCGTTGGTCACCATCACTTCGTTGATGCGCAGCGACTTGAGGCCTTGCGCGAAAGCTCCGGCGGCAAAGCAACAAACCGCAGCGATCAGTAGTGTTAATCTTTTGTTCATGATCGTGGTGGCGGTAGGTTACAGAGGAATATTGCCGTGCTTCTTGGCGGGGTTGGTCACCTTCTTGGTGGCGAGCTGCTGCAGGGCGCGAATCACGCGGAAGCGAGTGTTGCGCGGCTCGATGACGTCGTCGATGTAGCCGTAGCGAGCAGCATTGTAGGGGTTGCAGAAGAGTTTGTTGTATTCTGCTTCTTTCTCGGCCAGGACGGCTTTGGGGTCTTCAGCGGCCTTGGCTTCCTTGGCGTAGAGCACTTCGACGGCGCCTGCACCGCCCATAACAGCGATTTCGGCTGTGGGCCATGCGTAGTTCATGTCGCCGCGGAGCTGCTTGCAGCTCATCACGATGTGCGAGCCACCGTACGACTTGCGCAGTGTGACGGTCACCTTGGGCACGGTAGCTTCGCCGTAGGCGTAGAGTAGCTTTGCGCCGTGGAGGATGACGCCGTTGTATTCCTGGCCGGTGCCGGGCAGGAAGCCGGGGACGTCGACGAGGGTCACGAGCGGAATGTTGAATGCGTCGCAGAAGCGGACGAAGCGAGCGCCCTTGCGCGAAGCGTTCGAGTCAAGCACGCCGGCGAGGTATTTAGGCTGGTTGGCTACGATGCCTACCGACTGGCCGTTGAAGCGAGCGAAGCCTACGATGATGTTCTTGGCATAGTCGCGCTGCACTTCGAGGAATTCGCCGTTGTCGACGATAGCGCCGATGACTTCGTACATGTCGTAGGGGCGGTTGGCCGAGTCGGGGATGATTTCGTTGAGCGAGTCTTCGAGGCGGTCGATGGGGTCGTTGCATTCGACGATCGGAGCCTCCTCGAGGTTGTTCTGCGGAATGTAAGTGAAGAGTTTGCGGATAATCTTGATGGCGTCTTCGCCGTCTTCGGCTGCGAAGTGGCAAACGCCGCTCTTGGTTGAGTGAACTTCAGCGCCGCCGAGAGCGTCCTGGGTGACGTCTTCGCCGGTGACGGTCTTTACAACCTTCGGGCCGGTGAGGAACATGTATGAGATGCCTTTGGCCATGATGGTGAAGTCGGTCAGCGCGGGTGAGTACACGGCACCGCCGGCGCAGGGGCCGAGGATAGCCGAAATCTGGGGGATAACGCCTGAGGCGAGGATGTTGCGCTGGAAGATTTCAGCGTAGCCGGCCAGAGCGTTGATGCCTTCCTGGATGCGAGCGCCGCCCGAGTCGTTGAGACCGATGACCGGAGCGCCCATCTTCATGGCCATATCCATGATTTTGCAAATCTTCAGGGCCATGGTTTCGGAGAGCGAGCCGCCGAACACGGTGAAGTCCTGAGCGAAAACGTAGACCAGACGTCCGTCGATAGTGCCGTAGCCGGTCACGACGCCGTCGCCGAGGAATGATTTCTTTTCTTGGCCGAAGTTGTGGCAGCGGTGGCGCACAAACATGTCAAGTTCTTCGAACGAACCTTCGTCGAGGAGTTGTGCGATGCGTTCGCGAGCGGTGTATTTGCCGCGTTCGTGCTGCTTGTCGATTGCTTTTTGGCCGCCTCCGAGGCGCGCTTCGTTGCGTAGCTCGATGAGCTCTTTTACTTTTTCGAGTTGGTTACTCATGATGGATTCTGTTATAATTCAGAGGGCGGGCAACCGGCCGGGCTTTGTGCCCTCGGATGTCCGCCCATGGTGTCTGTTTATTTGTTGGGGTCCTCGCAGAGTTCGATCAGTGTACCTACGGTCGACTTTGGATGGAGGAAAGCGATGTTGAGGCCTTCGGCACCTTTGCGGGGAGCCTTGTCGATGAGTCGGCAGCCCTTGGCTTCAACTTCGTTGAGTGCGTTCTGCACGCCGTCGGCGATGGCGAATGCCATGTGCTGGATGCCGCCGCGGCCGCCGTTGTTCTCGATGAATTTCGAGATGGCGCTTTCGGGAGCGGTGCCTTCGAGGAGCTCGAGCTTGGTTTGGCCTACTTTGAAGAAGGCGGTGCGGACTTTTTGGTCGGCCACTTCTTCGATGGCGAAGCATTTGAGGCCTAACATATTTTCATAAAAGGGGATAGCTTCCTCGAGCGAGGGAACAGCTATGCCAATGTGTTCAATATGGGAGATTTCCATAGCTTAGTTTATTAAAGTTTTGAGTTGTTTCAATGTATTGAGCGAGCGTGTGCACTCGGCGACAAAGATACATATTTTTTCTCAAACCGCCAACCTTTTTTTGCATCGGCTCACATTATAAATTAGCGGAATATCGGATTTTGTCTGTGAAAAGTGTTAAATGAAATTGTTAAATAGCACAAAGTGGTGAACTTTTTCTTGTTGTTCCAAAAAAAAGTTGTACTTTTGCGGTGGTGAAAACCTCTAAAACTTATACATTTATTTAATTATTAACGCTAAAAGTCCCCTTACGCCTATTGCATACCTCTACTCTAAGAAATTAAAGAATAGATAGTTACAAAAAATGCAACAATTAGCACTTCTTACCGACGATAAGTTGGTGCAAGCTTATGCTAAGGGCGACAACGACGCATTCGATACGCTGCTGGAGCGTTACCAGTCGCGTTTGTTGAGCTACATACTGCAGCTCACAGCGAATCGTCAGCTTGCTGAAGATATATTTCAAGAGACGTTCGTCAAGGCTATTATGACGATTCGTCAGGGTAATTACACCGAAAGTGGCAAGTTCGGTGCTTGGCTTTCGCGCATAGCTCGCAATCTGGTTATTGATCATTTCCGCCAGGAAAAGAGCGAGCCTACAGTGTCGACTGACAATGCCGATGTCGACATACTGAATCGTAAAGACCTGAGCGACGCTACTATAGAGGACGATATGATAGACTTGCAGATACGCGACGATGTTCGCCATCTGATACGCCAGTTGCCGCAGTCGCAGCGCGAGGTGCTGGTCATGCGCTACTATCGCAACTTGAGTTTCAAGGAAATCGCTGAGAAAACCAACGTGAGCATCAATACCGCGCTGGGACGTATGCGCTACGCGATTCTAAACATGCGTCGCATCGCCAACGAAAAAAATATCATCCTGTCGCGCTGACGCTCGGCGTCATGTGCGGCCACGACCGCGAGCGCGGAGTCGCCCCCACCGGGTAGCCCCGCGCTCGTCGCGTCTCGTCGGATTTTTTATGGCTTTTTGGCCTTTTTTTGCGCTGAGAGGAGTGTGAATTGTCGGTAATTAGTTATTTTTCCGTAACTTTGTAGTCGCTAATGGCGGCCGAGCCGCTGCTTCACTTGAATTATGTTTGAATATTTAGGACAATATATAGTTGAGATAGCTGATTTTTTGTGTGGCTATCCTCTTTTCTTTTTGTTGATTGGCGGCGGCTTGTTCCTGCTGGTCAGTTCGGGATTTGTGTCGCTGCGGCGGTTGCCGCAAGCGCTGCGCGAGCTGCGTCGTAAGAACGAGGCGCGCAATGGCCAGATATCTTCAGCTCAGGCACTTGCGTCGGTCATAGCGGCCACAGTTGGCCTTGGAAATATTGCCGGCGTAGCCATCGCTTTGGTTATGGGCGGCCCGGGAGCAATCTTCTGGATGTGGGTCAGCGCTCTGGTGGGCATGGCCACTAAGTATCACGAAGGTGTGCTGGCTATCAAGTATAAAGGAACCGACGACCGTGGCGAGCCACAAGGCGGCCCGATGCACATTATCACGCGCGGCTTGGGGCCGCGGTGGACGCCGCTGGCCAAGTTTTTTGCTGTGGCGGGCCTGTTCGGCACGCTGTGCATCATGAACGCCAATCAGCTGACCGAGGCGTTCATGACTACGTTCACTACACCCGAGGGTCTTGCTTCATCGGATTTCTTGAGAAGCTTCGGCTCGGCCAT
Organism: uncultured Bacteroides sp.; assembly: GCA_964433215.1. Classification (GTDB taxonomy): domain Bacteria; phylum Bacteroidota; class Bacteroidia; order Bacteroidales; family Muribaculaceae; genus CAG-873. Next base: position 11,137 of record CAYSQI010000046.1, read on the forward strand.
CGGGCTCGACAATGTCGAAGCCTATAAGCTATTGTTCGGCATCGCCGTGGCTGCGTTGGTGGCTGTGGTGATTTTGGGCGGCATACGTCGCATCGCCAATGTGGCGTCGGTGATGGTGCCGTCGATGGTGGGCGTCTATTTCCTGATGGTGCTTTATATCATCGTGACGCGCATCGACGCCGTGCCCGGTGTGTTTGCTTCGATTTTTAGCGAGGCCTTCAACTTGCAAGCCGGATTTGGCGCGCTGGCCGGCATTGCTATCATCGGCGCGCGCCGCGCCGCGCTGGTCAACGATGCCGGCATCGGCACAGCCTCAATCATGCACGGTGCGTCGCGCAACAACAATCCTGTGCGCGAGGGGCTTATTGCGATGCTTGGCCCGGCTATCGACTCCGGATTGGTGTGTACGCTGACGGCTACGGCTATCCTGCTCTGCGTGCCCGACCTGGGCGCCGTCGAGGGTGTCAAGGGGCTCGAAGTCGCTATGACGGCGTTCGGCCGAGGCATACCCTATGGCGAGTATCTGTTGATGTTCATCGTGGCTTGCTTTGCGCTGTCGTCGATGTTTTCATATTCGTTTTATGGCTCGACTTGCGCGTCGTATCTTTTCGGAAGCCGGCGCGCCCGTTGGTACAGCTACTTCTTTCTGGGCACGATGGTGATTTTCGCTGTGGTGCCGTTGGAGGCTGCTGTGGGCATGTGCGACCTGTTTTATGCCCTGATGGCAATCCCGACCATGATTGCTATCATAGGACTGTCGGGTAAGGTGCGCGAGGAGACCCGTAAGTATTTTACTAAATCAGAAAAGAAATGCTCGGATTCATAACCTGGGATGTAAGCCCCGAAATTTTCACTTGGCCGGTGACCGTGCGTTGGTACGGCCTGATGTTTGCCATCGGTTTTTGGCTTGGCTTCAACATTGTGTCGCGAATGTTCAAGCGCGAAGGCGCGCCTGAGAGCTGGCTCGGCTCGTTGCTGATCTGGGTGGCTTGCGGCACCATAGTCGGCGCTCGTCTGGGCCATGTGTTTTTCTATCAGTGGGACTATTATTCGCAGCACTTGGCCGAAATTCCCTGTATCTGGGAGGGCGGCCTTGCCAGCCACGGCGGTGCCATCGGTGTGATTTTGGCCGTGGTGCTCTTCTCTGTGTTTACGTCGAAACGCTCGTCGCTGTGGACGTTCGACCGTCTGGTCGTGGCGATTGCGCTCGTGGGTGGCTTGATTCGCATCGGCAACCTGATGAATAGCGAAATCTTCGGCCACGCCACCGACTTGCCGTGGGGCTTCATGTTCGTTCGCTCGCGCGAGTGGCAAGCACTCTACCCGGGCCAGGCTTGTCATCCGACGCAAATCTACGAGGCGCTATGCTATTTTGCGCTCTTCGGCTTGCTGATGTGGATGTATTGGAAGAAGAATTCCGGCGAGCGTCCGGGCTTGATTTTCGGCACCTTCTTCATCGGTATTTTCTTGCCCCGCTTCCTGATCGAATTTATTAAGAACGACCAAGTAGCTTTCGAAGAAGCAATGACGCTCAATATGGGCCAGTGGCTGAGTGTACCGTTCATTCTGATAGGCGTATGGCTGATAATTCGAGCTTTGAAGCGTCCGCGCCTGCACATTGACTATCCCAATCGGTTTGCCGATGAGACTACAACCGGTAAGAAGAAATGACTGTCGGTGAATTTCGGCGACGCCTGAAGCCGTGGATGTTGCCGCTGGCGATGCTGTGCGGAATGTTCTTCCACGAGGCTATAGATTCGGTGCAGTTTTTGGCTCCGTATCTGATTTTCACGATGTTGCTGATTACGTTTTGTCGCATCAAGCCTTCGGAGTTTCGCGTAGGTCGCCTCGCGGTGGCTGTGGTCGGCGTGCAAGTGGTCGGGTCGGTGGCGGCGTGGCTGCTACTGGCGCCGATTAGCCGCGACTTGGCCGGCGGAGCCATGATTTGCATTCTGTGTCCGACGGCTACGGCCGCGCCGGTCATCACAGCCATGCTGGGCGGTAGCATTCTTGTTCTGGTAGCCATATCGGTGCTGAGCAACTTGGCGGCAGCCGTGTGCGTCCCGGCCTTTTTCGCGCTCATCGACGCCGGCGGCGGAGCGCACATGACGTTCGTCGACGCGTTCCTGACCATCCTGTCGAAGGTGGGGCCGCTGATTTTGGCTCCGATGGCTGTGGCGCTTCTGCTGCAGTGGTGTCTGCCACGCGCACATCGGGCTATTTCCGACCACCAAGGCCTGTCGTTCTATCTGTGGGCCGTCTCGCTCATTATCGTAGTGGGGCGCGCGGTGTCGTTTGCCATGAGCGAACCCGCCGACCGCATTCCCGAGATGATAGCATTGGCTCTCGTCGCGCTGGTTGCCTGCTGCTTGCAATTTGTCGTCGGCCGTCGGCTGGGCCGCGCTTATGGCGATCGCATTGCCGGCGCGCAAGGCCTGGGGCAGAAAAACACCGTGCTGGCCGTGTGGATGGCTGTCACATATCTCAACCCGATTTGCTCGATTGCCCCGGCTGCTTACATCTTGTGGCAGAACACAATCAATTCACTACAACTTTATATGAAAGTGCGCCGCGAACAAAAAGTGGCTCAAAAATGTTAGAAAAGAGGATTATGGACAGCATGTTTGAAATATTGATGAGCCTGCCGCTGCTGAAGGGAGTGAGCATCGAGCGTATGGAGAAAACCGTCGGCTCGTCGAAGTTCCATTTTCTAAAGTATCCGGCCGGAGCCACGATCTTTAGTGTGGGCGACCCGTGTACCGATATTTCCTTCATCCTTAGCGGCACCGTCAAGCTGACGCTTCGCAGCGACGACGGCGCCCTCGTGGTGACCCAGCTGCTCGACGCTCGCGATGTATTGGCTCCGGAATTCCTCTTCGGCCGCACTACCAGCTACCCTTGCGACGTGGTGGCGTACGATGCCGTGTCGGTGTTGTGCATCCCCAAGAGCGACTATATCAATATCTTGATGAGCGACCATATTTTCTTGTTCAACTACCTGAATCTGTTGTCGATGAATACACAAAAGTCGGTCGATGGTGTTTGGGCGGTGGCCAAGGGCGGTGTGGCCGAGCGCGTCGCCTACTGGGTGGGCGCTATGACTCAGCTACGCAGCCGCAATATCGTGCTGGAAACAGCTCGCGGCGACTTGGCCAAGCTATTCAATACGCCATGGCCGATGCTGGCGGCTACACTCGATGATTTGAAAGCCCGTGGCCTGCTCGACTATACGCTGACAAGCATCCATGTCCTCGACCGTCAATCGCTCGTCGCACTACTCGACTGATCGTATAATTCGCAAAGTGTTTTCGATTTATAAGAATGACATCGGTCGCTTTGTCATTGCTTATCTCGGAAGGATAGTTGAAGCCCAGTTGGGAAGCTCTTCGCCAAAGCTATAACGCCGGCATTATCAAGCACATCTGTTAATCGGCGTTTCCCGTCCGGCGCAAGCAGCTTCAACTGGTTTGTGTCACAAACCAGTTCATTACCTTCGTTGCGGAGTTTGGTTTTCAGGTACTTCCAGTATTTCCGGTTCTTGGCATAATCATCCTGTGTGTTGAGCACCCCGACTATATCAAGTACAGAGAACCACCATTTCGCCCCTGCCTCGTCCCAGATAGCCCGCACTTCGCGGTCATCAAAGAATCGTATTGATATTTTCTGTACTTCACTCATGGCTTAATTATGGTTTAGATATCCGACACTGCGCCATAGCCTTCTGCGTGCGCCATACCGTTTCATCGTGGCACACCACCTCGTATCTCACTTTTCTTCGCCATATTCATAATTGACGCTTATCGCAAAGGTAGTAAAAATTTCTGGAACCGGAACTTTTTTGTGGCTTATAGGCCGTGGAAAACGCAAAGCGGCGGGCGGCCCGGATGGGCGCCCGCCGCTTCGACGGATATATGCGTGTGTGTATGTTACTTCACTTACTCAAATCTAACCATATTTGATTATCAAAGCTTT
>CAYSQI010000047.1:0-14609 GCA_964433215.1 uncultured Bacteroides sp.
TTTAAATAGACAGTTGTGTTATTATGGTGACAGATTGGGTGATATTTATTGGCCGTAGGCACTTGACAAATCAGGAAAATTAGCTTAACTTTGCGAAAAATAACCGACTTGTAATGAAAATCATAGCTGAAAGCAGCAGTACACGCACCGAATGGGCCATTGTCGACGGCACGCAAATCGTCGAGCATGCGTTCACCACGGGTATGAACCCCTTCTTCCAGTCGCGACGCGAATTGTCGCATTGTATTCGTCTTGAATTGCCCGAGGCCTTTTTCCGTCGTCGTTGGGACCACGTCTACTTCTACGGCGCCGGATGCGCCAACAAGGACAAAATCAAGACTATGGAGTCGTCGTTGGTGGCGCAGTTTCGTACACCGGTGACGGTGCAGAGCGACTTGCTTGGTGCCGCACGCGGCCTGCTGGTGCGCAAGCCCGGCTTGGCTTGCATCATCGGCACCGGCTCGAACTCGTGTCTCTACGATGGCAACGAGATAGTGAAGACCGTGCCGCCGCTGGGCTATATCTTGGGCGACGAAGGCTCGAGCGCCTACTTCGGCAAGACGTTCATTGCCGATATCCTTCGCGGCTTTGCTCCGGTTGATATCACGCGCGCTTTCTACGAGAAGTATATGATTACGTCGAATATGCTTATGGACGAGGTGTACTCGGCGCCGCTGCCTTCGCGTGCGCTCGCTCGCTATGCTGCATTTCTGGCCGAGCATCTCGACAATGCCTACATATATCAGCTGATTTACTCGGGTTTCATGCGCTTTTTTACTCGCAACCTTGTGGCGTATGATTATCGCAACACCCCGGTGAGTATCGTCGGCTCTACGGCTGTGCAATTCAGCGACCTGCTCTACCGCGCAGCCGACGATTTCGGCGTGCACATCGAGAAAGTTATCCGCTATTCGATGCCCGGCTTGGTCGAATTCCATGCCAAGGACTGAAACGAGGCTGCAAACTAAAGTAAATATGTCGAAAACAACCACCGGCTATGCCATAGCGGCCGTAGCAGCTGCTACGTATGGTCTTAATCCGCTCTTTGCCTTGCCTTGTTACGCGGGTGGCATGAACGCCGATACGGTACTTTTTTTCAGATATTTGATGGCGATTGTTATTGTGGGCGTCATGCTGCGTGCGCGCGGTCACAATTTCAGTGTTGAGCGTCGGCAGATATTGCCGCTGATGGCCATGGGTGTGTTGCTGGCTGTGTCGTCGCTCAGCCTGTTCGAGAGCTACAACTACATGAGATCGGGCATAGCGTCGACCTTGCTATTCGTCTACCCGGTGATGGTGGCCGTAATCATGGCAGTCGTGTTTCGCGAGCGCTTGTCGTGGATTACGGTTGCGAGCATTGCGGCGTCGCTGGCCGGTATCGGGCTGCTCTATCGGGGCGACGGAAGCGCCACACTGAGCTTCATGGGCACGATGCTGGTGATGTTGTCGTCGCTGTCGTATGCGATTTATATAGTATGTGTCAATCGTCGGCCGCTGGCCACAATGCCATCGCTGAAGTTGACTTTCTGGGCGCTGACGTCGGGCTTGCTGGTCTTTGTTTGCCGCTTTGCCGCGCAAGTGCCGATGACCCTGCCCGATAGCGCTACGCTGTGGCTCAATCTGGCCGGGTTGGCAGTGTTCCCGACAGCCGTGTCTTTTTTGTGCACTACGCGCGCGATTCAGCTCATCGGGTCGACCCCGACGGCTATTTTGGGCGCTTTGGAGCCGCTGACTGCGGCTGTGATAGGCGTGATAGTGTTCGATGAAGTGCTGACTCAGCGCGACGTGGTCGGCATCATTCTCATCTTGGCAGCCGTGACCGCTGTGGTGGCCAACGATTCGCTGTCGGGTGTAATAGTGCGTCTGCGCAAGATGTTCCCGCGGGTAATCCGACATAAAAAGTAAGATTATATGATAGAATCAATCACAGGAAAAATAGTATCAGCCAACCCGGCGGCGGCGGTCATCGAGACTGCCGGTGGCGTGGGGTATTTGGTTAACATTACGCTGCCGACGTTTGCAGCCCTTGAAAAAATGGAATCGGCGCGCATGCTGATTCACGAATCAATTCGCGACGACGCGTGGGTGCTTTATGGTTTTCTCGAGGAAGAAGAGCGCGAGCTCTTCCGCGCGCTCGTGGGCGTGTCGGGTGTCGGTGCGGCGTCGGCTCGTATGATTTTGTCGGCGCTGAACCCCGCCGAACTGCGAGCTGTCATCAGCAGTTCCGACGTCAAACGCCTCAAAAGCGTCAAGGGAATCGGCACAAAAACGGCAGAAAGAATAATTGTTGACCTTCGCGATAAAATAAAAGGGGATGCTTCTACGTTATTAGAACAAGTAGAATCGGCATCGGCGGCTTTTGACGAAGCTCTTGAAGCGCTGGTGATTCTCGGTTTTCCGCGGCAAGCGAGCCACAAGGCGCTCACAAAGTTGTTTGCCGACGAGCCGGGCATGACCGTGGAAGGCGCTGTGAAGCGGGCGATGTCGATGCTCTGATATCGCCGTCTTCGGATTATCATCCCGAAGGCGAAATACTTGTAAATGGGAAAGTTACGCAATAGCAAACGATATACATTGCGCCGTGCGGCGCACGTTGCGGCTTGGGCTTTGGCGGCCTTGGTCGTGAGTGTGTTGTTCTTTCCCGCTTCGGGTCAGTATTATACACCGGTGGTGAAGCATCCGGCTCCGGCGGTCTATGGCCCCTCGTTGGCCGACTCGACTCAGCAGCTGCGAATGCCCGTTTCGACTACCGTGCCGCGCGACTACGACGACCTGCTCGATGCCGAGCCCGGCTACGACCTCAAGACACCTTCGAACATAACCACGCACGCCGAATACGACCCCGCTACGGGTTGCTACGTGGTGCGCACACGTGTGGGCGATATCGACATCGCCACACCCTTCATGCTTACGGCCGACCAGTACAACGATTGGCAGCTGCGCCGCTCGATGCAGAACTACTTCAAGCAGCGCAATATGGAGCTACTCACCGACGAGGACAAGAAGCCGTTCAACATTCTCGACATGAACTTTGCACTCGGTCCGCTGGAAAAAATTTTCGGCCCCGGTGGTGTGCAGCTCAAGACTCAAGGCTCTGTGCAGATTTCGATGGGCGTCAAAAGCAACTTCACCGACAACCCGTCGTTGTCGCTCAACTCTCGTCGTAAGACTTACTTCGACTTCGACCAACGCATTCAGGCCACCATCAACGCCGGCGTCGGCGACCGTCTGAAGTTCAATATGACCTATAACACTGACGCTACTTTCGACTTCGACTCCAAGAACCTTCGACTCAACTACGAAGGCAAGGAGGACGACATCGTCAAAAGTATCGAGGCCGGCAACGTGTCCATGACCACCGGCTCGTCGCTGATTCGCGGTGCGTCGGCTCTGTTTGGTTTGAAAACCAAGCTGCAATTCGGCCGACTGACTGTCACGGGGCTCGTGTCGCAGCAAAATTCCGAGTCGAAGACGGTCAGCTCTAAGGGTGGCGTGCAGACTACCAAGTTTTCAATCAACGCCGATCAGTACGACCAAAACCGTCACTTCTTCCTGTCGCAGTTCTTCTACGACCATTACGATGAATTTGCCTCGAAACTGCCCTACGTGTCGTCGGGTGTCAACATCACGCGCATCGAAGTGTGGGTTACGAACAAGAGCGGGAAGTACGACCAGGCACGCAACCTCGTTGCCTTTCAGGATCTTGGCGAAAACACCACGTTAGGTTCGAACTTTTGGAGCGCCGACATTGCCCAAGCCAATCCGAGCAACTCGTCGAACAACCTGCTCAGGGTGATTAAGGATAACTATCCCGGCGCGCGCAACATCAACACCGTCACGCAGGCGCTCGAACCGCTGCAGCAATACGGCATCGTCGGCGGTACCGACTACGAGAAGGTCGAGAGCGCCCGACTGCTGACAAGCAATGAATATACACTCAATTCCACCCTTGGCTACATTTCGATAAAGAGCGCACTCAACGCCGACGAGGTGCTCGCTGTGGCGTTCGAATATACCTACCGCGGCCAAGTCTACCAAGTGGGCGAATTCTCGTCGGACATTACTTCGACCGACCAGTCGCTCTACGTGAAGATGCTCAAGAGTACCACTTCGTCGACTGCCGAGCCTATGTGGAAGCTGATGATGAAGAACGTCTACAACCTGGGCGGCTATCAGATTCAGAAGAGCAACTTCAAGCTCAATATCAAATATTTGAGCGACACCACCGGCACAGAAATCATCTACATTCCCGTACCGGGGCTCAACACACAGTCGCTGCTGCAAGTGATGAACCTCGACCGTATCGACTCCAATCAGGAGTCGAACCCCGACGGCTTCTTCGACTTCATCGACGGCTACACCATCATCCCGGCCCAAGGCAAGGTGATATTCCCCGTCGTAGAGCCTTTTGGTAGCCATCTGCGCCAAAAAATCAACAATCCCGCTATCGCCGACCAGTATGTCTACGAAGAACTTTATGACTCGACCCTGACCGTCGCTCGACAGTTTGCCGACAAAAATAAATTCGTGCTCACCGGCGAGTATCAGGCCTCGTCGGGCTCGCAAATTCGCCTCAACGCCATGAACGTGCCGCGCGGCTCGGTGATTGTAACCGCCGGTGGCGTCACCCTGACCGAAAACTCCGACTACACCGTCGACTATTCGATGGGTATCGTCACCATTACCAATCAGTCGATTATCGACTCCGGCCAAAACATCAGCGTCACGCTCGAAAACCAGTCGCTATTCTCGATGCAGCGAAAGACGCTGCTCGGCCTCGACTTGCAGTATCAATTCACGCCCGAGCTCAACTTGGGTGCCACCGTGATGCACTTCTCCGAGAAGGCACTCACCGAGAAGGTGAATATCGGTGATGAAATCGTCAACAACACCATGCTGGGCTTCAACCTGAGCTACAACACGCAGTTCATGTGGCTGACCAACCTGCTCAATAAGATACCGACCATGACGGCCACTCAGCCTTCGCGCCTGAGCCTCACGGCCGAGTACGCTCAGCTCGTGCCGCATTCGCAGAAGTCGGGTTCGAATCGCGGCTCGTCGTATGTCGACGACTTCGAATCGACCCAGACCGGCATCGACCTCCGCTCGCCGTATTCGTGGTTCTTGGCTTCGACGCCCTACGACCCCTCGCCCGATGCGCTCTTCCCCGAGGCCGCCTTGAGCGACAATGTCGACTATGGCAAGAACCGTGCGCTGCTCAACTGGTACTACATCGACCGTATGTTCACCTCGCGCAACTCGTCGCTCGCTCCCGGCTACATCAAGAGCGACCTCGACCAGCTCTCGAACCCATACGTGCGCGAAGTCACCTCTTACGAAATTTTCCCCGGCCGCGAGCTCACCTATGGCGAGTCGTCGACCGTTCAGACTCTCAATTTGTCGTTCTATCCGACCGAGCGCGGCCCCTACAACCTCGATGCGCAGAACATCGACGACGAAGGCAACCTCCTCTTCCCCGAAAAGCGCTGGGGCGGCATCATGCGTCGACTCGACAACACCAACTTCGAGCAGAGCAACATCGAGTATGTGCAGTTCTGGCTCATGAACCCCTTCCTCGACCCCAACAACCCCAACTACGACGGCGGCGACCTCTACATCAACTTCGGCGAAGTGTCGGAGGATATCCTCAAGGACGGACTCAAGAGCTACGAGAACGGCATCCCCGTTGATGGCAACAATCAGTACATGCGCGAGACCGTCTGGGGGCGCGTGTCGACTCAGAATTCGCTCACGTACTCGTTCGATAACACTTCCGGTGCCCGCCAGGCTCAGGATGTGGGTCTCGACGGCCTGCCCAACGACGACGAATTCGAATTCTCGTCGTACAAGGACTTCCTCGACCAGCTGCGCATGAAGCTATCGCCCTCGGCCGTCGAGCGTATGCAGAACGACCCGTTCTCGCCTCTCAATGACCCCGCCGGCGACAACTACCACTTCTATCGCGGCTACGACTACGACGAGCAGCGCGTAGGGGTGCTCGAACGCTACAAACGCTACAACGGCCTCGAAGGCAACTCGTTGTCGCCCGAAGATGCGCCCCCGCTGTATCAGACTTCGCGTGCCACACCAGATGTCGAAGATATCAACCAGGACAACACCCTCAACGAATACGAACGCTACTTCCAGTATCGTATCTCGATTCGTCCGCAGGACCTCGTCGTAGGCAAAAACTATATCACTGACAAGCAGGTATCGGTAGTCCGCACCCGCAACGATTCGAACCAGACTGTCGAATGGTATCAGTTCAAGATACCTCTGAGCGAGTATGAGAAAGTCGTGGGCTCTATCAAGGACCTCTCGACCGTGCGCTTCATGCGTATGTTCATGACCGACTTCAAGCAGGTGACACACCTACGCTTCGCAACCCTCGAGCTGGTGCGCGGCGAGTGGCGCCCCTACGACTTCAACCTCAACGTGCGCGGTGACTCTCCGGCCGAAGGTCAGCTCGACGTCTCGGTGGTCAATATCGAGGAGAATGCCGACCGCACTCCGGTCAACTACGTGCTGCCTCCGGGCGTGACCCGTATTTCCGACCCCGGCCAAAGCCAGATCGTGCAGCTCAACGAGCAGTCGATGTCGCTCAAGGTGCTCGGCCTCCAGGCCGGCGATGCACGTGCCGTCTACCGCAACACGCAGCACGACCTGCGCAACTACAAACGCATGCAGATGTGGGTTCACGCCGAGCGACTCATCGACGACGTCACCAACCTGCGCTCGGGCGACCTCACCCTCTTCATCCGCCTCGGCTCCGACGTGAAGAACAACTACTACGAGTACTCCGTGCCTCTGGTGCTGACCCCCGAAGGCCACTACAGCGACTCGCCATCCGACCGCCAGAAGGTGTGGCCCGTCGAGAACTACTTCGACTTCAACTTGCAGTCGCTCATCAATCTGAAACTCGAACGCAACGCCGCCAAGCGCAGCGAGCAGTCGGGCGTCGGCTACGGCATCGTCTACTCCGGACGCGACCCCGACAACGAGCGCAACACCATCAGCGTGCTCGGCAACCCGTCGTTGAGCGACGTGCGCGTCATGATGATTGGTGTGCGCAATAATTCTGCCACTGTCAAAAACGGCACCGTGTGGGTCAACGAGCTGAAGGTCACCGATTTCAACGAGGATGGCGGCTGGGCTGCCAAGGCCAATGCCACACTCAACGTTTCCGACGTGGCCACGCTCAACTTCGGCGCTCACATCGAGACTGCCGGCTTCGGCGGCGTCGACCAAAGCCTCAACGAACGTCGCATCGACAACTATCACCAGTATAACTTTGCCGTGCAGACCGACTTAGGCCGTTTCTTACCTGCCGCTGCCAAATTGCACGCGCCAATCTACTACTCCGTGTCGACCGAGACTACTACACCGCGCTACAATCCGCTCGACCAGGATGTGCTGCTCGACGACGCGCTCGACAACGCCGGCAGCAAGCACGAACGCGACTCTATCAACAACTACGCCGTGGAGCATACCTCGGTGCAAAATTTCTCAATTTCGGGCCTCAAATTCGATGTTCAGAGCAAAAACCCCATGCCTTGGGACCCCGCCAACTTCACTTTCAACTTCTCGTTCAGCAAGCGTTCGAAGCACGACCCGACCACCGAGTACGAAAACACCAACGACTATCGTGGCTCGTTCCAATACTCATATTCGCCTTTCATCCGTGGTTTGAAACCCTTCGGCTGGATTAAGTCGAAAAACAAGAACATCAAATTCTTTAAAGATTGGGAGATTCAGTGGCTACCCAACAACATCTCGTTCATGACCAATATGTCGCGCTACTACTACGAACAGCAGACGCGCTCCGAGGTCGATCAGATGTTCCAACTTCCCGTCTCCGTGAGCAAAAACTTCCTGTGGGACCGCCAGCTGTCGCTCACTTGGAATATTATCAAGAGCCTCCAGCTCAGCTTCAGTTCCAACACCTCGGCGCGCATCGAAGAGCCCGCCGGAGCCGTCAACAAGCGCCTCTTCCCCGACAAATATCGCGAGTGGAAGGATACCGTATGGCAGAGTATCCTCTCGATGGGCACGCCGTGGAGCTACAATCAGACCTTCTCGGCGCAGTATAAGGCTCCGTTCTCGCGCATCCCTGTCCTCGACTTCCTCACCGGCTCGGTCAGCTACAACGCCACCTACCGCTGGGACCGCGGTGCCACTGTCGACGGCCAAAAGCTGGGCAACTCCATTGCCAACCAAGCCACTTGGACCGCCGACGGGCGCTTCAATTTCGAATCATTCTACAACAAAATACCGCTGCTGAAGAACGTCACCAAGCGATTTGCCAACACGCGAAAGACGCCCACCCGGCAGCAACAAAAGCCCAAGAAATTCGAGCGCTCGTTCAAACTTACCAACGACTCCGTGCCGCTTGTCATCAAACACAACATGAACGTAGCCAAGGTCGGTGTGCGCGCCGTCACACAAGATGGCAAGCCCTTCACTTTGCGCACTCGCATCGTCGACCGCAATAGCATCGAAGTGCTTACTCATGGCGACCAAATGCTCAAATTCACCATCACCGAAATTCAGAAGGAGGAGCGCAACCTCTGGAAGGACATCGGCGAATACGCTCTGCGATTTGTCCTCTCGCCACGCAATGTGTCAGTGCGCTATCGCTCGGCCAGCACGCTGTCGCTCCCGCTGTTCAATCCCGAAATCGGCAACGTATTCGGTCAGACTAAATCCTACGGCCCCATGGCGCCCGGATTGGGCTTCGCTTTCGGATTTGAGGGCGGACAGGAGTATGTCAACAAGGCTCTGCGCAACGGCTGGCTGATTACCGACGATGGCCAGACTTCGCCCGCTATCATTTCGCGCAGCAAAGAACTCAATATCGAAGCTAATTTCGAGCTGTTCAAGGGCTTCAAAGTGCAGCTGACCTTCAACCGCACCGATAGCCGCAACTCACAGATGCAGTTCATGTACGACAACATGCCTACATCCTACTCGGGCTCGTTCACCATGACCGGCTGCGCTATCGCCACGGCTCTGAAATCGTCGAGCGCCGACAATGGCTACGAGTCGGGCGCGTTCAACAACTTCCTGTCCAACATCGACGTTATTCGCAACCGCGTCGAAGGCCAATACATCGGCCACTCATATCCCGATGCCGGGTTTATCCGGGGTATGGCCATGGCCGGGCAGCCTTTCAGCACCGAGAACGGCACCGTCAGCGAGACCTCGTCCGATGTGCTCATCCCGGCATTTGTGTCGGCCTACACCGGTCGCAACCCGAGCAAGCAATGGCTCTCGCCGTTCCCCGATTTCGGCGCCGTGATGCCCAACTGGCGCATTACCTACGACGGCCTGATCAACATGGGCAACCTGCGCAATATCTTCAAGACTTTCACCATCAGCCACGCCTACCAGTGCACTTACTCCGTCGGCTCATACTCGTCGTATCTCAACTGGGTGAGCGTCGACGGCGACCGCCTGGGCTTCACCCTCGACGAGCTCACCGGTAACCCCGTGCCGTCGTCGCCGTTCAACATCTCATCTGTCGCTATCACCGAGCGCTTCGCCCCGCTCATCGGCGTCAATGTCACCTTGCAGAACGAAATTCAGCTCGGTGCCGAGTATCGCGACCAACGTACACTCACGCTCAATTCGTCGGCCGGCCAGGTAGTCGAAGCCACCACGCGCGGACTCAAATTCAGCGCCGGATACAAAATCGTGGGCTTCAATTCAGTGCTCAAAATCAAAGGCTCGCAGCGCGGCGTCAGCAACGACCTTACACTCAACGCCGAAGTCGGAGTGCAGAAAAACCAAGCCCTGATTCGTCGCATCGAAAACAACTACACCCAGCCCACATCAGGCACCAACACATTCAACATCAACTTTACCGCCTCCTATATCCTATCGAAAGCCGTCACCCTCTCGGCCTACTTCGACCACCAGGTCAACTCACCCATCGTCACCACCTCATCCTATCCCACCACCAACACCTCCTACGGCCTCTCCTTCAACATCTCCCTCGCCCGATAATCCGGTAATCACACTTTCTTTGAGTCTCCCTCACGGCGCAGTCTAGCAATCGCCTTTAGGCGCTCTGCAAAGCAGAGATAGCAGGCGTCTCGTCTGCGTCGGTTGTGCAGACGGTAGTATTTATTATCATCGGCGGTAGCCGAAAAGCAACGCACCCGCGGTCGGAGACTGCGGGCGCGCTCATGTCCTAATTTCGCATTACGAATTATTGTCCCCTTCAACTATATTATAGAAAGGATACCACAATGGGGCGGCTTCGTAGTCGTCAACGCATCCTTTGGGTACATACAGAGTGGCTAATGCGTGTGTAACGTTTTCAAAGGTGTTGTCGTAAATCGTGGGCGGAGTTCCTGCATTGCTATAAATTGACTTCAGATTTCTGCAACCGGAGAATGCGTCTTCGCCAATTTCCGTCACCGAGTTGGGAATAGTCACCGAAGTCAGTTTGATGCAACCAGCGAATGCTTCGCGGCCGATATACGTCACCGAGTCGCCGATAGAAACCGAAGTCAAGTCGCCGCAACCGTAGAATGCGGATTCGCCGATCTCCGTCACCGAGTTAGGGATGGTCGCCGAAGTTAAGTTGCTGCATTCGCAGAATGCAGAGTAGCCGATCGTTGTCACCGAGTTAGGAATTGCTATTGAGATAAGACTGTTGCAACCATAGAATGCAAAGTTTTTGATTGCCGTTATCGATTTTGGAATTACAAGTTCTGTTACCTTTTCGCTATTAAGATATAGCGAATGTGCGTAATACAACGGATTAGAGGCCGCATTAGCAAATTCAATCTTGCACCAAGCGGCCAAATCGGTAATATGTACCGAAGTCAGTCCGCTGCATTCGTCGAATGCGCTGTAGCCGATAGTCGTCATCGAGTTAGGGATATTCACGGAAGTCAGTCTCTCGCAACCGGAGAATGCTTCTTCTCCGATAGATGTTACTGAGTTAGGGATATTCACGGAAGTCAGGTCACTACAACCGGCGAATGCGCGCCAACCAATATCAGTCACCGAGTTGCCGATAGTCACCGTTTTTAATGATTTGTCTATAAGACTAAGCAAAATGGTCTTATCTCTGTTGTATAGAACTCCATCAGTAACGGCAGACGAACCGTCTTCAAAGATTATTTTAGTATTCGCAGGAAAGCAGTCGTGACCTATTGACTTCACCAATTTTCCGATACTCACAGAAGCCAGGCTGATGCAATCGGAGAATGCGCTCGAACCAATGAATGTCACCGAGTTAGGGATATTAACGGAAGTCAGGTTACTGCAACCGCAGAATGCGTAGTCGCCGATAGCTGTTACCGATTTGGGGATATTCACGGAAGTCAGGTTGCTGCAATAGGCGAATGCTTCGAAGCCGATCTCCATCACCGAGTTGGGGATAGTCAAAGTATTTAATGATTTGTCTATAAGACTAAGCAAAATGGTCTTATCATTGTTGTATAGAACCCCATCAGTAACGGCAGACGAACCATCTTCAAAGATTATTATAGTATTCGCAGGGAAGCAGTCGTGACCTATCGACTTCACTGAGTAGGAAATAGTCACGGACGTCAGGTCGGTGCAATCTTCGAATGCGCCCCATCCGATATTCTTTACCGAGTTGGGGATAGTCACGGAAGTCAGTCCGCTGCAACCGGAGAATGCGTATTCGCAGATCTCCGTCACTGAGTTGGGGATAGTCACGGAAGTCAGACCGCTACAACGGGAGAATGCGTATTCGCAGATCTCCGTCACCGAGTTTGGGATAGTCACCGAAATCAAGCCACTGCAACCGGAGAATGCGTTGGGGGCGATCTCTGTCACTGAGTTGGGGATAGTTACCGAAGTCAGGCTGGTGCAACCGGAGAATGCGCCCCAGCCGATCGTCGTCACCGAGTTGGGGATATTCACGGAAGTCAGGCCGCTGCAACCGGAGAATGCGTATTCGCAGATCGTTGTCACTGAGTTGGGGATATTCACGGAAGTCAGGCCGCTGCAATCTTTGAATGCGCCCCATCCGATAGTCGTCACCGAGTTAGGGATAGTCACCGAAGTCAAGCCGATGCAACCACAGAATGCGTCATCGCCGATAGTTTTCACCGAGTTAGGGATAATCACCGTCTTTAATGATTTGTCAATAAGACTAAGTAAAATAGTCTTATCTCTGTTGTATAGAACCCCATCAGTAACGGCAGACGAACCATCTTCAAAAATTATTTTAATATTCGCAGGAAAGCAGTCGTGACCTATCATCGTCACCGAGTTAGGGATAGTCACTGAAGTTAGGCCGCTGCAACCCTCAAATGTGGAGTAGCCGATAGCCGTCACCGAGTTAGGGATAGTTACGGAAGTCAGGCCGCTACAACCCTCAAATGTGGAGTAGCCAATAGCCGTCACCGAGTTAGGGATAGTTACAGAATTTAGGTCGCTGCAACCGGAGAATGCCCCGTCACCGATATCTGTTACCGAGTTGGGGATAGTCACTGAAGTCAGGCCGCTGCAACCGCAGAATGCCCAATCACCGATCTTCGTCACCGAGTTAGGAATAGTCACGGAAATCAGACGTCTGCAACCCTCAAATGTGGAGTAGCCGATAGCCGTCACCGAGTTAGGGATAGTTACAGAATTTAGGCCGCTGCAACCGGAGAATGCCCCGTCACCGATATCTGTTACCGAGTTGGGGATAGTCACTGAAGTCAGGCCGCTGCAACGAGAGAATACTCCGTCGCCGATCTCCGTTACCGAGTTAGGAATATTCACGGAAGTCAGTCCTCTGCAACCGCTGAATGCGTATTCGTCGATAGCCGTTACCGAGTATTCTGTTCCATCGATAGTTATTGATGGCGGTATGGATACATCTCCGCAGTATTCATAATCACCGGCGGTGACTGCAACTTCTGTATCGGAAATCTTTTTGTAGTAAATGTCGTTGACTATAAAATCGTAGTCCATGGTGGGAGAAAGGTTATTGTTTGTTATATAATTTTAGTTTTAAGGCGTAAGGGAAGGGTGTATGGTAAGCGCATTGCAAAATTCACGACAACACCTATTCGCTTTGCGCCACAAAGTTATAAATCTTATTTTACAACGGCAATGTTTCGCATAAAAAAAATCAGCGCGCATCGGGCCCGCATCGGGAAGTGTGGCGTCGCCGTTAGGCGAGAAAGTTACCGTCGCCGCGGAAGCCATCCGAGGAAGTTACCGTCGACTGGCGTTTCGCAGGCGAGACGCCTGCTCTCATTGCGGAGCAAAACGCCTTCGGCGGTAGCCGAAAAGCAACGCACCCGCGGTCGGAGACTGCGGGCGCGCTCATGTCCTAATTTCGCATTACGAATTATTGTCCCCTTCAACTATATTATAGAAAGGATACCACAATGGGGCGGCTTCGTAGTCGTCAACGCATCCTTTGGGTACATACAGAGTGGCTAATGCGTGTGTAACGTTTTCAAAGGTGTTGTCGTAAATCGTGGGCGGAGTTCCTGCATTGCTATAAATTGACTTCAGATTTTTGCAACCGTAGAATGCGGATTCGCCTATTTTGGAAGTATTGCCACCTATAGTCACCTTGGATAGTTCGTTGCAACCGAGGAATGCGCCCTTGCCGATTTTAGACACTGAGTTGGGGATAGTCACCGAAGTCAGGCTAATGCAATTTTCGAACGCCCACCAATCGATTTCCGTCACCGAGTTAGGGATAGTCACCGAAATCAAACCGCTGCAACCGCTGAATGCACTATAGCCGATCTCCGTCACCGAGTTGCCGATTGTAATGGTTTTGAGTGTCGTCTTGCCGCTAAAAGGCGACAAGTTCAGATTACGACCAATATAGACATCCGATAATGGACAATCATCAAATGGTTGGCCAATTGACAATGCCGTTTTTCCATCAGCCAAGGTGATTTTGCTCAGCGCTGTACAACCGGAGAATGCATCTTTGCCGATAGTTTTAACCGAGTTAGGGATAGTCACAGATGTCAGGCCGCTACAACCGGAGAATGCTTTCTCGCCGATCGCTGTCACCGAGTTGCCGATTGTAATGGTTTTGAGTGTCGTCTTGCCGCTAAAAGGCGACAAGTTCAGATTACGACCAATATAGACATCCGATAATGGACAATCATCAAATGGTTGGCCAATTGACAATGCCGTTTTTCCATCAGCCAAGGTGATTTTGCTCAGCGCCGTGCAACCGGAGAATGCGACTTCTCCGATTTTTGTCACCGAATTAGGAATAGTCACCGAAATCAAGCCACTGCAACCGCTGAATACGCCCCTGCCGAACGATGTCACCGAGTTGGGAATTATCATCGAAGTCAGATCGCTGCAGTCGCAGAATGCGTAGTTACCTATTTCTGTCACCGAGTTTGGGATAGTCACCGAAGTCAGACCGCGGCAACGGGAGAATGCGCCCCAGCCAATCTCCGTCACCGAGTCACCGATAGTCACCGAAGTCAGGCCGTTGCAACCGTAGAAAGCTTTCTCACCGATAACCTTTACCGAGTTACCGATAATTACCGAAGTCAGGCTGCCGCAACCGCAGAAAGCTCGCCAACCGATTTCCGTCACCGAGTCACCGATAGTCACCGAAGTCAAGCCACTGCAGCCATAGAATGCGTATT
>CAYSQI010000048.1:0-13858 GCA_964433215.1 uncultured Bacteroides sp.
TCGCCGAGCGTTTCGCAGGCGAGGTCGCCTGC
Organism: uncultured Bacteroides sp.; assembly: GCA_964433215.1. GTDB lineage: Bacteria > Bacteroidota > Bacteroidia > Bacteroidales > Muribaculaceae > CAG-873. The sequence goes on from CAYSQI010000048.1 coordinate 33, forward strand.
GCTCTTTGCGGAGCAAAGCGCCTACGGCGGTTGCCGGGCTGCGCCGCGAACCCTTCGGCGGTTGACGGGCTGCGCAGCGGTGTCTTCGGTGGGGGGAGATGCAGCAGGCGCCGGCGGGTGGACCGTCGGCGCCTGTGGTGCGGGTGTGCGTGAGTGGATTAGAGGACTTTGACGCGGCGCTTGTATTCGTCGATGGCGGCGTCGAGGCGTTCGTGGGCGGTGGTGTCGCCGGGCACGTTGTGGCTCGGGTGGATGTAGAGCTTCACGCCGCGTTCTTCGAGGATTTCAGCGACGGTGGTGATGGTCATCCACACGAGGGTGACGAAGCCGAGGGTCGAGAGCGGGCCGACCTTGTCGAAGTGTTTCTTCATGGGCACGGATGCGTCGACCAGAGGCACGCACGAGTCAACAACGATGTCGGCGATCTGGAAGAGGTTTTTGCCCGATGAGTGGCGCGAGGGCTTGTCGCCGGTAGCGCCGGCCGAGCCGTAGACGATGACTTTCATGCCTTTTTTCTTGGCTTCGAGGGCTACGTCGATGTTGACGGCGTTGATGCCGGTGTGTGAGAAGATCCAGAGGCAGTCGTCGGTCGAGAAGTCGTAGTTTTTCATGATTTCCTGGCCGTAGCCTTCGGCGCGTTCGAGGAAGAGGAACTGATGGATGCCCATCTGGCCGATGATTTGGGTGAAGAATGTCAGGGGCATTTCGCACAGGGGGTGGAAGCCAACGAAGCTGCCGATGCGGGGGTACATTTCTTCGACGGGTATTGTGGCGTGGCCGCAGCCGAAGGTGTGAACCCAGCGGCCTTTTTCGATGGAATCGGCCATCACTTCGGCGGCTTTGCGTACGTTCTCGAGCTGGCTGGCCTCGATGGTGTTCATCAGGCCGTGTGCATTTTCAAGCCATTGTTTTGCTAACATAGTTGTTTGTTGATTGATTTGATTGTTATTAATATGTGTATGGGATTAATTATTTGTCGGAGTGGGCGTGGCTGTAGGCGGCGTTGACGGCGAAGAGCAGGACCATTGCGGCGACTGCGCCGATAGCAATCCAGGGGAATGCGGCGGCGCCGGCAGCGCCTGTGAGGGCGTTGAGGGCGGTTTGGCCGCAGAGGGCCACTACGAGAGCCACGCTGAATGCGGTGCCCGACAGGGCTGCAAATCGCTCGCCCAGGATACCGAGGACGACGGGGAATGTAGCGGCGAGTCCGGCGCCGACGAGCGCCATGGCTCCCATGACGCCTAATGCGGCGGGCTCGGTGAGCAGTGCGGCGTATCCGGCGGCGGCGATGCCAAGCGAAATGAGCAGCACGCGTCGCGGTTCGAGGCGAGTGAAGAGGAAGCCTTGCAGCAGTCGGGCGGCGGTGAGGCCGATGAGCATGGCGGTGAGGGCCATCTGTGCGGCGCTGTCGCTCAGTGCGGTGCCGGCCAGGTAGGTGGCTGTCCAGTTGTTGGTGATGCCTTCGGTGCCGCTTTGGAAGAAGAGGACGAATGCCAGCAGGAGCATCACGGGGTTGGTGATGACGCGTGCGGCGTCCTTGAGGGGGAAGCCTTGGGGCTGCTTGGGCGCGGGGAAGCGCATGGCGGCGCAGACTACGACGCCGACGGCCATGAGGATGCTGAGGCCGAGGAGGATGGAGCGGTAGCTGTACGCGGCTTCGAGGGTGGCAAGCAGCATGGGGATGGTGAGGGCGCCGAGGCCGTAGAATACGCCGAGGAAGCTAAGGCGCGAGTTGCGGCGGGTGCCGTCGTAGATGTCGGCAACCAGGGCGTTGGTCTCGCCGTTGAGGACGCCTCCGCCAAAGCCGATAGCGGCAATGGCCCAGCGCATGGTGCCGATGCTCTCGCCTAAGGCCAGGCCGAGCACGCCGGCCAGCACGATGGCGCAGTTGCCGACGAGCATCACTTTGTGGCCGAAGCGGTCGACAATCGGTCCGAAAACGACCGAGCCGCCCAGCATGGCGATGGGCAGCAGGGTGGCCAGCGAGGTCACTTCGCCGGGGCTGAGGCCAAATGTGGTCGTGAGCGTGGGTAGCATGGCTCCCAGCGTGATCATGGATACCCCGAAGAAGCACATGCCGATGCAGGCAGCCGTGAAAACGGCGGCGGTGCTGTAGGTCTTTGAGGATTGGGATTTCATATTAGTTGTGTTGATAATTGTATATTAAAGGTGATTGAATGCGATGTATGCAGCTCCGGCCAGAATGGGGTTGATATCGCGGCTGGCGGCGGTAAATTTCACCTGCTGCATGGCGATTGGCTGGGCCCAGCGAGCCGCCTCGCGCCGGATGTCGTCGATAAATCGGACGGCCGGGCCGAAGACGCCTCCGCCCCAGATTAGATATTCGGGATTGAAGAGCGAGATGATATTGGCGGCTCCCATGCCCCACATTTGCACGGCCTTCTCGAGGACTTGGATAGCGATGGGGTCGCCGTCGTCGTAGGCGCGGAACACGTGTTCGGCGCGTACGTCGCTGATGATGGTGGCGCCGCCGAAGTCGATGATGCGGTCGCGGTGGCGAGCGTCGAGGAGCAGGCGGGCGTTGGCGCCGATGCCGGTGCCGGAGGCGTAGTATTCAAAGCATCCGCATTGGTCGAATTTGTGGTCGTAGGGTGGCTCGAGGGCCATCCATCCGGTGGCGCCGGCGATGTCGCCGAAGCCGTGGAGGACGCGTCCGTCGACTTTGATGCCCAGGCCGATGCCTGTGCCGACGGCTACGAAAACGGCGTCGTGGCAACCGGCGGCCGAGCCGAGCCAGCTTTCGCCGTAGATGCTGCAGCTGCGGTCGGAGTCGATGCTGACGCCGATGCCGGCGAAGCGCTCGGCGAGCTCATCGCGCAGGGGGTAGTCGTCCCAGCCGGGGATGTTGGGCGCCCAGACGGAGCCTGTGGAGCGATGTACGATGCCCGGCACGCAAACGCCTATATCGGTGATGGTAATATTCTCAGCAGCAGCTTGTTGCAATAATCGCGCCGCAATGTCGGAGGCCAAGCGTCCTACGGCCGCACCGGTGCGGCTCCCGATAAGTTCGCGATGTCGGTCAATGATATGTCCGTCGGGGGTGAAAGTAGCCCCTTCGATTTTTGTTCCCCCTATGTCGAGCGCAATAGCTGCCATGGTATATTGTGTATGTAGGATTGGGTATAAAGTTGTTATAGATTTAAGGTGGTGCAAAAATAATGTTTTTTTTGTTACCAAGCAAATAATCGCGCAAAAAACGCTGCAAACGCGCAGTAATGTGCTTATAGACTTTGGCTTTAGGCAATTGTCATAAAGATTGGCAAAAAGCGACGAGGCTGCGCCGCCATTGTTTCGTGGCGGCACAGCCTCGCGGCTATGTGATAGAGGGAATTAGGCTTACTTGACTACAATCTTGGCGACAGTGCTGCCGGCGCGGACGATGTAAAGGCCGGGGATAACGCTGACCGCGGTGCGCGACGATGTCGCACGGCCTTGGTAGAGTGTCATTCCGCTTGCGGCGGCCACGGTTATGTCAAGGCCTTCGGCATTGCAGATGACGAGGTCGCTATTCTCTTGAGCAATAGTCACGTGGCGGTCGGCTGCAATGTCCTCAATACCTGAGGTGATGTTGTACTCGTAGTTAACGCCGCCTGATTCGCCGTGTCTCTCATAGACCGCAGTAACGGTGTAGCGGCACGACTCTGTCGTTTCGATGTCTTCGTCGACAAACGAGCACTCCTGAACGGGGAGCTGATTGAGTTTCTCGCCGTTGCGATAGATGTTATAGCCTACGAGCACGAGGTTGAGGGGGAAGTTGGCGGGCGTGAAAGTCACGTCGTCGATAAACAGACCGGTTCCATCGGTCGCCATAGCGCGTAATGCAAAGTAAGTGGCTCCGGCAGGGAGGTCGACGCTGTATTGAGTCCAAGCCGAAGGTACTTTGACAGGCCAACCCGCAAGAGTCGAGAAATCGGCAATTGCAATGGTGTCAGCCGTTGAGTAAAGCACTTCCAAACTGTCGGCATATTCACCGTCGATTGACGCGGCATAGAATTTGATTGTCTGCTCCTCGCCGCCGAGTTGTGGCGAAACTGCCCAGTCGTCAACCTTTCCTAAGTCAGCTCGGTATATTGAGAATATAAACTTCTTGCTCGTGTGATTATTAGCCAAGGGTTCATTCATTACATCCGAGTCCCAAATCCAGAACGAACCTTTATTATCATATTTGTCAAACCAGTTTTCGATTTTTGGCGTCTGAGCTTGGTCTACATCGATAAATGTCCAGTCGCCATAGGTGTTATCCAGCGCATTTCCGTCTTCAAATCCTTCGGTAATTTCGGTAAGTGTTCCCTGGTCGGTGTACGCTGGTGCTGCCCATGAAAGGGTAAGGGCGCCGGTCGATTGAGTTGCAGTGAGGTTTGTTACTTTGGGTAGTGTCGAAGCTATCGCTTTGACAACTACGTCAGCGACGTTGTTGTCCGGATTCTTGTCAAGAGCATAAATCGCTTTCACCGTATATACTACCGAGTCGGTGGCAAAAGTCGACATCGTCACGTCAAACGTGTGAGTAGCCGTTTTTGACATTGCAAGGGTGTCGCCCGGCACCTCAGCAACGAACTTTCCGTCGGCGTAGAGATGCAAAGCATACTCGTCAATATCGCTCAACCCGGCATTAAACACTTGTGCCTCAATAGTAAAATTCTCACCCGTTTTGACTTCCGACGGAGCTTTCACATTGTCAATTGCCAAGTCTTTGTCGGCATAGTCGCCTACCGTAATATGGTCAATAAAAACCATATTCACATTTTCATGCCTCAAAACTGCGCCAATCTTAATCTGCACCACTGAGTCCATGTAGGCCGACATATCGACAAGGACCTTAGTCCAACCTTCACGGTCGCCGCATACCTCAGCAACTGTTTTAGAGTAGATTGATTTCCACTCATAGTCGTTGAGTGTACGAGCCGACACTACAACAAGATTAGAGTCAACCTCCGTACTCGGCGCATCAGCTGCCCGGAAGAAATTGAATAGGTCAAATGTCACAACCGGCGACTGCGCTTCTTCAAGCGAGATCAATGCCGATTGAATGTCCGCAGTAGACTGCCTCGAGCTCCTACCGGTAAAAGCAAGGAACCCACTGCCGTTATCGCTTGATTGAACCATGTTACTAACATCATTTGCTGTGGCAATAATAGTATATGAGTCTTCATGAGCAGAAGCCAACCAAACCCCATCATAGGATTTATTAGCAAATGTCTCAACAATGTTGGTCACCGGCATTCCAACAGGAACGGGGTCAATCACAAACGATTCAGCGCTCAACAAGCCGTCATAACAAGCCGTCACCCTAAATTGCTGTATATTAGGAGTCGAAGGTGGATACTGAATGGTCGTGACCGTATCGGTATACATAACGCTATCCTGCTCCCAATCATAATACTTGTCATTGTAAATCTCGAGTACATACTTACAGGGCTGATCAAACTTCAATCCGTTGACATCGTACTCTACCGGCGACCAGCTCAGTTGCAATTCGCCAAGGTTATCGGTGCGACGCGCAATCGCATGGGTCACATTTTGCGGTTGTCCATATCCGACGTGAACATCTGTAGAGACCTCCTCTCCGCGCCCGTCGGCGTTGTAGGCCACAAATGTGTAAGTATAGTCGCCGGTTGCAGTTACCGTGTCAGAGAAAACAATGGTATCTCCAAGCGCAGGATTATCAATGGTCTTAACCAATATGTAGCGATCGCGATAAACCTCCAGCTTGGTCAAGCTATCCAAATCTTGACCCAGGAAATTCTTAGTGGGAGCTACTATCTTGAAATCTGCAACATGCGGATTTTTGGGATTTCCCTCTGCCGAAATCACAACCGGCGCAGCAGGTGCTGTCGGATAGACACCGCTCTCTACCGACACTTTATCTATATAGAAATAATACATATCGGAATTAGAGATGCCATGGATGCCGATATAGAACCGGCCATCAGCATCGGGAGTAAGCATACCGGTGTAAGTGGTCGTCGATATATTATCAACCGTAGTCGCATCAATGACCATATCTGTCATCGACTCCACTTTGGGCTGATTGCCAAATTTCACCTCAAACCGCTCAGGATAACTTGGGCTATAGCAACGTGCGGCTACATTGACCTTGTAGATTAAACCGGCTTTCAGTTCCATCGGTGGCGTAATCAACCAATCGTCCATCGCTTGAGTTGAGTTGTACTCGATCACCATACAAAGCATACCGATCTTCCAGGTTTTGCCGTCGTTATTGGCGTCGATAATACTCCACGATTTGAGTGCATTCGTTGTAAAGTTCGATTTAAATGGTGGGGTCACCGGAGTCGCTCCGATGACGAACGAATTTGATCTACCGGCCGCTGACGATACGCCGTCGCTAATGGCTACAACTTCATAATAAGCCTGTTGTGGGTCAGCGGGCTGAGTAATCACCTCGCTGAATGTAGTGTCGGTAGTGCTTTCGACTACCACAGTGCCATCGTAGCGAGTCACTTTGTAAGTGAGATCTTCCGTATTAATATAACCTCCGTCAGCCGCCGCTTTCACAGAAGGCCAAGAAAGAGACATTGTGCCGTCAAGATAATCGAAGTCGAGCACGGGTGCGGGAGTTGAGGGAATATTGGGGCCACACCACATATTGTTGGTAAAACGTTTTTGCCCATCGCCGTTCTCGTTTGACGCATATACGCAAAACATGTAGTTTCCGGCTGCGGGGAGCGTAACGTCGATTTCGACGCTGTCGCCGTAGGCTACATTTTGTTTTGAGCCTACAACGGATTCGTTGCCGAGTACGGTGATGTCGACGTTGCCTACTCCGGGTTTGCCGTCGTAGGTAGTCGTCGGTGCGGTAAGAGTGATTTTACCGGTCAAAGCAGCACCTGAGAAATGAGCTGAGATATTTTGGCACGCCGCCGGAACGTCATCATCGAAAAGTCGAAGAGTCCGACTCAATCCGACAACGCTCAATCCATCGGTAAGCTCGATAAGAGGAGTGGCTTCAGCAGTTGCGAGGTCAACCTTGTATATTAACGATGAGCCATCTGATTGGACAACATTCCAATACATCACATCGGTATCCGGATCTATATATGCACCGCCGTTGCGAACCGATGCAGCATTGACATCCCCAATGAGAGTCGTCGCCGCGGTGGCTTTGTCGATTTTGAAAAGTTTTGTGTCCTTGAGAACAAGTGTTGCCACCTGGGAATCGAAAGAGACATCATAACCGATGCCAATGCAATACATTTGACCTTTGCTATCGGCAGCCAAAGCTATGAGCTCATTATATTCTCCCGTAAGCGTTGCATTAACATCCCCTATCGGCTCGCAAGTCACGCCACTTGGCGAGTAGGTTACCTTAGCGAGGCAAAATCCTTCGTCATTCTGACGATAATTAAGGCTATATACGCAACTGTCGGCGGAGTTAAAAGTCGGCACTAACGGATATGAAGCTAAGTTATCGACGTGAATCGTGTTGACCTTTTGCTGCGCCGAGATATCATAGACGTCAATAATGCCATCGAACGCCCCGGAGTCGTAATTAAAATCGTTCGAAAAATAGAAATCTTTGCCGATAAGAACACCACCGATTCCATTAGTGACCTGGTCGCCCGCAAATACTAAAGTGCCCGGGCCACTGGTTGTCGGCAAATTGTAATAACCGCACTGAGCATTGCCGCTTGCAATATCTGTGCTATTGATCGACCACCCGCTCAGATTGATGGGCAAAGAGTCGGTGAGTTGTAGGGACGAAACGCGCTTTTGATGCGACGCTTTTCTAACGCTAACATTGGTATTACCACTTTGATAAAACAGCGATAAAGTTTGCGTTTGGGATTTTTTCGGTTTCTCTGACGATTTTGGAGTTTCGGCCTTTGCCGACAAGCTCGACATCCAGTCGGCATCACCCCTGTTGACACTTAGCTGTGCCATCATTAGGCTTAACCCGGCTGCGAACGCCAACCCAACTAAAGCAATTAGGATTCTTTTCATATTCCTTGAATAGCGGTCTCTGTTTGTATAATCGACAACGAGCAGAAACCTTTTACTCGTCGCCGCTTTTGAGTTAGATTTCTTTAAAAAAATGGAACAAGCCAGTTTCAATTAAATCACCCCAAGCCATTTATTCCGCGCCAAAGATAATAAATGTTCACAAAAAATGCAACAATTTTTATAAAAAAGTTATAAATGTTGTAATAAAAGTAATAAAATGTGAATTCTTGTCGGGATTCGGCTATTGATGGCGGTTGATTTGGCCGCGGCGGAAGTCGTTCCAGTTTTTGTTTTGGTTGCGTTTGTGCAGGTAGCTTGAAATGCCGGTGAGATTTTTCAGAATGTCGAGTGCGCGGGTGGCAATATTGCCTTCGTAGCGCGGATAGCACGATTAGAGCCAAGAGACGAATCACGACGACTAATTAGTATATAGGTATATCATTAACAGTCGCAAAAGTAGCGAAAATATTGGCACCTCTCTGCGAATTCCTCAACTTTAACACCGCTTTAACTCATTGCCTAAGAAGTGTTAAGGCGCGATGCGGTTTGCCAAAGAGGAGGGTTAGCGGCGGCGGAGGGTGGTGAAGCGGTAGGTGAGGCCTGAGCGGGCGTCGACTGTGGCGGGGCCTTGCTCGGCAGTGGCCCACTCGGCCGAGTCAATCGGCGGGAAGAATGCGTCGGCATCGGGGCAACGGGCTTCGATGAGGGTCAGTTCGAGGCAGTCGGCGCGGCCGATGGTCTGGCGGTAGATTTCGGCGCCGCCGATGACGAATACTTGGTCGGCGGTGGCAACAAGGGCGATGGCTTCGTCGATGGAGTGAACGACTTCGGCGCCCGAGGCTTGGAAGTCGGCGCTACGGGTCACGACGATGTTGCGGCGGCCCGGAAGTGCGCCTTTGGGGAGCGATTCGAAGGTCTTGCGGCCCATGATGATGGGGTGGCCCATGGTGAGGGCCTTGAAGTGGCGCAGGTCGTCGCTGATGTAGAAAGCGAGGCCGCCTTGGCGGCCGATGGCGCCGTCGAGGCCGATGGCGGCAATCAGTGAGAGTGTCATACGGATACTACGGCTTTGATGTGTGGATGCGGATCGTAGCCCTCGAGTGTGAAGTCTTCGTACTTGAAGTCGAAGATGCTCTTGACGTCGGGGTTGATGACCATGCGGGGCAGGGGACGCGGCTCGCGCGAGAGCTGCAGGCGCGCTTGCTCGAGGTGGTTTTTGTAGAGGTGGGCGTCGCCCAGGGTGTGGATGAATTCGCCGGGTTGCAGGCCGGTGACTTGGGCCACCATCATGCACAGCAGGGCGTAGGAGGCGATGTTGAAGGGCACGCCCAGGAAGCAGTCGGCGCTGCGCTGGTAGAGCTGGAGGCTCAGGCGGCCGTTGGCAACGTAGAATTGGAACATGGCGTGGCACGGCGCCAGAGCCATCTTGGGCAGCTCGCCCACGTTCCAGGCGTTGACGATGATGCGGCGCGAGTCGGGATTGTTGCGGATGTCGTCGATGGCGGCGGTGATTTGGTCGATGGTGGAGCCGTCGGCAGCGCCCCACGAGCGCCACTGAGCGCCGTAGACGGGGCCGAGGTCGCCGTTGGCGTCGGCCCATTCATTCCAGATGCGCACGCCGTTGTCCTGCAGGTACTTCACGTTGGTGTCGCCTTTGAGGAACCACAGCAGTTCGTAGATGATTGATTTTAGGTGCAGCTTCTTTGTAGTGACTACCGGGAAGCCTTTGCTGAGGTCGAATCGCATCTGATAGCCGAAGGTTGAGATGGTGCCTGTGCCGGTGCGGTCGCTTTTTTCGACGCCGTCGCGCAGGATGTGGTCGAGAAGGTCAAGATACTGTTTCATGGCGAGTTATGCTTCGGGCGTTTGGAGTGATTTGAGTACTTCCTGCAGCTCGGCTTCGGTGGTGGTGAGCTTCGAGCGGCAGATGTTGAGGAGTTCGACGGCGCGGCGTGTGCGTTCGATCAGCGTGTCGACGTCGCAGGCGTCGGAGCGCAGCGAAGCCAGGATTTTCTCGAGCGTGGCGAGGGCTTCGTTGTATGAGATGTTTTCCGGTTGTGCTTGTGTAGGCATGGAGGTATGTGGTGAGGATTAGCGTTTTACGGTTGAAGTGATGGAGCCTTGGGCCAGGGTTGTGGTGATCACGGCTCCGTCGGGGATTTGGGCGGGGTCGGCCACGGCGTGGCCGTCGAGGCGAGTGATGGAGAAGCCGCGTCGCAGGGTGGCTTGCGGCGAGAGGGTGTCGAGCAGAGTGCCGAGTGCCTTCAGCCGGTCGCCTTGGCGAGCGAGGATGTTGGTGACACTCTGCACGATGGAGTCGGCGACTTGCTGCCCGGTGCGCAGGCGGCCTTTTTCGATGATGCCGGTGGTGAGTGCCGGTAGCTGGCCGGCGATGAAGTCGAGCCGTCGGTGGGCCGAGCCGACGGCTGCCGTGGCAGCGCCGACGATGTCGGTGGCGATGGTCTGCAGGCGAGCCAGTGCGTCGGCGCCGCGGCCGATGAGCCACTCGGCGGCCGCGGTTGGTGTCTTGACGCGCATATTGGCAACGTAGTCGAGCAGGGTGATGTCGCGCTCGTGGCCGATGCCGATGACTACCGGGAGGGGGAACAGAGCGATGTTGGCGGCCAGCACGTAGTCGTCGAAGGCGGCCAGGTCGCCGGTGGCTCCGCCGCCGCGGATGATGACCACGCAGTCGTAGTCGACGCTGTCGGCCGCGATTGCTTCAAGTGCGGCTACGATTGAGCGCGGTGCTCCGTCGCCTTGCATCAGGGCAGGGAACAGGCGTGTGGTGAATCGCAGATTGTAGCGGTTGGAGTAGAGCTGGTTGATGAAGTCGCCGTAGCCGGCAGCCGTGCGAGCCGAGATGACGGCGATGCGTGCGGGCACGGCCGGCCACTGCAGCCGGCGGTTCTGCTCGATGATGCCTTCGGCGGTGAGGCGCTCAATCATCTCGCGGCGTCGGCGCAGCAGGTCGCCCACGGTGTAGGTAGGGTCGATGTCGGTGATGTTGGCCGACAGGCCGTAGATGGGGTGGAACGAAACCGACAGGCACACCATCACCTTGATGTCGGATGTGATGCCCGAGCCGGTGGCGGCGCGGAACACCTCGTTGAGCCGTGCAAAGCGCGCGGCCCAGATGGTGGCGCGCAGTCGGGCGCGAGCACGGCCGGTGGCGGGGTCCTTGTCGATGAGTTCCATGTAGCAGTGTCCGCCCGACGAGCGCACGTCGCTGGTCTCGGCGGTGACCCACACTCCGGAGAGGCTCGGGGTGGCGGCCAAGGTAGCCGTGACGCGCTCGTTGAGCTGCAGCAGGGTGATAGCGGCGGGTGTCATTTAGCCTTGTGTCGTTTGAAGCGGCCCTTGGCCACGTCGTAGGTGAGAGAATCGAGCATCAGCGGATGCAGGCGCTGGTAGTCGGCTGCGGTGAGATACTCCTTGGCGTTGTTGTGCAGCACCAGGCGAGTGGCTGTGGAGTCGAACGAGGCTTCAGCGGGCACGAATGGCAGCGTCAGTTCGAGGTCGGGCACCGAGTCGAAGGCGCCGGCAACGAACCAGTCGGAGTAGCGGCCAACCTCGGCCAGAGGCTTCTGCGAGGCAGCACTGAAGTCTTTGTGGAATAGCTCGATGGCGCTGGCGCGCGCCGGCAAAGCTACGGTGGTGACGACGGCCAGCAAGGTGTCGCGACCGGCCGGTAGCACGGCCAGCTGACGGCGAGTGGCGCCGATTTCCACGGTGATGCACGCCGGGCTCTCGGCTATGATGCGCGAATCGGTGCCGAATTCGTCGGGGGTGGGGCGGCTACTGCCGAAGCGGAAGTAGTCGAGCATATCGAGGCGAGCGGTTCGCGGCACCGTGAGCAAAAAATCGTCCGGGGCGTCTGCGAAGAAGCGCCCGGCCGGGCCTTCGCCGGCAGTGGCGGTGGCGGCTAGGCCGATGACAATGGCGGCCAGTGTTTTGATTGCTTTTCGTGACATATTAGTCGGTGTCGAGTAGAGAAGTTGTAGCGATAGGGGGTGAGTCTGATTTACTCGCGCTTTTTGCGGCCTTTGTTTGGGCGGTCGGACCGTCCGGAGCGAGCAGCGCGGCGAGCGGCGCGGTCGGGCTTGGCCTCGGCACTTTGGCTTCGGCGCCCGGCGGCTTTGCTATAGTCCTTGTCGGGGTCGGCGATCTCGCTATAGATGCGTTTGCCGAAGAAGTCGGCGCCCTTCAGCGCAGCTACTACGCGCTTGGCGTCGGCCTTCTTGACGTCGAATAGCGAATAGCCGGCCAGCAGGTCGATGCGGCCTACGTCGATGCGGGGTCCATCGCTCGAGCGGTTGATGAGTTCGATAAGGTTACCGGCGAAGAATCCGTCGGCTTTGCCGGCGTTGACATAGACGCGCGCCATGCCTTTCTCGGCGGTTCGGCGGTCTTTGTCGCGGTCGCTTGGGATTGGCAGTTCTTTGCGCTTGCCGCGAGCGGGTCGTTCTTCGATGACGTCGATTTTCGGAGCGTCTTTGTAGTAGTTGAGCAGGCGGTTGAATTCCAGCGACAGTATGCGCTTGAGTAGGTCTTCGCCCGAGAGCCACGACAGCTTCTTCTGCACGCCTACGACGTAGCGGTCGATTTGCTCGTCGTTGACTTCGACGCGCTCCAGCCGGTCGGCCAGGTTGTAGAGTTGCTTTTCGATGATGTGCTCGGGGCTGGGCACTTCTTGGCGCTCGAAATTCTTGCCGATGATGCGTTCGATTTCGCGCAAGCGGCCTTTCTCGCGGGTGTGGACGATGGCGACGGAGACGCCTGTCTTGCCGGCGCGGCCGGTGCGGCCCGAGCGGTGGGTGTAGACGGCCGTGTCGTCGGGCAGTCCGTAGTTGATGACGTGGCTCAGGTCGTCGACGTCGAGTCCACGGGCGGCTACGTCAGTGGCAACGAGTATGCTGATGACGCGGTCGCGGAATTTCTTCATCACCAAGTCGCGTTGCTGCTGCGAGAGGTCGCCGTGGAGCGATTCGGCATTGTATCCGTCGGCAATGAGGTGGTCGGCCACATCCTGAGTCTCGTGGCGAGTGCGGCAGAAGACGATAGCATAGATGCTGGGGTTGTCGTCGGCGATGCGCTTCAGCGCCAGGTATTTGTCGCGAGCGTTGACCATGTAGTAGACGTGGCGCACGTTCTTGGCGCCCTCGTTGCGAGTGCCGATGACGATTTCCTCGGGCTCGTGCATATAGCGCTTGGCGATGCGAGCGGCCTCGGCCGGCATGGTGGCTGAGAACATCAGCATCTTGCGGTCGGCGGGTACGTGGGCCAGGATGTCGTTGATGGAGTCGACGAAGCCCATGTTGAGCATTTCGTCGGCCTCGTCGAGCACCACGGTGTGCACGTTGTCGAGGTTTACGACTCCGCGGCCGATGAGGTCAATCAGTCGACCCGGCGTAGCGATGATTATTTGCACGCCTTCGCGCACGGCACGAATTTGACTGCCGATGCTCGAACCGCCATAGACCGGCAGCAGTTTCAGCTCGGGGGTGTATTTGGCGAAGTCGGCCAGGTCGCCGGCAATCTGCAGGCACAGCTCGCGGGTCGGTGCTAAAATCAGAGCTTGCGGTACGAGGCGCGACGTGTCGACGCGCTGGATGACGGGTAGGCCGAAGGCGGCCGTCTTGCCGGTGCCGGTCTGAGCCAGGGCCACCAAGTCGTGGTCGCCGCCGAGCAGCGAGGGTATTACTTTTTCTTGAACGGGCATCGGCGATTCGAAGCCCATATCTTTAATGCCTCGCAGCAAATCTTCGCGCACGCCGAGGCTTTCGAAGTCGGTCATATATTCAGTTAGGTTTTAAGATACAAAGGTAACGCATAAAATCGAA
>CAYSQI010000049.1:0-9484 GCA_964433215.1 uncultured Bacteroides sp.
AACCGACGCAGGCGAGGTCGCCTGCGTTCTCTGCTTTGCAGAGCGCCTTCGGCGGTTGCCAGGCTGCGCAGCGTACCTTCGGCGATGGCCAGGCTAACGCCGCTGGGGCGACTATCGCAAAAATTACTACCGCCTACACAACCGACGCAGGCGAGGTCGCCTGCTTTCCAGGCTGCGCAGCGTACCTTCGGCGATGGCCAGGCTAGCGCCGCGGGGACGACTGGCGCAAAAATTACCAACGCCTACACAACCGACGCAGGCGAGGTCGCCTGCTTTCCAGGCTAGCGCCGTGGGGGCGACTGCCGCACGAAATTACTACCGCCTGCACAACCGACGCAGGCGAGGACGCCTGCTATCCTGGCTGCGCCGCGGGGGCGACTCTTCCCTTTCACCTAAAATCTCTTACCTCTCACCTCTTACCTCTTACCTCTTACCTCTTACCTAAATCACCTCTCACCTCTTACCTCTCACCTCTTACCTCTTACCTCTTACCTCTTACCTAAATCACCTTTATATCTTGTCGAGGTGGAGGGGGTCGTAGGTGGTCCAGTCGTAGGTGGTGGCGTTGGGGGCGGCGGCGCGGGTGCAGACGTCGTTGAGGAATGTGCGCATGCCGTAGGTCTCGATGGGGCTGAGCATATCGCCGCGTTCGTCGATGATGTTGAGGAGGCCTTTTGCGGCGGCGAGTGCGTCGGCGAGCATGCCGCTTCGCAGGAGCGACATTACGAACATGGCGTAGGCCTGGAACATGTATTCGGGGCGGTGGATGGTGCCTGAGCCGTCGGCGTCGGCGAATGTGGCGACTACGGCTTGGTATTGCCGGTAGCGGTACATTGCGCGGATGTTCAGGTAGTCGTGGTTGAGGGGTTTGCCGCTTTTTGCTTCGAATATGCGTTCGATTTGGGCCATGATGATGTAGTTGTCGGCTTCGAAGGCGAGGTTGGCGAGTGTGAGCCAGATTTCGCGGTCGGAGTGGCCGTCGTCGTAGAGGCGCTCGATGGCGGCGGTGAGGGGGCCTTCGAGGTCGGGGGTGTTGAGTGTGATGGCTCGCTCGATGAGCTCGGGGCAGTCGTCGATGTAGGCAAACAACTCCTTGTACATGTGGCAGATAAGGCTGCTGTTGCCTGAGTTTGAGATTGCGTTGAGGAGTGTGTCGAGGGTCTCGGGGTCGTCGGGGTGTTGGTCGAGGATTTTGCGAGCTGTGGCTTCGAAATCGGGGTCGGCCTTGTCGGTGAGGCTTAGTTTGACGGCGAGTGCGTCGACGCTGTCGGGGTTGATGGCGAGTGCGAGTTCGATTGAGTTGACGGCCTCGTGGGTGTTGCCGAGTTGCTGTTGAATTTTGGCGAGGAGTCGCCAGTAGTCGGCGCAGTAGGGGTCGACTTCGGTGAGCTGTTCGAGCAGCCGGGCTTCGAGGTCGTAGCGTTTGTCGATTTCGGCCGATGCGGCGAGTTCGTAGAGGAGTGTGGGCAGGTAGTCGACTTTGCTTTTGAGCATGTCGATGTTGTCGTAGAGCCAGTCGCTGAGGCCGAGGTCGGCGGCGAGCTGTACGAATTGTATGACTTCTTCGTCGGTGACGAGTCGGTTTTCGCGGATGTATTGTTTGAGCTTAGCGGCGGTGCTGTCGGCTGGATCTCCTGATTTGCCGAACTTTAGGATTTCCCAGAGGGGCTCGTTGATGTCGGGGTTGTCGTCGATGAATTTGTCGAACGAGTGGTCGGCGAAGCCGCGGTAGAAGATTGCACGGCGCTGCAGCAGCTCCGGCGAGTCGGGGTATAGGCGAGCGCCGAGCAGCAGGGCTTCGGTGCGCAGGTAGTCGTCGCCTTTGTCGCCGCCGTAGTCGAAGATTGAGATTAGCTCGTCTTCGCTGTAGTAGCGTTCGCTGATAGGCCGGCGCAGGTCGGCTTTGAACCGCCTGGCCAGCTTCTCGTTAGGGTTTTCGTTGGGGTCTCTCACGCTCGTCGCTGTCGGTGGGGGCTTAGCCTTGTTTTTGTACTTTTTCCCAGGTGTCGCGCAGGCCGATGGTACGGTTGAAGATGAGGTGGTCGGCCGTGGAGTCGTAGTCGGGGGTGAAGTAGCCGATGCGCTGGAACTGGAATTTGGTTCCGGGCTGAGCGTGTTCGGCCACGAAGGGTTCGACTTTGATTTGCTTCACGATGAGCGACTCGGGGTTGAGCATTTCGCGGAAGTCGCGGTCGGGCTCGGCGGCGGGGTTTTCGACGTCGAAGAGTCGGTCGTAGATGCGAGCTTCGGCATCGACGGCAGTGGCGGCGGCTACCCAGTGGAGGGTGCCTTTGACCTTGCGGTTGGCGCCGGGGAGGCCGCTGAGGGTGTCGGGGTCGTAGGTGCAGTGGATTTCGGTGATGTTGCCGTCGGCGTCTTTGACCACGTCGTCGCACTTGATGATGTAAGCGCCTTTGAGTCGGACTTCCGAGCCGGGAGCGAGGCGGAAGAATTTCTTGGGGGGATTTTCCATGAAGTCGTCGCGTTCGATGTAGATTTCGCGCGAGAATGGCATTTCGTGCACGCCGCTACCTTCCTGCTCGGGGTTGTTTTCCATCACTACGGTCTCGGTCTTGTCCTCGGGGTAGTTGGTGATGACTACTTTGACGGGGTTGATGACGCCCATGACGCGTGTGGCGATGCGGTTGAGGTCGTCGCGCACGGCGTGTTCGAGAAGCGACACTGAGTTGAGGGCTTCGTATTTGGTGTAGCCGATGGTGTCGATGAAGTTGCGGATGGATGCGGGGGTGTATCCGCGGCGGCGCATACCCGAGATGGTGGGCATGCGGGGGTCGTCCCATCCGGCCACGAGGCCTTCTTTGACCAGTGTGAGCAGCTTGCGCTTGCTCATGACGGTGTAGGTGAGGTTGAGGCGGTTGAATTCAATCTGGCGGGGGCGGTATGTCTCATCGGCGAGCTCGTCGACGAAGTATTCGTACAGGGGGCGGTGAGGCACGAATTCGAGTGTGCAGATCGAGTGGGTGACACCCTCGAAGTAGTCGCTCTGGCCGTGTGCGAAGTCGTACATGGGGTAGACTTTCCAGGTGGTGCCGGTGCGGTGGTGGGGGTGCTTGATGATGCGATACATGATGGGGTCGCGGAAGTGCATGTTGCTCGAGGCCATGTCGATTTTGGCTCGGAGCACTCGTGCGCCTTCTTCGAATTCGCCGGCGTTCATGCGCATGAACAGGTCGAGGTTTTCCTCGGGTGTGCGGTTGCGGTAGGGGCTTTCGGTGCCGGGGGTGGTGGGGGTGCCTTTCTGCGCGGCGATTTCTTCGGAGGTCTGGTCGTCGACGTACGCTTTGCCTTCCTTGATCAGGCGGCAAGCCAGGTCGAAGAGCTGGGGGAAGTAGTCGGAGGCGTAGTATTCGCGGTCGCCCCAGTCGAAGCCGAGCCAGTGGATGTCCTCGCGGATGGAGTCGACGTATTCGACGTCTTCTTTGACGGGGTTGGTGTCGTCGAAGCGCAGGTTGCAGGTGCCGCCGAATTTTTCAGCGACGCCGAAGTCCATGCAGATGGCCTTTGCATGGCCGATGTGTAGGTAGCCGTTGGGCTCGGGCGGGAAGCGCGTGTTGAGTCGTCCGCCATTCTTGCCGGCTTTGAGGTCGGCAACTACCTCTTGTTCTACGAAGTTGAGCCCCTTGGGTTCAACTGTCTCATTATCTTTGATTTCGGCCATATATTTTATGAGTTCTGATTAATCAGTTTTGGAAATTTGTATTTATCGTGCAAATTTACAAAAATTTTGCGAGCCAGCCAATAGCAAAACCGCCCGGCTCGGCGCTCGCCGCCCGCGATTTGATTTTGCCTGGATTTTTCTTCAATTTTTCTTCAAAAAAAATCGAAGTGGGGCGGGGTTAGATTTTGAGGGTGTGGGTGGTGGTCTGTGTGGTGATGCGCACGATGACGGGCCCGTCGGGGAGGTCGTCGGGGTCGACGGGTCGGCCGGTGATGTCGTATGCGCCGACGCTGAGGATGTCGGCTCCGGCGGGGTCGATGTGCAGGCGGCGATCGATGCGTCGGGCGCCGGGCCGGCTGAGGGCGTCGGGCAGGTCGAGGCCGTTGTGTGTCAGTATGTAGCGCAGGCCGGCGGCGGCGTCGATGATGCCGGCACCGGCTCGTGGGTCGGTGGGGTCGATGCCGTCGGTCGATGCGGTGGCGGTGGCGATGTGGAGCAGGTCGGCCGGTGTGAGTGTGGGGTCGGCTTCGAGCCACAGGGCGAAGATGCCGGCGGCGTGGGGCGAGGCCATGGATGTGCCGCAGTCGGCGAAGAAGTAGTTGCCGTCGGTGGCGCCGCGGGCGTTGACGGCGGCCATCTTGGCCGGGAATTCGGCGAGGTAGTAGCGGCTGGCGGCTGAGACTACGTAGGCGCCGGGCGCGCAGAAGTGGGGCAGGCGGCGGCCGTCGGCAGCGGTGCCGTAGGATGTGAATTCGCTGACGGTGTGGTCGGTGACGTAGTCGGTCCACTGCTTGGTGCCGCCGTCGAGCAGCGGTGCGGAGTCGCGGGTGGTGGCCGAGCCGACGCAGATGGTGTTCTTGCCGCACGCCATCGAGCTAATCGACAGGCTGTTGTCGCCGCGGCTGACGAGGTTCTGTGTGCCGCCGACGGGGTCGAGCAGCAGGAGGTCGCCGTCGGGGGTGAAGTCGATGTGAGTGCCGCGCTCGCCGTGGATGTCGACGCAGAGGTAGTAGCGCGCCCAGCGGTGGCCGCTGACTTGCTCGGTGGAGACTAAGTCGATGCGGGTCAGCAGGTTGTAGCGGCCGTTCTCGGCGTTCACTTCGCCGGCGGATATGATCTGGCCGTCGAAGTATCGGGCGAAGGCGGGGTCGGTCGTAGCTTCGATGATGGCCACGGAGTCGCCGCCGATGTGGCGTGTGCGGTGGACAATCTGTCGGTCGACGATGTCGAAGACGGCAAACGAGAGCTCGGCCGGGCGGCTGTCGGCGCTCCAGGTGTCGCAGTAGCCTTGCAGGTAGTTGTAGGTCCAGTCGAAGTGCTCGCTGAGCATGACGCTGACGGTGGGCTGCTCGTCGCTGAAGGTGTGGTGGATGCCGATGTATGACGCGCCGTCGTTGCCCGACGACATGACGATGGGCACCTCGGCGGCGCAGCGGTCGAGGTATTGGCAGAAGAGGTCGGTGCCGTCGCGCGGGCCGATGGCTGAGCCGAGCGATAGGTTGACGACGGCGGGGCGGCCGTGGCTGTGGGCGTAGTCGATGATGTCTTCGACTCCGGCCAGGATGCCGATGTCGTGGAGCCGCGAGGTGGTGGCGTAGATGTCGGCGCCGGGAGCTACGCCGCGGTAGGGGGTGCCGTCGCCGCTGCCGGCGAGGATGCCGGCCACGTGTGTGGCGTGGTATTGGCTCGGATTGTCGGTGGTGTATGCGGCTATGTCGGCGGCGCTGAGCAGGCGCTCGACGGTGGCCAAGTTTTCGTTGATGCGAGACAGGCCCACGACGCGGCTGCCGAAGGTGGCGTGGCCGGGGTCGAAGCCTATGTCGGCAAATCCGACTACGACGCCGCGGCCGGTGTAGGGCAGCTCGGCGGCGTGGCCGTCGACGACGGCAGCGGCGCCGGTGGCCGAGGTGGCGCGGTCGAGCAGGGCCTGGGCCTGGCGGCTGAGCGAGGCGCGCTGCACGATGCCAAGCCCGGTGATGGAGTCGAGGCGGTCGGAGGGCACGTAGGCCAGCACGAGCTCCGAGCGGTGGTTGAGCACCACGACTCCGGCGTCGGCGAGGTCGGCGAGGTCGGCGCCCGGCGCAAGCTTCAGTATCATGGGCAGGTAGCGCTGCGTGGCCGTGGTGGCGGCCGTGGCCGTGTCGCCCGGGGTCAGCGCTCCGACGGCTCGGGGGCCGGCTTGGCTGTGGTGGGCGATGCGAGCCATCGGGTCGAGCACCGGCTCGGAGGCGTGGAGCCGGTGGCCGAGGCCGAGGGCGGCGGCGAGGATTGCGATGGCGAGTTTCAGAGTGCTTGCGTGCCTGTACATAACTGCTTGATTGTAAGGGTTTTATTTATAGCTGACGGCGGAGGCTGCCGGGCGGAGCTGTGTCCGCCTGCAATCTCCGCCGCCGGTGTATGTCGGGTGGGGTATGTCGCGCCCCCGGTGGGGCTGTTACTTCACGGCTAAGCGCGTGGAGTGCGCGCCGTTGACGCTCACGACGTAGATGCCGCGTGCGAGGCCGGCGGTCGAGACCTCGGCGGCGCCGTCGCCGGCTGCGGTGGCTACGAGTGCGCCCTGCATGTTGTAGAGGCTGACGCTGACGGCCTCGTCTGAGCCCAGCCCGACGCTCCAGGTGTCGTCGGCGATGCGCTCTACGATGAGCTCGGCGTTGCGGTCGAGGGCTACGTCATTGACGCCGTTGGCGAGCAGCTCCTTGATGGGGCCGTAGGCGTCGAACTTGCCGGCACCCCACTGTATGGGATGCGGTGCGCCGGTGACGTACTGGTCTTTGACGGCGTACTTGGCCACGAGGTCCTTGACTTCGTCGATAGTGAGGGTGGGGTCGGCTTGGAGCCAGGTGGCGATGGCGCCGGTTACGATGGGCGTGGACATCGATGTGCCTTGCATGTATTGCCAGTAGTTGTAGCGGTTATTATACTTCTGATTGGCTGAAATTATGTAGGCTAAATCGGACTGTTGGTTTACTGCCTTGTTGTAGTAGGGCGTGGATATTGATGAGATGACGCCCGTGCCGGGTGCGCAGACGTGGGGCAGCTGGCGGCCGTCGTAGAGTTCGCCCCAGCTGGAGTATCCGGCTATGGAGTCGACTTCGGAGCCCCAATCGGTGTATGATAAAGCGCCGCCGGCGTTATCTTCGCCCAAGCAGGGGATAACCTTGCGCGTGTTCCATGCACCTACGCACAGCACATTGTCGCCGCAAGCCATTGAGCTGATCGAGAATTCGGCGGAGCCGTCGGCAAAGTCGCTCCGACCGCGGTTGGTGAAATCCGTCGAGCTGCTTGTCATGTGAATGATTTGGCCATTGTCGCCCGAGATTTTGATGGCGAATGCGTATCGGCCGGAGGTGTTATGGGTGCGGTTGGCAATCAATGAGGTCGCTAAGCGCACGCTGTAGCGCTTGTTGGTCTGCGTATTCTTTGAGGTGCTAATCCATATATTCGAGCCGGTGTAGGCGCGGTCGAAAGCCGCGTCGGTGATGACGCCGGTGCCGGCATCCGCGGAGTTCTTGAACTGGTATGTCTTCTCTTCAAGCCCTTTGATGTCGTAGGAGTAGATGGCTTTGCCTGCCTCCAGGTCGTAGATCATCAAGGTGGTGGTGAAGGGGGTAGCCGAGTTGCTATAGATGTCGACTGTGCCGCTCGAGTAGCCATTATCGTTGCAGTAGAAGGTCTGAACCGTCTTGTTGGCCGACGTGAACTTGGCGACTATCGACTTGCGGGTGTCGCCATCGTTGCCGGCAGCCATGCAGATGATAGCTCTCTTGCCCATTCGGCTCAAGAATTGCGAGGTGGCGTCGGAGCCGTCGTGCGGACCCAACATAGAGCCAATCGACAGGTTGACGACAGCCGGCTGCCCCAGCTCCTCGGCATACTCGATGATTTTCTGGACGCCGGCCGTGATGTTGGCGTCGTAGAGGCTGCCGCAGCTGATGGCCAGCGTCGCTTCGGGCGCCATGCCATAGTAGGGGTTGGTGAAGCGCGAGCCTACCTGGTGAACTCCTTTCTCATTGGTCAGGGCCACTGTGCCGCCGCCGCGGCGGTTGAAGCTGCCGGCCATGCAGCCCGCGGTGTGCGTGCCGTGGGTGTCGTTCGAATTGTCGGTCGTGAACCCGGCGATTTTTTCGGGAGTGCCGTAGAGCTTGAAGGTGCCCGAGGAGCCGGTGAAGTGCCACAGCGAACCTATGCGCGTGTTGCCGTCCTCGTCGTAGAAGTTGGCATGGTTAGGGTCGAAGCCTACGTCAAAGATGCCGGCAACGACGCCTTGGCCCTTGTAGCCCGTGCCCAGGTTGTAGCCGGTGTGCACATTGTCCATATTGATGGCTGCGCGAGCCTTGTCGAGCATGGCTATTCGCTTCTCGCCGAACGAGAGCGCCTTCACAAAGTCGCACTGCTCGAGCGCCATGACTTGGTCGAGCGAGCCGACTGCCTGCACCATGTCGTCGCAGTCGACAATCACTTCGAGACCCTGCGCTTCGACGTCGGCAGCCGAATAGCCTGCGTTGAGAGTCACATATACGCTGACTTGCGTGCCGCCGCGCGACACTTGGTCGAATTTAAACGGTAAATAGTCGTCGTTGGGTAGGTTATCGGCCGTCGGATTGGCCAGATACGACTGCACCTGCTCCAGAGCCAGGCGGCCGCCATTATCAAATTTGCTCTGAGCCGACAGCGGCATTGCTGCTGCCGTAGCCATAAGCGCTAAGAGGTAGAAACGATTCATATAATTACGGTGGTTTGTTATTCTAATTCCTTTTAAGCGACAAATTTAATTATTTTTGCTGAAATAAATATCATTTAGATGAATAAAACCGCAAAAAAACGATAAAAATTTAACAAACGAAGGGAGGCAAGGAAGCCGCAGCGCAGCGTGGAGCGCAGGCGACCTCGCCTGCGACCCCGGAGGAAGGGCGAACGCTGCGCTAGCCTGGCAACCGCCGAAGGCGCTTTGCTCCGCAAAGAGCGCAGGCGACCTCGCCTGCGAAACGCTCGGCGTTGGTAACTTTTTGGTGCGTTATAAATTACCACCGCCTACACAACCGACGCAGGCGAGGACGCCTGCTATCCATGCTAACGCCGCGGGGGCGACTGGCGCAAAAAATACTACCGCCTACACAACCGACGCAGGCGAGGTCGCCTGCGTTCTCTGCTTTGCAGAGCGCCTTCGGCGTTGGCCAGGCTGCGCAGCGCTAGCCTTCGGCGATGGCCAGTCTAGCGCCGCGGGGGCGACTGACGAAAAAAAATCACCCTCGCCGCCTGCCCGACCCGTAAAGCGACCCGTAAAGCGAGCTTTTGTATTTACTAAACTCCGTTGATTATCAGTCTGTTGCATTCACCCCCCTTTTTTCTTTTTCTCTTTATTTATTTCTCTTTTTATTTAATATATTATATTATTATTTAATATTATATATATTAATTTAAAAATATAAATAATAATTTAAATAATAAAATATAATTATTTAATTTAGAAATAAAAAAAGAAAGAAAAATTATAAAAAGAAAGGAAAAAGTCGGCGGGGAGGCGATGGCCGGGGCGGCGGTGATGCTGCGCGACGAACGGCAGTGCAGGCCGGGGCGGCTGCTGCGTGGCTTTTGAGGTGGGCGAGTTGATAAAATTGCATTTTTATTGAAAATATTTATTGAAATATTTGCATAAATGCAATTCGTGTTGTAACTTTGCATCGTGATTGAAAGCCACCACCCCGGTCGGGGAAGGCTTCTTTCTAACAACCTCAGCAGACAATCACCCTACAATCACCCTACAATCACCCTACAATCACCCTACAATCACCCTACAATCACCCT
>CAYSQI010000049.1:9584-12322 GCA_964433215.1 uncultured Bacteroides sp.
ACAATTGCAAACAATTCCCGTTAATAATCTATTTATCTTTTAATTTAATACTATGAATTCGCAAAATCTCACAAATGATGCTTCTAATGGCTTGTTTACCGGTCGATTTATCGACTGGCCACGTTACATCCGCTCGCTGTGGAAGGAGCATATCGATGCGCCGCTCAATGCCGACGAAATCGCACTGGCTATCTACTTGCTAGATAGCGCTAACCGCCATCGCTGGGCTATGCCGTTTGAGTGCTCCACGTCGACGGTGTGCGGCCTGTTGCTGATGAGCCGTGGCCGATTCCTCAAGGCTCGCGAGGGCCTCAGCCGTCGCAATATGATATCGTACGCCGAGAGCGACACCAAGGGCAAGTTTCCGACCTACAGCGTGGTGCTGTCCGACTATGTGATGCGTCGGTCGCGGTCGGATGCGCCGTCGGCCGCCACGCCGATGGCCTCGGCACCTGCCTCGACGGCACCTGCCTCCGATGCCGTCGGGCTCGATGAGCTGGAGGCTCGGCTCGCGGCCGACGAGCGCTGGCTGGGCGAAATCGTGGAGCTGATGAAGGCTGTCCGCACCATGTGCACCGCCGAAGTGAAGGCCGAGCTGGCCGACTTCTTCCGCTATCTGCGCTGCCAGGGCACCACGTCGAAGGGCCAGGCCGAGTGTCGCAAGCATTTCGTCAACTGGCTCCGCAAGCAATCAACATCGACCAATCTTAATCAATCGAACTATGGAACTACAGCAAACCAACACTACATTGACCCCCGTCGATCGACTCCTGTCACTGCTAAGTCGGCGAAAGACTATGAGGGTCCATTTTAAGCTGCCCATGACGGCCGATGTGGCCGAGCGCTTGCTGCTTGGCGCCGTGAAGGCCGAGGCCGAGCTGCGCGGACGCAAGTTTGTGATGAGCGAACCCCTGCGGCAGCAGGCCCGGCAGATTGCCGGCTATCTGACCTCCGACGGGCCGACGTTCGGACTGCTGCTCTGCGGCGGCTGCGGCAACGGCAAGACTACCTTCGTGAAGGCTTTTCAGCAGCTGGTCAATGCGTTGAATATGCGCGTGGACGATAGCGTCGAGCGCTATGGCATGCGCATCGTCAACGCTCGCGACCTGGTGCGGATTTGCAAGAAGGACTATGACCAGTGGCGCGAGCTCTGCAACAGTCGCATGCTGGCGGTCGACGATTTCGGCACCGAGCCCGCCGAGACGACGGACTTTGGCAACGTGGTGTATCCGCTGGCCGATTTGCTCACTACGCGCTACGACCGCTGCCTGTTCACAATCCTCACCACCAACCTGGCGCCTCAGGAGATACGTGCCAAGTATGGCGACCGCATCGCCGACCGCCTCAACGAGATGATGGGTAAGGTGATCTTCGACAATGCCTCGTACCGCACCTTGTAGCCGCCGCCCCCGCCCGGGGGTAGGGATACAAAAAAAGCTCCGACCATGTGATCGAAGCTTTGTAGCGGGACCGAGAATTGAACTCGGGACCTCCGGGTTATGAATCCGACGCTCTAACCAACTGAGCTATCCCGCCGTTTGCGACTGCAAAGTTAGTGCATTCGTTTGACTTGACCAAATTTTTTATCAAAAAACTTTAATTTAAAATTTATTATTATGGAAAACACACGTAAGAAACGTACGCGAACTGATTATGTAATAGTGCATTGCACCGCCACACCGGCGGGGCGCGACGTGCGCCGAGCCGACGTCGACCGCTACCACCGCTCGCTGGGCTACGACGGCATCGGCTACCACTACCTGGTGCGCCTCGACGGCATGATCGAGCCCGGACGCCTCGATTGGGAGGTCGGCGCCCACTGCCGCGGCCTCAACGACTGCTCGATAGGCGTGGCATACGTGGGCGGCCTCGACGCTGAGGGGCGCCCGGCCGACACGCGCACCAAGGGCCAGCGACTGGCCCTGCTGGCGATCATGCGCGACCTGCGCCGCCGATATCCCAACGTGAAGATTCGCGGACACCGCGACTTCGCCGCCAAGGCCTGCCCTTCGTTTGACGCCACTGCCGAATACGCCGAGATATGAAAGACGTAGTCATCGCAGCAGTGGTGTCCGGGGCGCTGATAGCCGCCGCCGGATGCCGGTCGAGCCAAAGCACGGAGCGGGCAGCCGTGCACCGCGTGGAGCGGATAGAGGCCCGAGCCCGCGACTCGACCGTGGTGCGCCGGCAGGTGACGCTCGAGCGCCCGGTCGTAGCCATCGAATATGCCGACTCGCCGGCGCGCCGAGTCGTGGTCGAAGCTCGCCGCATGGTGGCGCACACGGCCGTCGAAGCGCTGGCCGAGTCGCAAGCCGAGTCGGTCGACTCGGTAGCCGCGCATGCCGCGTCGGAGCAAAAGTCGACGCCGGCGACCGTGCCGCGCGCATCGTGGATCGTCGTCGTGGCGGCCTTTGCCGCCGGCGCACTTGCCAACCGCATTTGCCGCCGCTAAGCCAAGGGGGGGGAGTGACTATCAGCGTAGTCACTCCCCCCCCACTTTGTTTTTTCTTCGGCAGCAGCCCCCGCGGCGCAGCCTGGTTATCGCCGAAGGCTAGCGCTGCGAAGCATGGAAAG
The DNA here is from genome assembly GCA_964433215.1 of uncultured Bacteroides sp. Taxonomy (GTDB): domain Bacteria; phylum Bacteroidota; class Bacteroidia; order Bacteroidales; family Muribaculaceae; genus CAG-873. The sequence continues at coordinate 12,159 of CAYSQI010000049.1, forward strand.
CAGGCGTCCTCGCCTGCGTCGGTTGTGTAGGCGGTGGTGATTTTTACGTTAGTCGCCCCCGCAGCGAATGCTTGGCTATCGCCTTTAGGCGCTCTGCAAAGCAGAGAACGCAGGCGTCCTCGCCTGCGTCGGTTGTGTAGGCGGTGGTGATTTTTACGTTAGTC
>CAYSQI010000050.1:0-12192 GCA_964433215.1 uncultured Bacteroides sp.
ATGACTATAGGTCGGAGGGAATTATTTTTTGAGTTGGAGGAGGGCGGCGACGGCGAGGTCGTAGACTTGCGAGCCGAAGCCTTGAATGGTGCCGGCTACGACGGGCGAGAGGAATGAGCGGTGGCGGAAGTCTTCGCGCGCAGCGACGTTGCTCAAGTGCACTTCGACGACGGGCACGGGGATGGCGGCCACGGCGTCGGCCAGCGCCACGGAGGTGTGGGTGAAGCCACCGGCGTTGAGAATGATGCCGTCAACCGGTTCGGCGCCGTATGCTGCCTCGTGGAGGTAGTCGATGAGGTCGCCTTCGTGGTTGGACTGGAGCCAGAGGAATTGCTCGGTGGGGAAGCTGTCGCCGATGCGCGATGCGATGTCGTCGAGGGTCTCGTGGCCGTATATTTCGGGCTGACGGCGGCCGAGGAGGTTGAGATTGGGCCCGTTGATTACGAGAATTTTCATTTGTGTGTTACGTCGACTTTGATTGTGGGTGGAAGTTGGCTATTGCGTTCGTTGATAGCTTCGATAGCTACGTGTGCCAGGTGAGTGAAAGCTTGTGAGGCTGCATTGGGGGTGTCGGCTACGATGGGTAGGCCGGCGTCGTTGTGGTCGCCGACGGCGGCTACGAGGGGGATGCGGGCCAAAACGGGTACGCCGTATTCGGCGGCTACGCGGTCGACGTTGGCATCGTTGCCGAAGATGTAGTAGCGTTCGTCGGGGTGTGTTTCGGGGGTAAACCACGCCATGTTGTCGACGATGCCGAGGACGGGAACGTTGATGCGCGGCTCGCGGAACATGGCGATGCCCTTGCGTGCGTCGGCCAGTGCGACTTCCTGGGGTGTAGTGACGACGAGTGCGCCGGTGATGCCGAGGGTTTGTACCAGTGTGAGGTGAATGTCGCTCGTGCCCGGAGGCATGTCGATGAGGAAGTAGTCGAGTTCGCCCCAGTCGGCTTGTTCGATGAGCTGCTTGAGGGCGTTTGAGGCCATGGAGCCGCGCCAGAGTGCAGCCTTGTCGGGGTCGATGACGAGGCCGATAGAGAGGAGTTTGACGCCGTAGCGCTCGACGGGGATGATGAGGTTGCGGCCGTCGACTTCGTGCATGTAGAGTTGCTCGCCTTCGATGCCGAACATGCGGGGCACCGAGGGGCCGAAGATGTCGGCGTCGAGAAGTCCGACTTTGTAACCTTCGGCGGCTAGGGCTACGGCGAGGTTAGCGGCAACGGTCGATTTGCCGACGCCGCCTTTGCCGGAGCTGACGCCGATGATGTTGCGCACGCCGGGTAGCACGGGCTGTGCTTCAGCGGCGGCAGGCGCCTGCGGGGTTTTGACATTGATTTCAGCCACGGCGTCGGGCGAAGCGAATGCGTGGATTGCAGCCTGAGCGCTCTTTACGACCGACTTGATGAAGGGGTCGGTTGACTTTTCGAAGATGAGCGAGAAGCTGACGTTGTTGCCGTCGATGCGCAAGTCGTCCTCGACCATGCCGGCGTCGACGATGTTCTGGGCGCTGCCGGGGTATTTGACGTTGCGAAGCGCGTCGAGTATGAGTTTTGGATATAGAGTGATAGCCATTTCAGTTATTGTTTAGATTTGCTCAGCACGGGTGCGAGGTCGCCTTCTTGGATATATCCGCGCGAGTACGAGCGGTAGGTGTCGTGTTCGAAGTCGTCGTCGGGCTCGGTCAGGGGTGAGTCTTGTCCGAGATGCCAGACGAGATATTTGATAGATAGTCCGCGGGCGAGCCACTGCGTCTCGTAGTGAGTGCGAATACCGAGGATAGGGTCGTCGTCCATGCCGGCGTGGTAGAGGTCGGGAGTGTCGGTGACGATTTCGAGGGCGTTGAGCTGCGCCATAGCGCGTGTGTAGTTGTAGAGGAAGGGGCTGTCGGTCTTGAGTTTGATGAGCGCGTCGGGCGCGGCCACGCGGCGATAGAGCTGCATGAATCGGGTGCCGGTGAGGCGCTTGTTGACTTTCTTCATCTGCGGGTCGGGGAAGGTAATCCAGAATTCGGAAATCTCGCCGGGTGCGAAGAATGCGTCGAGGAGCTCGATAGAAGTGCGCAGGAATGCTACGTTGCGTAGGCCGAGGTCGCGAGCGCGAGTGGCGCCGGCGTGCATTCGTGCGCCTTTGATGTCGATGCCGATGAAGTTGTGGTCGGGGAATAGCTGCGCCAGCCCGACGGTGTATTCGCCTTTGCCACAGCCGAGTTCGACTACGATGGGGTTGTCGTTGCCGAAGAAATCGGCGCCCCAGCGGCCTTTGAGCGTGAAGGAGTCGAACCCTTCGTCGCGAAGGCGGCCATAGGGGTATTGGAACACCAAGTCGATGGTGTTCATTTCGGCAAATTTACTCAGTTTGTTCTTTCCCATCAGTTTTTAGCGATTTTAAGAGCGGCGGCGCGACGGTCGGCGAGCGCGGCGCCAATGAGGAATATTTTGTCGGCGAGGCCGGAGGTATCGAATTCGGCATGGTCGACGGGTCCGTCGAGAGAGTCGATGAGCTGTCCGTCGACGTTGTATATGCTGATGCGGCGCAGGTCGATGCCTGAGGATTCGACGACGAGGATGTCGCCGACAAATCGTGCGCGGAGGGCTTGTCCGGCGCTTTGGTCAAGAGCATCGCGGATGCCGCTGACGCCGAAAATAGAGAAGTCCTGCCACTGGTCGGCGGCGCGATAAGCGGCTTCGGCAGCGTCGGAGACTTGCAGTACGATATTTTGTCTATTCAGGCCGGCCCAGACGTCGAGTCCGGTGGCGGGTGGCGTGGCGGCCGATATGTTGATGCGCTCGAGGCCTGTCATGCCTTCCATTGCCCCGTCGCCGATGTATTCGAGAGCCGAAGGCAGGGTGATGGTCTTGACTTGTGCGAGGCCGTGTAGCGCGTGGTCGCCGATGTAGACGATGCCGTCGTGCATGATGCCGATAGTGTCGAGTGCGGTGTCTTTGGCGTAGGCGAGAGCGGGCAGGAAGTCGGTTGCGGACGAAAATTCGAGATGAACCAGAGCCGGGCAGTCGAAAACGATGCCGTCGCCGATGCTGCCGGCACGGCCTAAGTCGACAGAAATGAGCTCGGGCATGTGAGCGAAAGCGCGGTTGCCGATGGATTTGAGGGCGGAGCAAGAGGTGAGGTCGGCTTCGCGGAGCCCGGCGGCGAGGAAGGCTTCGTCGGCGATATTCGACAGGCCGGAGCCGAAGGTGAAGTCGGTGAGGGCGGAGCAGTCGGCGAAAGCCCGGCGTCCGATTGAGGTGATGCGGTCGGCACCGTCGACGGTGGCGAGGCAGGCGCAGCCCGAGAACGCGAAGTCGGCGACAGCGACGGGCGCTGTGAGCGTGACTGTTCGGAGAGCGGAGCATCCGGCGAAGGCGGCTTCGGCCACTTCGGCAATAGAAAGAGTGGCGGAAGTCAGAGCCGGGCAGCTGCTGAAGGCGCCGGTGCCGATTGACTTTACGTTGTCGGCCAATACGATAGCTTCGATGGCGGCACCGGCGAAAGCGGCGTCGCCGATAGAGATGCTGCCGTGTGCGGGCAGGCGGAGTTCGCGAATAGGCGAGCCGGTGAAAATGCGGGCCGGGATGTGTCCGGCAGCGTGCGATGAGATGCCGTGCAGGCGCTTGCCGGAGGCGGCTACGATCGACGCATCAGTGAGGTCGAGTCGGCTGAGGGTCGGCATATTGGTGTCGATGAAGTCGAGGTCGTAGGCGTTGATAGGCCCTGCGATGACGAGCTCGGTCACTTCACCGGGCTTTTCAATCAGCGACTGTAGCGAGCCGGCGGCGAGCGTCTCGATGGAGATAGCGGCCATCGGCAGGCAGGTGGTCAGTATTATGGCGAGAAGAGTTGTAAAGTGCTTGGTCATTTATTCGGTTGAGCGATGCGTTTTTGGGTTGGGTGATGCAAAGATAGCACTTTTTATTTAATAATGTGAGTTGCGCGAGCCGTTTTTGATGGCGTCGGCGGTGTCAGGGTCGAGTTGTCGCAGCGGCTCGATGACGAATGGCCGCGCGGCTGCGCGCGGGTGGGGCAGTTGCAGGCGCGGGTGGCTGAAGGCCAGTCCGTCGATGTCGATGATGTCGATGTCGAGCTGTCGGTCGGCATACGAGCCGTCGGGGTGTCGGTGTGGTGAGTCGGGGGCGATGAGCCGTTCGATGGCTTGCAGGCGGTCGAGAACGTCGATGGGGTCGTCGCCGACCGAGTCGGAGATGACGAGAATGCCGCGATTGAGGAATGCACAGTCGGATTCGAATCCCCAAGGCTCGCTCACGACATAGTCGGAAAGCCTGACAAGCCGAGCATGCAAGCGCGAAGCAATCAGGGCGACCGCGCGGCCGATAGTGGCCATACGGTCGCCCTGATTAGAGCCTATGTTGAGGTGGATGCGGTGCATCGCCTGCGGAGTTTAGAGCGAAGTGCGCGCCACTTCGACTTCTTCGAAACCTTCGATGATGTCGCCGACCTTGATGTCGTTGTATCCGGAGATTGAGAGGCCGCAATCGTAGCCCGAAGCGACTTCTTTGGCGTCGTCCTTGAAACGCTTGAGCGAGCCGAGTTCGCCGGTGTAGCGCACGATACCGTCGCGGATTAGGCGCACACGGGTCGAGCGTTTGATTTTGCCTTCGCGGACGATAGCGCCGGCGATGGTGCCCACCTTGCTGATGTGGTAAGTCTCGAGGACTTCGGCCGAGCCGGTGATTTCCTCCTTGATTTCGGGCGCGAGCATACCGGCCATAGCGTCGGTGACTTCTTCGATGGCTTGGTAGATGACCGAGTAGAGGCGAATCTGGATGCCCTTGCTCTCGGCAGCGCGACGAGCGGCAATCGAGGGGCGCACCTGGAAGCCAACGATGATGGTGTGGTCGTCGGCCGAAGCGAGTGTAACGTCGCTTTCGGAGATTTCGCCCACGGCTTTGTGGATGACGTTGACCTGAATTTCTTCGGTCGAGAGTTTGATGAGCGAGTCGCTGAGCGCTTCGATCGAGCCGTCGACGTCGCCCTTGACGATGATGTTGAGCTCGTGGAAGTTGCCGATAGCGCGGCGACGGGCGATTTCTTCGAGCGTGAGGCCTACCTGTGTGCGGAGACCCTGTTCGCGCTGGAGCTGTTCGCGCTTGGAAGCGATTTCGCGAGCTTCCTGCTCGGTGTCCATGACGTTGAATGTGTCGCCGGCCTGCGGAGCGCCGTTGAGGCCGAGGATGAGCGCGGGTGTGGCCGGGCCTGCTTCCTTGATGCGCTGGTTGCGTTCGTTGAACATAGCCTTGATGCGGCCGAAGTGGTTACCGGCCAGGACGATGTCGCCGATGCGCAGTGTGCCGTTCTGGACGAGCACGTTAGCGACGTAACCGCGGCCCTTGTCGAGGGTCGATTCGATGATTGTGCCGGTGGCTTTGCGGTCGGGGTTGGCCTTGAGCTCGAGCATTTCGGCTTCGAGGAGCACTTTCTCCATGAGTTCTTCGACGCCGATGCCCTTCTTGGCCGAGATGTCCTGCGACTGGTACTTACCGCCCCATTCTTCGACGAGGTAGTTCATAGCGGCGAGCTCTTCCTTAATCTTGTCGGGGTTGGCGTGGGGTTTGTCTATCTTGTTGATAGCGAATACGATAGGCACGCCGGCGGCGGTTGCGTGGTTGATAGCTTCGACAGTCTGCGGCATGACGCTGTCGTCAGCGGCAACGATGATGATACAGATGTCGGTGACCTTGGCACCGCGGGCACGCATAGCGGTGAAAGCTTCGTGGCCGGGGGTGTCGAGGAACGTGATGTGGCGGCCGTCGGCGAGAGTCACGGAGTACGAGCCGATGTGCTGGGTGATGCCACCGGCTTCGCCGGCGATAACGTTGGCCTTGCGGATGTAGTCGAGGAGCGACGTCTTGCCGTGGTCGACGTGGCCCATGACGGTGACGATCGGCGGGCGAGCGACGAGGTCTTCTTCGGAGTCTTCTTCCTGGTGGATGGCGTCGGCCACTTCAGCCGATACGTATTCGGTGGTGAAGCCGAATTCGTCGGCCACGATGTTGATGGTCTCGGCGTCGAGACGCTGGTTGATCGACACCATGACGCCCAAGTTCATACAGGTGGCAATGACCTGGTTGATAGGCACGTTCATCATGATGGCGAGGTCGTTGGCGGTCACGAACTCGGTGAGTTTCAGTATCTTGTTTTCTTCGGCTTCGGCGGCGAAAGCTTCGCGTGTGCGTTCAGCGTTGGCTTCGCGTTTTTCCTTACGCCACTTGGCAGCCTTCTTGAGACCCTTGTCCTTGGCGGTGAGGCGTGCGAGTGTTTCCTTAACCTGCTTCGAAACGTCCTCTTCCGACACTACGGGAGCGATGGGACGGCGCGGCTGGTTGCGCTGGTCTTTGCCACGGCCTTGGCCTTGGTTTTGGTTGCGCTGGTCTTTGCCACGACCTTGGCCTTGCGATTGGTTCTGACGGTCGTCGGCTTGGCGTCCGGCCTTTTCGATATCGACTTTGTCTTTACCGCTGATGCGCTTGCGCTTCTTGCGGTCGCCCTGAGCTTCGCCGGGTTTGCCGTTGCGGTGGTCGTCCTTGCCTTTTTTCTTGGGGCGAGTGTTCTGGTTGAGAGCCGCGAGGTCGATTTTGCCTACGATGTTGAGCGAGACGGCCGGGCGGGGCGTCGACGGTTGGAATACTTCGTCGGAGGCCGTAGCTTCGGCTTTGGGTGCTTCGTTGGCTGCCGGTTTAGCCTCGGGCTTTGGGGCGTCGGCCTTGCGAGGCTCGTGTTTAGCAGCGGCCGGCTTGTGCTCGGGCTTATTTTCAGCCTTGGGCTTTTGCTCGGGCTTGTGTTCGGGCTTGGCAGCGGCCGGTTTTTGCTCGTTGTTGGGCTTTGCTTTTGCCTCTGCCTTTACTTCGGGCTTTACTTCAGCTTTTGGCTCGGCTTTGGGGGCTTCGGGCTTTGGCTCGGCTTTCGGAGCTTCGGGCTTCGGCTGTGCTTTGGGTGCCTCCGGCTTGGGCTCAACCTTGGGTTGAGGCTTCGGCTCTTCGGTCTTTTTGATGACCGGGTTGCCCTTTTTGTCGATTTCGAGCGTACCCAGGATGCGAGGCGAGGGCGCAGCTTCGTTGGCGGGTGTCAGCACTTCCTCCGCCGCGGGGACTTCCTCTTTTGCAGGTGCAGGAGTATTGATAGTCGGGCTCGAGGCTTGGTTACGGCCGAATTTCTTCTTTAAGTCCGCGCCGGGCATGAATTTATTGGCCAGCAGATCGATGATGTCGTCCTCGACGCGAGTGTTCGGACTTTCTTCGATGCTGATGCCTTTTTCGCTCAAGTAGCTGAATACGGTAGGAAGAGCCACGTTCAGTTCCTTTGCGATAGTGCTGATTTTAGTTTTCGCCATATATTGATAATTACGTTTTTACTGATTGATGAGTATGAATTCGCCGAGGCGGAAAAAGAAATGAATAGGCCGGCGCGAGGCACGGAATACGAGGCTTAGTCTTCGAACTCGGCCTTGAGGACCGCGATGACGTTGTCGACGGTCGATTCTTCGAGGTCGGCCTTTTCGATGAGCATTTCGCGAGGCGCGTTGAGCACGTTTTTGGCGGTGATGCAGCCGATGTTTTTGAGCGCTTCGATAACCCATTCGTCGATTTCGTCCTTGAATTCGTCGAGGTAAATATCTTCTTCGACGTTTTCTTCGGTGTCGCGGTAGACATCGATGACGTATCCGGTGAGCATCGAGGCGAGCTTGATGTTGAGGCCGTTCTTACCGATAGCGAGCGACACCTCTTCGGGGCGAAGGATAACTTCGGCCTTTTTCTCGTCCTCGTCGATGCGAATTGAAGAAATCTTAGCGGGCGAGAGGGCGCGCTGGATGAAGAGCGAGGGGTTGGAGGTGTAGTTGATTACGTCGATGTTTTCGTTGCGTAGTTCGTGCACGATGCCGTGTATGCGCGAGCCTTTGACGCCGACGCAGGCTCCGACGGGGTCGATGCGGTCGTCGTAGCTTTCGACAGCGATTTTGGCGCGTTCGCCGGGGATGCGAGCCACGGCGCGAATGTTGATGAGGCCGTCATGGATTTCGGGTACTTCAAGTTCGAAAAGGCGGCGCAGGAAGTTTTCGTTTGTGCGCGAAACGGTGATTTTGGGGTTGTTGTTCTTGTTGTCGACGTTGGCGATGACTGCGCGGACGGTCTCGCCTTTGCGGAAGAAGTCGCCGGGGATGGCTTCGCTCTTGGGGAGGAGCAGCTCGTTCTTGTCGTCGTCGAGGAGCAGGGTCTCGCGCGACCAAGTCTGATATACTTCGCCGCTGACGAGCTCGCCTTCGAGTTCCTTGAACTTGTTGTAAATAGCTTCTTTCTGTAGGTCGAGAATCTTCGATTGCAGAGTCTGACGGAGAGTCAGGATGGCTCGACGGCCGAATTTTTCGAAGAAAATTTCCTTGGTGTGTTCTTCGCCAACCTCGGCTTCGGGGTCGTTGTCGGCGCGAGCGTCGGAGAGCGATATTTCGAGGTTGGGGTTTGACACTTCCCCGTCGGGAACGACGGTGAGGTTCTGGAAGATCTGCACGTCGCCTTTGTCAGGGTTGAGGATCACGTCGAGGTTTTCGTCGGTGCCGAACATTTTGGTCAGCACGTTGCGGAACGACTCTTCGAGAACGCTGATCATAGTATCTTTGTCGATGTTCTTGAGTTCTTTGAAGTCTTTGAACTGCTCGACCATATTAGGGGTTTCCTCTTTCTTTGCCATGGGGAAGTAAGCTTATTTGAAGTTAATTACGTATTCTACTGATTTGCAATCTGCGGGGTTAAAGACTTGCGGCTGCATCTCGATGACGGGGCGTTTGGCGCCTTCGGGCTTGACTTTGACGGGGATTTCGATGGTGAAGAGTCCGTCGTCGGCCACGTCGGTGAGAATGCCTTTGAGCTTGCGTCCGTCGCGAGTGAGCACCTGGACTTCGTTGCCGATGTTTTTGAGATACTGACCGCGCACTTTGAATGGGGCGGTGAGTCCGGCGGAGCCGACTTCGAGCTGGTAGTCTTCGACGTCGCGGTCGAAAACTTCTTCGATGCGGCGAGTGATAGCGGCGCAAGTGTCAATGTCAATACCCTCGACCGAGTCGATTTCGACGGTGATTTCGTTGGTCGGGGTCACGCGCACGTCGACCACGAACATATCAGTGTTCGCGATAGCGTCTTCGACGGTGCGTAGCAGTAAATCTTTATCTATCATTAGGCTTAAATAAAAGGAGGAAGCCCGCGGGCCCCCTCCAACTCGTTGAAGTACTGCAAAGTTACGAAAAATATTCAACACAGGGTAAATTTTTAACGCTGCAAGTGATTTGTTAAGAATATTTAACAAAACGACAGCCGCCGAAGGGCACGCTGCGCAGCCTGGAGAGCAGGCATAGAGAACGCTGCGCTAGCCTGGAGAGCAGGCGACCTCGCCTGCGAAACGTTAGGAAGGGTGAACGCTGCGCTAGCCTGGCAACCGCCGAAGGCGCTTTGCTTCGCAAAGAGAGCAGGCGACCTCGCCTGCGAAACGCTCGGCGGTGGTAACTTTTTCGACACGCTTGGCGATGAAGATTACCACCTCCTGCACAACCGACGCAGGCGAGGTCGCCTGCGTTCTCTGCTTTGCAGAGCGCCTTCGGCGATTGCCAGGCTGCGCTGCGGGGGCGACTCCGGCGAAAATTACCACCGCCTACACAACCGACGCAGGCGAGGTCGCCTGCGGTCTCTGCTTTGCAGAGCGCCTTCGGCGATGGCCAAGCTGCGCCGCGTTCACCCTTCCTCTGAGACGCTTGCGTCGGTAACTTTTGCAGGGCGTAAGAAGTCGACAGCCCGGGGCTGAGGCCTCGGGCTGTCGGGGGTATGGTGTGGGAGGGGTTGTTTACTTTTCGATTTCGATTTCGAATACGAGCACTTGGTTGGGACCAATCACTTCGGGAGCTTCGAGGCCGTAGGCGAGTTCGGCGGGGATGTAGAGAGTGCCCTTGCCGCCCTTGCCAATGAGCTTCAAGCCTTCGCCGAAGCCGGGCACTACGCTGCCGGGAGCCATGGCTACGGCTTCGGTACGCTGGTCGAATACGGTGCCGTCGATGAGCATACCTTTGTAGATGACTTTCAGCGGAGCGTTGTCGGTGATGTCGGTGGTGTCGCCGGCTACGTCTACGGTGTAGAGCAGGCCGCTATTGGTGGCGTTCACGCCTTCTTCAGTGCGTTTTTTGTCGAGGAAAGCCTTGCCGCTGATAGCGTTCTGCTGAGCTTCGGGCGAGTTGGCGAGTTCAGCGACTTTGTTTTCGTGCTGCACGGCGCGCGCTTGCGACATTGCATGGCTTAGTGAGTTGCTGAGTGTGCGCAGGGCCACCATGTCGACGCTATCTTCATTGAAAGCTTTGATGAACTGGCCGAGCAGGATGTTGGGGTCGAGGTTCAAGCCCAGTTCTTCGAATTGCTGCATTTCTTGCAGGATTTTCACGCCGATCTGCATGCCGATGGCAACGCCGTCGTTATTGCCTTCGGAGAGGGCGATGCGGATGCCGCGAATCATGTCTTCGCGGGTCTTGTCGTTCTTCATTTCGTCGGAGAAGTTGAGGTAGTCGCTCAGCACGTAGCCGCCGACCATCTTGCCGTAGATCTGCGAAACGGAGTCGGTGAATTCCTTGCTCAACTCTTGTTTTTCGGCTTCACCGGCCGATTTTTCGCCGGAGCAAGCGCCTAAGGCCAGCATGGCCAGAGAGGCGAAGCCTAAGATGAATTTTTTCATATTTCTGTAGTTTTATTGGTTTGTCGGTTTTATTTCGATGAGGTCGACAACGAAGTCGAGGGCGGCGTTGCCGGGGATGTGGCCGGCTACGCCACGCGCTCCGTAGCCCAGTGTGGCGGGGATGATGAGGCGGTAGCGTCCGCCGGGCTGCATGTGCCGGAGGCCTTCGCTGAAGCCGGGTACGAGGTCGCCGACGGTGAATTCGACGGGTTCATCGGTGGAGTCGAAGACGTAGCCGTTGGCAAATCGGCCGGTATAGCGGACCTTGACGGTGGATGTGTCGGCGGGGCAGAGGCCCGAGCCGGCCTGTTCGGTGACGATGACGAGGCCCGAGGCGAGGCGGTTGGCGCCGGGCAGGGCTGCCACTTGGTCGATGAACGCTTGCTGCGAGGCTACCGACAGCGTGTCGGGGATGATGGGCCGACGAGCGGCCACGAATTTGCCGATGAAGGTGTCGGCTTCGCGCGGCGTCAGAGCGGGCTCGCCGCCGCGGAGGATGTCGACGAACGCGGCCAGGAATTTCTCGCGGTCGACGGGCGCGTCGAGGCGCTCGAGGTCGGCCAGCGTTTTCGTCACCGACGGGGCGACGAAGCAAGCCATGGCCTGCGCCAGCGAGTCGAGTTCGGCCGGAGTCGGTGCGGGCGCGGCAGTCTGTGCGCCGGCGGCCGGGGCGGCCAGCGTCAGCAGCAGAGCGGCGGCTATCTTGACCAGTTTCATTTGCCGACTACTTCAAGGAGTGTGACGTCGAAGATGAGGGTCTGGTTGGGGCCGATGCCGGGGACACCCTGCGAGCCGTAGGCCAAGTTGGCCGGGATGTAGAGGCGCCATTTCGAGCCGGCTTTCATCATCTGGAGGGCTTCCACCCAGCCGGGGATTACTTGGGTGACGCCGAAGGTGGCGGGTTCGCCGCGTTCTTCGCTGGAGTCGAATACGGTGCCGTCGATGAGCTTGCCGGTGTAGTGCACAACGACGCGGTCGGTGGCGGTGGGCTGAGCGCCCGAGCCTTCGGTGACTACTTCATATTGCAGGCCCGACGCGGTGACCTTCACTTCGCCGCGCTTGGCGTTGGCTTCGAGGAAATCGCGACCGGCCTTGGCGTTAGCTTCGCCGGCGACCTTGGCTTCTTCCTGCTGGCGAGCTTCCAGCTGCTGGAAGTAGCTTTGGATTTCCTGCTTGGCTTCGTCGTAAGTCATTTTAGGCTTTGCGCCGGCGAAGATGGCAGCGACGCCGTCGGTGAAGCTATCGACGTCGATTGAGTCGATGCCCGAGGCGCGAAAATTGTTGCCCATGCTCATGCCCAGCGCATAGCTGAGGCGGTCGAATTCTTTTTGTTCCATTATAGTGTCTTTTAATTATTTGCTGAAAATTTGGGGCAAAGTTACTCACTTATCGCCAACATTCCAACTAAATAACAAAATTTAGGACAAAAAGGCCGGGCTGCGCTGCGTTCACCCTTCTTCTGAGCCCCGCCAGGCCACCG
>CAYSQI010000051.1:0-11935 GCA_964433215.1 uncultured Bacteroides sp.
CGGCTCGTCTGATGCTGTGTCGCCACACACTGACGCAAGTACTGGCCGGCCTGGCACTGGGCTTCGCCTGCGTTTACGGCGTGTTGTGCATCTGACGCCGGCTATTTCCTTAGATGTATTTTGCAATCTTCGTAATTTAGCTTGCAGCTGGTGCCAGCGAGCGATTTGATTTGGCGAATTGATGGGAATTGTTTAATTTTACATTCTCAATTCTGAACCTTACTTTTTTCTGACAGTATGCAAGCACTTGTAAGTATCATCATGGGCAGCACCAGCGACCTGCCGATAGTGAAGAAAGCCGCCGACTTCCTCGAGGAGATGGGCGTGCCGTTCGAAATGAATGCTCTGAGCGCTCACCGCACACCGCACGAGGTAGAGCAGTTTGCCGTGACGGCTGCCGACCGCGGCATCAAGGTGATAATCGCAGCTGCAGGCATGGCTGCGGCCCTGCCGGGCGTGATAGCGGCGCTGACTCAGCTGCCCGTAATCGGCCTGCCGATTGACTCGACTCTGCAGGGTCAGGACGCTCTGCTTTCGATCGTGATGATGCCCCCGGGCATTCCCACCGCTACCGTAGGCATCAACGCCGGGCTGAATGCCGGCGTGCTGGCCGTGCGTATGCTGGCGCTGAGCGACAAGGAGCTGGCGGCCAAGTATGCCGACTGGTGCGCTCGCTTGGGTGATAAGATTGTGAAGGCCAACGCATCGCTGGCCGAAATTACCGACTACAAATTCAAGACTAACTGATGAGTCGCTATAACTATAGCCGGCGGCCGACTATCGCGGTCGCCATAGGCGGTGTGACCATTGGCGCCGACCGCCCCATAGCGCTGCAGTCGATGACCAACACCCCGACCATGGACACCGCAGCGTCAGTCGACCAGTGTCGCCGCTTGGCCGAGGCCGGAGCCGGCATCGTGCGCTTGACGGCGCAGACACCAAAGCACGCCGAAAATCTTGGAGCTATCCATGCAGAGTTGCGTGCCGCCGGCGTCGACACACCGCTGGTGGCCGACATACACTTCAACCCTGAAGCTGCCTTCGTGGCCGCTCGCCATGTGGAGAAGGTGCGCATCAATCCCGGCAATTTTGTCGACCCGGGTCGTACGTTTATCAAACTTGAGTACACCGACGAGGAGTATGCCGCCGAAATCGAGCGCATCCGCACCAAGCTGGTGCCGCTGCTCGATATCTGTCGCGAACATGGCACCTCGCTGCGCATCGGCGTGAACCATGGCTCGCTCAGCGACCGCATCATGAGCCGCTATGGCGACACACCGGCCGGCATGGTCGAAAGCGCCATGGAGTTTTTGCGTATTTGCCGTGAGAACAATTTCGACCGCGTGGTTATCTCAATCAAGGCGTCGAATGTGGTGGTGATGACCACCACGGTGCGCCTGCTGGTCGAGGCTATGAAGGCCGAAGGCATGGCTTACCCGCTGCATCTGGGCGTGACCGAAGCCGGCGACGGCGAGGACGCTCGCGTGAAGTCGGCTGTCGGCATCGGCAGTCTGCTGGCCGACGGCATCGGCGACACTATTCGCGTGTCGCTCAGCGAAGACCCCGTGTGCGAAATTCCGGTGGCCCGGATGCTGGTGAAGCATATCGCTACGCGCTCGCAGCGCGTGATTGAAGAAGATGCAGTCGTAGCCGACGTGCCGGCCAAGGACTGCGTGCCGCAGGTGATTGGCTACGACGTGGAGGCTGCGCCCGAGGGTGTTGTTGCTATTCGCGTGGAGCACCCCAACGCGCTGGGCGCTGCGCGCCGTGCTCTCGACCAAGCGCCCGACGGACCTGTGGCGCTGACAATGGCTTATCCGGCCGAAATGACTGCCGATGAAGTGACAATCGCTGCGTCGGTCGACTTTGGCAGCATCCTACTCGAGCGTCCGGTCGAGTACATCACCATCGAAGCTCCGGCGCTCAATGCCGAGCAGCGCACACGCCTGGCTCTGGGCATACTGCAGGCAACGCGCCGCCGCATCACTCGCACCGAATATATCGCCTGCCCGGGCTGCGGTCGCACGCTCTTCGACTTGCAGACGACTCTGGCGCAGGTCAAGGCCGCTACGGCCGGGCTGAAGACACTGAAAATCGGCGTGATGGGCTGCATCGTGAACGGCCCCGGCGAGATGGCCGATGCCGACTACGGCTACGTGGGCGCAGGCCCCGGCCGCGTGAGCATCTACCGCGGCAAGCAATGTGTGACTAAAAATATACCGACCGACGAGGCTCTGCCGGCCTTGATAGCGCTGATAAAAGCGGATGGCAAGTGGCCCGATGAAGCTTGATTCGCAACTCATAACGTACCACACGGCGCCCAACGGGCTACGTATGGTGCATCTGCACGTGGCCGGCTCGCCCATCGGCTATGCCGGTGTGAGCGTGGCCGTCGGCAGCCGCGACGAGGATGCCGCACACGCCGGCTTGGCGCACTTCGTCGAGCACACTATTTTTAAAGGCACTGCGCGACGCTCGTCGTGGCACATCATCAACCGCATGGAAGCCGTCGGTGGCGAGCTCAACGCCTACACGACGAAGGAGGAAACGGTGGTCTACAGCGTATTCCCCGGGCGCAATCCGGCTCGCGCGGCTGAGCTGATTTCCGACCTTGTCTGCAATTCGCGCTTCCCGGAGCGCGAACTCGCGAAGGAGCGCGAGGTGGTAGCCGATGAGATTGACTCGTATCTCGACACGCCGTCGGAGGCTGTTTTTGACGATTTCGAAGACTTGCTATTTGCCGGCAGCGGTCTTGGTCACAATATCTTAGGCGACCGCGAGCGCCTGGCGACATTCTCCTCCGACGTCTGCTGCGACTATCTGCGCCGCTATTACGTGCCGCAGGCCATGACCGTGTTCTATGCCGGAGCGATGCGTGCCGAGACAGTTTTCGCCTGCTTCGAACGCTATTTCGATATGGCTGCCGGGGCGGAGTCGCCCGTGCGCCGCACACTGCCGTCGGTAGTGGCGCCCTTCGACGAGCGCCGCACCATCGACAGCCACCAATGCCACACCGTGATTGGCGCGCGCGTGGGTGGTCTCAACAGCTCCGAGCGCTTTGCAGTAGCTTTGCTGACAAACATCCTTGGCGGCCCCGGCATGAATTCGCTGCTCAACGTGGCCCTGCGCGAGCGTCGCGGCTTGGTCTACAACGTGGAGGCCTCGACCGGCATCTTCAGCGACTGCGGCGAACTGGTGGTGTACTATGGTTGCGACCCCGCCGACGAGAGTCGTTGTCGTCGCCTGGTGAAGGAGACATTGGCTTCGGTAGCCGACGGGTACGTCAATCCGCGCCGTCTGGAGCAAGCCAAAAAGCAGTATCTGGGCCAGCTGACAGTTGGTAGCGTCAATCTCGAAAGCCGTATTTTGGGCATAGCTCGCTCGACACTTGCCTGTGGCCGAGCGCTGACGTCGAAGGAAGTGACCGATGCTATCCGCGCCGTCGATTGCGACGCATTGCGCACCATAGCGGCTCGCATCGCCACGGAAGCCTCGTCGCTCACACTCGGTTAGTGCGATTTTCAATCCTTAGAACATAAAACAGAGCGGCGCGCCGAAATTCCGGTGCGCCGCTCTGTTTATGATAAGTCGCTGACGATTAGTCGGGTATGCTTTCGTAGCGGTAGATGTCGGTAAGCCGAATGTTGAACCGCAGCGATGAGTAGGGCTTGATGCTCGACGAGTAGGTGGTGCCGTATGCTACCTGGTAGGGAACAATTACCTCGCAGGTGTCGCCTACGTGCATATTTTCGAGGGCGATGGCCCAGCCTTGGATGGTGTTGTTGATGGCGAAGCGCTGAGTGCCGGGGATGCCGTAGGTGGTGACGCCTTCCGACGAGTCGAAGAGGTTGCCTTCGCAGTCGTAGCCATCGTAGAACACGTCGACGACGCTGGTGTAGAGCGGCGTGAGGTTGCCGGCAGTCTCCGAGCGGTCGTTGAAGTAGTGAATCAAGACGTAAGCGCCGGGGTTCCACACAGGCACCACTGAGGTGTAGTAAGGCGTGCCGTCGGGGTTGGTCTTGGCCATCATTTCGGCTACCCATTCGTCATTTTGGGTGCGCCACTCGGTGTAGTCGTTGAGGTCGATATCGTCGTCATCGTCGCTGCAAGCAACAAAACCGGCCGAGAGCGCGATAGCAATAAAAATCGGGAGTATTTTCTTCATACTTAGAATGTTACTTGCGGAGCTTTAGATGCGGCTTCGTCGGCCTTGAACTGAGGCTTAACGTCGAAGTCGCAGATTGATGCAACAATCGAGGCGGGGAAGCGACGCACGGCTACGTTGTACTCGCGCACAGCTTCCACGTAGCGGCCACGTTCGGTGGCGATGCGGTTTTCGGTGCCTTCGAGCTGTGTCTGCAGGTCCTGGAAGTTGGTGTTGGCTTTGAGGTCGGGATATGCTTCGTGCACGGCGTTGACATAGATGTCGAGAGCCGATTTCAGGCCGTTCTGTGCGGCTTGATATTGCTGCATGGCGGCTTCGTCGGCAGGCTGAGAAGCGTCGCGCAGTTCGTTGGCCTTGTTGTAGGCTTCTGTAAGGCCGGCGCGAGCGTTGGTGACGTTTGCGAGGGTCGAGCTTTCGTGCTCGGCATAGCCTTTGACGGTGTTGACCAGGTTGGGAATCAGGTCGAGACGACGCTGATATTGGTTCTCAACTTGACCCCACTGAGCGTCGATGGCTTCCTGCTTGGGGATAAAGCCGTTGCGCACGCTGATGCCATAGATGAAAGCGCCGACGATGACCAGCACGATTACGCCAAGGACTATTAAGCCGGTATGTTTTTTTGGAGTTGCTGTAGTTGCCATAGTTAGAAGAGATTATTTAAGTTTGCGGAGAAGCGAGTTGAGGCTTACGCGGTCGTGGATGAGGCGATGGAGGTCGGCGATAGCCACGCGTTCCTGAGCCATCGAGTCGCGTTCGCGCAGGGTGACGGTGTTGTCTTCGAGGGTCTGATGGTCGACGGTGATGCAGAAGGGTGTGCCGACGGCATCCTGGCGGCGATAGCGCTTGCCGATTGAGTCTTTTTCGTCGTAGTGTGTAGCGAAGTCAAACTTGAGGTCGTCGACGATTTCACGAGCCTTTTCGGGCAGTCCGTCCTTGCGCACCAGGGGCATCACGGCGCACTTCACGGGAGCGAGCGCGGCGGGCAGGTGGAGTACTACGCGCGAGTCGCCGCCTTCGAGCTGCTGCTCTTCGTACGACGAGCAGAGAACCGACAGGAACATGCGGTCAACGCCAATCGAGGTCTCGATGACGTAGGGAGTGTACGATTTGTTGAGCTCGGGATCGAAGTACTGAATCTTCTTGCCCGAGAATTTCTCGTGCTGCGACAGGTCGAAGTCGGTGCGCGAGTGGATACCTTCCACTTCCTTGAAGCCGAAGGGCATCTTGAACTCGATGTCGGTAGCGGCGTTGGCGTAGTGGGCGAGCTTTTCGTGGTCGTGGTAGCGATACTTTTCGTCGCCGAGGCCGAGGGCCTTGTGCCAGCGCAGACGCCATTCTTTCCAGTATTTGAACCAGGTCATTTCGTCGCCGGGGCGTACGAAGAATTGCATTTCCATCTGCTCGAATTCGCGCATACGGAAGATGAACTGGCGAGCTACGATCTCGTTGCGGAAAGCCTTGCCAATCTGAGCGATACCGAAGGGGATGCGCATGCGGCCGGTCTTCTGCACGTTGAGATAGTTGACGAAGATGCCTTGGGCGGTCTCGGGGCGAAGATATACGCTCATCGAGCCGTCGGCTGTAGAGCCCATCTCGGTCTTAAACATGAGGTTGAACTGGCGCACTTCGGTCCAGTTCTTGGTGCCCGAAATCGGGTCGACGATTTCTTCGTCGATGATAATCTGGCGGAGCCCATCGAGGTCGTTGTCGTTCATAGCGGCAGCGAAGCGTTCGTGGAGGCCGTCGCGGTGAGCGATGTAGCCCTTGACGCGTTCGTTGGTTTGGCAGAACATATCGCGGTCAAACGATTCACCGAAACGCTTGGCAGCCTTGTCGACTTCCTTGTTGATTTTTTCTTCAATCTTGGCGAGGTGGTCTTCGATGAGGACGTCGGCGCGGTAGCGCTTCTTCGAGTCGCGGTTGTCGATCAGAGGGTCGTTGAAGGCGTCGACGTGGCCCGAAGCTTTCCAGATAGTGGGGTGCATGAAGATGGCCGAGTCGATGCCGACGATGTTTTCGTGCAGCAGGGTCATTGCTTCCCACCAGTAGCGCTTGATGTTGTTTTTGAGTTCCACGCCGTTCTGGCCGTAGTCGTACACGGCCGAGAGGCCATCGTAGATTTCGCTTGAGGGGAATACAAAGCCGTACTCCTTGGCGTGAGCTACGATTTTCTTAAACACGTCTTCTTGTTGTGCCATCTTTATAATGTTTTTTGTTTATTGTCTGATTTATTGTGTTATCGAACTGCAAAATTAGCAATAAATTGCGGATTAGCCAACATTTAAGTCGAAAACGCCGCGCCGACAAGTTTTTTTAACGCTCGTGTTAACGCTCGCATGCCGCACCCTCCACCATATCACACCCGCGGCGGGCATCGGCGCGGATTCATCTCCGCCCGATGCCAAAAATTGAAGATTTGAAATAAAAAATTCAAAAAATGTTGTGATTTTAAAAAAATCAACATAATTTTGCGCCAACGGCGAAGAGTCGCCATCATTTTTTTTAATCGTTTACTTGGCTCCAATATATCTTGACCATTTGAAATCTGGCAGTTTCAATCATTCCGCGCTCGGTCATATCGACGCGTATCTCATTCAAGGTAGTTGCTAAAGTAAACGCTCACAGCGATTTAGTTCGCCCCAGGCTTGTTTGCTCATCAGCGAACAAGCCTTTGCGGGTTGCTAATATCCAATGCGTGTGGGCGTTGCTGTAGTGTATCTTCATGAGAAAGGTTTGCCAGAACCTCAAATGGGAAGATGTCACGACCAGCGACTCACCCACGCGCTTTTATATTATGGGCCTGCAGGGTGAAGGCTCACAACCCGTACTACCAATGGCTACACACGTAGGCTTATTGATTAAGACATATTTTGAGTCGTTGCCGCGCTACTACACGGTAAAGCACTTAGCCGAACAACTCAACTGCAACCGCCGCAATATCTACAACATATTCGGACGGTCGACTATTGATATAGAGCTACTTTGGCGGATATCAAAGGCTCTCGACCATAATTTTTTCGAGGACCTAAGCCGCAAATATGAAGAGTTACAATCCGGCGGAGAAAACACATGCCACAATTGAGAAAAAACATATCACAGTCGTAATCGACGCATATTTCTAATGAGGTATTAATTTTGCAGATATTTACCGATCGTAACGAGACTCACCATGAAAAACAGATTTCTTGCAATAAACGCGCTGACCTCGACGGCTTGCCTCAATTCAATGCCGACAAAGCCCATTAATGACCGGTTTAATAAATAAACGACAACGTAAAACATCTATTAACAACATATAATTCAATCAAATGGGATTCTTTAAATCATTTATGGAAGACGCAGTAGGCAAGTCTTTATCGACGAAAGATAAAGACTTGACAACAGCTAACTCAGCCCAATCTTCACACTCAGAGATACTACGGCAACAGGCTCCTCCTGCCGTGCCGAAGGTTAATGAGACGATGAGTGTCATGATAGCAGTCAATGGCCAAAGCTATGGACCATACGAACGAGCCACACTGCTCCAAATGATCAATAGCGGCGCGCTGACTAAAGAAACATACGTATTCATCCAAGGGATGAATGGCTGGCAGGCAGCCTCGGAAGTGCCACAAGTTGCCAAACTGTTCGAGCTGAATGCTCCGGCACCGGCCGCGCCACCCGTACCCTGGCAGAGTGCCCCACAGCCTCCGACTGCACCTGTAGCGAGCGCTCAACCTATGGCAAGCGACAATTCGCTGTCGCCTCGCCTGAACTCACTAATCAATGCTGCAGTAGCCGATGGCGAGATTAGCGACATGGAACGTAACGTTCTGATTCGCAACGCTCAGCAAGAAGGCGTATCGATGGATGAATTTGTTATGATACTTGAAGCACGCCTATATGAACAACAGCAAGTGCTTCGCGCACGCCAGCAAGAAGCCGACAACAAGCAGAAGGCAGCAGCTGCCGTAAATGTCGCCCCCATCCCGGGTCGCCCCTCGCGTCCCCAACTACGCAAGTGTCCCGCCTGCGGCGAAATCATCAATGATGTGTTTACGACTAAATGTGATAAATGTGGCTATGATTTCGACCTTACTGCCGAAAAATCTTCTGAATCGTCATGGGAACGTCTCGCTGCGAAAATTGCAGAAGAACGAGAAAAGGACAATCTCCGTACAAAAAGTTTCTTTGAAGATCTTTTGGGTGAATCGCTCGATGCGAAGCTTGCGTCAGTAGTCTCGGTTTTTCCAGTTCCGTCCGGGAAACAGGATCTGCTTGATTTCTTTACATCTTGTGCTCCGTTGGCTGATAAGTTGGGTTCGCAACTTGATAGGGCATATTATGCGAAGGCGCAGCAAGTGCTGATCAAGGCACGTGTCCTCTTGAAGAATGAAAAGGATCTGCTCGAGCAGATGGAAGAGATAGCAAAGCAATACAAAATCAAAGCGTAACCTATGGGAATATTCGGAAAGGGAAAAGGCGGCGGACTGATGAACGTAATCCGCTGCGACGAACAGGAATATTTAATATGGAAATGGCGTCCTCTTGGCCAGGATGTGAATTCAACATCGCGAGAGAACGCTATCCGCTACGGATCGTCGTTGCGTGTGAAGGACGGCGAGGTGGCCGTATTCGTGTATCGGCAGAAAGACGGAGCAATGCAGGACTTCATCGAAGGCCCGTACGACGATACGATCAAGACGTCCAACTTCCCGGTGCTGGCATCAATAGTCGGCATGGCCTTTGGCGGTGAATCGCCATTCCAGGCCGAAATCTACTTCATCAATCTCTCGAATGTTATCAAACTCAATTTCGCTATCCCGTACTTTGATGTATTTGACCCGCGTTTTATCGATTTCGCCGTGCCCGTAGCGGTTGGTGGAAGCCTTACGTTCCGCATACCCGATGCGAAGGCGTTCATCAAAGCTCATCGTCTTATCAACTTCTCGCTCGACGAATTAAAAGCACAAATACAAGACATCGTAGTGCGCCGCATCAAGAACGAAGTGAGCAACGCGCCCGAAAAGCATGGGCTGCCTGTGCTACAGCTCACGCGCCGCATCGACGAAATCAACGACATAGTGAAGCCGCGTCTGTCAGAGGACGTGAAGGACTTTGCCATAGAACTCAAGCGCCTGGACATATCGAGAATCGACGTAGACAAAGACTCGGAAGGCTACCTTGAACTTCGGGAAGTCACTGCCAATCAGCAGAAAGCGACTATCAACGCCCAGACAGCGGTCAATATCAAGAATTTGAACGATATGCAAGAGATAAACTCTCGCAATCTCGAAGCCACTATGCGCATTCAGCGCGAGGAATCCCAACGCGCTCAGCGCCTGCAGACGGAAACCCAATTCATTGGCGCGCACGCACTTGACCGCCAGTCGGACGTTATGCAGACGGCTGCGTCGAAGATGAATTCCGGCGGCTTTGGCGGCGCCTCGGGCTCAAGCGGCATCGACCCGGCCGCATTCATGACATCGATGGCCGTCGGTGGAGCCTTGGGCGGACAGATGGCAGGTATGGTCAACAACGTGGGGCAGCAGATGAGCAATCAGTGGCAGCAAGCCGCCGGCATGCAGGCCACAACGCCTCCGCCAATGCCGGGTGCGCCAATGCCGGGTGCGCCGGTCAATAACGTACCATACATGGTGTCAATCAACGGCCAGCAATGGGGACCATATCCGATGGCACAGCTTCAGCAACTCGTGCAGCAAGGCCAACTCACACCGCAGACGTATGTGTGGGCACAGGGAATGTCGCAATGGATGCCGGCAGGGCAGGTTCCCGACTTGGCTTCGCTATTCCAACCGGCCGGCGCACCGGTGCCGCCGCAGATGCCTCCTATGCCTTAAAATCTTTTATTTAATTAAAAAGACAATGACAGATTTTAGCAATATCGACCGCTTGGTCGAATTCGGAATGGGAATGGGATTGGCTACGCAAATGATCAACACCATGAACCAAACTATGAACTCAATGCAAGTGGCGGGTGTCAATGCCGGCACGACCGGACAACAAGGACAGCCTTGCCCTCCGGCTATGGGCCGCTCATGGTATGCAGCGATAGATGGACGCCAATGCGGGCCGCTCACCGACTTTGAGCTTCGTCAACTGATTGAGCAAAAAAAGATTGACGACAACACCCTGATGTGGTCGCAAGGTATGACCGGATGGATGCAAGCCGCCAACATCCCGGAAGTTAATAAAATTATAGTTTTACAGTCATGAATAGTGTAGATAAACACACGTCGGGACCAAATCCGATTGAGAACTACAGCGTGTTCAAGTTTAACGTAGTGGGCACGGTGATTGCGGTACTCGCCTCGGCGCTCATCGGTTGGGGCGTAAGCCTCATTCCCGACACGGGACAAACGCAGCTTGTAGCAGGACTGTGCGCCGGAGCGATAGCGGCCGTGTTCTTGGTGACGTCGACTAACGCTTCGGGATCGCGAGCATCAGTCGTAATACGTACCTTAGCATGGACGTCGCTGGTGCTGAGCATCATCATCAGTTTGTGTATGGCTGCGTGGTGCGACAACTACCGCTACTTTATCCTCGTCAATGGCGCTTTGCTATTAGTCTTCGCAGGCATCACCTACGGCGTGGCTAAGAGCGGACAGTAACGAATGTTAATATAACTAAGTCAGCGAGCAGGGAACCGTAGAGTTTCCTGCTCGCTATCCCTCAATAGGCATCGGCGTATCTCTTATTATCACACATTTTGTATTCTTAAGTTTGTAATAAGAGTGTCGAAGATTACGATGATTGGTCAACGATTATTAAACTAAATTTCTATGAAACGTTTACTTTACCTTTTATTTTTGATAGTGGCAGTTGCATGCTCCAAATCTCCGGTCGAGGAATACATCAATAACGATTTTGCAAAAGTCGTCAGGAAAGATGAGTTCTCGGATGAGTTTGAGAAAGAGTTAGACAGGATGAATGATTCTTTATGCAGTCTAATTGATACATTTACAACAAATGTATATTCAGATGAATATAATGCAGCTCAGCAACAGCTGGGAGTTTATGATAACCGCTTGCGAAAATTAAATAATCCTAATTCGTATGACGTTTACGAAGTAATGCGTGCCTGGAGTTGGTGGCAAGACAATTGGGAAAATTATGATAATGTAAGTGCCCGTTTCAATAGCATCAATAAAAAAGTTAAGGATTGGAAGAATCAAGCAAAAGACAATTTATCTAAATTAGGTGATGCCATTGCAAATGTAGATATAGATTCTTTATTGTTTGCTCAGGAATTGGTGAAAAATGATTCCATTTCATTTAAGTATTTATTTGCTCACACAGTTGGCGAACCCGAAATGATTGTAGAACCTTCCGAAGAAGAGCTTAACAATATGGCTGTCTCTGTTTTAACAAATTACCTAATAGAGCATCCAACGCCGACGGTCAAGGCTTATAAATATCAAGAGAATAATAAGTGGTATATTTTGTTATCCAATGATCGACAATTCTTCTTGTGGGCAACCGAATGTGAAGACGGAGAATTTGCTTATCAATATTCTGAAACAAGCCATCCGGATTGAGCTTTTTAAATATTCATCAAACACAAATAACAAGGGCTAAAATCAAGCGCAACGATAACGTTGTCTGCGTATAAAGATGCGGCGGACTTGGAAAGATGAGACACCATCGTCGAGATACATAAATATAAGTATGCGCTTGCCAATTTAATGGGCAGCTCTGATTTGGTAATAAGCGGCGGGGCTGTGTCGTAATTAATGTTTACGGCGCAGCCTCTGATTTTTGAGTGTTGAG
>CAYSQI010000052.1:0-11855 GCA_964433215.1 uncultured Bacteroides sp.
ATATTGTTAATTTCTGTTAATTTATAGTGGGTTTTAAGAAACTTTATCTAATTTCGCACAGTCTAACATAAGAATTTGAGTCTCAATATTAAAAATTCCTTAATAATCAGCATCTAAATCTTATAGCAACGATTTAAAAACCATCCCTCACCACTCCTCAACAAACCGAGAAAACAAAATCATTAAAACCCACGCACGCGCCCGCTGAACCGGCCCTAAACAAGCCTACAGAGGGTAGTGCATATTTAAAACTAACTTACTATACTTATGAGAAAACATCTGTTTGTGACTTTGCTCCTGGCTTGTGGTATGCCACTGACAGGCACATTCGCAGCGTATGCCGCTCCGGAGCCCCAAGCGCAGAGTCAAGCGACCGCTACCATCACCGGTACGGTCCTGGATGAAAACAACGAGCCGGCTATCGGCGTCAGCGTTGTTCAAAAAGGTGTCTCCGGCAATGCGGTAGCTACCGACTTCGACGGTAACTTCACCATCCGCGTTAAGGCCGGAGCCACTCTCGTGGTCAGCTACATCGGCTACAAGACAGTAGAAGTGAAGGCCGCTCAGGGCATGACCGTCTACCTGCAGCCCACAACCGAGCAGCTCAACGAACTCGTGGCCATCGGCTACGGCACGCAGAAGCGCGCTAACCTCACCGGCGCCGTCGCCACCGTCGACGTAGCCCGCACCATGGACTCACGCCCGGCCAGCGACGTAGCCAAGGCCCTGCAGGGCGCTGTCCCCGGCCTGACCATCACAATGGCCAGCGGTGCCATCGCCGACAACCCCACAATCAACATCCGCGGTACAGGTACCCTGTCGAACGGCCACGATTCATCACCTCTGATCGTAGTCGACGGCGTTGTTGTCGATGACCTCTCGTACATCAACCCCGACGACATCGAATCTATCTCAGTTCTCA
Source organism: uncultured Bacteroides sp. (assembly GCA_964433215.1). Taxonomy (GTDB): domain Bacteria; phylum Bacteroidota; class Bacteroidia; order Bacteroidales; family Muribaculaceae; genus CAG-873. The sequence goes on from CAYSQI010000052.1 coordinate 923, forward strand.
AGGACGCTGCCTCGTCGGCCATCTATGGTTCGCGCGCTGCTTTCGGTGTGATTCTGGTAAACACCAAGACTGCCAACAAGGAAGAACGCGTATCCGTGAAGTACAACGCCAACTTCGGCTGGGGCTCAGCTACCGTCCTGCCCGAGTACAACACCACCGTCGACAACCTGCTTCTGGCCATGGACAACACCAACCCCGGCGGCGACCAGGAAATCTTCGGTATGTACTACCACGAAATCCTGCCGTTCGCACAGGCTTGGCAGAAGCAACACGGCGGCAAGCAATACACATCGCTGGTAGAGCTGCACCCGTTCCAGAGCTGGAACAACGTCGGCGACTACTACTGCCCCGACCCCACCAACCGCGCGATGCCCGCCGGCCTCGAAGGTTGGGACTACAGCCAGGGCTTCCAGTCGAACGAATGGCTGTCGTATGCTGACTGGGACGTAGCCAAGACTCTGTTCGGCACTGCTTTCTCGCAGAAGCACAACGTAAGCCTCGAAGGCCGTTCGGGCCGCACCAACTACCGTGCATCGTTCGGCTACGACAGCCGCGAAGGTCTGTGGAACTTCAATCCCGACCATTTCAAGCGCTACATGGCCAACGCATCGATCGAGACCCAGGTATTCAGCTTCCTGAAAGCAGGTGCTCGCTTCAACTTCTCGCAGCGCACTTACACTTCGCCCCACCTCTCGGCTCGTAACGCTTACCAATATGTATGGCGCTTCCCCTCGCAGTTCGAAAACTATGGCTACCTCGTAGACGAGAACGGCGAAAAGATGGGCTTCCGCAACGAGATCACCTACCGCATGAACGGCTACAACGGCAACACCACCTCAGCCCAAACTCGTCTGCAGGCTTATATGATTGCCGACATTCTGCCCGGCCTACAGTTGCAAGCCGACTTCACATACCAGATCCGCGACATGAACAGCGACGACGCCCGCATACCGTTCACCATGTATTCGCAGTGGGTATCAGGCCGCGCTCAGCCCGCAACCTGGACCAACTACGCTCAGAGCGCTACCTACGCTGCCGAAAGCAACTCACGCGACAATCTGTGGACCGCCAACGTATTCGCCACCTATAGCAAGTCGATCAAAGACAACAACTTCAAGGTGATGGTCGGCTGGACCGGCGAACGCGAAGAATACCGCTACCACTACGCACAGCGCAACGGCCTGCTCGACTATAGCCTCCCGAACCTCAACCTCACCAATAGCACCACCTACAACGTGAGCGCTTCGCGATGGACTCGCGCCACAACAGGCTTCTTCGGCCGTATCAACTACGACTACAAGGGCATCTACCTGCTCGAATTCAACGGCCGCTACGACGGCTCAAGCCGCTTCCGCGCCGATGACCAATGGGCATTCTTCCCCTCGGGCTCGGCAGGCTACCGCTTCTCCGAAGAAAACTACTTCGAGCCTCTGAAGACCTGGTGGAACAACGGTAAGATCCGCGCCAGCTACGGCCACGTGGGCAACGAAAACATCGGCTCGAACATGTTCCTCTCGACCATCTCGCAGGTGTCGCAGGGTAGCGTTCACTGGGTCGACGGCAACCAGAAAATCACCGAAGCCGGCATGCCTACACTCGTGTCGAACTCACTGACCTGGGAACGCATCGTCACCACCGATATAGGCCTCGACCTCGGCTTCCTCAACAACTCGCTCAACGTAAGCTTCGACTGGTTCAACCGCGAGACTAAAGACATGATTGGCCTCGGCCAGCAGCTGCCTCTGACTCTCGGTGCATCCTCACCCCGCAGCAACAACGGTACGCTCCGCACACGCGGCTGGGAACTCTCGCTGTCGTGGAACCACTCGTTCGGCGACTGGGACGTTTACGCCAACTTCAACATCGGCGACGCCCGCTCGAAGATTACCAAGTGGAACAACGCCACCGGCCTTATCTACGGCTACGACCCCGCGATGAGCGGCTCGTCGGGCAGCAGCTACTTCACCCCCGACACCTACTACGGCGACATCTGGGGCTTCGAGACCGACCGCTACTTCACCATGGACGACATGACATACGACCCCGACAAGAAGTGCTACGTCCCCAATGAAGGCATCGCTGACCAAAGCGCCCTCGAAAGCGGCACATTCCACTACGGCCCCGGCGACGTCAAGTTCAAGGACCTCAACGGCGACGGCGTCATCAACTGGGGTAACGCCGAAATGATCGAACTCGGCGGCAAGACCTACGTACCCGGCCAGCCCGGCTACGAACAAGCCAAAGCCGACCCGAACTCGACACTCGTACCCGTACGCTCGCTTAAGAACCACGGCGACCTCAAGGTCATCGGCAACGCTCTGCCCCGCTACGAATACTCGTTCCACCTGGGCGGCGCATACAAGGGCTTCGACCTCGACCTCTTCTTCCAGGGCGTAGGCAAGCGCGACATGTGGGCTACCGGCTCGACTATCATCCCGATGGTACAGAGCGGCTACGGCACATTCACCAACCAGCTCAGCTACAACAAAATCGAAATCGATAACTCCACCGGCTACATCTCAAGCGCCGACATCAACCAGGACTACACATACCCGCGTATGTTCTCAGGTTCGGACGGCACCGGCCGCATCTCCAACATCGGCCAGGGCAAGTTCAACTTCTATCCCCAGACGCGCTACCTGACCTCGCTCGCTTATCTGCGTCTGAAGAACATCACCTTCGGCTACACTCTGCCCGCCGACATCACCAAGAAGGCCCTCATCCAGCGTGCTCGCGTCTACTTCTCGGCCGACAACGTATGCTTCCTGCACAACGGCGCAGGCAAATACATGCTCGACCCCGAAATGAACTCTTCAGCCAACAGCACCGCTCAGGGCGCCAACGGCGGTCAAGGCACTTACGGACGTACCGTGCCTCTGCAGCGAGTATTCTCATTCGGCGTTCAGGTTACTTTCTAAACACCTAATCTTAGAAAAACAATGAAAAAGATATTATTCATAAGTGCAGTGGCTCTCGCCGGCGCAGCTCTCACAGGCTGCGACCACTTCCTGGACGAGAACCGCTACCCGTTGTCGACGCAAACCAATAGCCCCGGTTTCTGGAACAACGCAAACAATGTTCAGAACGAAGTAAATTACTTCTATGAAGACTTCCTGGGCTACGGCAACGGCACAGGCTCAGGCAACTTCTACTTCACCTGGACCACCGATGACCAGTGCGGTCGCACTACCTTTGCCAACTGGCGCAACCTCACAGCTACGCCCTCGCAAAGCAGCTGGAGCGCATCATACGTAGAAATCCGCCGTGCATATCTGATCATCGAAGGCGTCGAGAATTCGACACTCGCCCAGTCAGTAAAAGAAGACTTTATCGGACAGGCTCGCCTTTATCTCGCTCGCCAGTATTATGACCTGGTACGCAAATTCGGCGATGTGCCTCTGATCGACGAAGCTCTCGACCCGACCGAAACCGAAGCAATGTACACAACTCGCACCGACCGCAACATAGTGATGGACAAGGTCCTCGAAAACCTCGACTACGCCGTTGAACACATCGCTGCTGCGTCAGTCAAAGACAAATTCTCGAGCGACATGGCCCAAGCTATGAAAGCTGAAATCTGTCTGTACGAAGGCAGCTACGCCAAGTATCATCAAAAAAATAACGAACGCGCTGCCAAATTCTTCGGCGAAGTTGTCAAAGCTGGCGAAGCTATCGCTTCAAAATATGTTCCCGTTGACGACTACACATCTCTGTACAAGTCGTTCCAAGGTTCAGGCGGCGGCTACGGCGGCATCATGAACAACGACGAAATCATCTTCTGCAAGAACTACGTCGAAAACGTATTCATGCACTCTACTCTTGACTATAGCTGTGCTTCCGACGGTATCGCCGGCATCACTCGCGACGCATTCGACAGCTTCCTGCTCCTCAACGGCACTCTGCCCACCGACGACAAAGGCGAGCTGACTGCCGACGGCAAGAACGTATCTATCCAGAAACTGCTCGACGTACGCGACCAGCGCCTGGCCATGACCACCTACCCATGCCTGGCATTCACCGGATACGCATACGCAGGCCCCAACACCGCCCCGATGTGGTCGAAAACCGGCTATGCCGTGTCGAAATACGACAACTTCACCGTTTCGAACTCCGACGCCACATCTGCCAACCGCTCGTGGACTTGCGCACCCCTCTTCTGGGGCGCTCGACTCTACTTGGCAATCCTCGAAGCCAAAGCCGAACTGGGTACGCTCAGCGACACCGACCTCGCCAAGTACATGAAACCTCTGTGGGATCGCGCCGGTTTCACCGTAGCTCCGACACTCGCCCTGCTGAGCAGCATCAACGACCCCGCCAACGACGTGAACGTCTCGAGCCTCATCTGGGAAATCCGCCGCTGCCGCCGCAACGAACTCATGATGGACGACGACATCCGCTACTGGGACCTCATACGCTGGCACATGCTCGACCACATGGACACCAAGAAGTATCCCAAGATCGTACAAGGCGCCAACATCTCGATGCTGCCCGAACAGCCTGCTGAAGTATCAGCTGTCGACCCCAACTACCTCGACTGCTCGTACGGCCAGGAACGCATCTTCGACAACCGCCAATACCTCTACCCCATCCCGACCGACCAGATCACGATCTACAAACAGTACGGCGTAGAACTGACTCAGAACCCCGGATGGTAATCCGATGACAACATCTTCTAATCCCTGATTATCGGGGGCGTGGCTCGCAACGGCCGCGCCCCCGACTTTTTTTGCAACTTTTCCGCGCAAATTTTTTCAACTTTTTTGCCCGATTTCTTCACCGAAAATCGACAAAAAATGTGTAACTTTGCGCACATAATTTTTTATCGCGGCCCGATAAATTTCGACAAAAATTATGTAAATCATCAGCCATTATGAAGCTTGGATTTGACAACGAGAAGTATCTCAAGATTCAGAGCGAGCACATCAAAGAACGCATAGCCCAGTTCGGCAACAAGCTGTATCTGGAGCTCGGCGGCAAGCTCTTCGACGACTATCACGCAGCACGAGTGCTGCCCGGTTTCCAACCCGACAGCAAGCTGCAAATGCTCAGCCAGCTGAGCGACCACGCCGAAATCGTAATCGTAATCTCCGCACTCGACATCGAGAAAAACAAAATGCGCAGCGACCTCGGCATCACCTACGACGAAGACGTACTCCGCCTGCGCGAAGCATTCACCAACCGCGGATTCCTCGTCAGTTCTGTCGTCATCACCCACTACAACGGCCAGAGCAGCGCCGCCACATTCCGCGAAAAGCTACACCGACTCGGCATCACCACCTACTGCCACTACCACATCGAAGGCTACCCCACCAACGTCAAACTTATCGACTCCGACGAAGGCTTCGGCAAGAACGACTACATCCAGACCACCCGACCCCTGATCATCGTCACCGCCCCCGGCCCCGGCAGCGGCAAGATGGCCGTCTGCCTCAGCCAGCTCTACAACGAACACAAGCGCGGCATCGAAGCCGGATACGCCAAGTTCGAGACCTTCCCCGTGTGGTCGCTCCCGCTCAAGCACCCCGTCAACATAGCCTACGAAGCCGCCACTGCCGACCTCAACGACGTCAACATGATCGACCCCTTCCACCTCGAGGCCTACGGCAAGACGGCTATCAACTACAACCGCGACATCGAGATATTCCCCGTACTCGACACCCTCTTCGAAGGCATCTACGGCAAGAACCCCTACAAGTCGCCCACCGACATGGGCGTCAACATGGTCGGATTCTGCATCAGCGACGACGACGTCTGCCGCGAAGCCTCCAAAAACGAAATCATCGTGCGCTACTTCAAGGCGCTCAACGACATGGCCAACGGCAACGGCAACGAACACGAAGTGTCGAAAATCGCACTCCTATTCAAGCAAGCCGGCATCGACACCAGCTACCGCAAGCCCGTAGTCGCCGCCCGCGAACGCGCCGAGCAGACACTCGCGCCAGCTTCAGCCATCGAGCTCGCCGACGGCACCATCATCACCGCCGGCTCCAGCGACCTGCTCGGACCCAGCGCCGCCCTGCTCCTCAACGCCATCAAGCACCTCGCCGGCATCGACCACACCGTCAAGCTCATTCCGCAGCACATGATCGAGCCCATACAATACACCAAGCTCAACTACCTCAACGGCCACAACCCGCGCCTGCACACCGACGAAGTCCTCGTAGCCCTCTCGGTGCTCAGCACCCACGACGACAACTGCCGCCGCGCCCTGAGCCAGCTGCCCTCGCTGCGCGGATGCCAGGCCCACTCCACCGTCATGCTCGGCGAAGTCGACCACAAAATCTTCAAACGCCTCGGCGTAGGCCTCAGCTGCGACCCCGCACGCAAATAATCACACCACAAACCGACGAAGCACTCGCAGCACACGCCGCGAATGCTTCGTCGATTGCATAATACACATACCAAAAAAAAGGATTTCCCCGAAAGAAAATCCTCTGTGCGCATGAAGGGACTCGAACCCTTACGTCCGAAGACATTAGATCCTAAGTCTAACGCGGCTACCAATTACGCCACACGCGCGCTTAAGTGCTGCAAAGGTACGACATTTTTCAATCACTCGCAAGAGAGCGACACATTTTTTTACGACACCACGCCCCAATGAGCTACCCGACAATCATAGCAATCGCCATGATAAGCGCTGCCGCCACCGCCTTCACCATCACCGCCCGGCAGCCCGACGCCACCGACGAAAACGCCCGGATGGCAGCCGCCGGCATGGTCGACGCACAAGTCGCGTGCCCCGACCTCGTCGTCGACCTCATGTACGCCCGCGCCGACAACTTCACCGGCGTCAGGCTCTACGACAACCTCAGCGGCGCATGGCTACATCCGCTCGCCGCCGAGTCGCTCATCGACGCACAGCGCCGCCTCACACACCTGCACCCCGGCCTGCACATCAAAGTCTGCGACGCCGCCCGCCCCATGAGCACACAAGCCCGAATGTTCCGAGCCGTCAGCGGCACCCCCAAAAGCCGCTACGTCAGCAACCCCGCACGAGGCGGCGGACAGCACAACTTCGGCATGGCCGTCGACGTCACACTCGTCGATAGCTGCGGCCGCGAGCTCGACATGGGCACACCCGTCGACCACCTCGGCCCCGAAGCACACATCGGCGACGCCGAGACACAAATGCTGCGCACCGGTCGCCTCACTCAAGCACAGCTCGACAACCGCCTGCTGCTGCGGCGCATCATGAAAGCCGCCGGATTCACCACCCTCAAATCCGAATGGTGGCACTTCAACCGCTGCAGCCGCCGCTACGCCCAAGCCCACCTACGCCCCCTCGACTTCTAAGCCCCAAAAAAGTCGACACCGCAACACTTATCCACCAACCGATTAACCCACTTCGTTTTCCAAACTTAAAAAATTTTCATTTTTGGAAAACGGCAGCCGCCAAAGGCGAACGCAGCGCAGCCAGGCAATCGCCGCAGGCAAACGCTGCGCTAGCATGGAGAGCAGGCGACCTCGCCTGCGAAACGCTCGGCGTTGGTAACTACCTAGTGAGCAAGAGATCACCACCGCCTACACAACCGACGCAGGCGAGTCGCCTGCTTTCTCTGCTTTGCAGAGCGCCTACGGCGATGGCCAGGCTGCGCCGCGGGGGCGACTAGTGTAAAAATTACCATCGCCTGCACAACCGACGCAGGCGAGGACGCCTGCGTTCTCTGCTTTGCAGAGCGCCTTCGGCGATGACCAGGCTTCGCCGCGGGGGCGACTTCTTCGGTAGTTTTTGCAATCTTTCGACCTTTCGAGCAGGCTCAAGGTTCCTCCCCGCGCTTCGTCGCCGCACTTCGCGAAGTTTTTTTCTAAAAAGTTTGCCTATAAGAAATTAAATAGCTAACTTTGCAGTCCGATTATGTCCAATAATTACCCCGACGGGAGCCGGAGCAGGTCATTGGCCTGTCCTGTTGCGTGCCGACGTCATATTAATTAATTATTAACTAAACGATTAAGAAGTGGATACATTATCTTACAAGACCGTGTCGCCCAACGCCCAGGCAGTAGAACATGAATGGGTAGTGGTAGACGCCACCGACCAGGTGCTGGGCCGTCTGTGCTCGAAGGTAGCAAAAATCCTCCGCGGCAAGAACAAACCCAGCTACACCCCCTACACCGAATGCGGTGACAACGTGATCATCATCAACGCCGACAAAGTACGTCTGACCGGCAAGAAGATGACCGACCGCACCTATCTGACTTACAGCGGTTATCCCGGCGGCCAGCGCGAGCTCTCGCCCGAGGTGCTGATGAAGAAGTCGTTCAACAAACACATCAAGAACGGCATCCACCCGCTGTTCGTGCACGTAATGAAGGGCATGCTCCCCAAGAATCGTCTTGGCCGCCGCCTGATTGAAAACATGCACGTTTACAACGGCCCCAACCACCCCCACGAAGCCCAGAACCCGAAAGTCATTGACATCAACAAAGTGAAATAATCGACTATGGAAACAGTAAATGCAGTAGGTCGCCGCAAGGCCGCCGTAGCCCGCGTTATCGTCAAGGAAGGCAACGGCAACATCACCATCAACAAACGTGCGCTGGAAGTTTACTTCCCCTCGTCGATTCTTCAGTTCATCGTTAAGCAGCCCCTGTCGGTTCTCGACGTTGTTGAGAAATACGACATCCAGGTCAACCTCGACGGTGGCGGCTACAAAGGCCAGGCCGAAGCTCTTCGCCTCGCCATCGCTCGCGCACTCGTCAAGATCAACCCCGAGGACAAGGCTCTCCTGCGCAAGAACGGCTTCATGACTCGCGACCCGCGTGCCGTCGAACGTAAGAAACCCGGTCGTCCCAAGGCTCGCAAGCGCTTCCAGTTCAGCAAGCGTTAATCTCCCCCTCATTATCCGCGCCTGAGACAGGACGGAATCAGAGTTTAGTATCTAAACCGCCGGGATGGACACGTTCCCTACCCTTCGGTTGAAAACAAAAGAACGTAAACAAACAAAAAAACAAAAAATGGCTACACCCACATTTGAACAGCTCCTCGAAGCAGGTTGCCACTTCGGCCACCTCAAACGCAAATGGAACCCCGCAATGGCTCCCTACATCTTCATGGAGCGTAATGGTATCCACATCATTGACTTATACAAGACTGCCGCTAAGATCGACGAAGCAGCAGCAGCTCTGAAGAACATCGCCAAGTCCGGCAAAAAAGTGCTCTTCGTAGCTACCAAAAAACAGGCCAAACAAGTAATCGCCGACCTCGCTCAGAGCGTCAACATGCCTTACGTTATCGAACGCTGGCCCGGCGGTATGCTCACCAACTTCCCCACCATCCGCAAGGCTGTCAAGAAGATGACCTCGATCGACAAGATGATCAAGGATGGTACATTCGACAACCTGTCGAAGCGCGAACGCCTCCAGGTAACCCGTCAGCGCGCCAAGCTCGAGAAGACTCTCGGCTCGATTGCTGACCTCAACCGCCTGCCCTCGGCTCTCTTCGTAGTCGACGTGCTCAAAGAGCGCATCGCCGTCGCTGAAGCCAACCGCCTCGGCATCCCCGTGTTCGCTATGGTCGACACCAACTCCGACCCCAACAACATCGACTTTGTAATCCCCGCTAACGACGACGCTTCGAAGTCGATCGAACTCGTAGTAGGCTCGCTCGTAGCCGCTATGAACGAAGGCCTCGAAGAACGCAAAGCCGAGAAAGTCGACACCGTCGCTGCCGGCGAAGGCGAAGCCGCTCCCGCTCCCAAGCGCGAACGCCGCCGCGTACGCAAGGCCGACGCAGCTCCCGAAGCCTCGGAAGCTCCCGCTGCCGAAGCTCCCGCTGCCGAATAATCAACATTTTACTCCACCTTTAACACCATTATAACTATGGCAGTAACAATGGCAGAAATCACCAAGCTGCGCCACCTCACCTCGGCCGGCCTGATGGACTGCAAAAAAGCTCTCGCCGAAACCGACGGCGACATCGAAAAGGCTGTAGAAATCCTTCGCAAGAAGGGCCAGGCAGTAGCCGCCAAGCGCGAAGACCGCAACGCCGCCGAAGGCTGCGTCCTCTCGAAGAACGTTGGCAACTTCGCAGCTATCGTCGCTCTCAACTGCGAGACCGACTTCGTAGCTAAGAACGAAGGCTTCGTTGCCCTCACCCAGCAGCTCCTCGACCTCGCTGTCGAAAACAAGTGCAAGAGCCTCGACGAGCTCAAAGCCCTCGTTGTCGAAGGCCGCACCGTCGCTGAACTCGTCACCGAAGAAAGCGGCAAGACCGGCGAAAAGACCGAAATCTCAGCTTACGAATGGCTCGAAGCTCCCTCGACCACCTCGTACAACCACCTCGGCAACAAGCTCGCTACTATCGCCGGCTTCAACCTCGAAGGCGTTGAATATCAGGTTGGTCGCGACGTAGCTATGCAGATCGCTTCGATGAACCCCGTCGCTGTCGACCAAGCCAGCGTGCCCCAGGCCGTTAAGGACTCGGAATACAACGTAGCCGTCGAAAAGACCAAGCAAGAGCAAGTCAAGAAGGCCGTTGAAGCCGCTCAGAAGAAAGCCGGCATCAACCCCAACCTCGTTGACTCGCCCGACCACATCGAATCGAACATCGCCAAGGGCTGGCTCACACGCGAAGAAGCCGACAAGGCTGTCGAAATCGCTGAAAAGGTAGGTGCCGAAAAGGCCGCCAACCTCCCCGAACAGATGATCAAGAACATCGCTCAGGGCCGCTTGAACAAATTCTTCAAGGAAAACTGTCTGATGGAACAAGAATTCATCAAAGACGGCGACCTCACTATCGCTAAGTACCTCGAGCAGTCGCAGAAGGGCCTCAACGTAGTAGAATTCAAGCGCGTAAACCTCAACGCTGAATAAGCAACCGACACACTCCAATACGAAGGCGTCGACCCCCCGGTCGGCGCCTTTATTTTATCCCCAAATCCTGCGACCCCGAAGGAAGGGTGAACGCGGCGAACCCCGGAGGGGTTGCATTGTG
>CAYSQI010000053.1:0-11320 GCA_964433215.1 uncultured Bacteroides sp.
GTCTTTTTTAGTTATAGGGGGAACTTTGTCGATAATGCTTTTAGAGCCATCGGCCTGTGCATCGGGTTTGGAGGTCGACTGCTCGTCAGTTTTGGTTTCGGATTGTTCGCCGGACTTCGCTGCAACAGCACCGAGTAGCGCTGAGCCTTTGTCTGCCTCAGGAACGGGTGCGGCTTCTGAAGCCGGATTTATATCTCGCTTGGGCGCCCGTTCGGGCCGAGATGTTTCAGCGCGGCGCGTAACAGACTCAGGATTAGGAACATCCGCTCGGTCATCCTCGTATCGATCATCGTTGTCGTCGGCGATGGTCCGCTGCACCACAGGCTTGTTGTCGCTTCTAAGTAGATAGACAACGGCACCAACGACGGCAGCAGCTGCAATGATTATAAGAATATACAGCAGAAGATTGCTACGGCGCGATACTTTGCGAGTCGTGGCCGACTTGGCAGCAGCGCGAGGAGCGGCTTTGCCATGCGCCGGGGTTGCCGACTGTGCCGGCACAGTAGCTGGCTGCGACGAATCAGCGGGCTTGGCGGGCTGAGCGGGCTTGGCGACGACATCGGCAGCGGTATGAACGACGTCGTTGATGCGAACGATGATGGCTGTGTGGTTGTCGTGGTTCTTCGCGGTCATATCAATTAGCGCTGCCACCTTGTCGGCATCGGCTTCGCCGTGAACGTCGGAGAATACTGATTTTAAATCGTCGTCGGTCATTTGCTCAAGCATGCCGTCGGAGCAGAGGAAGAAAAGGTCGCCGGGGCGGATGTCGCGAGTGTTATAAACATCGGCCTTGCTTCGACGTTGCATGTGGGGCTGCATGGCACGCGTGAGGACGTTTTTCTGAGGGAAATCGCGAGCTTGCTCAGGCGTAAGTTCGCCGATGCGCAACAAATCGTTGACGAGCGAATGATCGGATGTCGCGAAGAGAATGCGAGTAGAGTCGCCATCGACACCCGGCCTGATATGATAGACACGCGAATCGCCGATGTGAGCGATAGTGGCGCCGGCGGGGTGCAGGCGTAGCATCGTCATGGTGGTGCCCATTTTTTTGGCGGCGTGTGTATCGCGCGAGTCGAGAGCGTCGAATGCGTCGTTGATAGCTTGGCGCAGTATGTCGTCGGTGAAGGCGGCATCGGGGTCGGGACAAAGGCGTCCGATCGTAGAAGCCATGGCGTCGCAGACGGTGGCACTTGCAATCTCACCGGCATCGTGACCGCCCATGCCGTCGCAGAGTATGAATAGCCGCGAATCGGGCGTCATATTTCCGGGGAGCGGGAATAACGCATCTTCCTGATGTGGTTTGCCTTCGGCGTCGGTGCGCTGTCCGTATTCCCAAATGGTGTATGTAGAGATTGAGTATTTCATCCGAAAGAAGATTTACAGGTTATCGGTTAGCTTCATCGTAATTTACGAAGGCAATAATCAAGGGGTTGCCACCCATTGGTTTGACCATGATTTTGTCGCCGTGATGCAATTCGACGCGTTCGCCGTGCATCAGCGGCATACTATTGACCCAAGTAGGCTGCACGTTGTCCTTGAATAGAGTGAGCTCGTGTCGCAAGCGGCCGGAGGCGACTGTCGATACTTCAACGACGAAATGTTCGCGACTCATATAGCGCGATTCGTCGGGGAGCTGCAATGTAGCTGTCGAAGTAGATGCTTTTCGGCCGACAACGTTGCGTCCGCGAGCCAAAGGAAATAATGCGCCGGCAAATTCAAGTACGCCGGGACGTGCCTGAGGCATAGGTGGCGGCGTCTGAGGCGGCGTTTTCACGGCAAGCGCGACGTAATCGCCAACCGGCCGACGCGACTTGCAAAGCGGACAGGTGACAAAAGCCGTCGGCTTGGGGGTGGTCTTAAATCGTAACACAGCCGAGCAGTTGGGACACTTAACAGGCGGCGTTGCTGAATTTTCAGCCATTGTTTTTAGCGTTTTATTATAACGAGTACCTTTTGCATAGACGGGCCGGGAGGCCCTAATCGAAGGGTTTCCCGGCGCCGACTGTGCGTACAGTAGCGATGTGATTAGATGTCGAGAGCTTGGTCGTCGGTCAGTTCGAGTTCGGCATCATCGGTGAGTTCGTCGGCCACATCGTCGGGGTTATCGACGGGCACATCATGGGTGTCGTAGTCGATCACGTTGATATCGAGACCGGTGTTGTCGGCAACGTCCTGGATAGTGAGGCCTTCGGCCGAGACGTCCTGAGTTTCACCGGGGTCGAGTTCGCCGTTGTCGTTCACGTCGGAGATCATAACGTCGATAGTGCCGTCGCCGTCCTGGTCGATAAAATATGTTTCGTGGCCATCAACGCGCATTTCGACATAGCCGATACCCATAGTGTTGTCCTGAACGATGCCAACGACTTCGACTTCGGGTTCTTCGGTTGTGCCGCCGGTCTGTCCGGTCTGTCCGGTCTGTCCGGTCTGTCCGGTTTCGCCTGTCTCGCCTGTCTCGCCTGTAGCTTCTGCCTGATTGCCAACTGATACGCTATCGGCAGCCGTAGCTACGGCTTCACTTTCCTGCTGTTGGTGTTCACCATCGATTTGGTTCCAGTTGAAGTGCGAGCCGAAAGCCTGCTGATCGGCGGGCGACATAGAGTTCCATTCCTGAGCTGTATATGTGCCATACACATTGCCGTGCCATACGAAAGCACCACCGGCACCGACTTCCGCACGAGCGGCGGTGAAGGCTTCGCTGAAGCTCATGTCGTCGTTGACAGAGGCTGCGAAATCGATAGCACCGTCGGCGAGTTCGTCAACGTTCACTTCTGCTACAGCTTCGCCGCCTTCTTCGACTGCGCCGAGTTCTTCATCTTCGTCGTCGACTACGATAGCGTCGATCGACTCGTCGGCGCTCAGGGCAGCCGAAGTGGTCATAAAGCCGACTGCGCCGATGGCGAGGCCCGCGAGGCCTGCAGCACCGATTTTCACCAGCTTCGGAGTGCCGGTCTTGGGTTCGACGCCTTCGCCTTCGGTGGCACCGAAGTTATCGGTAGGATACATGGGACGAGTACCGTAGTTCGAGTTGTAGATGGTTTCTTCAGGTTTCATTTTCGTAAGAGTTTTAAGAGTTATTATTTTTTGTTTCTGACGCAAAGTTAGCAACATCCGACGCACGTGTCAACATTTTTTGCAGTTTATTCCACGAATTACCCAGTTTTTTTTGACGAAACCAGCCATTTTGCGGACAAAAAAGCGTTTACATCCAAGCAGCAGCTCCGAAAAAATATTTTGCGACAATCAACACTTTGTTGTAAATTTGCGTTATAGTAACAAAACTAATTCTATACAATATGTTAAGCCCCAAACTTCAAGACGCTCTTAACGCTCAAATTAACGCCGAATTCTGGTCGGCATACTTATACCTGTCGATGGCTATGCACTTCGAGAACGCAGGCTACCACGGCATTGCCAACTGGTACCGCGTGCAGTTCAAGGAAGAACAAGCCCACGCCGAAATCTTCATCAACTACGTAAACTCGCGCGGCGGCCGTGTAGTGTTGGCTCCGATTGCCGAAGTTCCCACCGAATGGGCATCGCCGCTGGCCGCTTTCGAAGCCACCTTGGCACATGAAGAAAAAGTGACCTCGCTGATCAACAATCTCTACGCCCTGGCCGAAGCCGAACACGACTACGCCACTCGCGGCAAGCTCGACTGGTTCGTTTCCGAGCAAGTTGAAGAGGAAGAAAACTGCCACACACTGATCGACCGCATCAAACTGGCCGGCGACACCCCGATGGCCGTCTTCCAATTTGACCAGGAACTGGCCACACGCGTCTACACCGTACCCGCTCCGCTGGCAGCTAAGGACAATTAATAGCAAAATACGACCAACGACCGACCCCGAGCTCACAGCCCGGGGTCGATTGTTTACACACGGTTTTTCTGAAGTGGAAGTCGGACACTCTGTAGGAGAAAAGAAACGAAAATTTGACAGAGTGCGTTGCGTATCAGCAATATTTTGTAAATTCGCACTTGCTTGTTTAATCTGCGGGCGCTGAGTAAGTGGAGGCTTTCTTGCAAGTGTCGCGATTATTGGGTAACTTTGCAGTCGAATTCGCAATTACATATTTATTTCAGTTTCCAATAGTTGACTAAGCTACTTTCCAAACTCCCGGCGCGCCAGGCTCAGCCCCCGCTGTGGATATCGACTCTGCCGATTGCTGTACTGCTTACAGCCTTCATCCTCATCATCGTATTTCTCGGCCCGGCGGCCATCAGCGACTATTCGCAAGTGACGCTTCTTGGCTCAGCGGCATTAGCAGCTGCGTTGGCCTTGTGCTGCGGCTCGCTGACTCGGCGCTCGCTGGCGGTAGGATTGCGCCGCAGTGCCACTCAGATACTGCCGGCCGTGCCGATGCTGGTGTGCATCGCGGCGCTGGCCACGACGTGGATGATGTCGGGCGTGGTGCCGACACTGATCGACTATGGTTTGGAAATTCTGAACGCACGCTGGTTCTTGGTCACCACCTGCGCCGTATGCGCTATGGTATCGGTAATCACGGGTAGTTCGTGGTCGACAATCGCCACAATTGGCGTAGCCTTCATGGGCATCGGCTCGTTCATGGGCTACAGCGAAGGGTGGATTGCAGGCGCCGTCATCTCGGGCTCGTATTTCGGTGATAAAATCTCGCCGCTGAGCGACACTACGGTCGTGGCCTCGTCGACTTGCGGAGTCGACCTATTCGAACACATTCGCTATCTGATGATTACCACAATGCCGGCCATGACCGTAGCGCTACTGGTATTCGCACTGAAAGGTCTGCTGAGCGATGCCGTCGACGGCGGCTCGTCGGCCGAAATGATTGAAGGCCTGACGTCGACATTCAACATCACCCCGTGGACGCTCGTCATTCCGGTCATCACCATTACGCTCATCGCCCTGCGCATCAACACCATCATAGTGCTGGCTATCAGCGCACTGCTTGGTGCAGTGGGCATCTTTATATTTCAACCGCAACTTGGAGCCGGCATTGTCGAAGTGGCGAGCTCTACTTGGAGCGGTTTTTCGGCCACGACCGGCAACGCTGCCATCGACGAGCTCACCGCCACAGGTGGTATCTTGGGCATGATGCCCGTCGTATATCTGGTGCTGAGTGCATTGTGCTTCGGATGGATGCTCATCTCGACCGGCATGCTGCGCCGCATCTCTATAGCATTCACGGGGAGTCTGAAGCGCCGCCCATCAATCGTAGCGTCGACCCTGGGCACTGGCATAGTGCTCAATGCCTGCACGGCCGACCAATATTTGTCGCTGATTCTCGCGGGCAATATGTTTCGCCACGCATTTCGCCGCGCTCGCATGGAAGACCGTATGCTCAGCCGCACCATCGAGGACGGCGTGACGGTGACTTCGCCGCTGATTCCGTGGAGCTCGTGCGGCGTCACCCAAGCCACAGTGCTCGGGGTCCCTACCCTCGAATATCTACCTTACTGCCTGTTCAACTATCTGACGCCGGTGATGTCGATGATTATCGTCACGACCGGGTTCAAAATCTACAACACGGCAGAGACAATCAGAACAAAGCTCGCGTAAATACACCGAACGACAGCGACGACACCGAGCTGTGCAGAGCCCAGAGCGAATAGCCGGCCTCGGCACCAAGGGCGAGCTCGGGCGTCAGCATGCAACTCGCACCTACCGAGAGGTCGAGCGTGAACGAAAGGTCGGGGCGACTGAGGCCCTCGCCGTGGAAGTTTTTCATAAATCCGGGCATCAAGCGCGCTTCGCCGGCCCAGCGACGCCATGGCAACGGCTGGTAGTAGACCACACCGGCCGAGAGACCTGCTCCATCAACCATCGACACAAATCGGTCTGCTATATATATAGGCAGCGAACGCATACCGGCCGAGGCACTGACGCCGAAGCACTCGGATAGCGGCAAGGTGGCGCGCACGCCGGTGCTGACACCGGTGCGACTGCTACCACCGGGTACACCGCCGCAGAGCGGGAAGTCGGCACGAGTCACGACATCGACCGACGGCAGAAAATCGTTAGTCGCCGAAGGCAACGGCCGGCGCGACGAAGGGAATATCAAATCGCCTACCAAGTAGCCTATCTCGGTCGACACCAAGCCGGTGAGCATACCGCCGAGCACGTCCTTGGGAAAATGCGAATTGCTCAGCATTCGCTGCATGGCCATAGCGTCGACCACAAAGTGCGAGCCAAGCACCCACCAGGGCGATTTGTCGTAGAGTTCGTGGCTGACAATCGAAGCCGCAGTCGTGGTCCATGACATGTGGCGCGATGGCCACGAGTCGTTGTCGTCGCGCTCGGGACGCATCTCGTGAATCGACGATTTAAGCACCTCGGTGAGACCTGCATTTATCACCAACGAAGCCCCGATGCGCACCGCCGGCGGCGCTACGCGCTCAGCCCATCCGGCCGAGTCGGCAACTTGCACTTCCTGCGCTTTTACAGCCGACGGCACGGCAACGATAGCCGCCAACGCTATTGCTAATATCTTTTTTACCTTAGAATTCATCTATTGGAGAAATCGGTTATTTTCCGAGCGATTTGTAGACCTGACGGAAGAGTTCGGGTCGAATCGACGAGCGATTGAAAGCCTCATTGTCGCGGGTCGGGTCGACGCGGTTGCACAGGAATATGAAAATCAAGTCGTTGGCCGGGTCAACCCAGAACACCGTACCGGTGAAGCCTAAGTGGCCGTAGACCGACGGATCTGCCTCTTCGCACGTGGGCGAATTATCGACATTCTCGGGGTCGGGCTTGTCGAAGCCAAGGCCGCGACGGCACGTCGGACTCTTCGAGGTGGTGAATAATTTCACCGTCGACTCCGACAGTACGCGCACATCGCCATAGACACCGCCATTGAGCCACATCTGACAGAGCTTGGCCAAGTCGGTAGCCGAAGCAAACACTCCGGCATTGCCCGACACACCGCCAAGCATGGCGGCTGTCTCGTCATGCACGAAACCGCGCACGTGTTGACGACGCAAATAGGTATCCTTCTCTGTTGGCGCTATGTCGGCCAGGGCGTGGTGCAATGTGGGGCGATAGCAAGCGCCATAAGCACCGATAGGCCCCCAGATACTATCTGTCATGAAGCGGTCGTGAGGCTGGCCGGTAAGGCGCTGCTCCATGTCGAGCAGGAGACAGAAGTTGAGACACGAATATGTGTAGCGGTTGGTCTTGCGCAGCGGTATGTTGTAGATGCGATTCATGATTGTATCGACAGCGGCTCGGCCCACCCACATGCCGCGGGCGGCCTGCACAGGCGTAGCGGCAGTGCTGTCGGCCGACACGATGTCGGTTCGCACACGCGCACCGGTGTAGCCCCATGCGCCTTCTTGTATCTTGATGGTGTGGAGCGCGTCGCGACGAGGTTCGATGAGCTTGCCGGTGTAGCTGGTCGTGTCGAACATGGTATTAAACATATTCAGCGACGGCGGCATACCCGACTCGTGGTACAGGAGCTGGCTGACGCGGATATTATCCTTACCGGTGCCTCGCAAGCCGGGGATATAAGTCGACACGGCATCGTCGAGGCTGAACAATCCCAGGTCATAGGCCTTCATCACACCGGGCAGCGTACCTGTGGCCTTCGACACCGAAGCCAGGTCATAGACCGTGTTCGGACCCACGGCCGAGCCGCCGACAGTCAGGTTGCCATAGTTGCGATCGAGCACCACGTTGCCGTTATGCGCCACCAGCACTTGGCAGCCGGGGAAAGCGCCGTCGGCAAGTGCGGCACCTACAATCGAATCAATCGAGTCGGTGAGGCTCGGGCGCATACCTTCGGCCACAGGCGACGAGTAGCCCAAGCGGCTCTTGGCAATCTTCACGCCGGTGCCCATTTCGGCCACACCGGGAAGATTGACGGGCAGCGTACCGTTCACCTCGATGCCGCCGAATACGGCCATAGCTGCCGCCGTGCGCATCTCGGGGATATTGTCGTAGGCAAGCACTATGGCGTCGCTCTTTTCGAGCGCTCCGCGGAACTTGCTCATCTTGTAAGCATTCATCATGAACGCGCCAATCAAGTGCGGAGCGTCGGTGAGTTGCGCATACACGCGCCGAGCGGCAGCATTGTCGATATGCACACCGGCAATCACCACATCGTGAGCCTTGATTTCGGCCAGTTGTGCGCGGCTCAGCGCCTGGTCGGCCGTGTAGACATCGACGTCGGCATATTTGCGGCACATGTCGGCAAAGCGAGTGTCGCCGTTGCTGCCGATACTCACGACGGCTATCTTGCTGTGAGCCAGGTTGCCAACCGGCAGTATATTATTGCGATTCCACAGCACGGTGATGGCACTGCGACAGAGGTCGTCGATGAGCGCACGACATTCGGCGGTGTTGATGCGGCCCATGAGTCCGTCGATTTCGATAGGCTGCTCCTCGGGAAGTTGCAACACATATTTATAGGCCAATATGCGCTTGCAGTGGTCAGCGATGACAGCTTCGCTAATCTTGCCGGTCTTTACCATATTATATATAATGTCAATGTCGGCTACCGGGTCGAGCGACGACAGCAGCACGTCGGCGCCGGCTTTCAGTGCTTCGACTGCGCCGTTAAGGCCCTCGATGCGCGCACCCTTCATGCCCAAGGCATCAGTGTAAATCAAGCCCTCGAAGCCAAGGGTCTCGCGCAGCAATCCGGTAGTCATCGGACGCGACAGCGTGGCCGGGCGGCCGCTGGGGTCGAGCGCCGGAGCTACTATATGCCCCACCATGATACCGGAGAGGCCGTTATCAATGAAATCTTTGAACGGCACGAGGTCGACGTCGTTGAACGTCTCTGTCGAGTGGTCGACGCGAGTGATTTCGCGGTGCGAGTCGGTCGACGTGTCGCCATGGCCGGGAAAATGCTTGCCCACAGCCTGCACGCCGGCGTCCTCAAGTCCACGCGAGAAGGCCGTGCCGAGCAGGGCTACGCGGTGAGGGTCTTCGCCAAACGAACGATAACCGATGACCGGATTGTGCGGATTAGAATTCACGTCGAGCACCGGTGCGAAGTCCACGTGCTGGCCCACAAGGCGGCTCTGGCGGCCCATCTCGCGGCCATAGCGATACATGAGATCAACGTCGGACATAGCGCCGAGCGCCATGTTGCACGGAAATTTAGGCGCGCCGTTGATGCGCATTGCCAGGCCCCACTCGCCGTCGAACGTCATCAGCACAGGCACCTTCGAGACACTCTGCACGTAGTTGGTCATCTCCACATACTGTTCGAGCGTGCCGGCGGTGAAGAGCAAGCCGCCCACGCCGTTGCGAGCGTAGCGTTTGATAGCCGCCTTCGAATTGTCGCCCTGCGCAGGCATCGTTTTCGGGAAAATCAGCTGCGCCACGCGCTCGCGCGGAGTCAGTGTGTTGTAGACTGAGTCGACCCAGCGGTCGCAAGCCGCACGGTCGGCGTTCTTAATCAGATTGGGGGTGACAGCCGATGCCCCACAGGCGAGTCCGCCTGCCAGCAGTATGGTAAACAGTCGTTTAAGCATTGTGTAATGTGTTATTATTCAAGATGTTGGATTTCTACTAAATACTTTCTTAATGATGCATACGCGCAGCGGTCGACGGGTTGATTTTATGCTTGCGGCCATTGCCATGGCGCAAGTATTCAAGTACATCGACAAACACGACCACATCGCTCTGAGCCACGAGCCGATGGTTGCGCATCGACACCATGTAGTCGCCGCCGTTGGCAATATAGTCGATTGTAGCCACACGATAGGTGTGCTCAGGGTCGATGGGGGCACCATTGAGGGTCGCCGACTTCACGTAAGCATCCTTGCGCGAGGCCGCAGCGGTGCCCGACACGAATACTATCTCGACGCCTTCGCTGACGCCATTGCCGCCGACAGTAGCCATTACCTGAAATGCCGCAAGCAAATCAGAGCCCTTGATATCGATGACCTGCACGCGATTGTTGAACGGCATCATCGTGATGATTTGTCCCTCGTGAATAGTTCCCTTCGGCAGGCCGCGACGCAGTCCGCCCTTGTTGAGAATTGCAAAGTCGACACTGTCGGCCAACTGACGGCCGCGGTCGAGTATCACATCCGTGGCCCAGTTGAGCAGCGCAGCCGACTCTTGCGGCAACTCTATGCGAGTCTTGCCCACCGGCACACGAGTCATCAGCGAGTCGACCCCGGCACGATAAGGCGCCACCAAGGTCGCAAACTCCTCGGGCACACGCCCATCGAGGCGACTGTTGATCGGGATTACGCGATACGATAGCCGCAGCGACTCCAGGTCGATGGTAATTTCACCTATATTTTTGCCGGCCTTGCCGACTTGCGCCACCAGCACATCGCGACCTACCGCATTCCGTACCTGCGACTGATACTTCTCCGACTCCGGCGTAATCAAATCGTGCGAGTGACCACCGATGATGATATCTATATCCTTCGACGAGCGAGCCAACAGCAAATCGCCCGGTGGCGTCGACGGATTGTATCCGATATGCGTGATTGCCACCACGAGGTCGCAATGCTCGATATTGCGCAGCCACCATGCCGACGCGTTAGCCGCTTCGACTGCATCGAGATACTCAACGCCATCATAGTTGCCCTCGGCAATCATACCCTCGGGGCGCAGATTAATGCCAATAAAGCCTATGCGCCGACCGCCGACTTCCTTAATACTATACTTTTCGAACATATCGGCCAGCGGCGACTCCGACAAGTCGTAGTTCGTGGCCAAAAAATCGGCATCTGCCCCGGCGAGCACAGACGCCAGCGAGTCGACGCCATTGTCAAATTCATGATTACCCACGATACGCAAGTCATAGCCCATGGCATTCATCAGCTTCTGCTCCACGGCTCCTCCATAGAGATTGAAATATAGCGTACCCTGCACAGCATCACCGGCATCTATGAGCATCACATTATCTGCTGCTCGGCGCACACTGTCGATTACCACCATGCGGCGTCCGACGCCGCCAAGTCCATCACGCTCGTCAGGGTCAACCTGCGAGTGGGTATCATTAGTGTGCAAAATCACCAAATTTTCTGCACCTGCAAGGCTCGGCAAGGCAAAAATCACGGCCACAAAAGCCGCCCTCAATATCTTACAAGAAATATTCATCGTATTTCATGGTTGAACAATCGCCGGGCCGGCAACCCGACAGCGTTTAGTGTTACATAGATTGTGCGAAGATACGAATTATTTTTCATTTTACACTTTCAGACACCCCATTTTTAATATTTTCGGCCTTATTATGAAAAATAATTCAAGAAAAATTTGGTAGATTTCAAAAAAGGCAGTAACTTTGCAACCGCAAAACCGAAAGAACAACGGCTCGCTAGCTCAACTGAATAGAGCATCTGACTACGGATCAGAAGGTTACAGGTTTG
>CAYSQI010000054.1:0-11239 GCA_964433215.1 uncultured Bacteroides sp.
AAGCGAAGAGCGTTGAAGCGTTCAAAGCGACAGTCGAAATAGCGTAAGCGAAAGCGTGAAAAAACGAAAGCCAAAGCGGTCGCGTAGCGACCCAAAGCGAAAAATCGAAAACAAAAAGAACGCCCTTCGGACATTGTTCGGAGGGCGTTCAAATTATACAAAAGAGGGGAGGATATACACCCCGGCGAAGCCGGGTCGAAAAAGTGATTTAGAGAACGTTTCGTTTTAGGAAAAGATACGTTTCGTTTCAAAACCCGCGAACATTTCGTTTTGCGGATTATAAATAGCCCCAAAACATTTTGTGTTTTTCGGACAAAATCGCCCCAAAACATTTTGTGTTTTTCGGACAAATAAACTTTAATATGCTGTTAACTAATAGTTTGTGGATTGTTTATAATTTTGCTAATTTTGTACTATAAAAATATTAGAATATGAGAATAGTGATACAGCGAGTGAGGGAGGCGTCGGTGACGATTGACGGTCAGATGGTTTCCTCGATAGGTCAGGGGCTTATGATATTGGTTGGCGTCGAGCAAGACGATACGGATGCCGAGTGTCTGCATCTGGCTGCGAAGGCCGTGGCGATGCGCATTTTCGACGACGAAAATGGAGTGATGAATCGCTCGGTGGCAGACATCGATGGCGAAATACTCGCTGTAAGCCAGTTTACGCTGCTTGCATCGACGCGCAAGGGGAATCGCCCAAGCTACATCCGTGCGGCGGGCCACGAGCTTGCTACGCGCCTTTATCAGCTATTTCTCGACGAGACATCGCGTCTGCTTGGCAAGCCTACCCGGGCGGGCGTCTTCGGCGCCGACATGAAGGTGGCCCTCATCAACGACGGCCCTGTCACGATACTGATGGATACGCGCCAGCCTTAACGTGGCCCCAAGATTATCGGCAGTCGGTGCACACGGCTGTGTCGGGGGCTATTTGCGAGAGGCTCCGGCGATCGGCGGGTCGAGCTTGAACGTGGCGCGGATAGCGTTGCGGATTGTGCGGCTTTCGAGGGTCTCGCCTTGGCGCAGGATTTCGAGTACGGTCTCTATGTAGCGGCGCTTGTCGACGTTGCTGCCGGCTCCAACGCCGGTGATTTCGGCGACGTGTGTCTCGGCCAGCATCGACTTGTGATTGAAGACCTTCAGAATTGACGCATAGTCGCCGCCGCGGAGATAGCCTTGAAATTGCCCCAGAATTTCGTCGTAGACGCCGCGCGGGTTCACGGTGAGGGTCAGTTCGCTCAGATGCTGTTCGAGAGCGTCAACACCGTCGAAACGGCCATCTACGCGGCGTGTCACTTCGTGCTTGATGCGGTGGCGAGTGTGTTCGAGGGCTTGGCGCTCGATGTTGCCGCGGAACAGGCCGATGAGATTTTTGCGCACGCGGTTGAAAGCGGCTTGCGGGTCGCGGCCATTGGATGCGGCCACGGTGCGAACGACGGCTTCGAGCATGAACATATTTTCGATTTCGGCCACTTCGGGCACGAGGATGCGCCGGCCGCGGAGGTATTCGACTTCGTTGTCGGCACGTCGGTCGCGGTCGACGATGCCGCAAGCGTCGAGGGCGTGGAAGTCGCGCAGAGCGTTGAACGAGCGAGTCGCTTCGATGACGCGGTCGCAGCTGCCCAGTGGCTTGACGGTATACTCTGGGAACACGAGCGGGTAAAGCCGTGCGTCGTAGCTGTGGCGCGCGTCGCCTTCGATGAACAGGACGGGTTTTCGGTCGCCCAAGATGGCCATGTAGACGTCCTCGGGGATGCCGGCGGCGTCGGCGAGCATTTCGTAGTCCCAAGTGCCGGCAGCCGGGTCGCAGCTTTTGACCCACAGAATATCGCCCGATGCACGCGAGGCTGCAAATCCCAGGTCGTGAGTGGTGTAGACGAATGTGCAGTCGGGGCGTAGGCGCTCGACACGGTTCCACAGCGGCCCGGTGATAGATTGGTGAAGGAACATTTCCGGTGCGTCGACAAAGAGGACAGCCCCGCGCGGCGCTACCAGGGCGGCCCCCAAGCTATAAAGCACGGCTTTTTCGCCGGCCGATAGCCGAGTGGCCGGGTATGCGCCCTCGGCGCCTTCGATGAGCAGTCGTCCGCAGGCCAGCAGCATGGTGTTGCCGGGGAATATGGCTTTCCAGTTGTCGAAAAGTTTTTGTAGTCGGGTAGGGTGTCCGTCGGGTTTGTCGCCGGCGAGCCGTTCGGCCAGCAGCTCGAGGGCTGTCTCGTTGACCAACAGGGCGGTAAGCCGTTCGAAACCGCCACGGACGTCCTCGCGAATAAGCGGAGAGCGGGCCACGGCTTCGTGGTAGAGCGAGTCGACCGAGCCCGGAGCCGGGTCTTCGCGGTCGCTATAGATTGCGGTCAGGGCCGACATGCTGAATGCGCGGTCGCCGGCCAGAGCGGCCATCGAAGAAGCGAAGCGCGACTTGCCGGCGCCGTTAGCGCCGATGATGGTGAGACGGCGGGTCGAGATGCACGTAGGGCGTCCGTCGCCGCGAGGAGGAAGCTGCAGTTTCATGGCTTTCGGATTTGTTCGTCTGCAAATGTAGCAAAAATCTGCCTAAGTGCGTTGCAAATTCTGAAAACGACGACACTTTCAGCTAAAAAAGCTAATTGGCGGTGTGCGGCGAGATGATCCGAGAGGGCGCCTTGTAGGCTTTAGGCGGTCGGGGCCGATTGCCGGCGGTTGATGATGATTGAGATAGCGATTGCAACCATCATGGCCCAGGGGTAGTAGAGGTAGGGCCAGGGCGCGGCGGGCGATAGTCCGGCCAGAGATGTGGCGAGCAGGGTCTGGGCGCCGTAGGGAATCAGGCATTGTACTACGCACGAGGCCGAGTCGAGGAGCGAAGCGCTGCGTCGGCGGTCGACGCCATATCGGTCGGCGATGTCGCGAGCAATCGGCCCGGCGGTGATGATGGCTACGGTGTTGTTGGCGGTGCAGAGGTTGACCAGGCCCACAAGCACTACGATGACAGACTGAGCACCGCGGCTGCTCGAAATGTGGCGAGTCATCACTTGCAGCAGATATCGGATGCCGCCGCACGCTTTTATGAGCCCCAGCATACCGGCGGCGAGCAAGGTAATTATAATCAGATTGCCCATCGAATCGATGCCTGCCCCGGCGAATTGCGCCAGGTCGAGGATTTCGAAACCGCGGATTACGCCGAGCACGGTGGCGGCGATGATGCCAAGGGCGAGCACTACGGTCACGTTTATGCCCGCTATGGCCGTCGCGAGCACCACGAGGTAGGGAATTATCAGCCAACCGTCGGTCGTGCTTTCTACGGCAAATTCTGAGGTGTTTTGGCCTATTGCGATATATGCTATCATGGTGACAAGCGCGGCCGGCAGAGCAATCCAAAGGTTGGCGCGGAATTTATCGCGCATCGAGACGTTTTGCGAGCGCGTGGCAGCGATGGTGGTGTCGGAGATGAACGACAGGTTGTCGCCGAAGAACGCGCCGCCCAGCACCACGGCCACGAAGAACGGGGTCGACGCGCCGGCAGTGTTGGCAATTTCGACGGCCAGCGGAGTCAGGGCTACCACGGTGCCCACCGACGTGCCGATCGACAGCGAGATGAAGCAAGCTGCGAAGAACAGCACCGGCACGATGAATTCGCCCGGAAAAATGCTCAGAGTGAGGTTCACGGTGGCTTCGACGGCGCCGATTTCCTTTGCCAGCGAGGCGAAAGCGCCGGCGAGGACGAATACCCAAATCATGTACAGGATGTTGCTGTGGCCGGCGGCGCGCGAGAATAGTTCGATGCGGTCGTGCAGCTTATATCCGCGGCAGATGATTAGCCCCCAAGCCGATGCTAGCACGAGCGACACGGCAATAGGCATCTTGTAGAAATCGCCAATAGCCAGCGACACAGCCACATAGCTAAGTAAAAACACAATCACCGGCGTCAGAGCCAACAGGCCGGCGCGGTGTCCGATAGTCTCCGATTCAGTTGTCAGTTTCAAAATCTATGATTTATGGGTGTGAAAAAGCCTCGGGCAAAGTCAATCGGAGAGAAGAAAAAGACGAGAGTCATTAGAGCGAGATGGTCTTTGAGCCCCAGGAACTGCGGTCGAGGTTGCGATAAGATATAGCTTCGCTGATGTGCTCGACGGAGATGTCGGTCGAGCCGGCGAGGTCGGCGATGGTTCGGGCGACTTTGAGTATTCGGTCGTAGGCGCGAGCGCTCATGTCGTACTTGGTCATGGCGTGGCGCAGCAAGTCCATCGAGGTCTTGTCGAGGCGGCACCAGCGGTTGATCAGGCGCGTGTTCATCTGAGCATTGGTGTGGATTTCGCGCTCGTCGGCGAATCGAGCCGACTGAATGTTTCGAGCGCGGACCACACGCTCGCGAATGACGGAGCTGCTCTCGCCGGCGCTTTGTTCGGAGAGCTTTTCGAACGGCACCGGATGGATTTCGATCTGAATGTCGATGCGGTCGAGCAGCGGTCCGGATATACGGCCCAGGTATTTCGATACGGCACCCGGCGGGCAGGTACACTCCTTGGTGGGGTGGTTGTAGTAGCCGCAGGGGCAGGGGTTCATCGAAGCCACGAGCATGAATCCGGCCGGGTATTCCACCGAATAGCGAGCACGCGAGATGGTGATATGTCGGTCCTCGAGAGGCTGGCGCAGCACTTCGAGCACGGTGCGCGGGAACTCCGGGAACTCGTCCATGAACAAAATGCCATTGTGCGCGAGCGAGATTTCGCCCGGCATGGGGTTGGTGCCGCCGCCTACGATAGCTACGGGCGATATGGTGTGGTGAGGCGAGCGGAAGGGGCGGCGCGTCATCAGCTTCGAGCCGCTCTTGAGCTTGCCGGCCACGGAGTGGATTTTGGTAGTTTCGAGCGCTTCGGCGAGGGTCAGCGGGGGCATGATAGAAGGCAGGCGCTTCGAAAGCATCGATTTGCCCGAGCCGGGCGGGCCTACGAGCAGTATGTTGTGTCCGCCGGCGCAAGCTACTTCGAAAGCGCGCTTGACACCCTCCTGGCCTTTGACTTCGCTGAAATCGAAGTCGAAAAGCTCCTGCGAGCGTGCGAATTCGGCGCGAGTGTCGAATTGCGTAGGCTCGGGCGCCGCCGCGCCGGTGAGGAAGTCGACCACTTCGCGGAGCGAGTGCATGCCGTAGACGTCGAGATTGTTGACCACGGCTGCTTCGGTGGCGTTTTCGGCAGGGACGATTATGCCCCGAAAACCTTGCCGGCGCGCTTCGATGGCCATTGGCAGCACGCCATTGACGGGTCGGAGAGTGCCGTCGAGCGAGAGCTCGCCCAGCAGCACGTATTTGTCGAGGTCGGGGGTCTGTATGAGCTGAGTGCCGGTCATTAGGGCGATGGCTATGGGCAGGTCGTAGGAGGCTCCTTCCTTTTTGACATCGGCGGGTGCCATATTTACAACCACACCCGAGCGCGGAATAGCGAAGCCGGTCTGCTGGATGGCCGAAATGACGCGCTGGTGGCTTTCCTTGACGGCAGTGTCGGGCAAGCCGACGATGCAGAACTGTACGCCTCGGCTGACCGAGACTTCGATGGTCACCGTCAGGGCGTCGATGCCTAATACGGCTCCGCTGTAGGTCTTTACGAGCATATCAATCGTCGGTTTTTGTTACAAATTGAGCTGCGTGGCTGACCGAGCTACCTCGCCAAAGCTGAGCGCCGGCCGAGTCGGTGACAATGAAATACGGTATAGAGGGTATGCCGAGGCGTTTGAGCGCCTGTCCGGAGATGGTGCCTCCGACCCATCCGTGTTCCCACCATGTAGAGTCGAGCCGGGCGTCGCGGCTCCAGACCATGGTGTCTTGGTCAATGGATAGCTCGATGAGCTCGAGGTCTTTGCGCTTAGGTATTTCGCGCAGAGTCGTGATGACGCTGTCGCGGCCGCGATAGTGGCTGACGATGGCTATGAGGTTGCGCTGTGCTTTGCGCGGCATAAACACATGCTGTCGGCCTCCGAGAGCCATGTAGTTGATGGCGGAGATTGGAGCCGACGAGGTGGCGGAGCTGACGCGGTCGAGGAGCGCGCAGTATCCGGCGGTGATGTCGTTGGCACGCGCTTCGATGTCAATTAGCGACATCAGCGAATCGGCCATAGAAGCGTCGGGACCGGAAGCGTCGATTTCCGTCATGACCAGCAGGGCGGCCAGAGGGTCGGCGCGGTGGGCCTCTACGTAAGCTTTGACGGCTTCGCGGCGGTCGGCGACTTCGGCATTGTCTTTCAGAAACGAAGACCAGCGCTCGGCGATTTCGTTGCCTTTGGCTGTGATAGCGGCGGGGTTGGCCGGAACGATGCGAAGGTCTACGTCCTCGCCGTTGCGAGCGACGGTGCGTCCGAGCAATCGATATTCGTTGTCGTAAATTACGATGAGAGCGTTGTCGGCCGATACGCCTTCGAAGGTGAATTTACCCTCATTGGCTACGGTGATGCCAGTGGCGATGTTGCCGTTGGTGAAGTAAATCACGCGAACGTTGGTCGAAGGTTTGCCCTCGATGAATCCTGATATGACGAATTTGTCGCTGTGGCCGCCACAGCCGACGGTCAGCGCAGCCAGCGTAGCCACAAGCGCGTACAAGAGTCTTTTCATACTGATAAAGCGGCTTAATGCCACTGCGCCACAAAGTTAATAAAATTCCCTTGAAATAGACTTGTTCGCCGGTGAAAAACTCAGAATAGTCAGCGAAAAAGCCAGTCGGCGAAGCAGTGTGAGCTAATTATTCGGAGTCGGAGAAAATTGCGGGCTGTAGCTGTCGGCAATTATAGCTCGAAGCCATCGCTTCGCCGTAAGCGCCGGCCGAGCGAATGGCGAACAAGTCGCCACGCCTTGCTTGCGAGAGCTTGACATTCTTGCCGAAATAGTCGCTTGACTCGCAGACGGGTCCGACGACGTCGTAGAGCTCGCGAGGCCCGCGATTTGAGAGGTTTTGAATCAGGTGGTAAGCGCCGTAGAGAGCGGGGCGGATGAGCTCGGTCATGCCGGCGTCGACGATGGCAAATTGCTTGGCTGTGCCGTGCTTGACGTAGAGTACGCGTGTGATGAGCGAGCCGCACTGAGCCACCAGCGAGCGGCCCAATTCGAAGTGGAGCGTCTGCCAGGGTTTCAGCTTTAGGTTCTTGCGGAAGGTGTCGAAATATGCACGGAAATCGGGCACCGGATGTCGGTCGGGCTCGTCGTAGTCGATGCCGAGCCCACCGCCGACGTTGATGCTGCGCACGCGCACGCCCTGGTTTTCGAGGTCTTCTTGAATCTGCTCGATGCGTCGGCAGAGTACTTCGTAGGGCTCCATGCTCAGAATCTGGCTGCCGATGTGGAAGTGCAGGCCTTCGAATTTCACGGCTTTCAGCTCGTCGAACAAAGCGACGATAGCGTGTAGGTGCTCGAGATTTATGCCGAATTTGTTTTCGGCCAGGCCGGTGGTGATGTAGTGGTGAGTGTGCGCGTCGATGTTAGGATTCACGCGTAGCGCTACCCGAGCCACTTTACCCATACGCTCGGCAATCTCGTTGATGATGCGCAATTCGGGTTCGGATTCCACATTGAAGCAGCCGATGCCTACCTGTAAGGCGTATTCAATCTCGGCGTCGGTCTTGCCCACGCCGGCATATACAACTTTCTTGGCCGGTATGCCGGCTTCGATAGCGAGCTTGATTTCGCCGCCGCTGACGCAGTCGGCGCCGAAGCCTTGTCGGGCGATGCGAGCGAGAATGGCCGGGTTGGCGTTGGCTTTGACGGCGTAGTGTACGCAGTAGGCTGTGTCGGCGGCCGGGACTTCGGCTCGCACGGCGGCCAGTGTGTCGTCGAGCAAACGCATATCATAAAAGTAGCAGGGCGTCTTGGCTTCTCGGAGTCGTTCTATAGGGAATTCAGTGGTTCGTGACATAATTCAAGTGGGTAGAGCAAAGTTGTTCGACAAAGGTACGATAAAATAGATAAAGAAGCAAACCGCGAGCACTGTTTGATAAGGAATAAGATGCGTTCGGGGTTCGGGAATCGAGTGTCGGTGGAAAAATAAAAGCCCGCCGAAGGGGGCGGGCTTTTATATGTTGAACGGTTTTAAGATTAGCCGTTAACTTTCTTCATGTGAGCGATGAGATCGAGCACCTTGTTCGAGTAGCCGATTTCGTTGTCGTACCACGAAACAACCTTAACGAAGGTCGGAGTCAGCTGGATACCGGCCTTAGCGTCGAAGATAGAAGTGCGGGTGTCGCCGAGGAAGTCAGCCGAAACAACTGCGTCTTCGGTGTAGCCGAGGATACCCTTGAGTTCGCCTTCAGAAGCTTCCTTCATAGCAGCGCAGATTTCTTCGTAGGTAGCGGGCTTAGCGAGGTTAACAGTCAGGTCAACTACAGATACGTCGAGGGTGGGGACGCGCATCGACATACCGGTGAGCTTGCCGTTGAGTTCGGGGATAACTTTGCCTACAGCCTTAGCAGCGCCAGTCGAAGAGGGGATGATGTTGCCGGCAGCAGCGCGGCCACCACGCCAGTCCTTCATCGAGGGACCGTCAACGGTCTTCTGAGTAGCGGTGGTCGAGTGAACGGTAGTCATAAGACCTTCTACAACGCCGAACTTGTCGTTGAGCACCTTGGTGATAGGAGCGAGGCAGTTGGTGGTGCAAGAAGCGTTCGAAACGAACTGAGTGCCCTTAACGTAGGTGTTGTGGTTTACACCGCAAACGAACATGGGGGTGTCGTCCTTCGAGGGAGCCGACATTACAACATACTTGGCACCAGCTTCGATGTGAGCCTGAGCTTTTTCCTTGGTGAGGAACAGACCGGTCGATTCAACAACGTATTCAGCCTCAACAGCGCCCCAGTTGATTTCTTTCGGGTCGCGGCATGCGGTAACGCGGATTTCCTTGCCGTTAACGATCAGGAGGCTTTTCTCCAGGTCGAAGTCTACAGTTCCGTCGAACTGGCCGTGCATTGTGTCATACTTGAGCATGTAAGCCATGTAGTCAACGGGGAGGAGGTCGTTGATAGCAACGACTTCGATGTCAGAACGCTTGGTGGAAGCACGGAAGACGAAACGACCGATGCGACCAAAGCCATTAATACCAATTTTTGTCATAATGATTAAAATATTTTATGTTGGTTGAATATCAAACAGATGAATAGCGCGAGGCGGAGCTGTTGCTATTTCGGGCGCAAATTTACGAAATTTTTCCGTAATTAAACGTGTTAGAGCTGAAGATAGTTAATATTTTTTTGTTAAAAATTATAATGTGGGCGAAAAAGCCGATTATTTGTAAGGTCTGAACGAGCGGAAGAAGCAGATGATGCGCAAAACGGCACCTGCGAGCGTGAAGGCGAGCCAGTCGCGATATGTGGTAGACGGGAGGAAAAGCATGGCTGCCGCTGCGCAGAAGATGATAGAGCTCCAGCCCTCGATGCGCTGCCAGCGTCGCCGGCTGAGAGGCTCGCTCTTTGGTAGTTGAGGCGTGAAAAGCGATGCGGCGAGGCATACGACAGCGCCGGCGGTGAATAGCCAGGTAGTGGCGGTGGTGTCGTCGAGGCTTCCTTTGATGATAGGAATGACGACGGCTATGGCAATCAGCAGTAGGCCAAGCGATGCGGCGAGCGAGCAGTAGGCGGCTCGGCGTGGGTTCGGGGTTGATGAGTCGGTCATTTCTTTTTGTTTTGTCGTTCGACCACGAAGACGTCTTCGTTGGGTCGTTTCATGTTGTATTGTTCGCGTACGACTTGCTCCATGAGTGCGGGGTCGGTGCTAAGCCGGCGGTTGAGGTCGTGGTAGAATCGTAGCGAGTCTTCGAGCTCGGCGACGCAGCGGGTAAGGCTGTCGATTTGCTGTTCGTAGACTATGCGTCGGTTGACGGAGTTTTCGCCAACGAACAGAAGGTAAATGACCACGCCCAGGCAGAGGAGTGTCGGCCAAGTCAAGTATCTGGCGACCCAAGGCTTGCGCGGAGCACGACGAGCGGTGACTGGCGCGTCGGCTGCGGGTGCGTCGGGAGTGTTGTCGGTCGGCTGAGCGTCGCTCATTGGAGTCGAGTCATGAGGTCTTCGAAGTCGTGAAGCGCTTTAGCCATGACAGGCGCCATGTCGTAGTAGCGATATTCGGCGAGACGGCCGCCGAAGGTGACACCCGGCTCGCGGTTGGCGAGGTCGTGGTAGCGGGCGTAAATCGCAGTGTTACGAACGTCGTTGACCGGGTAAAGGGCTTCCATGCCGTCGGTGTATTCGACTGAGTATTCGCGAGTGACGACCGTAGTCGGCAGGTCGGCGGCTTGTGGGTCGAAGTGCTTGTGTTCGCAGATACGCACGTAGTCGTTTTCCTTTGTGTTGTCGGTGATAACGGCGCATGGCTGAGCTTTGGGCGTGTCGAGAACTTCGTGTTCGAAGCGCAGGGTGCGATAGTCGAGTCGTCCGAATCGGTAGTCGAAGAATTCATCGACTTTGCCGGTGAAGATGACGTGGCGGGCGAGGTTTGTCAGGCCTTCACGGTCGGAGAAGAAGTCGACACCGAGTCGCACATCCGAGTCTTCGAGCAGCTTCTCGATAAGGCCGTTGTATCCGCCGACGGGCACGCCGGTGTATTTGTCGTCGAAGTAGTTGTTGTCGTAGGTGAATCGCAGAGGGATGCGCTTGATGAGAAACGAAGGGAGGTTGGCGCAGGGGCGTCCCCAGAGCTTTTCGTTGTATCGCTTGACCAAAAGTTCGTAGAGGTCGCGGCCGACCATTGCGATAGCCTGGTCTTCGAGATTGAGGGGATTGGCCGGGGCGTCGGCGCGCTGCTTGTCGAGCATGGCTTTGGCATCTTCGGCGGTGGTGACGCCCCACAGCTCTTGGAACGTGTTCATGTTGAAGGGCAGGTTGCGGTAAACGCCGTCGGAGCCCAGCGACATGGCTTTGTGGGTGTAGGGGTGCATCTCGACGAGCGAGCAGACGAAGTCCCAGATGGCTTTGTCGGAGGTGCGGAAGATGTGAGGTCCGTAGGCGTGTATGTTGACGCCGGCAATTTTTTCGCAATAGAGATTACCTCCCGCAACAGGTCGCCGGTCAATGACGAGGCAACGCAAGCCGTTGCGAGTGGCTTTGTGGGCGAAAGTGGCGCCGTAGAGGCCGCTGCCCACAATCAGGAAATCGTAAGGTTTTGTTGTCATAGCTGCACAATATTATTATCGCAAAGTTACAGAAAACTCTTGTAAAAACATACAGTCGAGCAATAATAATCGCTTTTTTTGCCAATTTTGTCGAAATTCGAGCGGAAATGGCGGGTGTCG
>CAYSQI010000055.1:0-10846 GCA_964433215.1 uncultured Bacteroides sp.
GAGCACTTCCTTGGTAAGGAAGAGGTCGCGGGTTCAAATCCCGCCATCGGCTCAATAAAACGAAAGAAGGTAGCCCCGATAGCGTCTTTTCGCTACCGTGGCTCATTGTTGAGAAATCAATCATCTAAAAATAAAAATACAGCTATGGCTAAAGAGAAATTCGAAAGAACCAAACCGCATGTTAACATCGGTACTATCGGCCACGTTGACCATGGTAAAACTACCCTGACCGCGGCTATCACCACCGTACTTGCTAAGGCAGGCCTTTCTGAGCTCAAGTCGTTCGACCAGATCGACAACGCTCCCGAAGAAAAGGAACGCGGTATTACAATTAACACCTCGCACGTTGAATATCAGACCGCAACCCGCCACTACGCACACGTTGACTGCCCGGGCCACGCTGACTACGTGAAGAACATGGTAACCGGTGCTGCTCAGATGGACGGCGCTATCATCGTAGTTGCTGCTACTGACGGTCCCATGCCCCAGACTCGCGAACACATCCTTCTGGCTCGCCAGGTGAACGTTCCCCGTATCGTTGTGTTCCTCAACAAGTGCGACATGGTCGACGACGAAGAAATGCTCGAACTCGTTGAAATGGAAATGCGCGAACTTCTCGACGCATACGAATACGACGGCGACAACACTCCTATCATCCGCGGCTCTGCCCTCGGCGCCCTCAACGGCGAACCCGAATGGGAAGCTAAGGTTATGGAACTGATGGACGCAGTTGATACCTGGATCCCCCTGCCTCCCCGTGCAGTTGACAAGCCCTTCCTCATGCCGGTCGAAGACGTATTCTCGATCACAGGTCGTGGTACCGTTGCTACCGGCCGTATCGAAACCGGTATCGTTAAGGTAGGTGACGAAGTACAGATCATGGGCCTCGGCGCTGACATGAAGTCGGTTGTTACCGGTGTCGAAATGTTCCGCAAGCTCCTCGATCAGGGCGAAGCTGGTGACAACGTAGGTCTGCTCCTCCGTGGTATCGACAAGAAGGACATCCGTCGCGGTATGGTAATCTGCCACCCCGGTGTTGTTAAGCCCCACGACGAATTCAAGGCTTCTGTCTACATCCTGAAGAAAGAAGAAGGCGGCCGTCACACTCCGTTCCACAACCACTATCGTCCGCAGTTCTACATCCGTACACTCGACGTAACCGGTGAAATCACTCTTCCCGAAGGCGTAGAAATGGTAATGCCCGGTGACCACGTAGAGATTATGGTTAAGCTCATCAACCCGGTTGCTTGCGACACCGGTCTGCGTTTCGCTATCCGCGAAGGTGGCCGCACCGTAGGTTCGGGCCAGATCACCGAAATTATCGACTAATCTATAGTTGAAATAAATCACCTGTCAGCCGCCATCGCGGCGGCTGACAATACACGGGAATAGCTCAGTCGGTAGAGCACTGGTCTCCAAAACCAGGTGTCGGGAGTTCGAGCCTCTCTTCCCGTGCTAAATTTTTGAAAATGAAGAAACTTAAACTACTTACGAATATCGAGGAGTCATACGACGAGCTTCGTTATAAGACTTCTTGGCCCACCAAAAAGCAGGTTGTAAAATCTGCTATTCTCGTGATGATTGCTTCCGTAATTATCGCTCTGATAATTTTCGTCATGGACAAGGTGGTAGACCTCTTGATGCACCTCATTTACAGCTTTTAAAACTGACCCGGCTCGGAAATGGAAACATCGACTAATGACAACAAGCGCGGCTGGTACGTACTGCGTGCCATCTCGGGCAAAGAAGCTAAGGTGAAAGAAATTCTTGATGCTCAAATCAAGAATACTGACCTTGGCAATTACCTGTTTCAAGTCTTGATCCCGACCGAGAAGGTGATGGCTGTACGTAACGGCAAGAAGATTGTGAAAGAACGCAATCTCTACAGCGGCTACGTATTCATCGAAGCTGACCTCCGTGGAGAGGTGGTTCATCAACTCGTAAACACAACCAATGTGATTGACTTTCTCCGTGGACGCGAGAAAGGCGCTCAGCCCGAGCGTCTGCGCCAGGCAGAAGTTATGCGCATGTTGGGCGCTGCCGACGAGCTGAGCGACCCGACCAACGTGGAGGTTAACGACTACATTGTCGGGGAGACTGTCAAGGTGAACGACGGGCCGTTCAACGGCTTTACCGGCACCATAGAAAAAGTCGACCGCGAGCGTAAGAAGCTGACAGTGATGGTCAAGATTTTCGGTCGTCCAAATCCCTTGGAATTGGATAATTCGCAAGTAGAGCGCGAATGACAAAGTGAAGGTTACGCTCACCGAGACACAAGCGCAAGATTAATTATCTTTTTAATTAGTTTTTACAATGGCTAAAGAAATTGCTGGACAAATCAAATTGCAGATTAAAGGCGGAGCAGCCAACCCGTCGCCCCCAGTAGGTCCTGCCCTGGGTTCGAAGGGTATCAACATCATGGAATTTTGCAAGCAATTCAATGCCCGCACTCAGGACAAAGCCGGTAAGATTCTGCCTGTAGTAATCACCTACTACACCGACAAATCTTTCGACTTTATCGTGAAGACACCCCCTGTTGCAATTCAGCTCAAAGAAGTTGCAAAGGTTAAGACCGGTTCGAAAGAACCGAACCGCAACAAGGTGGCAGAAATCACATGGGACCAAGTGCAGGCGATTGCAACAGACAAGATGCCTGACCTGAACTGCTTCACCGTAGAATCTGCCATGCGTATGGTAGCCGGTACGGCCAGAAGTATGGGTATCACCGTAAAAGGCGATTTCCCCGGTAAATAACTTATAAACTTCAATTGTAATGAGTAAACTGACTAAAAACCAAAAGTTAGCCCTTGCAAAGATTGAAGCCGGGAAGACTTATACCCTCGTAGAAGCCTGCGAGAAGGTAAAGGAAATCACCTACACCAAGTTTGACGCTTCACTCGATATCGACGTGCGTCTTGGTGTTGATCCCCGTAAGGCTAACCAGATGGTGCGTGGCGTGGTAACACTGCCCCACGGCACCGGCAAGACTATCCGTGTGCTCGTCCTGTGTAACCCGGACGCTGAGGCAGCCGCCAAGGCCGCCGGAGCTGACTATGTCGGCTTGGACGAATATATCGAAAAAATCAAAGGCGGATGGACCGACGTTGACGTTATCATCACTCAGCCTGCTATCATGGGTAAAATCGGTGCTCTGGGTCGTATCCTCGGTCCGCGTGGCCTGATGCCTAACCCCAAGAGCGGCACTGTGACGATGGACGTAGCTAAGGCCGTCGAGGAAGTCAAAAAAGGTAAGATCGACTTCAAGGTCGACAAGAACGGTATCGTTCACACGTCGATTGGCAAGGTTTCGTTCACACCTGAGCAGATGCGCGACAACGCACGCGAGTTTATCAACACCCTGATTAAGCTCAAGCCTGCTACCGCCAAGGGTACATATATCAAGAGCATTTATCTTTCGAGCACCATGAGCCCCGGCGTAAAAGTCGACTCAAAGTCAATCGAAGGTTAACCCACATTAATCCAAGAAGACAATGAAAAAGGAAGATAAAGCTTTAGTAATCGCAAAGATTGCCGAAACCCTGAAGGCCTACAATGGCTTCTACCTTGTAGAGACAGCCGGACTGGACGCAGAGAAGACCAGCGCACTTCGTCGCGCATGCTTCAAAGCCGACATCAAGCTAGTGGTCGTAAAGAACACCCTACTCCACAAGGCCCTCGAATCTTTAGACGCTGACTTTTCGGAGCTGTATCCGGCACTGGCAGGCTCGACCTCGCTGATGTGCACCAACGTAGGCAACGCGCCTGCAAAGCTTCTGAAAGACTTTGTCAAGAAAGGTGACACCCTTCCCGCGCTCAAGAGCGCATACGTAGAGGAGACTGTATACATGGGAGCCGATCAGCTCGACGCACTTGCCGCTATCAAGAGCAAGAACGAACTCATCGCCGACGTTATCGCTCTGCTCCAGTCGCCCGCCAAGAACGTCGTATCTGCTCTTCAGTCGGGCAGCACGAAGCTCCACGGCATCCTTGAGACGCTCTCAAACAAAGAATAAAAGCATCCACCAACATCGAATAATAACAAATAAACAAATACTAAAATGGCAGATTTAAAAGCTTTTGCTGAACAACTTGTTAATCTTACCGTCAAGGAAGTAAACGAACTCGCTCAGATCCTGAAGGACGAGTACGGCATCGAACCCGCCGCAGCAGCTGTTGCTGTAGCAGCAGGCCCCGTTGCAGCTGCCGCTGCTGAAGAGAAGACTTCGTTCGACGTAGTCCTCAAGAGCGCCGGTGCCAACAAGCTCCAGGTAGTAAAGAAGGTTAAGGACGTAGCCGGTCTTGGCCTGAAGGAAGCTAAAGAAATGGTAGACAACGCTCCCTCAGTTGTAAAAGAAGGCGTAACTAAGGACGAGGCTGAAGCTCTCAAGAAAGAGCTCGAAGAAGCCGGCGCCGAAGTCGAACTTAAATAAATTACCTGATTTACAGGCAAATGGGTTAAGAAAACTCCTACGGGAGTATTCTTAGCCCCTTTGTGTTGTAAAACAGCAGTAGGCAGTCGAGAGCAATTTCGGCGGCCTTAAAGACGTCAGAAAACCAAAGCAAGCCGCAGCTCGTCGGACACGCGCACT
This sequence comes from uncultured Bacteroides sp., assembly GCA_964433215.1. Taxonomy (GTDB): domain Bacteria; phylum Bacteroidota; class Bacteroidia; order Bacteroidales; family Muribaculaceae; genus CAG-873. The sequence continues at coordinate 4,590 of CAYSQI010000055.1, forward strand.
CGGCGAACATCGAAGTCGCCGACAATGCCAAGCGACGAGCCAATGCAGCGGCTCTGCCGGGACAATTGCCTCTCGCGAGAGGCCTGATTTAGGTTCCCTAAACACCTCACAAACTTAACCTCAATTTCATAGATGTCAGTTTCCTCAGATAACAAACGCATTAATTTTGCAACGGTAAAGAACCCGCTTCCTTACCCTGATTTTCTGGAAGTGCAGCTCAAATCGTTCCGCGACTTTCTGCAGCTCGACACTCCGCCGGAAAAACGCAAAAACGAAGGTCTGTTCAAGGTCTTTGCCGAAAATTTTCCAATAGCCGACACGCGCAATAACTTTGTGCTGGAATTCCTCGACTATTACATTGATCCGCCCCGCTACACCATCGAGGAATGTCTCGAGCGCGGTCTGACGTATTCAGTGCCTCTAAAGGCTAAGCTGAAGCTCTACTGTACAGACCCCGACCACGAAGACTTTGCCACTGAAATTCAGGATGTTTATCTCGGTCCGATTCCTTACATGACCGAGAAGGGAACTTTCGTTATCAATGGTGCTGAGCGCGTAGTCGTCTCGCAGCTCCACCGTTCGCCCGGCGTGTTCTTCGGTCAGAGCACTCACGCCAACGGCACCAAACTCTATTCGGCTCGCATCATCCCCTTCCGCGGCTCATGGATTGAATTCGCCACGGACATCAACAACGTGATGTATGCCTACATCGACCGTAAAAAGAAATTACCGGTGACCACGCTGTTGCGTGCCATCGGCCTCGAAACAGATAAAGATATCATCGAGATTTTCGGCCTGGCCAAGGAAGTTAAGGTCAACAAGACCAACCTCAAGAAGGCGCTGGGTCACAAGCTCGCTGCTCGCGTGCTGAAAACCTGGATTGAGGACTTCGTCGACGAAGATACCGGCGAAGTTGTATCAATCGAGCGCAACGACGTCATCGTCGACCGCGAAACAGTGCTGACCGAGGAATGCATCGACATGATCTTCGATAGCGGTGTGTCGACCATTCTGCTCCACAACGAAGACGTCAACACCAGCGACTACTCGATTATCTTCAACACGCTGCAAAAAGACCCGACCAACTCAGAGAAGGAGGCCGTTCAATATATCTATCGACAGCTGCGCAACGCAGAGCCGCCAGACGATGCAAGCGCACGCGAAGTCATCCAAAACCTCTTCTTCAGCGACAAGCGCTACGACCTTGGCGAAGTAGGCCGCTACCGCATCAACAAGAAGTTGAACCTCGATACCTCTATGGATATCAAGGTGCTCACTCGCGACGATATTATCAACATCATCAAGTATCTCATCGAGCTTATCAACTCGAAGACTGATGTCGACGATATCGACCACCTGAGCAACCGCCGCGTCCGCACCGTAGGCGAACAACTCTACAACCAGTTCAACGTCGGCCTGGCCCGTATGTCGCGTACAATCCGCGAACGTATGAACGTGCGCGACAGCGAAGTGTTCACCCCGATTGACCTGATTAACGCCAAGACTATCTCAAGCGTTATCAACACATTCTTCGGCACCAGCGCCCTGTCGCAGTTCATGGACCAGACCAACCCGCTGGCCGAAATCACACACAAGCGCCGTATGTCGGCCCTCGGCCCCGGCGGTCTGTCGCGCGAACGTGCAGGCTTCGAGGTGCGAGACGTGCACTACACCCACTACGGCCGTCTGTGCCCGATCGAGACTCCTGAAGGCCCGAACATCGGTCTTATCTCGTCGCTCTGCGTTTACGCCAAAATCAACGATCTCGGCTTCATTGAGACGCCCTACCGCAAGGTCGAAAATGCTCGCGTGAACCTCAACAACGACGAAGTCATCTATATGACCGCCGAAAACGAAGAAGGCAAAATCATCGCTCAGGGCAACGCTCCGCTGAACGACGACGGCACCTTCGTACGCGACCGCGTCAAGGCACGCGAAGACGCCGACTTCCCTGTAGTATCGCCCGACCAGGTAGAGCTCATGGACGTGGCTCCTCAGCAGATTGCCTCTATCGCAGCATCGCTCATCCCCTTCCTCGAACACGACGACGCCAACCGCGCACTGATGGGTTCGAACATGATGCGCCAGGCCGTACCTCTGATCCACAACGAAGCGCCCATCGTCGGCACCGGCATCGAAGCCCAGCTGGCTCGCGACTCGCGCACTCAGATCATGGCAGAAGGCGCAGGTGTCATCGAATACGTCGACGCTACCGTTATACGCATCCGCTACGACCGTACCGAAGAGGATGAATTCGTAGCATTCGAAGACGCTGTCAAGGAATACAATATACCCAAGTGGCGCAAGACCAACCAGAGCATGACCATCGACCTTCGCCCCATCTGCGAAGTCGGCCAGCGCGTCGAAAAGGGCGATATCCTCACCGAAGGCTACGCTACCGAAAACGGCGAGCTCGCTCTGGGTCGCAACCTCAAAGTGGCATTCATGCCCTGGAAGGGTTACAACTATGAGGACGCCATCGTGCTCAACGAACGTCTCGTGCGCGACGATATCCTCACATCTGTTCACGTCGACGAATACTCGCTCGAAGTGCGCGAGACAAAGCGTGGCCTCGAAGAGCTCACCAGCGACATCCCCAACGTGAGCGAAGACGCCACCAAGGACCTCGACGAACGCGGCATCATCCGCATCGGCGCTCACGTCGTGCCCGGCGACATCATGATTGGTAAAATCACACCTAAGGGCGAAAGCGACCCGACTCCTGAAGAAAAGTTGCTGCGCGCCATCTTCGGCGACAAAGCCGGCGACGTCAAGGACGCTTCGCTGAAGGCTTCTCCGTCGCTCAAGGGTGTTGTCATCGGCACCAACCTCTTCAGCCGCGCCGCCAAGAAGAAAAAATCGAAGAGCGCAAACGCTATCCTGCCGCAGCTCGACGAAGAATACGAAAAGAAGCAGAATGAACTGCTCGAAGTGCTCATCGGCAAGCTCATGACCCTAACCGCCGGCAAGACCTCGCAAGGCGTCAAGGACTTCTTGGGCAGCGAAATCATCCCCAAGGGCATGAAATTCACCGCCGAAGTGCTTCGCGACATCAACTACGACACAATCAACCTGAGCAAGTGGACTGTCGACACTCATAAGAACGACCTCATCCGCCAGACCATCGTCAACTACCTCCGCAAGTCGAAGGAAATCGATGCCGAGCTGCGCCGCAAGAAGTTCGACATCTCGATTGGCGACGAACTGCCCTCAGGCATCATGCAGATTGCCAAAGTCTACATCGCCAAGAAGCGCAAAATCGGCGTCGGCGACAAGATGGCAGGCCGCCACGGCAACAAGGGTATCGTCTCGCGTATCGTACGCCAGGAGGATATGCCGTTCTTGGCCGATGGTACTCCGGTCGACATCTGTCTGAACCCGCTGGGCGTGCCTTCGCGTATGAACCTTGGTCAGATTTTTGAGACTGTCCTGGGCTGGGCCGGCCGCGAGCTGGGCGAGAAATTCGCCACTCCGATTTTCGACGGCGCCACACTCGACGACCTCAACGAATGGACCGATAAAGCCGGCCTGCCTCGCTACGGCAAGACCTATCTCTACGATGGCGGCACCGGCAACCGCTTCGACCAGCCTGCAACCGTCGGCGTGATTTACATGCTCAAGCTCGGCCACATGGTTGAGGACAAGATGCACGCTCGTTCGATTGGCCCGTACTCGCTCATCACTCAGCAGCCTCTGGGCGGTAAAGCTCAGTTCGGTGGCCAGCGCTTCGGTGAAATGGAAGTTTGGGCGCTCGAGGCATTCGGCGCATCACACATCCTTCAGGAAATTCTGACCATCAAGAGCGACGATGTCAACGGCCGCTCGAAAGCCTACGAAGCAATCGTCAAAGGTGACAATATGCCCGTGCCCGGCATCCCCGAATCGCTCAACGTGCTCCTGCACGAGCTCCGCGGCCTGGGCCTTAGCATCAACCTCGAGAATTAATTCCACTACTACAAGCAACAATCTCCGACACCATAATATATGGCTTTCAGAAAAGATAATAAACAAAAGAACGTCTTCTCGAAAATCACCATCGGACTTGCATCGCCCGAGGAGATTCTGGAGAAGTCGAGCGGCGAGGTTCTCAAACCGGAGACCATCAACTACCGCACCTACAAGCCCGAGCGCGACGGCCTCTTCTGCGAGCGCATCTTCGGCCCGACAAAAGACTTTGAATGCCACTGCGGCAAGTACAAGCGCATTCGCTACAAGGGTATCGTCTGCGACCGTTGCGGCGTTGAAGTCACCGAAAAGAAAGTGCGTCGCGAGCGCATGGGCCACATCAAGCTCGTAGTGCCGGTAGCGCACATCTGGTACTTCCGCTCGTTGCCCAACAAGATTGGCTATCTGCTCGGCCTGCCGTCGAAAAAACTCGACTCAGTCATCTACTACGAACGCTACATCATCATCAATCCCGGTGCAGCGGCCGACATTGACCGTAGCTCGAAAGAAATCGAAAGAAAAGACGGCGCAAACGGATATCAGAAGTTCGACCTCCTCACCGAAGAAGAATACTTCGACATTCTGGAGAAGCTGCCCAAGGACAACCAATCGCTCGAAAACGACAACCCCGACAAGTTCATCGCCAAGATGGGCGCCGAGGCTATCTACGACCTGCTGAAAAACCTCGATCTCGACTCGTTGTCGTATCAGCTCCGCGACCAAGCACACACCGACGGCTCGCAGCAGCGCAAGACCGAGGCTCTCAAACGCCTCCAAGTAGTAGAATCGTTCCGCGCTTCGCGCAACCGCAACAAGCCCGAATGGATGATACTCGAGGCTGTGCCCGTGACTCCGCCCGAGCTGCGCCCCCTCGTGCCCCTCGATGGCGGCCGCTTCGCCACCTCCGACCTCAACGACCTCTATCGTCGCGTAATCATCCGTAACAACCGTCTGAAGCGACTCATCGAAATCAAGGCTCCCGATGTCATCCTGCGCAACGAAAAGCGTATGCTTCAGGAAGCCGTCGACTCGCTGCTCGACAACTCGCGCAAGTCGTCGGCTGTCAAGAGCGACGCCAACCGCCCGCTGAAGTCACTCTCTGACTCGCTCAAGGGCAAGCAAGGCCGCTTCCGCCAGAACCTCCTCGGTAAGCGCGTCGACTACTCGGCTCGTTCGGTTATCGTCGTGGGCCCCGAACTCAAAATGCACGAATGCGGCCTGCCCAAGTACATGGCAGCCGAGCTCTATAAGCCCTTCGTAATCCGCAAGCTCATCGAACGCGGCATCGTCAAGACCGTCAAGAGCGCCAAGAAGATTGTGGACCGCAAGGAACCCGTCGTATGGGACATCCTCGAAAACGTCATGAAGGGTCATCCCGTACTGCTCAACCGTGCACCCACACTGCACCGCCTCGGCATCCAGGCCTTCCAGCCCAAGATGATCGAAGGCAAGGCTATCCAGCTCCACCCCCTCGCATGTACGGCATTCAACGCCGACTTCGACGGTGACCAGATGGCTGTGCACCTTCCCCTGGGCAACGAGGCCATCCTCGAAGCACAGATGCTGATGCTCGGCTCGCACAACATCCTCAACCCGGCCAACGGCGCACCTATCACCGTGCCCTCGCAGGATATGGTACTCGGTCTGTACTACATCACCAAGCTCCGCAAGGGCGACAAGGGCGAAGGCACCATATTCTACGGCCCCGAAGAAGCACAAATTGCTTACAACGAAGGTAAAATCACCCTCCACGCACCCGTCACCGTCATGGTCGACGACGTCGATGCCGATGGCAACCCCATCCGCCACCTTGTGGAGAACACCTCGGTAGGCCGTGTGCTCGTCAACCAATTCGTACCCAAGGAAATCGGCTACGTCAACACCATCCTGTCGAAGAAGTCGCTCCGCGACATCATCTCGCGCGTCATCAAGCGCTGCGGTATTCCTCGCTCGGCTCAGTTCCTCGACGACATCAAGAACCTCGGCTATCGCATGGCATTCGAGGGCGGTCTGTCGTTCAACCTCGGCGACGTTATCATCCCCGCCGAGAAGGAAGAACTCGTTGCCAAGGGCTACGAACAAGTACAGGAAGTGGCCGACAACTACGCCATGGGTCTTATCACCAACACCGAACGCTACAATCAGACTATCGATATCTGGACACACGTCAACAGCCGCCTGACCGAAATCCTCATGAAGCAAATGGCCGAAGCCAACCAGGGCTTCAACGCCGTCTACATGATGCTCGACTCCGGCGCCCGTGGTTCGAAAGACCAGATTCGCCAGCTCGCCGGTATGCGTGGTCTTATGGC
>CAYSQI010000056.1:0-10209 GCA_964433215.1 uncultured Bacteroides sp.
AACCCGATTCTTGCCAACTTCAAGGAAGGCCTCTCCGTGCTCGAATACTTCATCTCGACCCACGGTGCCCGTAAGGGTCTGGCCGATACCGCTCTGAAGACCGCCGACGCCGGTTACCTTACCCGCCGTCTGGTCGACGTAGCTCACGACGTCATCATCAACGAAGAAGACTGCGGCACACTCCGTGGCCTCGTATGTCGCGAAATTAAGAACAACGACGAGGTCGTAGCCTCGCTGGGCGAACGCATCCTCGGCCGCGTATCCGTTCACGACATCATCGACCCGCGCACCGGCGAAGTAATCGTCGCTGCCGGCGAAGAAATCAACGATGCAGCCGCCGACCTTATCGACAAGTCGCCCATCGAATCCGTAGAAATCCGCTCGGTGCTCACCTGCGAAAGCAAGAAGGGCGTCTGCGCCAAGTGCTACGGCCGCGACCTCTCGAAGAGCCGCTTGGTTCAGAAGGGCGAAGCTGTCGGCGTCATCGCTGCACAGTCAATCGGCGAGCCCGGTACCCAGCTGACTCTGCGTACATTCCACGTCGGTGGTGTGGCTTCGAACGTCGCTGCTATTTCTTCGGTTAAGTCGCGCTACGACGGCACCCTCGAGATCGACGAACTCCGCACAGTCGAGACCGACGAAGAAATCACACGCGAAGGCGCCAACGGCGAAAAGGTACACGTAGTGATTGGTCGTCTGGCCGAAATGCGCATCATCGACGACACTACCGGCATGATGCTCACCAACGCCCCCATCCCCTACGGTGCAAAACTCTTCTTCAAGAATGGCGACAAGATCAAGAGCGGCGACATCATCTGCTCTTGGGACCCCTTCAACGCCGTTATCGTTACCGAAAAGGGTGGCAAGATTAAGTATCGCAACCTCACCGAAAATACCAACTACCGCGTCGAAATCGACGAACAGTCGGGTCTCGAAGATAAGATCATCATCGAATCGCGCGACCGTAGCAAGGTGCCCGAAGTCGACATCGTCGACAACAACGGCCAGGTGCTTATCACCTACTCACTCCCCGTTAGCGCTCACCTTATCTTCGCCGACGGCGAAGAAGTGAAGGTCGGCGACACCCTGGTGAAAATTCCTCGCGCCGCAGGTGGTGCAGGCGATATCACCGGTGGTCTGCCCCGCGTCACCGAGCTCTTCGAAGCTCGCAACCCGTCGAACCCCGCCATCGTATCAGAAATCGACGGCGAAGTACACTTCGGCAAGGTTAAACGCGGCAACCGCGAAATCTCCGTCACCCCGAAATTCGGCGAAGTCAAGAAGTACCTCGTACCGCTGTCGAAGCAAATCCTCGTACAGGAGAACGACATCGTACGCGCCGGTACGCCCCTCTCCGACGGTGCCATCACTCCGGCCGACATCCTCAACATCATGGGCCCGACCGCAGTGCAGGAATACATCGTCAACGAAGTTCAGGACGTCTACCGCATGCAGGGCGTGAAGATCAACGACAAGCACTTCGAAGTAATCGTACGCCAAATGATGCGCAAGGTTGTCATCCTCGACCCGGGCGACACCGCATTCCTCGAACAGCAAGTCGTCGACAAGCGCGACTTCATGGACGAGAACGACCGCATCTGGGGCAAGAAGATTGTCACCGACGCCGGCGACTCTGAAGAGCTCAAACCCGGCCAGATTATCACCGCTCGCCGCCTGCGCGACGAGAACTCGGCCCTCAAGCGCCGCGACCTCCGCACCGTCACCGTGCGCGACGCCGTGCCCGCCACATCCGAGCAAATCCTCCAGGGTATCACCCGCGCCGCTCTGCAGACCTCAAGCTTCATCTCGGCTGCTTCGTTCCAAGAAACGACCAAGGTGCTCAACGAGGCCGCAATCCAGGGCAAGACCGACTACCTCCAGGGCATGAAGGAGAACGTAATCTGCGGTCACCTCATCCCCGCCGGCACAGGTCTGCGCGAATACGAGAACCTCGTAGTTGGCTCTGCCGATGACTTCAGCCTCGCTGAAAACGGAAACACCGAACTCGAAGTCCTCAACGACTGATAAGCACATCAAATAATTCACCGCAGCGCCGGTAGCCCACAGTGGCCACCGGCGCTGTCGCTTTACACTGAAGCCACGAAAAAACTGTGCGATTTACACTTTTTAAGGTTTCAAGAGCGTGCCGAGGGGCATTTTTCCGCCGCTTATGGGTTGACAAAGGCTTGAAAATGTTGTAATTTTGTATTCGAATGCGCATTTATGCGCCGGCACCAACAGAACAAAGCGTAAAACACTGAAAATAAAGAGAATGTCCAGAAAACCCAACGCCCGCATATCTACATTCGGCTCACAGCTGACTTCCATCATCAGCGTCACGCTTGTCCTGCTAATATTGGGCATACTCGCCATAACAATGCTGGCATCGCGCGGCCTTGGCGACGATATCCGCAGCAACATCGGCTTCATCGTGAAAATCAATAGCTCGGCCGACGATACCGAAATCAACCGCCTCAAGCGCGAACTTACTGACTCACGATTTACCGAATCAATTGCCTACATATCGGCTGAAGAAATCCTGCGCGAAGAGTCGGAATTGATGGGCGAGCCACTCGACTCGCTACTCGACGAGAACCCCTTCGGCTCGGAACTCGACATCAAAGTGCGACCCGAGTATGCCACTACGGATAGCATCGCCATGATAGCGTCGCGCATAGAGCTGATACCATCGGTCGACGAAGTAATCACCGAAGCTGCTATCGTCGACAGTGTCAATTCGGTACTGTCGCGCACCTCTATCGTGCTGATTGCTATCGCCATAGCGCTGCTGATTATCTCATTCGTACTAATCAACAACACGGTGTCGCTATCCGTGTATTCACGACGCTTCATCATCCATACAATGAAACTTGTCGGAGCCACCGGCTCATTCATCCGCCGCCCGTTCTTGCTGGCCGGCGCCATGACCGGCGTCATCGCCGGCGTGGCCGCATGCGGCATACTGGCAGGGATGCGCGCCTACGCCTCGACATTCGATCCGCTGGTCGACCGCCTTGTCAGCTGGGCCGACATGGCCATCATCTTCGGCGGACTGATTGCAGTCGGATTGCTCATCTGCGTGGCCGCCTCAGCCTTGTCGACAAACCGCTATCTGCGAGCCGACTACGACGAAATGTTCATGAAATAAAACAAACCTAAATATGAAAAATGAAAAAAAAGACAGCAAGATTGAAAAGGAGACGTTCGAACGCCTCCCGCTGTCGCGCAACAATTTCATAGCAATGGCCGTATCAGGCGCACTGATTATCATCGGATTCTTACTGATGCTTGGCGGCTCAACAACCGACACAGAGTTCAATCCCGACATTTTTAGCACCCGCCGCATCGTCATCGGACCCACCTTGACCTTCCTCGGATTCGTAGGCATGGCTATTGCCGTGTGGATTCGTCCTCGCAAATAATAAAAAAGAATGGACACGCTCAACGCACTAATAATGGGCATCGTACAAGGCCTGGCCGAGTACCTGCCAATCAGTTCATCGGGCCACTTGCAGATTTGCAGCAACCTGCTCGACCTCAATCTTGACCCGGAAGCCAACCTGCAATTCGACGTCACACTGCACATCGCCACCGTACTGAGCACAATCGTGATACTATGGCGCGAATTTTGGCCCCTGTGTCATTCGTTCTTCACCTTGCGCCGCGACGAAAACACCTCGATGGTGCTGAAGATACTCGTGTCGTGCATCCCGGTAGGCATCGTCGGCCTGTTCTTCAAAGACAGCATCGAGAGCTTCTTCGGCCACGACCTTACGTTAGTGGGCATCTGCTTGTTAATCACGGCCGCTCTGCTGTCGTTCTCTTACATCTTCCGCACACGACCGCTCGAACTCGCCCCCAAAGGCAAAGCCACACAACCTCGCGACATCACCTACCTCGACGCATTCGTGATCGGCATCTCGCAAGCCATAGCCGTGCTGCCCGGGCTGTCGCGCTCCGGCACCACCATCGCCACCGGCATCCTGCTGGGCGACAAGCGCGAGCAAGTGGCACACTTTTCGTTCTTGATGGTGATTATTCCCATCCTGGGCCAAGCGCTGCTCGACATCAAAGACTACATATCCGCTCCGGCTGAATCAGCTATCAGCGACATAGGCTTTCTGCCCTTGGCTGTAGGTTTCTTAGCCTCATTCATCGTAGGTTGCCTGGCTTGCAAATTTATGCTCGAAATAGTAAAGAAAGGCAAGCTCATCTGGTTTGCCGCTTACTGCCTCGTGGTAGGCGCTCTGTGCTTAATCTTCTAACGCCCCGGTCTACGACGTGAATTATATCGACGGAGAAATAATCTGCATTGACAAGCCGCTGACGTGGACCTCGTTCGACGCCGTCAAGCGCGTACGCGGAGCTTTGCTACGCCGCATGGGCATCCGCAAGCTCAAAGTGGGCCATGCCGGCACGCTCGACCCGCTGGCCACCGGTGTGATGATCATCTGCACCGGCCGCGCCACCAAGCGCATCGAAAGCCTACAACACGGCATTAAGGAATACGTTGCCGACCTGGCCTTAGGCGCTACCACGCCATCGTTCGACCTTGAGACAAAAATCGATGCCACCTACCCCACAGAACACATCACTCGCGAAGCCGTAGAAGCCGCACTGAAACAATTCCTGGGCCGCATAGAGCAGGTGCCTCCAAGCTACTCAGCCTGTAAAATCGACGGCCGCCGCGCCTACGACATGGCTCGCAAAGGCCAAGAGGTAGAGCTCAAGCCCAAAGTACTGGTTATCGACGAAATCGAATTGCTCGACTTTGCACCGGACGCTATCCGCATCCGCGTAGTCTGCAGCAAGGGCACATATATACGCGCATTGGCTCGCGACATAGGCCGCGCACTCGGCTCCGGCGCACACCTGACAGGCTTGCGCCGCACTCGCGTAGGCGACATCACCATCGACCGGTGTCTCTCCGTCGAAGCCGCCGCGCAAATGATAGCCGAAGCCCCAATTGAATATCCCGATGATTTTGAAAAATAAAAAAACACTACCATAACATGAAGCTTTCACAATTCAAATTCAATCTCCCCGACGAATTAGTGGCACAAGACCCTCCGCGCGAGCGCGACGAGTGCCGCATGATGGTTCTCAACCGCAAAGAAGGCACCATCGAACACAAGGTGTTCAAAGACATACTCAACTATTACGGCGAAGGCGACGTGATGGTATTCAACGACACACAGGTATTCCCCGCGCTGCTCTACGGCAACAAAGAGAAGACCGGCGCGCGCATCGAAGTATTCCTGCTGCGTGAGCTCAACGCCGAGAACAAGCTGTGGGACGTGCTCGTGGAGCCTGCCCGCAAAATCCGCATCGGCAACAAGCTCTACTTCGGCGACGACGGCACCATGGTGGCCGAAGTGATCGACAACACCACCTCGCGCGGCCGCACTCTGCGCTTCCTCTACGACGGACCGCACGATGAGTTCAAGAAAGAGCTCTTCGCACTTGGCCACACGCCTCTGCCCGGCTATATCACTCGCCCGCCGCGCGAAGACGATGTCGACGCCTACCAGACCCTCTACGCACGCCGCGAAGGCGCAGTCGTAGCGCCCGGCGTAGGCCTGCACTTCTCGCGCGAGCTGCTCAAGCGCCTCGAAATCCGCGGCGTCGAACAGGCCTACATCACCCTACACAGCGGCCTGGGCACCTTCCGCGAAATCGACGTTGAAGACCTCACCAAGCACCGCATGGACTCCGAGCAGATGAACGCATCGCCCGAGCTGGTCGCCACCGTCAACCGCGCCAAGGATGCCGATCGCCAAGTCTGCGCCGTCGGCACCAGCGTGCTTCGCGGCATCGCATCGGCCGTGTCGATGGGCGGTCACATGAAAGTCTACGATGGCTGGACCAACAAATTTATCTTCCCGCCCTACGACTTCACGGTGACGACGTCGCTGCTGACCGACTTCCACCTGCCCTACTCCACCATGCTGATGATGGTATCGGCCTTCGGTGGCTACGATTTGGTGATGGACGCCTACAAGGAAGCAGTCAAAGAGGGTTACCACTTCGGCTGCTACGGCGATGCAATGCTGATTCTCTAAAAAGGGAAGTCTACTCGGTGGCCGTGTAGATTAGTTCTACACGCGGTCGGTCGGCCAACTCGGCCGCTACTCGGCGGATATCATCCGCAGTAATCTCGCGCTGACGCGCCACCGTATCATTAATATTCTCAGAATGTATTTCGGCCAGGGCCAGATTGAAGGCTCTGGCCGCAATGTCTAAATTACTCAGCGCGAAGGTCATCTCGAACGAGGTCAACGTGCGTTCGAGCTCGTGGGCGCTCACGGGGCGCTCGCCGGCCAAACCGCGCAACTGGTCGAGCAGCTTATCAATAGCGGCCGCCGGGTCAGCGCCCTCGCTCAGACGCGCCGTCATCAGTAACAACCCGGCATCTTCACTGCCTATAATCGAAGCATCGGCCGCAATCATCGAGCCATCGCCACCCACGACTAATTCGCGATAGAGACGGCTCGCACGGCCGGCCGACAGGATATCCGTGATACAATCAGCCGCACGATAGTCGGTCGTGCCATATTCGTCCATCGGTATCGCAATCAGCACAGTGGGCACCGGGGCATTGCCGTGAGCCTCCACGCGAACCGTCTGCCGTGGAAAACCGGGCGCGATGACCGGACGCGGCGCCGGATTGCGACGCGGAATGTCGCCGAACCACTTTTCCACCAGCTCGCGACCGCGGTCGTAATCGACTGCGCCGGCGATGGCCAGCACAGCATTGTCGGGCGCGTAGTGCGCATAGAACCACCGGCGAATGTCGTCGAGCGTAGCAGCCGCTACGTGCTCCGGCTTCAAGCCTATCACCGGCCACGAATACGGATGCTCGGGTCCGTAGGCAGCTCGGCGCAAGTGGTGCATCAAATCGCCGTAGGGTGCGTTGAGACATGTCTGTTTGAACTCCTCAATCACCACCTGCTGCTGTACGCGCAGCGCGTCGGCGCTGAACGACAACGCCAGCATGCGGTCGCTCTCAAGGCGTAGAGCCGTCTCGATGTTGACCGCAGGCAGGATGTCGTAGAAATTCGTAAAGTCGTTTGATGTCCAAGCGTTTGTACGGCCACCTGCGTTACTCATCTCGATGTCGAAGTCGGTCACATTGGCCGAGCCGCCAAACATCAGATGTTCAAACAGATGGGCTATACCTGTGAGGTCGCGACGTTCATCGCGCGCCCCGGTATCGTAAAGCACGTTGACAGCGGCCATCGACACCGAAGGGTCGTAGCAATGAACGACACGCAGCCCATTGGCCAGCGTGTAGCGCCGGAAATCAATCATTGAGCACAGTCATCGAAATGATGCGCACGTCGTCGGTCGGACGGTCGGCAGCATCCGTAGCCACCTTCTCGATCTTATCAATGACATCGAGGCCTTCGATTACCTCGCCAAAGACAGTGTACTGGCCGTCGAGATGGGGAGAACCACCCAGCTCAGTATAAGCCTGTGCCATCTCGGGGGTAAACTTAGAGGGCAGATTGGCGGCTTGCTCCTGCGTTTGCTTAATTAGCTCCTGACGCAGCGTTTCGAGGCCCTGAGCGTCGCCGGCTGCCTGCAGTTGGCGAATTTGAGTCATGTGCTGAGCAGCCAGGCCGTTGAATATGGCCTGCATTTCGCTCTGCTGCAGCGAAGCCTTCAGCGTCGGGATCATAGCCTCGGGCACCTTCTTGCCGGTCACGACATAGAATTGCGAGCCCGACGAGCGGCGGTCGGGGTTCACTTGGTCGCCTTGGCGGGCGGCAGCGAGTGCGCCGCGCTTGTGGAAGTGCTTCGGGAACACGATTTCAGCCGGCAGCGTATAACCGGGGTCGCCAGAGCCGAGACGCTGTCCGGGCTTGGCATTTTTCGAATCGGGGTCGCCGGCCTGCACCATAAATTCCTTTATGACACGATGAAAGAGTGTGCCGTCGTAGTATTTTTCGTTGACGAGTTTCAGGAAGTTGTCGCGGTGGAGCGGTGTGTCGCCGTAGAGCAGCACGGTAAACGAGCCGAGCGTAGTCTCGACGCGTACCTTTGCAGAAGTAGTGTCAGTGTTTACAGTCATCTTATCAGTTTTAGTTGCGGTGTCGGCCGGAGTGGCTTCGGCGGCACTTTCAGTGCCGGCCTGCGCTTGGCTGCACGACATAGCAACCATCGCCAGAGCGAGCGTCATGACCACAGCCGCGCTGTGAAAAAATCGTTTCATTTGGAGCAAAAATTAGAATGCCTCGTTGGCGGGGAAGAGGCGTTTATAAATACGTCGAAAATTGTCGTCAGTGGCCGAAAGCTCGGCAGCGCGCGCTTCGCAGTCGGGGCCGTAGAGACCTTGCAGGATGTCGGGCAGATAGCGACGCTCGCGGTCCTTATCGATAGTGGCGGCGACCAACTCGCGAATAGTTTCGGCAAAGCCTTGCGGGTCGATAGCGTGTAGGTAGCGAGCCGCCGAAGCCGTAAATTGGCCCGAGCGATCGACACGTCGGATGTTTTCGACAATCAGAGGCAGGTCATCGGCTATATCCGCAATGTTATTTGCCAGATATTCATAATTCAGCAGCCCGTCGGGGTCTTTCTGCAATCGTTTATTATCTTCAGCTGTCATTTCGATTTCTGTTGATTCAAAAATTTCTTAAGGAAAGCAATCACGAAGTCGGCCATATCGTCGACCGACATGATCGACGAATCAATAGTCAGATGGTAAGTCGAGGCATCGCCCCAAGTGCGATCGGTGTAGAAGTTGTAAAACTCGGCACGCAGTCGGTTGGTCTTGCGGCGGATAGCGCGAGCCTTCTCCACGTCGCAGCAATCGTTGCGCTCCAGGATACGGCGCACGCACTCATCCTCCGGCGCATGCAAGAACACGTTCAGCACATTCGGCATGTCGCGCAAGATATAGTCAGCCGTACGGCCGACAATCACGCAAGATCCTTCCTGAGCCACCTGGTGGATAAAATCACTTTGAGCGCGATAGACGCGTTCGCCCGATGCACCGCCGGGACCGGTGTACCACGCCAACGGATTGTAGCCCATGCTCAGCGGCGGCAGGCCGGAGAGCATGCCTGGGGCGCGCTCGTCGTTCTTGGCAAAGAGCGCAGGACTCATGCCGGCGCGCGCGGCTGCGTCGTTGAGCAGCTCCTTGTCGTAGTAAGCCACACCGAGCTTCTGCGCGAGCGCAAGCCCGAGGTCACGCCCGCCGGCGCCAAAGGCGCGACCGATAGTAATAACAAAATGCCCAAGCGGGTGCGTGGTTTCGTTGCTCATCCTTCGGTATTTTTAGTTTTGATAGGCAAAAGTAATATTTATTTTTGATATATAAGGCCATAAAACAATTTTATTTGCTAACTTTGCGATACAAATCCCTTGAATCAACAAATAACGGAATAATTAATCCACAATACTTGAAACAATGAGACTGATTATCGAACCTACCTACGCCGAAGTATCGCGCTGGGCTGCCAACTACGTAGCAGCTCGTATCAACGAAGCCAACCCCACGGCCGAGAAGCCTTTCGTGCTTGGCTGCCCCACCGGCAGCTCACCTCTGGGCATGTACCGCGAACTCATCAAGCTCAACAAGGCCGGCAAAGTGTCGTTCAAGCACGTCGTTACATTCAACATGGACGAATATTGCGGCATTCCTCGCGACCACGAACAGAGCTACTACACCTTCATGTGGACCAACTTCTTCAACCAGATCGACATACCCGCCGAGCAGGTTAACATCCTCAACGGCAACGCCGAAGACCCCATCGCCGAATGCAAGCGCTACGAAGAAAAGATAGCCTCGTACGGCGGCATCGACCTCTTCCTGGGCGGCGTCGGCCCCGATGGCCACATTGCCTTCAACGAGCCCGGCTCGTCGCTCACTTCGCGCACCCGCATGAAAACCCTCACACGCGACACCATCATCGCCAACTCGCGCTTCTTCGACAACAACGTCGACCTCGTTCCGAAGACCGCCCTCACCGTCGGCGTCGGCACCATCTGCTCAGCCAAGAGCGTACTGCTGATTGTCAACGGCCACAACAAGGCTCGCGCACTGCAGCACGGTGTCGAAGGCGGCATCTCGCAGCAGTGGACCATCTCGGCCCTGCAAATGCACCCCAAGGCGCTCATCGTAGCCGACGAAGACGCTTGCGGCGAACTCATGGTTCAGACCTACAAGTACTTCAAGGACATCGAAAGCGCCAACCTCGACCCCGA
>CAYSQI010000057.1:0-10070 GCA_964433215.1 uncultured Bacteroides sp.
CAATTATTTTTGCGAAATAATTGCGTATATTAAATTTGTGTTGTATCTTTGCAACACGAAAACCATAATACTATAACGCTATGAAAAACACAAAAGTAAAAAAAGAAACTGACAATCAGATTATTGAGTATCTAACCGACGCAGCGACGCACGAAGGTTACTGCTGGGACGGCGTCAAAATCGAGCCGGGCACGACGGTAACTTGTCTGAAAACCATAGCCCGAGAGACCGGACTATCGTACTACCTCGTCAAAAAATGTATCGCCCGACTCGTCGAGGCCGGTCGCATCACCATAACCCGGCACAAGTGTTTCGCCATAATCACCTTCTGCGCCACTCAGCCCCAAGCCAAACAAACAGCCGAACAGCCAAAAGCGCAGCCGACGCCAACCGCGCCATACCAGCCGAGTATAACGCACTCGACCAAAACTGCAACGCCGCCAACACAGCTGCCAAGTCCGACACAGCCAATCCTCAACCGAGCGGAACGGCGACGACTTGCACGCCAAGCGGCAAAAGACGCTGCGCGACGAGCGCGACGAATCTGACTTCCGCTCACCGACATCAATACGCAATGCTTTTTTCATGCTGACGAAAACTCAGCTTGCGTTCGTTCGCAATTTTTTTGGCGAGTGATTGGCGGATTTTGCGTAACTTTGCAGTCTTAATAGAGACCGGAAGTGATATATCCCCACAACATAGAAGAAAAAATCGGGTTCGACATCGTCCGCAACAACGTGGCGACGCTGTGCACATCGCCGCTGAGTGCCGATATGGCTCGCGAGATGTCGTTCATGACCGACTACGACACAATCACGGCCGAACTTGGCCGCGTGGCAGAATTCAAGCAACTGATCGAGGGCGACGAAGGTTTCCCGGCTGCGACTGTCCGCGACATCACGGCCCGACTGAAAGCCATCCGCCCCGACGGCACATTCCTGACAGCTGCCGAGCTGACCGACTTGGCCGTATCGCTCGAGTCGATATCGGCAATTGCATCGTTTTTCGCCACTCACCGCACCGATGGCGACGCCAGCCAATGGCCGCTACTCGATGAACTGGCATCGGCACTGACTTCCTACCCCGCACTGTCGAAACTAATCGACCGCACCGTCGACCGCTGGGGCGAAATCAAAGACTCGGCCTCGCCTGAGCTGGCCGACATCCGCCGACAACTGTCGTCAATGAGCGGCACGATTAATTCGATAATGCGTCGTGTGATAGCCAAGGCCGTAGCCGATGGCTATCTGGAGCAAGACACCACAGCGTCGGTTCGCGACGGCCGCCTGGTGGTGCCGGTAGCTCCGATGAACAAACGCCGCGTGCCGGGCATCGTGCACGACGAATCGGCCTCGGGCAAGACTATCTTCATCGAGCCGGCCGAAGTGGTCGAAGCCAATAACCGACTGCGCGAACTCCACATCGAGGAGCATCGCGAGGAGGTGCGCATACTGATGAGCGTGGCCACCGAGCTGCGCCCGCACATCGACGAGTTGCTGGAGTCGTACGACTTGCTGGCAACCTTCGACTTCATACGCGCCAAAGCCACGTACGCCATCAACATCGGAGCGTCGCTGCCACACCTGGCTCCGGCCCCCGAGATTGAATGGTACCACGCCTGCCACCCTGTGCTGCAGGAAAGCCTGCACCGCCACGGCCGCGAGATAGTGCCACTCGACATCACACTGAACGAGCAGCGCCGCATATTGGTGATTTCCGGCCCGAATGCAGGCGGCAAATCCGTCACGCTCAAGACTGTAGCCGTCGTTCAATATATGTTGCAAAGCGGCCTGTTGCCGCCGATCTACGACAACTCGCACGCCGGCGTGTTCGACAAGCTATTCATCGACATCGGCGACGACCAATCGCTCGAAGACGACTTGAGTACCTACTCGTCGCACTTGGCCAACATGAAGTATTTTCTGACTCATGGTAATGGCCACACACTGTTCATGATCGACGAAATGGGCTCGGGTACGGAGCCGCAAATCGGCGGGGCCATTGCACAAGCACTTCTGAGCGAATTCAACGACAACGGCATGTGGGGCATTGTGACCACACACTACCAAAATCTGAAGAAAATGGCCGAGGAGGCCGACGGCCTGGTCAACGGCTCGATGCTCTACGACCGCCAGCAGATGAAGCCACTGTTTCAGCTCTCGATAGGCAACGCGGGCAGCTCGTTCGCAATAGAAATTGCTCGCAAGACCGGCCTGCCGGCATCGATTATCGACGCAGCGTCAGAAATCGTAGGCAGCGACTATGTGAACCTCGACAAATACCTGCTCGACATAGCACGCGACCGCCGCTACTGGGAAAATAAGCGCCAACAAATTCGCCAAAAAGAGAAAAAAATTGAGGAGACGCTAGCTCGCTACGAAGGCGATGCCGAAAACCTGCGCCGCCGACGCAACGAAATCCTGGCCGACGCACGCGACGAAGCGCGCAAGATACTTGAAGGCTCGAATGCCGCCATCGAACGCACAATCCACGACATCCGCCGCAGCCAGGCCGAACGCGAGGCCACGCTGGAGGCGCGTCGCCAACTGGCCGCCGACCGCAAGGCTTTGGAAGGCAAGTCGGCCGACCATCCGCTGCTGGCCAAGGTACGCAAACCCAAAGGCCACAAAGCCGAAAAGAGCGAAAGCGAACCGACCGAAAAGAAGCCGCTGCAAGTCGGCGACAACGTAGTGCTCGACGGCCAAGGCGTGCCCGGCACCATCGAAGCCATTCGCGGCAAAGAAGCTGTGGTAATTTTCGGACATATTAAGACGACCGTGAAGCTTTCGCGCCTGACACCGACACTCAAGAAGCCCGGCACCGGAGCATCGAAAGCCGCGTCGCTAGTGAGCGTGGCCACATCGGATAGCAGCCGCGAACGTCAGCTACGCTTCAAGCCTGAAATTGACGTGCGCGGCATGCGCGTGGACGAAGCGCTGCAAGCCGTCACCTACTTTATCGACGACGCGCTGCAATTCAACGCCTCGCGTGTGCGCATCCTGCACGGCACCGGCACCGGAGCGCTACGCCAGTGCATCCGCGAATACTTGGCCTCGGTGAAGGACGTACGGCACTACGCCGACGAGGACGTGCGCTTCGGCGGAGCAGGCATCACAGTAATAGAACTATGACAGAACAAAATACCGAAAAGAGCAGCGACACGAAGTTGCTGTGGCAACTGTTCGCCACGTTTTTCAAGATTGGCGCCTTCACCTTCGGCGGTGGCTGGGCCATGATTTCGATTATCGAACGCGAGATAGTCGAACACCATCGCTGGATTGAGAAAGCCGAATTTCTCGACCTGCTGGCCGTAGCGCAATCGATGCCCGGCATCTTGGCGGTGAACATCTCCGTGGCCGTAGGCGACCGCCTGCGCGATATGCGCGGCAGCGTGGTGGCCGCACTGGGCACCATCATGCCCTCGTTCCTTATGATTTTGGCAATCGCCATATTCCTGACACCCGAGCTTATCACGAACGACCCGACACTGTCGGCCATCTTCAAAGGCATACGCCCGGCCGTAGTGGCGCTGATTGTAGCACCCGTAATCACCTCGGCCAAAGCTGCAAAAATCGGCTTGCGCACCGCATGGATTCCGGCAGTGGTGGCGCTACTGATTTGGTCGAAATTGCCGGTGGTATCGAACCCGATACTATACATCACCATCGGCGGCTTGGCCGGTTGGTGGCATCTGCGTCAAAGCAACCGCCGCAAGCTTGCAGAAACGAAAGGAGGTAAAAAATGATATACCTTCGACTAATTTGGAGCTACCTGAAAATAGGCTTCTTCGGCTTCGGCGGCGGGTATGCCATGCTGGCTCTGATACAAAATGAAATCGTGGAGCCCGGCTGGATTACCGAAAAGACATTTACCGACATTGTGGCCATCTCGCAGATGACCCCCGGCCCGATTGGTATCAACTCGGCAACCTACATAGGCTACGTAGCCCCAATGGCCACGCTTCAGCCTCCGGTGTCGCCCCTATGGGGTGTACTGGGGTCGATACTCTGCTCGTTGGTAGTGATACTGCCGTCGTTCCTGCTGATGCGCTACACGGGGCACTTCGTGCGCCGCCACCGCGACAGCGAGGTGATACAAGGCATCTTCAGCGGCCTGCGTCCGGTGGTTGTGGGCCTGATAGCCTCGGCGGCCTTGCTGTTGATGAATAGCGAAAACTTTGGCTCATCGACGACAGAAGTGATTGCAAGCATCCTTATAGCGCTTACGTCGCTCGCGGTGAGTCTATTCACAAAAATTCACCCTATTGTGACCATTTGCCTTGCCGGATTAGCCGGATACCTGATTTACTGATTTGAAATGGAAAAGAAAGACCGATACGAAGAAGTGACATCGTGGATGTTCGAACAGATACCTATGTTTCAAAACGTAGGAAGCGGGGCCTACAAGCCCGGGCTTGAGCGTGTAGAAGCGCTGTCGGCCGCCTTCGGCAACCCCCACCGGCGCCTGACCACTATTCATGTAGCCGGCACCAACGGCAAGGGGTCGACCTCGTCGCTACTGGCATCAGTAATGACAGCCGCCGGGCTAAAAACCGGCTTGTTCACATCGCCCCACCTTGTGGACTTCCGCGAACGCATCCGCATCGACGGTCGGATGATTTCCAAAGAAGAAGTGGTCGACTTTATCGACCGATACAAGCAGCTCAACGGCGATTTTGAGCCGTCGTTCTTCGAGCTGACTACGATGATGGCATTTGACCACTTCGCTCGCCACGGCGTCGACATCGCCGTAATCGAGACCGGACTGGGCGGCCGCCTCGACGCCACCAACATTATCACGCCGATAGTGTCGGTGATTACAAACATATCGCTCGACCACACGGCGCTGCTGGGCGACACGCCGTCACAGATAGCGACCGAAAAGGCCGGCATCATCAAGCCCGGTGTCCCGGTGGTCATCGGTCGGGCCGACGACCCCGATGTGCACGCCGTGTTCGCCGACAAAGCTACAGCCGAGCACGCGCCAATCGTCTTCGCTGCCGAACAGCCGCTTTACAGTTCGGCAGACCGCACCGACAGCGTCGCCACCTACCACGACACGCCGTGGGGCGACATCGAATCGCCACTGACCGGCGACTGCCAGAGCGAAAATGCCAACACTGTGCTGCACACGCTGCGACTACTGGCCGACAAGATTGACAGCCGAGCCGTAGTCGCCGGCTTCCGCGATGTAGTGCGCCTATCAGGCCTCCAAGGCCGCTGGATGACAATCGGCCAATCGCCCACACTGATTTGCGACACGGGGCACAACCCCGGTGGCTGGGCCTACCTCGGCCCGCGCCTTCGACAGATGGCCTCCGAGCGTCAGCTCGACGTGGTCATCGGCTTCGTCAACGACAAAGACATAAGCCACATACTCAACGAACTGCCGCGCGAAGCTCGCTACTACTTCACGTGCCCCTCGGTGCGGCGCGGCCGTCCGGCCGAAGAAGTGGCGCAAGCCGCAGCCGAATTCGGCCTCGCGGGAGCGACCTACCCCGACGTAGCCCAAGCATGCAAAAGCGCCCTGCAAGCAGCCGGCGACGACGGGCAAGTGTTCGTGGGCGGCTCGACATTCATCGTGGCCGACCTGCTGAGCGCCATCGAAAACGCGACATTAAAACTATAGTTTTAAAGCCATACTATTCACACGAGAAGCCGACGGGGACGTTCCTGCCGGCTTCCCTTTTATCTTAAATTAACAAAAAACGGAGCGCAAACGGGTGGCAAAGTTGCATAATCCGACTGAAAGCGTTAATTTTGTCAATCAATAACTTCGTCAACGAACAGATGGCAACAAACACCCCACAAGAAAAAACTACGGTCACAGCCAAGCCCATAAGCAAAAAAATAGCGAAGCTGCTACTTGCAGCCTTCGGCTTAGGCAGTGTATTACTCATACTAATATTTGTGCTCGTCTACAACGGCGTGATTGGCTATATGCCCCCGGTAGAAGAGCTACGCAATCCGCAGGACAAATTCGCCACCGCCATCTACACCGCCGACGGCGTGGAGATGGGTCGCTACTTCCGCAACTCGGGCAACCGCGTATATGCCGACCTCGACGAAGTGTCGCCCAACGTGGTCAACGCACTGATAGCCACCGAGGATGCTCGATTCATGGACCACTCGGGCATCGACTTGCGCGCCGTGACCCGCGCCGTGGTAAAGACAATCTTGCTACGCCAAAAGAACTCAGGCGGCGGCTCGACCCTCACCCAGCAGCTGGCCAAGCAACTCTACACGCCGCCAAGCGACGGGCTGCTGTCGCGCGCCATGCAGAAGCCTATTGAGTGGATGATAGCCGTGAAGCTCGAACGCTTCTATTCGAAGGACGAAATTCTGAAAATGTATCTCAATCAGTTCGACTTCCTCTACAACGCCGTAGGCATCAAGAGCGCCGCACAGGTCTACTTCAACAAAGACGCGGCCGACCTGACCGTGGAAGAGGCTGCCACGCTGGTAGGTATGGTGAAAAATCCGTCGTACTACAACCCGGTGCGCCACAACGAACGCACCCGCGCACGCCGCAACATAGTGCTCGAACAAATGTACAAGGCCGATATGCTGAGCGAAGAAGAACTCGACTCGCTGCAGGCACTGCCGCTGACCCTCAACTTCCGCCGCGTCGACCACAAAGACGGCTTGGCACCCTACTTCCGCGAAGAGCTGCGTCGCTATCTGACCGCGCACAAGCCCAACCGCGACAAATATCCATCGTGGGACAAGCAACGATTTGTCGACGACTCCATCGCCTGGGAGACAAATCCGCTCTACGGCTGGATTGACAAGAATCCAAAGCCCGACGGCACCAAATACGACATCTACTCCGACGGTCTGAAGATTTACACGACCATCGACTCGCGCATGCAGACCTACGCCGAAGAGGCTGTGAACGAGCACATGACAACACTGCAAGGGCAGTTCTTCCGCGAGAAACGCAACTCGTCGACAGCGCCCTACTCCTCGAACCCCGGCGAGCTGAATTCGAAGCTTCGCGAGACGCTGATTCGCAACGCCATCCGCCAAAGCGAACGCGCTCGCGTGGCCCGCATAGCCGGCAAATCGGAGGACGAACTCATGCAAGAATTCGACACGCCGACCGAAATGACCGTCTTCAGCTACAGCGGCCCGATCGACACGGTGATGACGCCTCGCGACTCCTTGCTGTATGCCAAGAGCTTCCTGCGCACCGGCTTCATGTCGATGGACCCGAACACCGGATTCGTGAAAGCCTACGTCGGCGGCCCCGACTTCCACTTCTTCCAATACGATATGGTATCGACCGGCCGTCGCCAGATTGGTTCGACTATCAAACCGTTCCTCTACACATACGCGATGGAGTCGGACTTCACACCGTGCGACGAACTGCTCAACTCGCAACCTACATACTACGACGAATCAGGCCGCGAATGGTCGCCTCGCAACAGCGGTAAATCGCGCATCGACGAGATGGTCACGATACGCTGGGCGCTCACCAACTCAAACAACTGGATATCGGCACGTCTGATGGCGCAGCTATCGCCGGCCGAGCTCGTCAAGCGAATGCACTCCTACGGCATCACCAACGAGTTGCCGGCCGTGATGTCGCTGTGCCTTGGCCCGTGCGAAGTATCGGTGAAAGAAATGGTCACCGCCTATAGCGCCTTTGCCAACCACGGTATGCGAGTCGACCCGATGTTTGTGACCGCGATTGCCGACAACAATGGCAACATCATCAGCGACTTTGCACCGCGCCAGACCGAAGTAATCACCGAGAAAGGCTACTACCGCATCCTGTCGATGCTGCTCAACGTGGTCGACGGCGGCACCGGTAGCCGTCTGCGCCGTGCGCCCTACAGCCTCACTGCACAAATGGGCGGCAAGACCGGCACCACCAACTTCAACTCCGACGGCTGGTTCATGGGCTTCACACCCGACTTGGTGTCAGGCGTATGGGTCGGCGGCGAAGAACGCTACATCCACTTCAACTCGATGGCCGAAGGCCAGGGAGCCTCGATGGCGCTGCCTATCTACGGCAAATATATGGTGAAAGTGTATGGCGACAAAGACCTACCCTACGACCAAAGCCGCACGTTTACATTCCCGTCCAACATAGACCTTTGCGGCGGCGAGCTGGCCGCTCCTGAAGAGACCGAGACCGCCGAAGAAAGCGTCGAAGGCGTATTCGACTAAACATTGCATACCCGATAACGCGCCCTCCGAAAGTTTATATCCTTTTGGAGGGCGCGTTGTATATTTAGCTGATAAATAATGCCTTGCAAAATGTCGACCTGGATACCCGAGAAGGCGCGACGAGAGTAGCCGGCCGAGGCCGGCGAGGCTTACTTTTCGCGCCCCGTGGTGGTGACGATGCGGAAAAGGAGCTCCTTGAGGAGTGTATGACCATCGCGACGCGAACCGCCGCCCTTGCTCATGCGGTCGAAGCGACGGATTTCCGAAAGGATAGCCACAACTTGGTATGCGTTGTAGGCAGCCATGCCCTTCATTACTCGCTTGACGGCAAACGAATTGCGCACGCCGAGTTCGCCCATCAGGCCTCGTTCGGTGCGGTCGGCGGCATAATAGGCTTGCAAAACGTCGGCAAAGAAGTTGAACAGCGTAGCGGCGACAGGCTGAACGGGATTTTGCCGCGGACTTGCCGCGAAATAGTCGGCGATACGGTACATGCGAGGCAAGTCGCGGGCGGCAACGGCATCGACCAGCTCAAAGCTGTTGTAATCCTTGCTCACGCCGATATTGCGTTCGACCGCCTCAGGCGTAACCATAGCACCGGGACCCAAAATTTCCGACAACTTGTCGATTTCATTATACAGACGGCTAAGGTCCGTGCCGATGAATTCGCCCAGCATCTCGACTGCCTTATTGTCAGCCCGCAAGCCACGCTCGCGAATATAATTCGAGATAAGCGGCGGGATTTGGCTTTCGTAGACCGGCCGCGACTGGAACACGACGCCATCGCAAGCCGCCAAAGCATCGGTGAAAACCTTGCACTTTACATCCTCGCCACGCGCAGCCACGACCAACACAGTCGACGCCGTCGGCGACGACACATAGCGAACCAAATTTTCAAGAAAATCAGCCTTAACGGCTTGCACTTCCTTGACAATCACCATCTGACGATCTGTCATCATCGGCAGACGACGGCAAATATCGACAACGGCCGATGGCTCGACCTCGGGCGCATAAAGCACGGAGAGGCCGAAGTCGCGGTCCTCCTCCGGGATGACCGATTCGAACATCTTCACAAGACAATCGGTATAATACCCCACGCTCCCGTGCAAAAAATAGACGGGTCGCAGATTTCCGGCGGCAATCGCGCGCTTCAACTCTTCAAAATTAAGATTCGTAATGGCCATCTGAGAAAATTTGTGTAAATTTACACAGAAAAATCCGAACGCACACCAAAATGGCACAAGAAAACGAAAAGCCAGAGCTGAATTTGCCGCCGAAGCCGATAGCCACCCGCATCGACACCGACGGCGTATGCCGCTTGTACGACAAGCTGCGCTCGAAATGGGTAGCCGCAACGCCCGAAGAACACGTGCGCCAGCAATTCGTCGGCTACCTGACCGACGAGCTGAAATTTCCGGCCGCATTCATCGCCAACGAAGTAGGCCTGACGCTCAACGACACACGCCGCCGCTGCGACACCATAATATATACGCGCGCACTAAGCCCGCTGTGCATCGTCGAGTACAAGCGACCGACAGTCGAGATTACACGAAAAGTATTCGACCAGATAGCTCGGTACAACTCCGTGCTTGGTGCGAGCTACCTGATAGTATCAAACGGACTGCGCCACTACTGCTGCCACTTCACCGGCAGCGGCTACGAATTCCTCTCATCCATACCAACTTACGAAGAAATGCAGACAGATTCGAAAAAAAATTAGCGAATTAGTTGCGTAATCCGAAGGAAAGCATTAACTTTGCAGAGCAAAACAAGGAGAGGTGGGTGAGTGGCTGAAACCACCAGTTTGCTAAACTGACGTAGGAGTAATCCTACCACGAGTTCGAATCTCGTCCTCTCCGCCAAAATGAACGTAAAGCGCTGATACACAACAAGTTA
>CAYSQI010000058.1:0-8788 GCA_964433215.1 uncultured Bacteroides sp.
GAAGAGGGCAATCGCCGGCAGCTGTTGCCTATCACATATACCCGTCCGGCAGGTGCTATCCGCTTGGGTATCATGACAATGGCCGAGCGTTGGCAACATTTTTTACCGGGCGAATATGCTTGGTCGACTATCGAATATCTCGAGGAACTCTTTCCGGCGCATGCTGATGGCAGCGACGTGGAAGTGGCCGGCAATGTGGTGGCAAATCGCGAGATTGCCGAGGCTGTGGCCGCGCTTCGCGATGGCGAGCGCCTTGTGGCCGGCGATGTGGTCATAGCTCGTCGAGGCAGCGATGCTGCTGCCGATGTGTGCTATGATGGCGAAGTGATAGCCTTGCGCCATGTCTACGATATTTTTATGCTCAATGGCCGTGTGCTCGAGCTCGACTTCGACGCGCTCACTGCCGGTCGGCAGAGCGCCCTGCTCGATTCGACTAACACCATACTTGGCGAGCCGTCGCGAGTTTTTGTCGAAGAGGGTGCCGTGGTCGACTGCGCGACGCTCAATGTGCGGCAAGGTCCGATTTATATCGGTCGCGACGCTGTGGTGATGGAGGGTTGTCACTTGCGCGGTCCGTTGGCGCTGTGCGAGCACGCTCAGTGCAACATGGGCTGCCTCATCTATGGAGGTACTACGCTCGGCCCGCATTGCAAGGTGGGCGGCGAGCTCAACAATGCCGTGATGATTGGCTACTCCAACAAGGGCCACGACGGCTTCTTGGGCAATGCCGTCGTAGGCGAGTGGTGCAACCTCGGCGGGGGCACCAGCGCCTCAAATCTCAAAAACGACTATTCGGAAATCAAGTTGTGGAACTATCCCGCAGGGCGCTTTTTGCGCACCGGGCTGCAGTTCTGCGGCTTGATTATGGGCGACCACTCCAAGTCGGCCGTCAATACATCGTTCAACACGGCCACTACGGTCGGCGTCGGTTGCAACATAGTGAGCGAGGGTATGCCGCGTGTATTTATACCGTCGTTTCTCAAGGGCGGCACGGCCGGGTTTGACTCCGTCAACATGGCCGAATTCCTCACTATCGCCAAGCGTGTGATGGCGCGTCGCGGCATCGAACTCACCGACGCTCATCGGCGCATGTTCGAAGCCATTGCCGACTACGCCGAGAACTTCAAGTGAGCCGGCGCTCCGCAGCTGTCCGCGATTGTGTGAGCTGTCGGGTAGTCGCTATTACGAGCGATTACCCACCCATACGCTTTATTATTCCCGGTTGAGGGCAAGCTGCAGGGCTTGTGCTATTTGGTCGGGGCACGAGGTCGGCTTCATGCCGCAGGTGATGCCGCGGAGGTTGGCAATCACGTCCTCGGCTTTGCGACCGCGCACCAGTGCGCAGATGCCTTTCAGGTTGCCGTTGCAGCCGCCGATGACTTCGATGTCGGTGATGATGCCGTCGTCGGTGAGGTCGAAATTGATTTCGCGCGAGCAGGTGCCTACGGGTTTGTAGCTGTATTTCATATCGGTCGTGAGTATGTCGGTTAGTAAAAAAAGGCTATAACCATGATGATTATAGCCGTAGAGAAAAAGCGTGCCCGAAGTGGGACTCGAACCCACACAGCCGCAATGGCCAAGGGATTTTAAGTCCCTCGTGTCTACCATTCCACCATTCGGGCGGCGACTTTTGCGCTGCAAAGGTAATTAAAAAAAGTCAGATTACAAGCGCAATGTCGAAAAAAATCATTCAGCCGGGCCCAGCAGGCGTATACCGCCGGTCGTGGGCTCGAACAGGAGCTGCGACGGGGCCTTCTTGTCGGTGAATAGCGACGGGTCGATGCCGAAGGTGCAGCCCAGCTGAGCGAGCGACACATCGGCGCTGCCTATCACGCGGCCTTCGTAGGACACACTGATGCGAGCCGTGCCCGGAATGGTGTAGGCGACGCCCCCCTTGGGGAAGCGTTTGACTTCGCCTTTTTCGTTGACCGGTAGGGTGCCGCGTTCGAGTATCTCGAGCGATACGCGGATTGGAGCGCCGGCCAGGTTGTCGGCGTCGATAATGCCGTCGATGGGCGACACGCGTGCCAGCACTTCGCCTTCGATTTCAGTGCTGTCGGGCAGCAGGGTCAGTGTCTTGACGTCGGTCCACGACGAGGTGGTGCCGGCAAACATGGCGGTGAGTGCTTCTTCCTGGTCGGCCAGGTTCTGAAGCACCAGCTGCATGGCTTGGCCATCGGCCGGCGGATTGTCGGCCTGGCCCGAGAGCAGGTCGGAGCGCATATCGCGCAGTTCGAAGATGCGTTGTGCGGCCAGCTCGGCGCGTTTCGATATCGACGAGCTGCGTATCATATCCTCGGTCATGGCTTGGCGGGCGGCATCGCTCTCGAGTATGGTGGGGCGGCGTTGCACGGCCTCCGGCAGCTCGGGCGCCTCGACTTCTACGCCCTCTTCGGCATTGATTGCCAGGGGGGTGCCTTCGGCGCTGAGTATCATGAACGGGGTGGAGCCCGACTTGAACTGCGCCATCCAGCGGTTGTCGGGGTTGCCGATGCCGTGGGTGCTGATAGTGACAGACTTCACGACTACCGTGCTCGACTCGGCGGTGATGGCGTTGCCGATGGCCAAGTGGCGGCGAGCATAGTTGTAGAATTCACCGGGCGTGCGTTCGGTGTGCTCGGTCTCGATGGTGATGTCGATTGCTGTGAGCGGCAGCGAGTACACCAAGCCGTATTCCGATGCTTTGGAGGCTGTAAATCGCTGGGTGGTCTGGGCCGGCAATGCTGTGGCGGTCAGAGCCAGAGCCGCTGCAAGGAGAAGGCGAGTCGTAGTCATTATTTTCGAGATTTTGTGATTTGTCATTCGATGATTGATTTGATGGCGCGGCCTACGTAGTCGGCAATGTCGGCGGCCGTCACTCCATAGGTGCCGAGGGCGGCGGCGGCCAGCTCGCCGGCCAGGCCGTGGACGTAGACACCGGTTAGGGCGGCCAACTCGGGCGACATGCCGCGGGCTATCAATGCGGCCAGAATGCCGGTGAGGACATCGCCGGAGCCGCCGGTGGCCATCGCCGGTGAGCCGGTGGGGTTGAAGTATGCCTTGCCGTTGGGCATCACGATGGCCGTGAAGTGGCCTTTCAGCACTATGATGATGCGGTATTTTTCGGCTACGTCGAGCGCTTTGAGCAGGCGGGCGTAGCCGGTGGGCTGGCGGCCGAAGATGCGGTCGAACTCGCCGGCGTGGGGCGTGAGTACCGACATGACGGGTACGTGGTTGAGCAGGTCGGGCTTGATTGAGATGCAGTTGAGCGCATCAGCGTCGAGCACGAGCGGGCGGCTGGCGGCGTTGGCAATCTTGAGAAATTCGCCCAAGGCGGCGAGCGTCACGTCGGCTTGGCCTATGCCCGGGCCGATGGCCACGGCGCGATAGTCGTGTGTCAGTTCGATGCGGGTGGTGGCCGTGTCGCCTTCGTCGCTGTCGTAGAGCGCACACGGCTCCGACGATTGGAGTACGAAGAAGCCGCATCGCGGACCGTGGATCGTGACCTTGCCGCATCCGCAGCGCAGCGCGCCTCGAGCGGCGAGCACGGCGGCGCCGAGCATGCCATAGCTGCCGGCTACGATGAAGGCATCGCCGGCGTCGGCTTTCGACTCAAACGGGTCGCGCCGGGGTAGCATCAGCTTGATGTCCTGCTTTTCCATCAGGCGGAAGCGCCAGGGCGCCGATTTGAGGGCTGCGGGGTTGTAGTCCACGTGCACGACTTTCCACTTCCCGAGCAGCTCGGCATTTTCTTTCATGAAAAAGGCTACGCGCGGCGTGCCGATGGCCAGGGTGAGCGTGGCGTGGATGATGTTGCGGCTAATCAGACCGTCGACGGTGTCGACAATCATGCCCGAGGGCACATCGAGCGCTATGATGTGGGGCTGCATCTCGTTGATATAGCGGACGATGCTTTGGTAGCCGCCGCTGAGCGGAGTGTTGCGTTCGGTGCCGAAGATGCCGTCGATGACGGTGACTTCGCCCTGCAGGTTGGGCATGGAGAACTGGAGGCCGGTGACCTCGTTGAGGACTTCGGCGCCGCACGCGGCGACCAGCGCATCGCGTTCGGCGGCACATTCGTAGGTGATGCGCTTGCCGCCGATGTTGAATAGGTAGACGGTCGGACGCACACCTTGCAGGTACAGGTTGCGGGCCGTGGCCAGCGCGTATGCGCCGTTGAGCTCGGGGCCGGCGAAGACCACAAGCCGGTGGCCGGGCGTGATTTCGGATATGATTTCAAGCGATAGCGATTCACCGACGCGGTCGATGAATTGCAATTCGTTAAGTCCTTGTGCCTTAAGTGTGTATCGGCGTATGGCCGCTATTTCGTCTGACGAATATATCTTCATTGTCGCTGCGATTGCTCTTTTTAGGCTACAAAAATACGAATTTTTTCGTTAGTTACGGCATCGTTCACGGCCGGAGACGGTCGCTTTTATGATAATTTATGACCATCAGCGCTGTGACGGCAGCGGTGGTCAGTGCGCCGAGTATGTAGCAAAGCATTTTCGAGTCGAGGCCGATGAATTGGTCGGAAATGAACACGTATGTGCTGATAATGAATGTCATGGCGACGGCCGGCACGAGCGCTACCCAGTAGTTGGCTTTGCGGCGCACCAGCCACACGTAGATGGCCCATAGGGTGACGACGGCCAGGGCCTGGTTCGACCATGCAAAGTAGCGCCAGATGATGCTGAAGTCGATGAGCGTCAGGCCGAAGCCGATGGCAAACAGCGGTATGCAGATGATGAAGCGATTGAGTATCGGACGCTGGTCGAAGTTGAACATGTCGCTGATTATCAGTCGGGCCGAGCGGAAGGCGGTGTCGCCCGAGGTGATCGGGGCGGCTACCACGCCCAGGATGGCGAGTATGCTGCCGATTTTGCCTAACGTGGTGTTGCAGATTACTTCTACGACCCATGCCGGATTGTTGTTATGTGCTGCGAGCGTGGTGCCCAGCTGGTCGGCGCCGCCGAAGAAGGCCATGGCTATCGCGGCCCAGACCAGGGCGATGATGCTTTCGGAAATCATCGAGCCGTAGAACACTGAGCGGCATTGGCGCTCGGTGCCTACGCAGCGAGCCATCAGCGGCGACTGTGTGGCGTGGAAGCCCGAGATGGCGCCGCACGCGATGGTGATGAACAGCGTCGGGATGATGGGGAAGGCTTCGGCGTCGTGCTGATAGTTGTGGAAGTCGGTCAGCTCAGGCACGGCATACTGCCCCGTCAGGATGACTCCGAACAGGCACACGACCATGATGATCAGTGCGGCGCCGAACACGGGGTAGCACTTGCCGATAATCTTGTCGACCGGCAGCACCGTGGCTACGATGTAGTAGGCCAGGATGATGAGTGCCCATGCCGACACCGGTATCGCGTCGATCAAGTTGCCCAGCAACGCGGCCGGGCTGGTGATGAACACCGCCCCCACGAGTATCATCAGCACGATTGAGAACCACCTAATCAGCGTGCGCACCGACGTGCCCAGGTATTGGCCTATGACCTCGGGAAGCGAGCGGCCGTCGCTGCGCAGTATCATCATGCCCGACAGGTAGTCGTGCATGGCGCCGAAGAGGATGCCGCCCAGGGTGATCCACAGGAAGGCCACCGGCCCGAAGCAGGCGCCCAGGATTGCGCCGAAGATGGGCCCGGTGCCGGCGATGTTGAGCAGCTGTATCAGGAACACGCGCCAGCGCGGCATTTCGATGTAGTCGATACCATCGGCCATGCGCTTGCAAGGCGTCGGGTTGGCATTGTCGGCTCCGGCCAGGCGCTCGAGGTATTTGCCGTAGGTGAAATAGGCGGTGATCAGGGCCGCCAAGCAGATTAGGAAGGTTATCATTGGTTTTTGAATTTATGCCAAACGCCGGGCAGTGGGTGGTTGACCGTGCCCGGCGTCTGACTATTTTTTTTGAATTCTCCGACCTGTACCGTTGCGCGGTACAGGTTGGCGTGGCTATTGGTTTATTCGAATTCAACAAGGAGGTCGTCGGTGCCAACTACCTGGTCGGGGGCTACAAAGATGCGCTTCACGGTGCCGGCAATGTCGGAGTTGATGTCGTTTTCCATCTTCATTGCTTCGTAGACCATCAGCACGTCGCCCTTCTTGATTTGGTCGCCGGGCTTGACGCGGATTTCGACTACGCGTCCGCCCATGGGAGCCTTCACAGTGGGGCCGGTGACGGGCTCGTCGGCTGCCTTGACTTCTTCTTTGACTTCTGCCTTGGGCTTGGCGGCTTCGGTGGCCTCGAATTCCTCTTGGCGGCGGCGCTTGAGGAAGCCGTTGGCTACGGTGGGCAGCAGGGCCAGCAGCAGCTCTTCTTCGTTGTTCTTAGCGAGTTTCACACCGCCGAATTCGTCGAGGGTCGGGTTGGCGGGAGCCTTGTAGGTCGACACGTCGTAGGGCTTTTCCTGTGCGCTGCCGGTGATCTTTTCGCGGAAGGCCGGGTCGATAGCTACGGGGGTGTGGCCGTATTCGCCCTTGACGAGCGAGATGAACTGGTTGGAGCAGTTCGAGTAGTCGGCTTGGCCTTTCTTGCGGTCGAGGGCTACGTTGACGGCCTGTGCGCCTACGATTTGCGAGGTCGGTGTTACCAGGGGCACCAGGCCGGCGTCGCGACGTACCATCGGGATGAGGGCCATGGCGTCGTTGAGCAGGTCTTCGGCCTTGAGGGCTTTGAGCTGAGCCACCATGTTGGAGTACATGCCGCCGGGGACTTCGGCATTCTTCACGATTTCATTGGGCTTCGGGAAGCCGAAGTATGCTTCGATGGCGTGGCAAGCGTCGAGGAGCTCGGCTTCGTCGCCGCTCTTGGCGGCAGCGATGGCGCGGTCGAAGTGGGCTTCGACTTCGGCAGGCAGTGTGTCCTTGAGCGGGTCGAATGCGCGCGGCAGTTTGTCCTTGTTCAGGTCGAAGTCGGCCAGCGACTTGCGGGCCTCGAGCAGCTGTTCGCGGATAGCGCCCACGGCTTCCATATTCACCTCGAGTTCTACGCCGAGTTTCTTGGCAAATACATAGATGAGCTCGATGGCCGGAGCTGCCGAGCCACCGCCGAACCACCAGATGTTCGTGTCGAGGATGTCGACGCCGTTGAGGATGGCCATTACCGACGATGCCAAGCCGTAGCCGGGCGTGCAGTGGGTGTGGAAGTCAACGGGCACCTTGACGGCGGCCTTCAGCTTCGAGATGATCGATGCGGCGCGCGACGGAGTCACCAGTCCGGCCATATCCTTCAGGGTGATGATTTTGGCGCCGAGGCGTTCCATCTCTACGGCTTTGTTCACGAAATATTCGTCGGTGAATATCTTTTCGGGCTCAGCGGCTTTCTTGCCGAACAGGCGGCCGAAGAAGCCCTGCTTGGGCGCTTCGGGTGCTTTCGGGTCTACGGTGTAGCATACGGCACCGTCGGCGACGCCGCCCAGCTCGTTGATCATCTTGATTGACTCCTTGACGTTGTCGATATCGTTGAGTGCGTCGAAAATTCGCATCACGTTCAGGCCGTTCTTGATGGCTTCTTCATAGAAGCCTTTCAGCACGTAGTCGGGGTAGGGTACGTAGCCGAAGAGGTTGCGGCCGCGCGATAGTGCCGACAGCAGCGACTTGCCCTTCATCGACTTCGATACGGTGCGCAGGCGGTTCCACGGCGATTCGTCGAGGTAGCGCATCACGGAGTCGGGCACAGCGCCGCCCCATACTTCCATTATATAAAAACCTGCATTCTCGTAGTGCGGGAGCAACTTGTCTATTTCGCCTTGGCTCAGACGAGTTGCGAACAATGACTGCTGACCGTCGCGGAGGGTCAGATCGCGTAATCTTAGTTTTCGAGTTGCCATATTTTCTTTATTTTGCTAGGTTTAGTTTTCGCAAATTTATAACTTATATTTTTATTAAGGAAATTTTTCAATATTATTTTGCAAAAAAAATCGGTTTTTTTGAAAAAATGTAAGTTGCAACAAACACTTTAGCTCCGCGGCGTGTTTGTGATAGCGTAACTTCACACAAAAACAACCGTTATGGAAAAGAAATCAGTAAAAGGCACACAGACCGAGCACAATCTGCTGGCCTCGTTTGCCGGTGAGAGCCAGGCGCGTTCGCGCTACACTTTGTTTGCCGAGAAGGCGCGTGAGGAAGGCTTCGAGCAGATTGCCGCAATCTTTCTCGCTACCGCCGAGCAGGAGCTGAGCCACGCTCGCCAATTCTTCGCTCTGCTCGAGGGCGGCATGGTCGAAATCAAAGCCGCTTATCCTGCCGGCGTCGTAGCCGACACGGCGACCAATCTGGCCGAAGCTGCTGCCGGCGAACGCGAAGAGTGGGGCGACCTCTACGCCTCATTTGCTACGACTGCCGAGGCCGAGGGCTTCCCGATGATTGCTCTGCTGTATCGCAACATTGCCAAGGTGGAGCAGATGCACGAACAGCGCTATCTGAAGTTGCTCGAGCGGCTGAAATCAGGCGAGACCTTTGCCGAGGCCGAGCCCGTCGAGTGGTACTGTCGCTGCTGTGGCTTCACGGTAAAGACCGAGAAGGCCCCCAAGCGCTGCCCCGTCTGTGGCGCCGACCGTGCCTTCTTCGAACGCTTCCCCGACAACTACTAACCACACAACCGAGTTAAGAACACGCTGAAACGCCCAGAGTCGCCCCCGCAGCGCCTGCGCTCTTTGCGTAGCAAAGCGCCTTCGGCGGTTGCCAGGCTGCGCAATGTTCCCCCTTCCTGGTGCTTTTGCTTCTCGGCGTCCCCCAAAAAAACGGACCCGTAAAAATTACGGGTCCGCAAACCATATATGAGTCCTAAGCGAACTTAGAATTGCGT
>CAYSQI010000059.1:0-8178 GCA_964433215.1 uncultured Bacteroides sp.
GAGTGAGGGTTTGTTTTAGCGGCTGAGTTTTCGCACTTCGTTTTTTAATTTACGGAATATACATCACTCGTTTTGTGGCGTTTTGTAGATATATAGATTGTTAATCATGCCTCTGTGTCGGCATTGTCGACTATAGTTGAGCGAGCTAAAATAGTCGGAGCTAATGGTATAATGGCGCATCAACAGCTTCCGGTGTATGAGAAAATATCATCGGCTATACGGTCTCTGAAATGTTATTATAAAGGTAAAGTGTGAAATAACTTTTTATTTGACACTTTTGCAGTATTAAATAGTGATACACAGTGTTTTAGATACTGCAAATATGTAGTAATTAATTTAAAAAATACCTCATAAAGCGCAATATGAGATAACTATTAGTATAATCCACCTTGCAACAATAGTAAAATTGTCAATAACGCGAGTTCAAGATAATGAAGGTCAAATCGACCCGTATTCGCGTTTTTAAAATGAAGGCATAAATAATAGCTTTGGAAAAATTCTATTGGTGGTTTTGAAGAATTTTCGTATTTTTGCGAGGCGAAGAATAATCGAACTATAATGACTTACGAATATGATTTTCTCGTTGTCGGCTCGGGTATAGCCGGCATGAGTTTCGCACTGAAGGCTGCTGCAAAAGGCCGCGTAGCATTGGTGTGCAAGACCACTCTCGATGAGGCAAATACGGCTCTGGCTCAGGGTGGCGTCGCCTCGGTAACTAATCTCGAAGTCGACGACTTCGACAAGCATATCCACGACACAATGGTGGCCGGCGACTGGCTTAGCGACCCTAAAGCTGTCGAAATGGTTGTGAAAGGAGCTCCCGAGGGCATTCGTTTTCTGTTGGAAAATGGAGTGAATTTTGACCGCCGCGACGATGGCTCGTTCGACCTCCATCGCGAGGGCGGCCACTCGGAATTCCGCATCCTGCACCATGCCGACAACACGGGCTTCGAAATTCAGCGCGGACTCATCGAAGCCGTGCGTAAGAACCCGAACATCGATATATTCGAAAACCATTTTGCTATCGAAATCATCACTCAGCACCATCTGGGTCGCATCGTCACTCGTCGCACGCCCGACATTACCTGCTATGGTGCATACGTGCTCGACCAGGAAAGCGGACGCGTCGACAAG
Organism: uncultured Bacteroides sp.; assembly: GCA_964433215.1. Taxonomy (GTDB): domain Bacteria; phylum Bacteroidota; class Bacteroidia; order Bacteroidales; family Muribaculaceae; genus CAG-873. Next base: position 1,135 of record CAYSQI010000059.1, read on the forward strand.
TTCCTTTCGCGCATCACGGTGATGTCGACCGGCGGCGCAGGTGCCGTGTATCAGACGACCACCAATCCGCTCGTCGCCACCGGCGACGGCATCGCCATGGTCTATCGCGCTAAGGGTACGGTCAAGGATATGGAGTTCATCCAGTTCCACCCCACGGCGTTGTTCCACCCCGGCGATCGCCCCTCGTTCCTCATCACTGAGGCTATGCGCGGCTACGGAGCCGTGCTGCGCAATCTTCGCGGCGAGGAATTTATGCACAAATACGACCCGCGCCTGTCGCTGGCTCCGCGCGACATTGTGGCTCGTGCCATCGACTCTGAAATGAAACTTCACGGCGACGACCACGTGTACCTCGACGTCACGCACAAGGACCCCGAGGAGACTCGCCACCACTTCCCAAATATCTATCAGCATTGCCTCGAACTCGGCATCGACATCACCAAGGATTACATTCCCGTAGCTCCGGCAGCGCATTATCTGTGCGGCGGCATTAAAGTTGACCTCGACGGCCAGTCGTCGATTGACCGCCTCTACGCTTTGGGCGAATGTTCGTGTACCGGCCTGCACGGCGGCAACCGCTTGGCGTCGAACTCGCTCATCGAGGCCGTCGTATATGCCGACGCGGCCGCTCGCCACGCTACTGCGCGCGTCGGCGGCATAGCTCTGCGCACCGACGTGCCCGACTGGAACGACGAGGGCACTCGCCACCCCGAGGAAATGGTGCTCATCACGCAGAGCATCCGCGAAGTCAATCAAATCATGGGCACATACGTGGGTATCGTGCGCTCTAATCTGCGCCTCGACCGCGCTTGGAACCGCCTCGACATCCTCTACGAAGAGACCGAGCGCCTGTTCAAATGCTCGAAAGCCAGCCGCGAAATCTGCGAGCTTCGCAACATCATCAACGTCGGCTACCTCATCATGCGTCAAGCCAAGGAGCGCAAGGAGTCGCGCGGCCTTCACTACACCCTCGACTACCCTCCTACGCCGAAAAAATCGGAATGACATTTCAGGATTAAGGGCTCGGCATTGCCATCGCTGACAACATGGGTGATTTCATCTATGCAAATCGCTACTATACAATAATTTAGACAATCTGCTTTCATGAAGATAATAAGCGGCAAGCAAAGTGCGCGTACGCTTGGTGAGCCGTTGATGAATAGAGGCGGCGACGACTTTGTGTACGCACGAGCGACGAGGCTTATGGCGTAAGGAGCGAGAGGTGGTGGTCGGCGAAGGGTGGTGCGAGGGTGAGGGAGGCAACGATGGCGCTGCGGCGGCCGCGGATGGCCGGCTGCGGAAGCGCGCGAAGGTCGCGGCGCAAGTCGGGCACATTTTCACCACTAATTTTCACCAGGGCTTCTTTGATGGTCCAGGCTCGCACCAGCTCGAAAGTCAGCGCTTCGCGGTCGGTAATCGACTCGAGGATAGCGAGCTCGTCGGCAGCGAGGAAGCGCGATGCGACGCGCTGCAGTTGCGTGCGCGGCTCTTCTATGTCGAGGCCGATTGGGCGCGTCGGGTCGATGGCTACGGCAGCGAGTCGCCGCGAGTGGCTGATGCTGAGGTTGATGTCGGGTTGTCCTTCGACGAATGGCGCACCCCATGCGGTGTGGCCGATAGTAGCATCAGCCAGTCCGGTGAGTCGCCGCACCAGCTCCAAGGCTGTACGGCGCTCGGCATCGCGCCGAGTCTCGCCTTCGAGAGGTTCAATCGGGGCGATAGCTACGGTGGTGGAGTCGAATGAGAGGCAATTCATCGCAGGCTGAGCATAGCGCGGTTGATGTCGGCCTCGATGGCGTCGACGATAGGGCGGAGCGAGTCGATAGCGGTTGCGACCTTGGGGTCCGACATGTAGACAACGCCGCTGACGACGATGCTTTCGAGGTCGGTAGCGAGGAATTGTAGCGGAGTAGCCGTGCCGTCGAGCCGCACGGTGAGGTAGTCGAACCCGGCGGCGTTGACGTCTTCGTGCGAGGTGGTGGCCAGCACGTTGCCGTTGTTGAGCGCTATGCGCTCGAAGCGGTTGGCCATGACGTCGTCGATAGTTGTGGAGTCAACAGCCGTAAAGGATACGTGCATTGTGGCACCGTAGGTGGGGTAGAACACGTCGAGCCAGTTGGTCTGTGGCTGCGAGATTGTTGCGCCGGCGTTGACGGCAAAGCTGACCGGCAGGTCGGCGACTATGGTCATCACCGTATCGAGCAGCGCCGGGCGCGGATAGGCCGTGCGGCGCGGTATGGCGCTGTCTGTGTCGGCACCGCCTCCGGTGCATCCGCCGACGAAAAGAGCCAGGGCTGAGATGATGGAGAGGGCGCGGAATGTCATGACTGCTGCACGTCGGGCATTACTTTGACGCGAACACGAGCGATGCGATGGTCGACGAGGTCGAGGACCAGGAATCGGCAGCGGCCGTAGACCAACGGTTCTTTTTCCTTGGGGAAGTCACCCTTGACGGCAAGGAGCAGTCCGGCCAAGGTCTCAGCGTCCTCTGTGACGTCGCGATAGTCGTTTTCGTCGAGGCCGGTGATGCGGAAAAAGTCGGTGAGCAGTGTTCGGCCTTCGAATTCGTATGTGTTGTCGCACAGGCGCTTGAAGGTGGTATCGGGGGTGTCGTATTCGTCGTCGATGTCGCCTACGATTTCTTCGAGCACGTCCTCCAAGGTGACGATGCCTTGTGTGCCGCCAAATTCGTCGACGACGATGGCGAGGTGCTGCTTGCGCTTGCGGAAGTCCTCGAGCAGGTCGTCGATCATGCGCGATTCGGGTACGAAGTAAGGCTCGCGCAGCAGGCTCGTCCAGTCGAAATTGTCTTCGACATGGCCGATATAAGGCAGCAAGTCGCGCGAGAAGAGGATGCCGCGGATGTTGTCCTCGTTGCCGTCGTAGACGGGTATGCGCGAGTATCCGCTATTGATGACCGTCTCCATCACCTTGTCGAACGAGTCGTGGAAGTCGAGGTCGGTGATATCAATTCGCGGGGTCATGATTTCGGAGGCGTGCTTGTCGCCATAGCGGAGAATACCTTCGAGCATCTCTTTGTCGCTCTTTGTGGCGCCTGAGGTGAGTTCGAGGGCTTGGCTGAGGTCGTCGGTAGTGATGGCTTCGGGCTGCTTGGTGACTACGCGATTGACGATTTTAGTAGAGCCGGCCAGCAGGCGCGCCAGCGGGCCGACGAGCTTGCGGAGCATCGTCAATCCGGGCATAGCAAATCGCGCCCACTTTATGGGATAGTTTGAGGCGTAGATTTTAGGTAATATTTCGCCGAAGAGCAGGATGAGAAATGTGAGCAGAATCGACTGCAACACGAAGCTAAGCACAGCATTCATGCCTTCGAATATGGGCCCAAGCGCAAAGTTTGTGAGCACAACGATAGATACGTTGACCAAGTTGTTGCCAATCAAGATAGTGGCAAGCAGCAGGTCGGGGCGGGCAAGCAGGCGGCGCACACCTTCGCCCTGACGGGTTTCGTCGAGCTCATCGAGCTGGTTGGGTGTGAGCGAGAAGTAGGCAATCTCGCTGGCCGAAATGAAGCCTGAGCACATCAGGCAAACAAGCGCAATCGCAAGGGCAACGAAGCCACCGGCGGAAATATTAAGGCTAATAGAGCAGAGCACGGTCTGCAACATCTGAACCGACTCGACGGCCGGCAAAGGGTCTATATCCAAGACTATAAAAGTTAAGTGAAACAATAAGAAAAGCAGCGGCGGAGCTCCCGACGGGCGCTCCGCTGCCGTCGTTTAGTCGGTGATTAGTCAATGATGTCGAAGCCGGTGTACTTGCGAAGTACTTCGGGCACGACGATGCCTTCGGGCGTCTGGTTGTTTTCCAGCAGAGCGGCTACGATGCGGGGCAGAGCCAGAGCCGAGCCGTTGAGCGTATGGCACAGACGAGTCTTCTTGTCCTCGGCGCGGTAGCGGCACTTGAGGCGGTTGGCCTGGTAGGTTTCGAAGTTCGATACTGACGAAACTTCGAGCCAGCGCTTCTGAGCGGCCGACCACACTTCGAAGTCGAACGTGATGGCCGAGGTGAACGACATATCGCCGCCGCAGAGGCGCAGGATGTGCCAGGGCAGGCCGAGCTTGTCGAGCAGACCCTGTACGTGGTCCTTCATTTCTTCGAGAGCGGCGTACGAGTCTTCAGGCTTCTCGATGCGTACGATTTCGACCTTGTCGAACTGGTGCAGGCGGTTGAGGCCGCGCACGTCCTTGCCGTACGAGCCGGCTTCGCGGCGGAAGCAAGCCGAGTAAGCGCAGTTCTTCACGGGCAACTTGTCGGCGGGCAGAATCACGTCGCGATAGAGGTTGGTGACGGGCACTTCGGCGGTCGGAATCAAGTAGAGGTTGTCGAGCGTAGCGACATACATCTGAGCTTCCTTATCGGGCAGCTGGCCAGTGCCGTAGCCCGATGCTTCGTTTACGACGTATGGCGGCTGCACCTCGAGGTAACCGGCCTTGCCGGCCTCGTCGAGGAAGAACTGGATGAGGGCACGCTGCAGGCGAGCGCCCTTGCCCAAGTATACGGGGAAGCCGGCGCCGGTGATTTTGACGCCGAGCTCAAAGTCAATCAGATTGTATTTCTTAGCCAACTCCCAGTGGGTGAGAGCATCCTCGGGGAGATTGGGCATCGGGCCACCGGTCTTTTCTACGACGTTGTCCTCGGCGGTCTTGCCTTCGGGCACCATGTCGCAGGGCACGTTGGGCACGTTGAGCAGGATTTCGCGGATATCGTTTTCAGTCTTGGCAAGTTGGTCGGCCAAGTCCTTCTGCTGAGCCTTGATTTCGGCAACGGCCTTCTTAGCTTCTTCAGCCAGGTCCTTTTCGCCGGCCTTCATGTGAGCGCCAATCGAGGCAGCGAGCTTGTTGAGCTCGGCGGCCATGTTGTCGTTCTTGAGTTGGAGAGCGCGGCGGTTGTCGTCGAGCTCGATGACGTTGGTGATGGTCTGTCGACCGTCAAAGCCCTTGACAGCGAGGCGCGCGATGACGCGCTCGGGGTCGGCTTTGATTTGCTGCATTGTGAGCATAGTTCAGTATCGTTTTTAGGCTCGCTGGTGAGGAGCCTTGGTTATATTTGAGGTTAATTATTTAGCAAGTAGTTGCTTTACTTTAGCCGAGATAGCGCGGCCTTCGGCGCGTCCGGTCAGGGCCTTGGTGGCAACGCCCATCACCTTGCCCATGTCGGCGGGCGACGAAGCGCCTACCTGAGCGATAATTTGCTGCAATTCAGCTTCGAGTTCGGCTTCAGAAAGTTGCTTGGGCAGATACTCCTCGATGACAGCCACTTCGGCCAGCTCGCCTTCGGCGAGCTCGGGGCGGTTCTGCTCGGAATAGATGCGAGCGCTTTCGCGGCGCTGCTTGGCCATGCGAGTCAAGATAGTGATAGCGGCCGAGTCGGTGAGTTCGCCGTTAGCCCCGGGCGCAGTCTTAGCTTCGATAAATTCCTTCTTGATGCCGCGGAGCGCTTCGAGGCGCACTTTCTCGCGGGCGAGCATAGCTTTTTTGATGTCGTTAGAGACAATTTCGAATAAGTCCATATTCTATAAGATGTTTACACGCCGCAAATTTACTAAATTTTTATGAGCCCGCCAACAAAAGCGCATCATAAGATAATAGAGCCGAGCCCGAAACATTTTTAGAACGTTGTATTTATAGATGTCGCATAATTTTATCAAATATCATTTTCTTCGACCTCGCGACGATATTATCCACACAGCTACAAAGCGCAAATTAGTATATAAAAGACGAAAACGCCACAGCAGATTATCGCTGTGACGTTAATAATTAATCATCCCAAAAATATTTTTTTTCTCAGGGCTCTTTTCCGTTTTCCAAACCATGGCAAGCCTTTGCCTTCATACGGCTTATGTCGAGGAGAATGCCCACCGCTCCCGACGCTTGGACTGGAGATTTTGGCGATAATGTAGATTACGCCTTATATGAGCAAGATAGTCAACATAACATTACTTCTTTGCACAAATATAAGAAATACAATCCAAAAAAGTCACGCCTCGCAGGTCGCCAAGCAATTTTGCCGAAGTATTGTATATCGCTGTTGATGCTTATGTCTTTGTGGCTTTTTGCTGCGGGGGTATGAGAGAAATCGGAGGGAGGGCGAGGTGTGTCGTTAGAATTCGCTGAAGAGGTTGGGGCGGATTACGAAGCCTACGCGGAGTTGGCTTTTGTAGACGTTGTATTCGAGCATCCCTTCGCCGTAGCCGTTGTAGTATTGTAGGAAAATGTATTGGTTGAGTTTTGTCGACCAGCGGTAGGCGAGTTCTACGGTTGTGTTGTAGTTGGGTTTCCAGTCTTTTCGTTTAACGAGAGTGACAGAACCGGTGAATTTGCGGTTTTCGCTGGTGACTTGCAGTCCCATTTGGAAAATGCCGCTGTATTTTAGGATGTCTTTGTTGTTTTCGCCATCGACGATAGGAATCCACATTTTTCCGTAGACCATCAGATGTGGGTCGATGATGATGTTGGCGGCGAGAGAGACTTTGTTCCACGAGCGCGACCAGATGCTATCGCGGCCATTGCTTTCGTGCTCAATCATGAAGCTGAGTTTGCCGATAAATCGGTTTTTGACGAATAGCGGTTTTGTGATGCCAATGCCGGGGTTGAAGTTGAGGTCGGTCATCGGCAAGGATTCTTCGAGGATATTCCAAAAGCACTTCTGAGTGTAGAAAAGATACAGGTATGTGCCGCCGGGGAGCGTGGCGTTGGTCAGACGCTGGGCGATTGATATTTGGAATTTGAGATTAGTGTTTTTTCGGGTGGCTTTTGGACCTACGCTGGGGCCGAAGATGAAGTAGTTGTCTTTGTAGAGACCGAAGTGGGGTTGGTTGCGGAAGTCGCGACGGATGCTATCGGTGTCGAAACGTTGGTCGTTGGACGATAGGATTTGAGCGTCGGCTTCGGCGAAGACGAACGTGGCGATAATCAGAATCAGCAGGCGGCGGAGGAGTTGCATCGTGAGTAAGTAGTTTTCAGGGTGCAAAGTTATGAAATAAAGCTGAATAAGATCGTGTTTGTGGAATATTTGGCCAATAAT
>CAYSQI010000060.1:0-7791 GCA_964433215.1 uncultured Bacteroides sp.
ATAATCGCTTTTTTTGCCAATTTTGTCGAAATTCGAGCGGAAATGGCGGGTGTCGCTATGCTTTTTTGAAAGACACGCCTGAAAGTCCGAAAAAGCGTAAAGCGAGTACGACTTTTTGAACTTAGCGGGTCGGGAAATCAATGTTGTCGGAGCAGGGTCAGCAGCTCGGCCGGGTCGGAGATGATGTGGTCGGCGAACGCGGCGGTGAGCTCGCGCACGGGCCGGAAGCCCCACGTGACGCCGACAGCTTCGACTCCGGCTCGGCGGGCGGTCTCCATGTCGACGGCCGAGTCGCCTACGTAGATTACGTCGTCCTTTGGTGTCGGGCGCTCGGAGAGGATGCGGAATACGATTGATGGGTCGGGCTTGGCGGGGACGCCGTCGATGTTGCCGCAGACGGCGGTGAATGGTATGTCGGGGAAGAAGTGGCTGATGAGTCGGCCGACGGCGCTCTCGTATTTGTTGGAGGCCACGGCAAGGTCTACGCCGCGATTGCGAAGTTCGTGCAGCAAGTTTTCGATGCCGATGTATGGCCGAGTAAAGTCGCACAAATGTTGGTCGTAGTAAGAGCGGAAGTCGACCAGGATGCTGTCGATGATGTCGTCGGTCCGGTGCTCGGCGGGCAGAGCTCGCTCGATGAGTCGGCGGACACCGTTGCCGACCATTGCCGGGTAGGCTTCGATGGGATGGGTGGGGAGTCCGCCGGCAGCGAGTGCGTGGTTGCAGGCGTGTCCGAGGTCGTCGATGGTGTTGAGCAGAGTGCCGTCGAGGTCGAATATGGCGAGTTGTTTCATTTCGGTAAGATGATTAGAACGGGTATCCGACGGAGAAGTGGAAGTTGGCGTCGCGCCCCCACTTCGGGTGAAGCAGCGGCCATGGCTCTTGGTTCATGGCCGGGTTGTGAGCTTTGATGCCAAGGTCGAAGCGAAGCAGGAAGTAAGTGAAGTCCATTCGCAGGCCGATGCCGTAGGATGCCGCCAGCTGTTTGTAGAATTGGTTGAATTTGAACATACCGCCCGGCTGGTTGGGGTAGTTGTGGATAGTCCAAATGTTGCCGGCGTCGATGAAAAGTGCGCCTTCGAAAACCCAGAAGAGTTTGGCACGATATTCCATCGAGAGTATTAGGTTGATGTCGCCCGACTGGTTGATGAAGTCGGTCACCGAGTTGTGAGCGTCGAAGCAGCCGGGGCCGAGAGTACGAACGCCCCAACCGCGCACGCCGTTAGCGCCGCCGGCGTAGAAACGCTTTTCGAAAGGCACCATCGACGAGTTGCCGTATGGGTAAGCGATGCCGAAGCCGACGTGGAAAGCGAGGGCGTTGCGCGAGTTGAAGTTGCGCGTGACGGTGTAGTCGAATTCACCCTTGACGTATTGCGAGTATTGAATGCCGAAAATTTTGTGGACTTGGCTGCCGCTATTGTGCGAGAAGATGTGCGAAAGTCCGTAGAGGAGGTTGCCGGCAGTCTCGACGCTGACGCGCAGGGTGTTGACTTGGGGCTGCATGGCGAAGGCGTTGATTTCGGCGGTGGGAATACGGCGGTTTGTGTGGTAGTAGGTGTAGCCCATGCGCATGATGAAGTGGTCTTCGTAGGAGTAGCGCAGCAGCGGGTTTGACGGCGCGATTTCGTCGATGAAGTTGATGGTGGAGCGAGGTAGCCGCACCAGGTTGATGTCGATGAGGTCGAACGTGTGTCGCCGCATATAGTCGCGCCAGCGATTGTTCCATTTCCACCGCCAGGCCGCGCCGCCGATGATGCGAGTGTACTCCGGGCGCTCTTGATAGTTGAACGAGAGCGCGAATTCGGTGGTGGCTTGCATCCGCTTTTTGAAGGCACGAGAGGCGAATGGGAGCAGGAATTTGGGGTATGTGATGCCGACTTCGCCGGCGTATTCGGTGAAGCGGTTGTTGATCAGCCCGTCGAAGTTGCCGGATATGCTTTCGTAGCTGGTGCGAAGCTTGACGGTGAGCATGTCGGAGCGTCGGGTGAGGTCGCGATTTTGGTAAGTAGCGCCGATGCCGAAGCCGAAGTCGCCTTCGGAGTTGGTGCCTTCGAGTTCGAGAGTGACGCCTTGCTTGCGGTTGCGCGATATGTTGATTACGGCGTCGAGTAGCTCGGTGTCGGCCGAGAGTTGCCCGGCGTGTTCCATTTCGATGCTGATGAATTTGAGGATGCTCAGGCGCGACAGAGCGGCATAAGTGCGGTCGACGTTGTTGGCGCTGTAGTTGGTCCCCGGCTCGATGAAGCACATGTCGTAGAGGGCCGATGGCCGGATGTAGCGGTCGGGTCCGTAGATGATGTCGAGTCCGCGATAGTGAATGGTGTCGCGGTCTACGGGCGCGGCGTTGAGCGCTTCGTCGGTGATGAATGTAACGGAGCGAACGATGTAGATGTGGTGTCGGCTGTCGTCGGCAGTGTCGGCCGGAGCGTCGAGGGCGTTGCGTGCGCCCGGGTCGCGCAGGTTGAGAGTCAGAGCGATGTCCTTGGAGCCGAGTACGGTGTCGGCGGTGAATGTGATGTATTCGCGGCTGAAGCCGTAGTAGCCTTCGTCGCGCAAGCGTCGGGTGATGGCGCCGCGGACTTCGTCGAGGTGCGAGCGGTCGAAGAGCATGCCGGGCGCAATGTCGACGAGCGAGGAGTCGGCCATAATGATTTGTCGGACGGTGGGGTCTTCGATGTTGTATCCGAGCGAAGCAATCACGTGCGGGCGCCCGGTGTTGATGCGGTAGGTGACGTCGGCTCGCTTGTCATCGCGCCGGAGGGTGGTGTCGACGACGATTGAGGCGCCCATGTAGCCGCGGTTGACGAGCGCTTGCTGTAGCTGTCGGCGCGAGGCATCGGTGAGGTCGGGGTCGAAGATGACCGGTGCTTGTCCGAGGCGTCGCAGCCAGCGGTTGTACCATTTTGTGGTGTCGCTGCCGGAGAGAGAGTAAGTGCTGAGCTGTAATTTGGCGAATCCCAGGACTTTGTGGTTGGGCTGTTGCCGCAGGAAGTTGATAAGCTCTTCGGAAGTGACGTCGCGGTCGCCTTCGATTTCGATAGCGACCTTGTCGAGAAGCATTTGGCCATCGGGCACGTGCTTAGTCGAGCTGCAGCACGCCAAAATGGTGGCCGCGGCTCCGCAAAGAACGCTTCTTAGGAGGCTTGTCAACTTCACGAGCGCAAAGTTACAAATTTTCCTTGGTTTAGATGCGTTTCGCGCAAAATATAGCGCCGGTGTGTGTAAAAAGATGGCGAGCGATTGGGGAAAATATGCTAATTTTGCATCGCTGAACCGAGTCAAAGAAAGATGAACCGTCGGATAGATATAAGTCTGAGTCGCGCGTGTTGCACCGCAATGCGCGGATTGGCTATCGTCGTCATCGTGTTTCATAATTTTGTTCACCTGCTGCGCGGGACGGTCGACGAGAACGAATACGGCTACTTGCAGAGCAATGTCGACCGCTTTCTGCGAGCGCTCGGGAGTTCTCACCAGCTTGGCTACGACTTGCTGTCGTTCGTGGGGTGGTATGGCGTGCCGGTGTTTATCTTTCTGACAGGCTACGGCTTGGTACGCAAGTACGAGGTCGGCGGCGTTCCGCTGAGTCGCGGCCGCTTCGTGTGGGATAGCTATCGCAAGTTGCTGTGTCTTATCGTGCCGGGAGTGGCGCTGATGACGATAACATTGACGGCCTTGATTATGAGCTATGGCAACGCGCCGTCGCTTGGTCTGTTTGGCAATGAGTTGTTTCAGCTGACGTTGTTGCCTGATGTAGTGCTTCCGCTGATTGAGCCGTCGCCGGGTGTTTATTGGTACTTCGGTTTGGCGCTTCAATTGTATGTGATATATGCGTTGCTGATATATCGCCGGCCGGTATGGTGGATGGCTGTGGCTGTGGCCGTGTCGTTGGTCGGACAGGCGTTGTTGGCCGATAGCGCGGATGGCTTGAGCTGGTTTCGCCACAATGCGACGGGGTGGGTGATGCTGTTGGTGTTCGGTGTCTTATACGGGCGTCGGAAGGCGCCGGTGTCGTCGGCCTTGGTGGTAGTCGTAGTGCTTGTGTCTGTGGTAGGCTTTGTGCCGAGTATGCTGAATTTTTACACGTGGCAGTTGTCGCTTGTGGCGGCGGTGGTCATCGTGATGGCATTTGGTAAGCTGACGATGCGCATCGCCGTGTGGCGCGATTTGTGGATATGGCTGGGCGAGCTGAGTCCGTACTTGTTTGCGGCGCATCCGGTGGTGCGGCAGTGGTTTTACTTTGGAATTCCCGACATGCGTGCGTCGGCGCTGTTGGTGGTGTGCTATTTTGTGGCGAGCGTGGCCATGGCCGTGGTTTATAAGCAGATGTGGCGTTTGGTCTGCGTGGGCTTGCGTCGGTTGTCGCCACGGTATTTCGGATGACGTCGCCGTGCGGAAAAAAGAACAAAGTGCCGATAGTTTCCAAGCTATCGGCACTTTGGCTTATTTGTGGTTAAATCAGAGTCTTAGAACGAGTAGCTCAGGCCGAACGAAGGCATATATGCGCGTACTTTGTAGTCGGCCGTGAATGAGCCTTGAGGCTTGATGCCTAATTGGCCGGGCAGTTCGGGCGATACTTGGGCCGCCATTTTGTAGACGAAGTTGTCGTAGACGCCGGTGGCGTTGTCGGTGCCACAGCCGTGAACGTACATGAATGCGAGGTCAACCGAAAGATTTTTCATCGGACGGAACGAGAAGCCGACGGAGGGTTCGATGCGAAGCTGTCCGGGTGTCTCGGGGTTGTAGTAGTTTTTGTCGCAGGGGTTGGTGTCGATCATGATGCCGCAGCGCAGGTCGCAGCGCTTTGTCACGCCCCACTGAGCGCCAAGGTGGTATGTGAAGCAATTCTTATAGTTCTTGGTGAGCTTCTGGTTGAAGTCTTCGAGGTCGTCGAATTCCATGTTCAGTTCGTCGTATGTCTTCCAGCCGTTGAGTTGGATGTCAAGAGCGATGGTGACATTGTCGACGGGTTTGAATGCGGTGCCGAGAGTGAGGACGAACGGAGTGGGGAGCGAAGCGCGGAAGTTGGTGTTGTTGAGGTTGTCGAGCACGGGCGAGAGCATACTTTCGGCAGCGCCGCTGTAGCTGACGCGGGCGTCGCCTTTTTTGACTGTCAGAGTAGAGCGCGAGCGATACGACAGGCCGAGGCTCCACTCTTCGTTGATGTCCCACAGGGCGCCGAGGCTATAGCCTACTGAGAGTTTTGAAGTGCCTTTGAGGTTGACTGAGGCAGGAGCTGCTTCGGGCGAGTACATAGCTTCGTCGGGCATGCCCAGCGCTTTGAGCAGCGGGTTGAGCGACGCGCCGGTCAGCAGGGCTTTGCTCAGGTCGACGGTACCCCAGTTGATCATCAGGCCGGCACCGACCGACAGGTTCTTGATCGGGCGCCACGACAGGGTGGGCTGCACGGTGAAAGCCTTGATTTTTACGTTTTGGTTCAGCACGGCGCCGGGCCAGTGCTCGCCCCAGTTGATACCCGAGCCGTAGGGGGTGAAGAGGGCGATGCCGCCGTAGAAGTTGTCGTAGATTTTGAACACCGACGAGATGTTCATCGGGGTAGAGATGTCGTTGTCGGTTTCGTATTTTACGCCGTTGTGAGTAGTTGTAGCCAGCGCGGAGATCGCTGTGATAGAACCTGATATTTCGAAGGTCTTGTTGTTCATGGCGATAGCGCCGGGGTTGAACAGGATGCTTTCAGCGCCGAGTTTCATAGCGACGCCGGCATGTCCCATGCCGAGCTGTTTGGAGCTGAAAGTGTTTACTTGGTAGCCTTCGGCTGAAGCGCTAAGCGCCAGAGCGGCCATCGCGGCCAGAATGATGCTTTTTTTCATTAGTTAGTAGTCTTTCTTACCTTTTCTTCTAAATTTTCGACAAAATTACAAATATTTTTCGACATAGCAGCTATAAATGCAAAAGAATATTAAAATCCAGGCAGCATCGTTTGCAATTATTAACAATTGGTACGCATAGAGTTTAGGCGAAGTGTGTTAATCTTCGACAGGTATAAAAGCAGCAGACTCCGGCATCGTATCGATGTCGGAGTCTGGCGTATAGAGTTAGGTAGGGTTAGCTTATTTTGCGAACTCTTTGACGATGATTGTGGCGTTGTGTCCGCCGAAGCCAAATGAGTTCGAGAGGGCAGCTCGCACGGGGCGTTCCTGAGCCTTGTTGAAGGTGAAGTTCAGAGTATAGTCGATTTCTTCGTCTTCGTCGCCGTCTTCGTGGTTGATGGTCGGCGGGATGATGTTGTTCTGAACAGCGAGAACGCTGAACATGGCTTCGAGAGCGCCGGTGGCACCGAGCAGGTGGCCGGTCATCGACTTGGTCGACGAGATGTTGAGCTCCTTGGCGTGGTCGCCGAATACGTTGACGATAGCTTTAATCTCGGAGATGTCGCCTACAGGGGTCGAAGTGCCGTGCACGTTGATGTAGTCGATATCCTCAGGCTTCATTTCGGCGTCTTCGAGGGCGTTCTTCATAGCGAGGATAGCGCCGAGTCCGTCGGGGTGAGTAGCGGTGAGGTGGTAAGCGTCGGCCGAGAGACCTCCGCCGGCTACTTCGGCATATATTTTTGCGCCACGCGCCAGGGCGTGTTCGAGTTCTTCAAGAACGAGGATTACGCTGCCTTCGCCCATGACGAAACCATCGCGCGACTTGCTGAATGGGCGAGAAGCGGTCTCGGGGCTATCGTTGCGAGTCGACAGAGCGTGCATCGAGTTGAAGCCGCCTACACCTGCGGGGTAGATGGCAGCTTCGGCGCCGCCGGTGATCATAGCATCGGCTTTTCCGAGTCGGATGAGGTTGAAAGCGTCGACGATAGCGTTGTTAGACGAAGCACATGCCGATACGACACCGTAGTTGGGGCCGTGGTATCCATATTCCATCGAGATGTGTCCCGAAGCGATGTCGGCAATCATCTTGGGGATGAAGAATGGGTTGTATTTGGGTCCTTTTTCTTGGTTGAGGGCATAGTATCCGGCTTCTTCCTCGAAGGTGTGCAGGCCACCGATACCGGCAGCGACGATAACACCGACTCGGTCCTTGTTGAATGCACCTTCGTCCTCGACACCTGCGTCGGCAACAGCCTGGCGGGCAGCCACCAGAGCGTATTGAGCGTAGAGGTCGAGCTGGCGGAGTTTACGGCGGTCGAAGTGTTCTTCGCCGTTGAAGTTTTTGACTTCGCAAGCGAACTGGGTTTTAAACTTCGAGGCGTCAAAATGGGTAATCGGCGCAGCACCGCTGACGCCATTGAGGGCGGCGTTCCAGGTCGATGCGACGTCGTTGCCGATGGGAGTAATGGCGCCCATGCCGGTTACAACAACACGTTTTAATTCCATGTGCTAAAATCGAAAATGGTTATATATTATGGAAGAGGAGTGAAGGGAGTTGCTTAATTAATCGAGCGCGGCTCGAGTAGGAGTCGCGCGTCGATTTGTAAGTCATACGAGTGTACCTGAATTATTTCTGGTGCTCCTCGATATAGGCGATAGCGTCACCTACAGTCTTGATGGTCTGAGCGTCCTCGTCAGGAATTTCGAGGTCGAATTCCTTTTCGAAGTCCATGATCAGTTCGACGGTGTCGAGAGAATCAGCGCCGAGGTCGGCGGTGAACGATGCTTCGGGGGTAACCTGCTCAGCAGAAACACCGAGCTTGTCGGTGATGATAGCCTGTACGCGATTTGCGGTTTCTGACATGATAATAAGTTTTTATTAATTATTGATTCATTTTTCGCGCTGCAAAGTTAGCAATCATTTTGTAAATAAGGAAATTTTTCTGCTTTTTTTTGCACCTTA
>CAYSQI010000061.1:0-7671 GCA_964433215.1 uncultured Bacteroides sp.
AGTGTTAAAGTAATGTTAAAAAATTAAGCAATGGATTGGGTAGCACAAAATGTGTAGCCCAATCCATTGTGTATCAGCTCGTAACCACCCACAACTGTCAAACTCATGAAGATAATAGCGATGGTGTGAAAAATCTGAACACACCCTCGCTAAAGGTTGTTAACGAGGTCAAAAAGTATCTCGTTGGAGCCGGCCGGAGGGTGGACTTACCAAGTTTTATGTAACTGATAGATGCAGATGGATCCGTCGGGGGCGTTCCACATCCAAATCATCTTGTCTTTGTTGAGGGTGATTTTCATGTTCATCACTTCGTCGGAAACCATACCGAGCCACTCGGGGGCTTCGTAAATGCCGCTTCCCTGAGGCGTGTTGTCGTCGTGATGAGTGAAGTTAAGGTCAAACTGCCGGTCGGTATGAGTCCACGTGCCGAACCGGCTCCACGATGTGCCGTATTCGTCAACATTGAGCACACAGTTGACAATATTGTTCTGAAAGCTGAAAGTCGTAGGGCTAATCTTCATCTCGACGCCATCGCGAGTGTACGATTCAACCCGCCAGGTGCCGAAAATTTCGCCAATATAGCCATCGTTTTGACATGACGAGAGCAGCATAGCAATCAGCAGAGGCAATATAAGAGTCAGACGCTTCATTTTCTAAAAGTCAAATTTCCGGTATAAGTGAGCGTAGCAAGCACGCCGAAGTTGTCGCCACGCAAGCTGCCGGCATCAAAGGCCACGACTGCATCGATGCGCAGACCATCAATAAGTTGGCGAGCGTTCCACGACGACGCCATCATCACGGAGTTATCTATCAGAGAATAAGTAGCCGGGATGCGACCCGAGCCCCACGCCTGTTGCCAACTGTACTTGAGCGTATAATCCCAATTGTCGCCTATGCAACCTTTGATGGCAAAGTGGACACCGCGAGCTCGACAATGGGCAAAGCCCGAATAGCCGTTGGTGTTGTAAATTGGCGACAACAAGAAAGGCGAGCCAAGCGACAAGCCATAGTTGGCGTAGCCACCGTAAGTTTCGTTATTGTAATAGTCGTCGCCGCCGGTAGCTTCGGTAGTAATGGTACAATTTGGCACATCGCCGGGCGCCCAATGTATCGGGCCGCTTTGATTGCGGAAATCGATATACTCAATAGCGACACCTGTGAGCGGGCTACGGTCGGCACGAGTGTAGTACAAGCCGTAGAGGCCATCCCAACCGTTGCGACGTCCTATGCCGGAACCATCCTCCCAAGGCCATTGAAAAGCGAACGCCAACTCTTGATTATCGCTCAGACGGTAGCGAGCCTTAAAATCCCATGTACCAAGTGAATTGCCCTCGTAGTAACCATCGGAGGTGTCGCCCTGAATAGGTAAAAACATACGGAACATATCCTTGACCTTGAAGCCGCGGTTCTCCGACATCATCAACCGACCCTGCAAAAACTTACGGGTAAAGCCGGCAAACTGGCCGGCAGTCTGCATACCGAGCGTGACGCTGAAAGCCTCCGACGGCTTCGTGCGGAAATAGCATCGCTTGTAGGTGTACCACAAATCGCAAGCCAGCACATAATTATAATAATTAAACTGCGACTCGCGAAAACCATCATCAGTGAAAACGCCATACTCGACTTGGCCTTGTATCTGGAGCCAACCTTGCGTATAAGGTATATCCTGGAAATCGATAAAGCCGACTTCGAAGCCCGGAATGCCACGTGCATTGGCACTCCGGACCAAATCGCCCGACGAAAGGCTCTCGTCGAGCAGAGCCGAGTGGTAGTCCTTCTGACCTATGCGCAAAAAGACCGAGCGATACTTAACTTCGCCATAGAGTTGCTGAATCCACGCTATAGAAGGGCGGTCGCTCGACTTGCCCCACGCTGCGACATCTGCATTCCAACGGTCGTACGTGTTTTTCGAAGAATAACCGACAACAACTTCGGCGCCCATGCCCCACGAAACGCGTTTCGCAGTATCCATGGCTACCGAAAATCCGGCATCGAGTTGCACCGAGCCTTTGCGAACGATGCGGCCGCCATTGAGCGAGCCGATAAAATACGGAGCAAAGTCGCCGGTCGAGCCATTCGCAATAGCCGACACCTGAAAATCGGCCACGCTCTGCGCACCGACCAAAGGAGCAGCTACGGCAAAAAACACTACCAAAGCCATTGAGAAAAACTTCGTATTCATACGCACAAAGTTACGAATTTTTTTCAAAAAATTGCCGCCTCGCGCGAAGCATATCACGGAGGCGGCAATAATTAGGAAAAAAGGGACAATCAGTCGCCCTCGAGCTGAAGCAGCTTGGCAGCCAACGAAGCCATCGTCTGCGGCACATACAGATCGATTGCAGCCCAAGTATCGGTCATCGGATACACGGTAGAGATTGTGTCATTGGTAAGCGAAGCCGGTATTCCATTTGTTTCGAGCATACCTTTGGCGATGTGCGCTGTGGCCGGGTCGGAATATGTTCCCACTTTCACCCAACCGTGATTTGCAGTTCGTGTTGCCATAATCTACTATATAAAAGCTTATTTATAACGAGCCCAGCGAATAAGCTCCATAAGGCTCGGTTTCTTGCCATACATGAAAATACCGACACGGTAAATCTTTGCAGCGACCCACACCAGCAGCATGAAACTTAAGAAGAGGGTCACCGCCGAGACGATTTCCTGCCATACCGGGATACCGAAAGGCATACGAGCCATCATCACCATCGGCGACGTGAAAGGTATGATTGAAGTCCAGACAGCAAACGTCGAATTCGGATCGTTGATAACCGTCATGGCAATCACGATTGCCAGAATAATCGGCACCGTAGCCACCGACTGTAGCTGCGAAGCGTCCTGTATGTTATCGACAGCCGAACCGATAGCCGCGAAAATCGAAGCATAGAACAGATAGCCGCCAACGAGGAATACAGTCATGAACAGCATGAGTCGGGCCATAAAACCCACGTCGGCCAGCTGACCAAGAGCCACAGCCATCGAAGGGTCGGCACTCGAAGCCATGCCTATCATGGTAGGCATCACGAAGGCCGAGCAAGCCAGCACAAGCACTGTCCAAATCAGCACCTGCGTCAGCGCCACAAGACCTACGCCAATAATTTTACCGGCCATCAGCTGCGCCGGTTTCACCGACGACACCACAAGCTCGAGTACACGGTTGCTCTTTTCCTCTATAATCGAAGTCATCACCATGTTGCCATACAGAAGTATAAACATATACAGAATCAGCATAGTGAACATACCGAGCATATACGATAGCAACGACGACGTAGACTGGTCTTCGCCTTGGTCGATGCGGAACGTAGCGAGTTCAACATCAGGCTCAATTTGGCGAAGGATTTCGTCAAGGTTCTCGATATTTTGAGCCTTAATGCGGATATTGCGGACGCTATTTTCGATTTGGTCGACGATGAACGACTCAGTCTGCAGCGACGACGCGCTGCGAGTGTAGAAATTGATACCCTCGGCTTGGTCAGCGATAGCGTTCGGACCGATGGTCAGAATTGCATCGTAAGTCTCGTCAGCCTTCAAGTCGTCGAGCGGCTTGTCTGTAGCCGTAAACGTGACGCCGCCCATATTCTGAAGCATCGGAGCGATGATGCCGGTTTCGTCAATTACAGCGACTTTCTTCTCCTCCGGACCTTGCAAGATTGCCATCAGCGACGGCACAAGCATCATAGCGAGCATCAGCAGAGGTGTCAAAATAGTGGATATGATGAAACTCTTGCGCTTCACACGTTCGCAATATTCGCGCGAAACGATTATACCAAGTGCGTTTTTCATATTTCAATAGATGAATTAGTTGTCGAATCGTTTTCCTTGACCGCACGAATGAAAATATCGTTCATCGACGGCAGTAGTCGGTTGAAGCTACGAATGATAGCCGCATTGTTAGCCGCGCCAAGTACCATGCGTACGTCATCGGCCGAGCGAAGTGCGAAAGTCGCAGTGTGGGCACCATCGCGAGTGGCCATACCGGGAACGAGGTCGTCGACCATCGGCGCGAGCGCATCTCGGAAAGCCGCATCATCGCCTTCGAAAGCCACCTCGTAGCGGTTGTCGCTAAATCGTTGGCGCAACTCGGCCACATTGCCGGAGAGAATATTGTGCGACTTATTGATGAGGCTGATATTGTCGCATAGTTCCTCGACGGATGCCATATTGTGCGTCGAGAAGATGACAGTAGCTCCTTTGTCGCGCAACTCAAGTATCTCACGCTTGAGCACCTCGGCATTTATGGGGTCGAAACCCGAGAAAGGCTCGTCGAAGATAAGCAGACGGGGGCGGTGGAGCACAGTAACAATAAACTGCACTTTTTGCGCCATGCCTTTCGACAGCTCCTCGACTTTCTTATCCCACCACGACGTGATTTCAAGTTTATCGAACCACTCCATTAGGGCCTTTTTAGCCTCACTGCGTTCAAGTCCCTTAAGCCGAGCAAAGAATAGCGCCTGGTCGCCAACCTTCATCTTCTTGTAGAGGCCGCGCTCCTCGGGCAGATAACCGATATGAGCGAGATCGGCAGCCGTCAGCTGGTGGTCCTCGAAAAGAACGCGACCGGTATCGGGCGCTGTGATATGGTTGATGATGCGCAGAAGCGTAGTCTTTCCCGCTCCGTTGGGGCCAAGCAGACCGTAGACACGGCCGGTCGGTACTTGAAGCGACACATTGTCGAGCGCCACATGATTGGTGAACGCCTTACCGACATTTTCAACTGTAATTATATTTTCCATATACTCATTTGACGCAGACACTGCAAAAATGTCACAGCCGTTGCAACGAATTTTTAAAAAAAATTCCGACCACGAATTAATCATAGTCGGAATTCTATATTTGTCGCGCGCGCCGGGTTAGTGAATAATCTCGTACTTGCGCAGAACTTTCTGAATTTTTTCGAGAGCGGTGGTAACCTGCTCCTTGGTGTGATTAGCCATCAGCGAGAAGCGAATCAGGGTGTCCTGAGGTGCGACAGCAGGCGAAACCACGGGGTTGACGAAGATGCCTTCCTCAAGCAAGTCGTGAGTTACGAAGTAGGTCTTGTAGTCGTCGCGGATGAAGAGGGGGATAATCGGGGTTGAAGTATGGCCGATTTCGACACCCATGTTGCGGAAGCCTTCGAGAGCATAGTTTGTGAGCTCCCAAAGCTGATCCTGACGCCACGTTTCTTCTTCGAGCAGGTCGATAGCCTTCAGCGCAGCGGCGGTCGATGCCGGGGTGATGCTGGCAGTGAAGATATACGAGCGCGAGTGGTGGCGCAGATAGTTTGTGATTTCCTTATCGCAAGCGATGAAACCGCCGAGCGACGCCAGCGACTTCGAGAATGTACCCATGATGAGGTCAACGTCGTCGGTAAGGCCGAAGTGGTTGACCGTACCGCGGCCACCCTTGCCAAATACGCCGATACCGTGAGCTTCATCAACCATCACGGCGGCATTGTACTGCTTGGCCAAACGCACGATTTCGGGCACATTAGCCACGTCACCTTCCATCGAGAATACGCCATCAGTAACAATCAACTTCACCTTATCAGGCTTGCAACGCTGGAGCTGCTGCTCGAGCGAAGCCATGTCGTTGTGCTTGTATTTGAACTGCTGAGAGAACGACAGACGACGGCCTTCGATAATCGAAGCATGGTCCTGCTCATCCCAGATAATATAGTCTTCGCGACCGGTCAGACATGAAACCACACCTAAGTTCACCTCAAAACCTGTAGAGTAAATCATCACATCTTCTTTACCGATATACTCGGCCAGACGTGCCTCAAGTTTTTTATGCAAGTCGAGGGTGCCATTAAGGAACGGCGAGCCGGCACAGCCCGTGCCGTATTTCTTCGTTGCTTCGATAGCTGCTTCTTTGATACGAGGGTCATTAACAAGACCTGAATAGCAGTTCGAGCCGAACATTAATACCTTTTTTCCGTTAATGATAACTTCAGGATTCTGCTCCGAGGATATGGCCCTAAAATAGGGATAAACACCGGCAGCCTTAGCCTCCTGAGGTGCGGTGTATTTAGCAAGTTTAGCTTGTAATAGCTTCATAGCTCGTAGGTTATAGTCTTTTAGTTAAACTATCTGACTGGAAATGTCGTTTAGTCAGGCTGCAAAGTTACGAATTTTATTGGATTAATTGGATAATCTTAGGCACTTTTTTTCAAAAAATTGTGCAAGGAAAGTTCAAAGGAAAGTTCAGAAGAAAGTACCTAAAGTAAAGATGGTGTACCGAGGAAAGCCACTTGGGAGCATCATAAACTAAAGCCTATCGACGAGCCACCAAGCGATACACATCAAGAGTCTGACGAGCTATCGTATCCCAGTTGTAACTATCCAGATTATAGACACGTCGACTGGCACCGAGTGCGATTTTTTGGGAAATCTTTAAAGCTAAATCGTCGACATTGCCGGTCACAAAGAAATCTGTCGGTTCCAAGATAGGCAACTTATTGGCCGGGATGTCGCTCACGACAACGTCAAGGCCATAGCTCAAAGCTTCAAGCAAAGCTATCGGCAATCCTTCGTGATATGAAGGCATAGCATATAACCCTGCATGACTCATTAACTGGTTCAGCTTACGTCCTCGTATAAAACCGGTGAGCACCACACCGGCTTCTGCAGCTTTTTGCTTCAACCCCGTCGAATAGGCGTCGGGGTGATCGGCATCTCCCGCAATAACCAGTTGCCATCCTTCAGGGGCTGCTTTGGCGAATGCGGCGATAAGGTCATGGAAGCCCTTTTCTTTGACAAACCGGCCCAAAGCTACGATATATTTTCGACTAACAAGGCCCAGAGAATCAATGTAATCGTGTTCGGTAGCTATTTCGGGACGATTGACGCCATTAAATATTAAATGCGTATCGCGACGGCCATACTTTCTGACGAGAATGTCGCTAATCACATTACTAATTACAATCACAGCATTGCTGAATCGAGCTCCAAATCGTTCACCCAGGCGCAGCACAACTTTAGCCAGCGAGTTCCACTTCTGTCGGTCGTAATCGGGGCCATGGTTCGTGGTGACTACTCGCAATCCCAACAGCCGTGCAAACGGAGTGATTATAGACGGTCCTATTGCATGAATATGGAGTACATCGGGATTCATACGCCGAGCAGCCAAAACTGACAGAAACGTGTGAACGATAGCTTCAACACTTTTGAGCCTCGGTGCATAAATATCTTTTAGATTGACTCCGCAGTAGGATTTACGACGATTATCATCGGCTACATAGGGTGTACGACGAATGACCGTGATATCATGCCCCATAGCAGCGAGACGCGGATATAGCTCCTCGCAGTGGGTCTCTACACCGCCCTGAATGTCAGGTATACCCCTCGTGCCGGTTACTACAATTTTAAGTGATCTGTTATCGGTTAATTTATTTTGTAAATTATCAGCCTTCATGGTAACACAAAGGTAGTAAAAAAAAACTTTGGTTCATACTTTTCTTTTATTTTTTTGCGCAAATCGTTGCTATAATTGCGAAAATGCGGCAATTAACCGCGAACAAAACCTCTCAAGCGTATGTTTTGAATAAAAACAACGCACTGAATATGGACACAAACGTACTATCCCAACTGACCTACGGCATGTACATCATCGGCGTTTACGACGGCAAGCGAGCTGCCGGCTGCATCGCCAACACTTGTTTTCAGATAACGAGCGCAGTGCCACGCGTAG
>CAYSQI010000062.1:0-7353 GCA_964433215.1 uncultured Bacteroides sp.
AGATTCCCAATCTCCTATAAGTTTAGATGCAATCAATAGTTTGCGTCAGTGTACTACTAAAGAGGCGCAGCTCGGTGATTGAGCTGCGCCTCTTTTAGGCTTGTCTGCCGGGCTTATTGTAGACGGCCGTGGCAGTTTTTGTATTTCTTGCCTGAACCGCAGGGGCAGGGGTCGTTGCGACCGACCTTCGGACCGACCTTAATGGGGGCGGTGCGTTGCTGCTCGCCTTGCGGAGCCGATGCGGCACGGCGCTGTGCGTCGCTGCCGGAGGCGTCGGCCTTCGAGGTCTGATAGTTGTACTTGTGGGGCATGTCGGGCGCGGCCTGCTTCATTTCGGGTGCTTGGCGCTTGGGCTGTTCTGCTTCGGCTTGTGCTTGCGGGTCGGCTTCGCGCATCGGGATTGAAGCGCGCATCAGCGTCGACACCATCTTCACGTTCAGGCGCTGCAGCATGTCCTGGAACAGGTGGAAGGCCTCTACCTTGTAGATTACCAGCGGGTCTTTCTGTTCGTACGACGCGTTCTGTACCGACTGGCGCAGCTGGTCGAGTTCGCGCAGGTGCATCATCCACAGTTCGTCGATGGTGACGAGCGACAGGGCTTGTTGCCATTCTTTGATGATGGAGCGGCCTTCGGTGTCGGCGGCTGTCTGCAGGTCGACGCGCAGGTGGAACACGCGCTTGCCGTCGCCGATGGGCACGATAATTTTGCCGCGGTAGTCTGATGTCGCAAGCAGATTGTTCAGCACCGGCATGGCCACTTCGCGTATCTTGTCGTTTTTGCGGTTGAGTGTCGACAGGGCTTCGGCGTGCAGGCGCTCGATGCGTTCGTCGCGGTCGAGTCGGCCGTATTCGGCTTCGTCGTAGGGCATTTCGATGGAGAACGTGCGCAGCACTTCGAGGCTCAGCGAGGCGTAGTCGCTTTCGTATTGGTCGATGATTGCTTCTACGGTGTCGTACAGCATGTTGGCGATGTCGATGCCGATGCGCTCGCCCTTGAGTGCGTGCTGGCGACGGGTGTAGATGTAGTTGCGCTGCTTGTTCATCACGTCGTCATATTCGACCAGGCGCTTACGGATGCCGAAGTTGTTCTCTTCGACGCGGCGCTGGGCCTTCTCGATGGCGTTGTTGACCATCTTGTGCTCAATCATTTCGTCTTCTTTGAGGCCGAAGGTGTCGAGCATCTTCATGACGCGGTCGGTGGCGAACAGGCGCATCAGTTGGTCTTCGAACGACACGAAGAATACCGACGAGCCGGGGTCGCCCTGACGGCCCGAGCGGCCGCGCAGCTGGCGGTCGACGCGGCGCGACTCGTGGCGCTCGGTGCCGATGATGGCGAGGCCGCCCACGGCTTTGTCCTTCGCGATTTCCTTGTCCTGCATGTCCTTCACCTCTTGCGGCAGCTTGATGTCCGTACCGCGGCCGGCCATGTTGGTGGCGATGGTCACGGCGCCGGGCAGGCCGGCGAGGGCCACGATTTCGGCTTCGCGCTGGTGGAGCTTGGCATTCAGCACGTTGTGCTTGATTTTGCGCATCGTCAGCATCTTGCTCAGCAGCTCGGAGATTTCGACCGAGGTCGTACCCACGAGCACGGGACGGCCGATTTCGTGCAGGCGCTCGATTTCAGCGATGACGGCTTTGTACTTTTCTTTCTTGGTCTTGTACACGCGGTCGTTCATGTCCACACGCTGCACGGGGCGGTTGGTAGGAATTTCTACGATTTCGAGTTTGTAGACGTCCCAGAATTCGCCTGCTTCGGTCACTGCCGTACCGGTCATGCCGGCCAGCTTGTGATACATGCGGAAATAGTTCTGCAAGGTGATGGTTGCGAAGGTCTGGGTGGCTGCTTCCACCTTCACGCCTTCCTTGGCCTCGATGGCTTGGTGCAGACCGTCGCTGTAGCGGCGGCCTTCCATGATACGGCCGGTCTGCTCGTCGACAATCTTAATTTTGTTGTCGTCGATGACGTATTCTACATCCTTGTCAAACAGTGTGTAAGCTTTCAGCAGCTGGGTGACGGTGTGTACGCGCTCGGCCTTCACGGCGTAGTCGGCCATGAGCTCGTCTTTGCGAGTCTGGCGCTCTTCCTTGTCGGTGATGTGCTCGAGGTCGCTCAGCAGGGTGGTGATGTCGGGCAGCACGAAGAAGTTCGGGTCGTCGATTTTGCCTGTCAGCTCGTCGAGGCCCTTGTCGGTGAGTTCGACGCTGCGGTTCTTTTCGTCGATGACGAAGTAGAGCGGGTCGGTGACGATGGGCATTTCGCGAGCATTGTCTTGCAAGTAGTGAGCCTCGGTCTCGAGCATGAGATTTTTCATGCCTTCCTGGCTCAGGAACTTGATCAGAGGCGGATATTTGGGCAGACCCTTGAATGCACGGAACAGCAGCAGGGCGCCTTCTTTCTGAACTTCCTTGTCACTCGAGGCGATTTTATCTTTGGCTTCGACGAGGATGTTGTTGACCAAGCGGCGCTGGGCTTGGAACACGGTCTCGACGTTGCTCTTGTATTCGTTGAAGTACTGTTCGTCGCCCTTGGGCACGGGGCCTGAGATAATCAGTGGCGTACGGGCGTCGTCGATAAGCACGGAGTCGACCTCATCGACTATGGCATAGTAGTGGCCGCGCTGCACCATATCTTCGGGTGCCATGGCCATGTTGTCGCGCAAGTAGTCGAAGCCGAATTCGTTGTTCGTGCCGTAGGTGATGTCGCAGGCGTAGGCTGCGCGGCGTTCGGGGGTGTTGGGCTTGTGCTTGTCGATGCAGTCGATAGTCGACCCGAGGAATTGATAGAGCGGACCCATCCACTCGGAGTCGCGCTTGGCGAGGTAGTCGTTGACGGTCACGACATGGACGCCGCGGCCTGTCAGCGAGCGCAGGAACACCGGCAACGTTGCCACCAGCGTCTTGCCTTCGCCGGTTGCCATCTCGGCGATTTTACCTTCGTTGAGCACTTTGCCGCCCACCATCTGCACGTCGTAGTGGATCATGTCCCAGGTCACTTCGTTGCCGCCGGCCATCCAGTGGTTCTGATAGATGGCTTTGTCGCCTTCGATGGTGACAAAGTCTTTGCCGCGGCCGGCCAGGTCGCGATCGAGGTCGGTGGCGGTCACTTCGATGGTCTCGTTCTTGGCGAAGCGGCGCGAGGCGTCGCGCATGGCGGCGAACGTCATCGGCAGGTGCTCATCGAGTTTCTTTTCGAGGGTCTCCTTGATGTTCTTCTCGAGTTGGTCGATTTCGTCCCAGAGCGGCTGACGTTCGTCGAGCGGCAGGGTCTCGATCTTTTCTTTCAGCTCGGCAATGCGGTCTTCATCGCCCTTGATGGCGCCGTGGATGTCGGCGCGGATGTCGGCCACCGTCTGGCGCAGCTCGTCGTTGCTCATGGCTTCGAACTTCGCTGCCAGCGGATTTATGTTCTTTTCTACATATTCGAGATAGTGCTTGCGGTCGCGTTGAGCCTTCGAGCCGAATATGCTTTTCAGGAATGATTCTAATGACATATTGATGTTTGTATGTGTCGTGCCTCAGCGTTTTGCGTCTTGCTTCGGCCTGTTGATATTAGGGTTGATTTTCGGCGCCTATTTCGTCGCTAATCGAGTCGAGGCGCACGGATGTGGTCGAAGGGCCGTCGGCGGTTCAGAACACCATCGACGGCAGTGCGGCGCCATTGGGCGAGCGTATGCGCAGCAGTCGCGCCACGGTGGGCGCTACCACGCGAATATCGACCGGCGTGTCGATCACTTGCGGGTCGACGTTCGGAGCCAAGATGAATACGGGCGCTGTGGCTGTGGCCAGGCGCTTTACGTAGTGGATGCGGTCTTCGCGAGCCGGCGAGGTGATGTCGTCGACGACTTCCCAGCCCGGGTCAACTTCCACGAATAAGTCGCCCGACGTGTCGGGATGCGAATTGCGCTGCATGGCTTTCAGGCGCTCGTCGCCTCGGCCGGCCAATATCTCATCGAGGGTGTACACGTGGTCGACACCGCTCATTTTGGCCAAAAATTGTGCAGCCGTCTCGCGTACGCGGTCGGGTTCCAGGTTCAGCTGGCCTATCAGCTTGTGGTTGAGGTAGAATTGTCCGTCGTGATATGAGTTAATCCATTCGCCGTTGCCGTATGTAGCCATCAGGTACATATTCAGCAGCGATACAGCCTTCTTTGTCGAGAATTCGCCGTATGGGATGCTCCATTTCTCGTCGTCGCGGCGCGAACGGCCCGATGGCGGAGTGGCAGCGACGAAGTATAGCACCGACTTGGAGCCCAGTTTGCCTTCAATCGTGGAGAACAGCTGCTCGAGGTTGCTGTCGAGGCGCAGGTATGAGTCAATCAGCTCGTAGCGGTTGTCGTCGCTGGTCGTATAGTCGTAGGGCTTCACGCTGAAGGCCACGTTTAGCATGTCGAGCCCGCCGTTTGCGCCCAGATTTTGTTCGTCGACCAGGCGTGTGGCCATGTTGAGCACCTCGCGGTTGCCCATTGCCGACGTCTTGAAGCGGTCGAACACGTTGGCCGAGCCGCGCGAGAAGGTGTGGCGGAATGGGTAGCGCGTCACATGGTCGGGCAGGCTGCTGTAGG
This sequence comes from uncultured Bacteroides sp., assembly GCA_964433215.1. GTDB lineage: Bacteria > Bacteroidota > Bacteroidia > Bacteroidales > Muribaculaceae > CAG-873. Next base: position 4,563 of record CAYSQI010000062.1, read on the forward strand.
CTTCGATGCCTCGCAGCGGCGTCCACGACACGGTGTCGAGACGCAGCGAGAGCGGCTCGAGGCGGTTGCGCGTGCCGACGCTTTGAGGTATGTCGCGGTAGTAGTGGCTCGACGACCAATTGCCGTTCAGGCTGTTGATCCACAGGGCGCAGTTGCCGCTGTGGCCGGCCAGTAGGATGGCTTGCTGGGCATCGGGTGCTACACCATATACGCGAGTGACACCGCCGCCGGCAATTCGCACTTCGTCGGAGATGGTGCTGACTACCAGTGGCGCGGCCGACAATGTCTCGTCGGTGAAATGCCCGAGGCTTTTCGTGTCGAGCAGTATGGGCGTGCAGCGCATCGCTTCGCGGTCGTAGCGGTCGGCGCCGGTGATGGTCGTTGTCGATGGCGCTGCGCCGGTCATCAGCATGGCTGTGGCTGCCGTCGCGTCGAGATTTGTGCCATAGTCGGCATTGGCCAGCACTACGCCCTCGCGCAGCAGCCGGTTGAAGCCGCCTTCGCCGAAGTGGCTGCGCAGCAAGTCGATGTATTGGCTATCGAGCCCGTCGATGACGATGCCTACAACGAGCTGGGGGCGTACACGAGCCTCTTGCGACGACACTGCCAGGGCAGTCATCGACGCTATCAGGGCTACGAGTAGCCGCGGCATTTTCTGTGGACGTGTTATCATCAGTCTCTTGTCGGCGTTAGTGCTTGTGGTTCACATAAATGTAGGTTGCCGATAAGGCCATGTCGGTCAGTACGAGCGGCACGAATGCCCAGTTGCCCGACTGTGGAATCCAAGGCCAAAGCAGCAGCCCCACAAAAAGCACTGCAAAGTTAACAAAATGATATGAATAAACCAGCTTATTGCACTTTTTTAACCAAATAAATATTGCCGGAATGAGGCATAGCGGGTTAATCCACGCGTAAAGCCAGTTGGGCGACGTGGCTTCGTGCACCGACACGAAGATGAGGAATGTCATCACCAGGCCGTCGAGTCCGGCCAGGGTGAAGTAGGCCGAGTGTAGCCAGCGCGAGATGCGCTTGCGGCGGATGTCGCGCACACATACGGCGGCAGTGATGGCCAGGAGCAAGCAGCCGATGGCCGTCGGGGTCAGATACCACGGCGTGGGGTCGGCGATGGCATAGTCGGCCGGCAAGTCGACCGCGACGCGGCTCTCGCGCACCAATGGGCGGCCGCCGCACTGTGCGCCACCGAGTTGCGAGCTTAGTGTCACCGGGGCGAATGCTTCCTCGCGCGGGGTCAGTGGATAGTCGATGCCGCTGCCCAGCGCCAGGTCGATGCCGAACTGATACCACGGATAGTTGCGATGGTTGTCGCGCATGATGCTGCGGAAGGTGGTCGGAGTCGACGAGTTGGCCTCGCAGGCGGCCGGTGGCAGCGTTATGCTGTCGGCCATGGCCAGCTCTATCATGCGCAGGGGGCGCGTCGAGCAGTTGTCCTTCACGTAGTTATAGCGGTAGACACGGTTCTCGGGCTGCAGGTTTTCTTCGAGGAGCATCAGCAGGCGAGCGGTCTGTGCCGAGTCCATGTCGATGACGTGCTCTTCGATGCGCCGGCCGTGGCGGGCGTAGATGTTCTCGAGCAACGCCCACGGGTAGGTGCCGACGCGGTAGTCGGTCTCGCCCTTGACGAAACGGTAGACGAAGTTGGGCGCGTCGAAGTCGAACTCGCCATAGCTGACGGCAATGTCGCGGCCGTCGCCGTAGTTGATGCGGATAGCTGCGTGGCCGTCGAGCTCGTAGATGTCCGAGCCGGCGAATATTATCGCCAGCGACACCTCCGGCATCGAGGCCCACAAGGCAGCCGAGGTGGCGATCAGCGCGACGAGCGTGGCGAATAATCGTCTCATTGGATGTCGATTAGCTTGTGAGTCTGCAGCGACAGGCGCCAGCGCGGATGCTTCAGTATGTAGTCGATAGTCGCGGCAATGTTCAGCCCCGAGCAGGGTTGCAAGAACAGGTGGCGAGCCGGCAGCAGCTGAGCCGTCTCCTCGACGTCTTGTCCTTGATACACAATCTTCAACTCGTCGATGCGGTCGATTTCCCACGGCGCGTCCTTGGGCGAGCACGTCACCCAGTCGACTTCGGGCGGCACGGCGCGCGAGCCGTTAGTCTCAATCTGCACGTAGAATTTTTCGGCTTTGAGCGCACGCAGCAGGTCGCTGTCGAGCTGCAAGGTGGGTTCGCCGCCGGTGATTACTAAGTGGCGTCCGGGGTATTTGGCCACTTCGCGAGTGATTTCTTCGGCCGTCATATCGGAGCTGCCGGCGTGGTCGGTGTCGCAGAAAGGGCAGGCGCGGTTGCAGCCGCTCAGGCGCAGGAACACGGCCGGCGTGCCGGTGTAGAAGCCTTCGCCTTGCAGCGAGTAGAATATTTCGTTGACTTTATACGTCTTTTTCATACGATGCAGTGTTACCTTCGCTCTCCTGAACGTCGACACGCCAGCAGTTGTCCACGTTGTCGCATATCCAGCGCGCGATGTTTTCGGCCGTAGGGTTGAATGGCAGCACGTCGTTGAGGCAGGCGTGGTCGAGTCGGTCGGTGATTGCTTGCTTGATGTGCGTGAAGTCGGTCACCATGCCGGCGTTGTTGAGCTCGCGAGCGCGGCAATGAACGGTGATGATCCAGTTGTGGCCGTGCAGCGAGGTGCATTTGCTCGCGTAGTCCAGTTCGAGACGATGCGAGGCTGAGATTTCCAAACGTTTAGTTACGTAATACATACGAGTGCAAAGTTAGCGAATATTTGCGGTTCTACAAAATCAATCTAAATGGTGCTGCGCTT
>CAYSQI010000063.1:0-6369 GCA_964433215.1 uncultured Bacteroides sp.
TACACGCTTTCCAGGCGTGCCTCTTCAACCACTCGAGCATCACTCCAAATGCTTGTGCAAAGGTAGGCAGAATCAATCAATTTTGCAATTTTTTAGCGGCGATTTTTTTGCAATTCTGCGTGGGAATGAAGATTTTTTTTCAAGTTTTTTTCAAGTTTATTAAACGATGTTTTGTCGTTTTTATAGACTTGCCATTGTAGCTATCGTTGTATCAGACGCTTTGCCTGTGTCGAGGCTTTGGTCGGCTGTAAAGCCTGATGTGCAAAACGGCTTTGAAATTACTTAAAAATATCTTGTCAGAAACGATGTGAATTTCCTTGTTTTTATCTAACTTTGTCAAAACTAATACCGAAATTGTTATGGCGGATTTCAAGTTGACAGGCTCACAACGAGCGGCTGTGGATGCTTTCAAGGTTTTTCTGGACGGACCTGACCAAGTCTTTATGCTTAAAGGTGCAGCAGGTACGGGTAAGACGACTATTGTGTCTCAGTTTCTCAATGTCATAGAGTGTGATAACTTGAATATGTTCGTGGTCGGAAGATCGTATTTGTCGCCGACCACCTGCTACGTGACATCTCCGACGGCCAGGCTGTTCGCGTACTCGCTCTTCGAAAAAAGGATGATCGCTGGGCAGCCCTCACCATCTTCAAACTCTCTTTAAAAAATTCTGTTGAATGATGACCGCTCGAATTCTTGAAAAGCTCATGCAAATAGAGCATGACTTCGGCGTTAAGATTTTGTTGGCTGTCGAGTCGGGCAGCCGTGCTTGGGGCTTCGACTCGCCCGACAGTGATTTTGACGTGCGCTTTATTTATGTCCACCCGGTTGATTGGTATCTGAAAGTGTTACCTCAGTCCGATACTATCGAATATATGTCGGACGACCATTTGCTCGATTTCTCAGGTTGGGAATTGCGCAAATCGCTTCAACTCCTTCGCAAGACGAATCCCAATCTGTCGGATTGGCTCTTGACCGACAAAGTTTATCTTGCCGACAAAGATTTTCTGCATGATATACGTTCAGCGCAGGATGCTCACTATAACCCTATACATGGCATTTATCACTTCTTTAATATCGCAAGGAAACACGATGAAGCAAATTTGATCAAGAAAGGATATACGCTCAAGCGTTTCTTATATTTCATGCGTGGATTGCTGGCCTGTGAGTATATTATGCAACATAAGTGTCACCCGCCGGTTTGCTTTGTCGAACTTGTCGAGGCGACTATCGCCGACATCCGCATTAAGGATTATTTATATCAATTACTTGACCTCAAGCGGCGCAGCAAAGAATCCGATAACGTAGTCGTTGACTCTGAGTTGGTCGATTATACCTATACTATATATCACCGACTGTTACAGATGCTCGACGATTTTCGTCCCGACGTTGATTTGCCCGACGCTTCCGTTTTGGACTGCCTTCTGCAAAAATGGGTGACAGGTATTAGTCATTAGCCGACCATACTTGCATCTCATTGTTCATTTCGGGCTAACGAAGTATGCCTTGTAGTGGCCGACGTGTGACTATTATTTCAGCTCGATAATGGTCTTGACCGGGAAGTGGTCCGACGGGGTGCGTGCTTTGAATTTGCTGATTTTCAGTTCGGTCGGAGCGTCTGTAGCTTCGATGGTAGCCGTGTCGGCTTCGGCTGTGCGGTAGGTGTCGGTCAGCACGCCGTATTTCAGCACATGTACGTTTTGGCTTACGAAGATGTGGTCGATGCGCTCGTCGCTGAAGCCGTCGGTGTCGTAGCTGTTGAAGGTGCCGTTGAGTTGGTACACGAAGTCGGCCGCATCGTGGGCGTCGCGGAGCATACCGCCGTCGATGATTGTGCCGTAGGCCGGGCTGCCTTGAGCTACGTTGAAGTCTCCGGTGAGGAATGTCGGCAGGTCGCTGCCGAATTCTATGATTTTGTCCTTGATGAGCTTGGCGCTTTCTATTCGTGCCACCTTGCCGATATGGTCCATGTGGAGGTTGAAGAACAGGAATTCGCGGCCCGAGGCTATGTGCTTGAATTTGCCCCAAGTGCAGATGCGTACGCAGGCGGCATCCCAGCCAAGTCCGGGCTTCTCAGGAGTCTCCGATAGCCAGAAGTCGCCGTGGTCCACTACTTCGAAGAGGTCGGTGCGATAGAATATTGCCGAGTGCTCGCCCAGCTCTTTGCCGTCTTCGCGGCCTACGCCGATATAGTCGTAGCCGGGCATTTCGCGCTTGAGGTCGTCGAGCTGCTCTTTGAACCCTTCCTGAGTGCCGAAGATGTCGAATCCGTGGAATTGAATCAGCTGAGCCACATACGGTGCACGTCGGTCCCAGCCATTTCCGGCCTGTGCATCGTTGTCGTTTTTCATGCGGATGTTATATGTGGCCACGCTGAAAGTCGGGTCAGTTGGATTGGCGGCTGTGCCATACCATGTGATGGCGGCGCCAAGTGCCATAGCTATAATGAAACACCAGATTAAATTTTTTTTCATTGCTAATGGATTTACGTTTTGTTTTTGTTTTTCTTAGGGTAGGGCAGGACATCTCGGAGGGCGGCAATCACAGTTCGAGCTTTTCGTTGGTCGCTGAAATCGAGCACAAAGCAAGGCTTTGCGCCTTCGTAGGGGCGGCCGACTTCGGCATCTGCCATCAGGTCGGCTATACAATCAATTTTCTTTACGAAGGTGCAATCGTTGCAGACTGTCGCTACGCATTTGCCGTCGACGTAGACTACGTAGTCGCCCATCATAGGTCGTGCATAAACGTCGCCCAGAGGCGCCAACGTCTCGCACACATAGTCGATGTATTCAGCACTGCAAGCCATGCGACAAAGGTAGTAAAAATCTGCCAATGAACAGGGTCGTGTATCACAAAAAAACTTCACCCGGGCCGGAGCCTGAATGAAGTTATCTGGTTTTGCGTAGTTGTTTAGTTGGTTCAGCGCTTGTCTTCGATGCCGAACATCAGCCACTTCGATTGGTCGAACGACGATTTGACGATGTTCTTGACCGGCAGCCAGGCGTCCTTCATCTGCTGCAACTTAGTGTTGGCTTCTTTCAGTTTTTGCGACGTCTCTTCGCGTAGGCGTTCGACCTCGGCGTTGAGCGTTTCGGCTTCAACGGCCATTTGCTCCATTTGGGCGAGTTGCTGCTCCGAGATGCCGCGGTCCTTCACCAGGTCGTAGTGGGCGCGGATGCCGCTGACCACCGACTTCACTTTCTCTACTTGTGTAAGATAAGTTTTTGACATTAGTGTATTGATTATTAAATGGATATGTGAGTATTTCTTACGCGAATTTACGAAAAAAATCGCTATGTTGTGACTCTCATAATAATGCTTCTGTATAGAGAATGTGTAGTCTAAATATCAGAAATTCAGTTATTTGTCGAATGTTAAATAATATTAAATTATTTTTTTACACAAGAGCGAGGACGTGCGCCGTGCGCGTCCTCGCCAAGAGTATATATTGCAAAATTACAAATTACTTGCATCGTAGTATTGATTGTATTGCTACGGTTTTCGCAGGATGTTGAGCGCTTATTTCACTACGTCGTAGCGAATCCACAGCACGTCGCCTTCGAGGCGCTCTACGTGCTTGATGGTAAGGCGTGTTGGCTGCTTCGCCTGGTCGGCGATGCCGTCGAACATGGCGCGCCAGCCGGCTCGGCCATCGATGCCGGGCGCCAGCAGCAAGCTCACTTCGTCGATTAGTCCGGCCGCCAGGAAGCCGCCGTTAATCAGCCCGCCGCCCAGTACGGCGAGGCGTTCGACGCCGAATTCTTCGCGCACGATTTTCATAGCCTCGCCCAGGTCGATAGCATCTTTGCCGACGGCGATGTACGATATGCCTTTCGCCTTCAGATAGTCGAGATACTCTTTCGTGGCAAGCTCGGAGGTCACGATCAGCAGTGGGCGGCCGTCGTCGGTCGTCGCGCTTTCCCACATCAGCGTGCCGCGCGTGTCGGGGCAGATCAAGTAGTCGTTGCTATCCGAAGCTTTGTACACTTCGCTGAGGCCTATGGGCTTAGCGTCATGAGATTCGAAAGTTTCGGGTAGGGCGTAGTAGTGGCTCATCGTCACGCGCCCTTCCACCGACGCCGTGCATTGCAGTGCGTCGAGAGTTGTGTAGTATTCGTCGCCGCTGATTTTGTCGACCATGCTGCAATCGATGCGGCCATCGATTGATTCGACCATGTGGCAGATTATGTAGGGCCTTTCCATTTCGTTCGTCGTTTTTTGAAAGTGATACGCAAAAGTACGCCAAATCTTTCAATCCCTGACGTCTTTTGGCCGTTTTTTTTTATGCCGATTTGCAAATATCAGCTTAAATTTTTTGATGCAATCAGCATAATCCGTAACTTTACGCTCAATAATAAGAAAAATCGTGCTTATGAAACGTTTACTTGCCATATTCTTCTTCTTTACAGCCATTACGGCCTTCGGTCAAAAAATCTATTCCACCGACCATGCTTATTCAGCAGATATCAAAGTCTTCGTAGTCGACGCCGAATATAAGGCCGACCTGATTGTCTACAAGACCGACAAAGATTATCGCGCCAAGGCAAGCGAAAACAAGGGCATTTGGTTTTTCACTGATAAAGCCTATCGTGCCGACAAAAAAATCTTCTTTGTCGACCGTGCTTCGCAAGCCGACCTCAAAATTTTCTTCACCGACCGCGAATTCCGCGCCGGATGGAAGAAAAACGACAAGCGCCATCTGCTCTACTGACATTACTAATTACTAAAAAATTAGAAGCAGAGTTTGTCGACTAAGGCGGAATAAAGGAAGCAATGTCAAACGCCCGCCGCAAAAATCGAGGATATTAATTATTGTAAGTCTTATAAGTCTTTTTGCAACATTATATGTTTTTCTTTTGGTGATGCGACAATAATTGACTAAATTTGTCGCAAATATTGCGACGTTATTTGTCGTTTAATGACGCATACGATATGTATATACACGAAAGAGACAATTGGACTGAATTCCGATGGAATGCGACTGAGCTGACGGCACTTTTAGAGGAGGTGAACCGTAAACAGGGCTTGTTGTATGGCAGACTTGCTTCGCTTGGCTTTGATAGTAAATTAAAAGCAATGGCGGAGAATCTGACGTATGATGTTGTGTATTCGTCAGAAATTGAAGGAATTCGATTGAATGTAGATGAAGTACGCTCGTCCATTGCTCGAAAATTGGGTATAGAAAATGTCAGACAGACAGCACCATCACACTACATAGATTCTGTTGTGGCAGTCATGCTCGATGCTATAAATCATTATGACCGGGTATTGACAAAAGAGAAGATTTGTGCATGGCAAGCAGCATTCTTTCCGACAGGTTTCAGCGAGGGCTCGCAGATTGAAGTTGGACAGTATCGCACAAACGAGGAACATATAGTGTCCGGAATGTTCGGTCGCGAGAAAATACATTATATAGCCCCCTCACCGGAACGAATAGACGAAGAAATGGCACATTTTCTTGATTGGTTCAACAGTCCGGAAAGTATAAATTCAGTTATACGCTCTGCCATTGCGCATTTCTGGTTTGTCAGCATTCATCCATTTGAAGATGGGAATGGACGCTTGGCGCGCATACTTTCCGATATGTTGCTAGCTCGTGCAGATATGAGCGAGTTTAGGTTTTATAATATATCTTCGCAAATAAATAAAGATAAAAAACGCTATTATGCTATTTTAGAAAAGTCGCAACACGGCGATGGCGACATTACAGAATGGATATACTGGTATGCCAAATCGTTGTCGGTCGCACTTGACGAAGCCGAAAACATCGTTAGTACCATCTTGAATAAAAGTTTCTTTTGGCAAAAGGCAGCTTCTATATCTCTTAGCCAACGACAAACCGATTTGCTGAACTTGTTTCTTGATGGCTATGAAGCAAAGATAACGTCAAAGACTTGGGCATCATTGGCTAAATGTTCCAAAGACACAGCTATTCGAGATATTCACGATCTTGTGGATAAAAAGATTCTTCGAGAAGATATTCCCGGAGCTAAACGGCCGAGCTACTCCATTATATATGACCCGGAAGACTTTGCTGCCTCTTTTTCTGAAATAAGCATCGAGCAACAAAATGGAAATCAATACATTAAAGCCATCTACAAAGGCAAGAAACAAGTGCGCGAACGGGTTTTGCCACTTGATGCAGAGCGATTTGAGAAAGGCGATCTTCCATTAGAAAATCTTCTTGCCAAGTATTGCTCATATCTGAGGATGAGCTAAGTAATGTTCATAAACAGAGCACTTGCACGCGGCTCGCGCACCATCGACCAGATGCGGCAGGCAGCGCGCTCGTGCAAGCAGAATATCGTCGATGGGGTTAGTGACAAGTCTTATAAATCTTATAAATCTTATAAATCTTATAAAAGATTCCC
>CAYSQI010000064.1:0-6302 GCA_964433215.1 uncultured Bacteroides sp.
GGAAGCCATCCGAGGAAGTTACCGTCGACTGGCGTTTCGCAGGCGAGACGCCTGCGTTCTCTGCTTTGCAGAGCGCCTAAAGGCGATGGCCATGCTGCGCGGCGTTCACCCTTCCTTTGGTTTCGCAGGCAAGGTTGCCTGGGCTTTTGTGGGGTTAGGATTTGGGGAGCCAGCGGCCGGAGAGCATGCGCCAAATGAAGATGAGGCCGCGGAAGCTGAGTTCGACGGCCATGGCTATCCAGACTCCTTGCAAGCCCATCGAAGAGGCCATCAACGCGGCCAGCGGTATGCGCACGGCCCAGATGCTGCCAAAATTCATCACTGCAGGTAGCATTGTGTCGCCTACACCGACGAAGGCACCGTAGGCCACAATCGAGGCGGCATATAGCGGCTCGGCCCAGGCCTCGATGCGCAGCACTTCGACGCCGAGGTCGCGAATGGCATCGACAGTGGTCATCAGGTCCATCATGAGGGGCGCGCAAAAATAGAGCACGATGCCCATCACCGACATTATAGCGACGCCCAGTCCGACGGCGATATAACAAAAGCGCACCACGAGGTCGCGGCGACCTGCTCCGTAGCTTTGTCCGGCAAGCGTGGTGGCGGCTTCGCCGATACCAAAACCGGGCATATAGCAGAGACTCTCGGCCGTGACGGCAAAGGCGTTGGCGGCAATAGCCACGGTGCCGAGGGGGGCGACGATGATGGTAATCATGACCTGAGCGCTGCAGAACACGGCATGTTCGAGCGTCATGGGGGCGGAGATATTGAAGGCCTTGCGCAGCACGGGGCGGCGGATGCGGAAGCTGCCGCGCGGACGTCCGCACAGGCGCATATCTTCCTGTTTCACTACAAGATAGCCCATCATCAGACAGGCAGTGACGACTTCGGCGGCCACGGTGCCAAGTGCGGCGCCAAAGACGCCCAATCCGGCACCCGGCATCGTCACGGCGACGCCGCAGAGGTCGATATCGCGAGTCGGGAATATCAAGAACCAGTTGAAGACCACGTCGAGCACGCACATACCGACATTGAGCAGCGCGGGCACCTTCATATTGCCGGCCGACCGCAGTGTGCCGCTCGCCAGATAGTTCATCGTGAGCATGGGTAGGGCTGCGCAGAAGGTCATGAAGTAGAGCGAGGCGTCGGCACAGATGGCTTCGTCGCCGCCGAGCCACGCCGGCAGCCGCGGACTGATAGCGACACCGACTGCCGCGATAACGACGCTGAAAATCAAGCAAGCCGTGATGCCTTGGCGCAGGACGTCGCGTGCGCCGACTTCATCCGAGGCACCGAGGCGGTGGGCTACCTGCACGGAGAAGCCGGTGGTGACTGCCGAACAAATGCCCCAGAACAGCCACAACGAGCTACTCATCAGCCCCACCGACGCGGAGCCGGCCAAGCCGAGGTGCCCCACCATCGAGGCATCGATATACTGCATGAGAATGCTCGAGAGCTGTCCCAAGATGCCGGGTACGGCAAGCTTGGCCGTCAGCGCCGCTTGTTGAGCAAATGTCATCGGGCGCCCCTCGCGAATGACTGAGAGGTCGGCCATCGTCAGGGAGCAGTGAGTGTGTCAAGTTGGCGTGACGACGCCCGCGAGATGTCCATCGGCTTTCGTTCGGACGCTCCGCCGGGCTGAGCCGACGACGACGGCCGTCCGGCCTCCTGCATCAGCGCATCCATGGCCGGCGGTACGACCATCACATCGGCCGGCGAGACGGGCCGCACACCTTCGAACAACTTGAATTTCGGCAAATACAGCATCGAGCGGCGCAGCAGAAACAGCGGTGTGACCTTACCCGAGGTCTCGGGCCACATCTTCACATACTCGGTGGTGCGCCCTCGGAACTTAGCCGTCAGGAACGAGCTGGTGGCCGTGACCATCTTGTTGAACGTAGAGTCGGACTCCTCGGGGAAGAGTATGAATTCGACATTGCCGCTGATGTCGAGTTGGCTCAGTTCGCCGCCCTCGAATTTGGCGAGCATTTCTTTGCCGGAAAGCTGGCTATAGTAGTCGTCGACGATGCGCTGCGAGCAGAAGCCAAAGTCGGGCAGGCGCGCCTCGTCGATAGTCGAGTCATTCATGTGAATTTCAATGAGATTGCCAAAGATTTGGCGTTCCTCGCTCCACACCACCGGCGCGATGTACATACGCATGGTGGTATCGGCGCTCGTGACGCGCATCGAGTCGCAGACGCCCTGCATGTCGGAGCGGTAGAAGCGCACACGCGGCCACACGTCGGCCACATTGCTGGTGTCGGCGCGAAAATAAGCCTCGCGAGCCGGAGTGCCGAGCACGGTATCGGCCGGCACGGCAGCCACCTCCACCGAGTCAATGACGCGGTAGGCATTAAGCTGACCGCCATGCAGATAGAGCGTGTCGCCCTGGCTGTATTCCTTGATGAGCAGATTGCCGACGGCATAGGCCGAGTCGGTCATCTGATTGAAGAAGCCATAATCGGCAGCGAGAGAAGCCTGACGCGCCGAGTCGAGCAGCACCATAGCGCCAAAGCATTCGCCGATGCCGATGCGGCGGTCGTAGTAAATCGAATCGGCAGTCACCGAGCGACCCGTCGGCGTCTTTACGGTCGAGCGCCGATAGAGCACGGCCGTATCCATGTCGGTGTCGTAGAGGCCGTCGGAGGTGTAGATAGTGCCGCGGCGATTAATGATTTCGCTGGGTGAAGTCAGCTCGGCAATATGTGTCGTGGTGTTGTAGTGGAGTGTATCGGAGAAAATGACGAGCGTGTCGCTACGTCCATTGGAAGTCAGATGCACATCTAGGTAAAAGTTAGCCTCCTTGCGCGTCGGGTCGTATTCGCCCTCGCGCGATACAAGCCGATTTTGCTGATCAAAAAGCACACCGCCCACGGTGTAGTAGCCGAGGTTGATGGCCAAGTCGTAGACAAATTCGTCTGTCTCGAGGGTCACATCGCGATTGATGAGCCGCACCTTATTGCCCGGCTCGGCATATAAATAGCACACCTGCTCGGGTCCGCGATAGTTGAGTTCGTCGGCATAAATAAATAATGTGTCGCCTTGCTCCATGACTATGTTGCCGAAGGCGTCGAACGACTCCGAGCCGGCAAAGTAGTGAGCCGAGTCGCAAGTCATAATCATCGGGCCTTTCGTGAACTTGACGTTGCCGGCCACTATCATAAAAGAGTCGGAGCGCTCCTTATAGAGCACGTCGGCGCGGTCGAGAAAGACGCGCGAATCATCGGCACGCGATGCCGTGGGCACCTGCGGAGTGAACGTAGCGCGCTCGGCCGGAGCCTGCCCGGCACCGTACGAGAGCACGGCCATCGCCGCCACAAGGGCTATCAGAGCCGCAAAGAACTTGCGCATAAGTCCTACGAAATCAGCTCCCTCGGAGGTTACTTACTCTTAATCCAGCCGCTATACTGGAAGTCGCACCCGCGCCAACCTTCTTCGACACGCACGTATGTATCCTGAATCTTCTTCAGGAGCCAATCGTTGACGATTTTTTCGCTAGCCGATTGCTCATACATACCTTTGATCAGCTGATAGTCGTCGGACATATTTGCTTGGTGAGCCGGAATGCGCGAAGTAAGCTTCACCATGGCCACGATTTCGCGGTCGCGCTTTGGGTCGCGCATCACAAAGGGCATCGAAATTTCGCCCGGCTCAAGACCGGCCACTACGCGAGCCACTTCCTGGGGCAGCTGCGACATCTCGAAGTTGATAGTTCCGGTCTCGGAGTTGACCATCACGCCGCGCGAGTTGCGCGTATCCTTATCTTGCGAAATATACTGAGCAGCCTCTTCGAAGGTGAATTTCTTGTTGACAACGATGTCAGTGCGCACCGAGTCGAGACGGTTGACAGCCAGCGTGAGGTCCTTCTCAGCCACCTTCGGGCGAAGCAGAATGTGGCGCGTGTTGATGCGGTCGCCGCGCTTTTCAATCAGCTGAATGATATGGAAGCCATATTCGGTCTCGACAATCTTCGACACCTTCTTGGGGTCGTTGAGGTTGAAAGCCACAGCGGCATACTCGGGCACAAGCTGGCCACGGCCCATGAAGCCGATTTCGCCACCACGGATGCCTTCGGGTGCCTCGCTGTAGAGGATGGCCAAAGTCGAGAAGTCGGCTTCGCCGCGATTGACACGGTCGGCATAGTCGCGCAGGCGAGCCTTCACATCATCAATCTCCTGGCGCGGAATCACCGGATAGAGCGTCACAATCTGCACCTGTACCTGCAGAGGCACATAAGGGACAGAGTCGGCCGGCAGCTGCTCGAAATAACGACGCACGTCGGCGGGCGTCACCTTGAGGTCCTGGGTAAGCGTGCGCTTCACCTGATTGATACGATAGCGATTGCGCATCGACGTGGCATAGTAATCGCGAATTTCGTGGAAAGGCTTGCGGAAATATTGTTCCACCTTCTCGCGCGAACCAAGATTGGTAATCAAGAAGTTCATCTGCCCGTCGACCTGCTGCATAATCATCGACTCCGGCACTTCGACCGTGTCGAGGTCGGCCTGATGCAGGAAGAGGCGTTCGATAGCCATCTGCTCGGGGATTACACAGTAGGGGTCGCCGGTGATAGTCTGGCGATCGTTCTGCATATCCTGATAGGTCTGCTCGATTTCCGACTTGTAAATCGGCTCGTCGCCTATAATCCAAGCTACTTCTTCAATTACATTATTCTGAGCCACTGCGATTGCGCCGGCCAAGCCGAGCGTCAGCAGCGATGCGATGGTCTTAATTTTCATATTATATGGTTATATCGGCGACAAAGATACGAAAAAATGTTAGTACTAACGTGTAAGTCACTACTAAAAAAGATTAACACGTCAATTTTATCGACAATTAGAGCACTCCGATCCACCGCAAAAATATATTTTACCGCGCTTAATTATGTTAATATGTGTTAATACATTTGCACGGTTCGACAAAAAGCTCTACCTTTGCACTCGAAAACGAATTGCGGGGTGGAGCAGTGGTAGCTCATTGGGCTCATAACCCAAAGGTCGCAGGTTCGAGTCCTGCCCCCGCCACCAAGCGCGGATCCGGTCTTACCGGGTCCGCTTTTAATTTTTAATTCGCAAGCCTAATCAAAAAATATGTCAAAATAGTTGCGTTATCGACATTAATTAGTACCTTTGCATGAATTAATAACTCACATTGACTCTTTAACCAAAAAACAAATACTAACAAACATGAAACCTTACGTAATGGGCATTGACATAGGCGGCACCAATACCGTCTTTGGCATTGTCGACACTCGTGGCATGGTAATAGCCAGCGGCTCAATCAAGACCGCAAAACACAACAACATCGAAGACTATATCGACGAATTATACGCAGAAGCTTCGCGTCTGATCGAAGCCAACGATGCTGTTGATAAAATCCACGGCATCGGCATCGGCGCGCCCAATGCCAACTACTTCACCGGCATGATCGACGATGGCGTAAACCTCCCTTGGTCGACTCCGCTGCCCCTCGCCAAACTCGTTTCTGAAAAATTCGGCATCCCCGTAGCCATCACCAACGACGCCAACGCTGCCGCTATCGGCGAAATGACCTACGGCGCCGCTCGCGGCATCAAAGACTTCATCATGATCACCCTCGGCACAGGTGTCGGCTCAGGCATCGTCATCAACGGCCAGGTTGTGTACGGCCACGACGGCTTTGCCGGCGAACTCGGCCACATGATTGTGAAGCGCAACAACGGCCGCCTCTGTGGCTGCGGTCGCACCGGCTGCCTCGAAGCCTACTGCTCGGCCACCGGCGTTGCTCGCACCGCTCGCGAATTCCTCGAAATTCGCACCGAGCCATCGCTGCTCCGCAACCTCGACATCGACCAAATCACCTCGAAGGACGTCTACGACGCAGCCATCAACGGCGATAAGTTGGCTAAGGATATCTTCGAATACACCGGCACTATCCTCGGCGAAGCCATGTGCGATATGATGGTATTCTCATCGCCCTCGGCTTTCATTCTCTTCGGCGGTCTCTCAAAGTCGGGCGACCTGCTCCTCAAGCCGCTGCGCGCTGCCATGGAACGCAATATGCTCTCGTGCTTCAAAGGCAAAGCAAAAGTCATGCTCAGCGAGCTCAAAGAAGCCGACGCCGCCGTGCTCGGTGCAAGCGCTCTCGGCTGGGAAGCTAAGCCCAGGTAATCAGCCACGAAGCTAAGACACAACACATAGCGACAGCCGCCTGCACATCACCAGCAGGCGGCTGTCTTTATATTTTGGCAATCACCGCAGGCAACGCTGCGCAGCTCGGAGAGCAGGCGTCTCGCCTGCGAAACACCAGTCGTTGGTAATTTT
>CAYSQI010000065.1:0-5196 GCA_964433215.1 uncultured Bacteroides sp.
TTTACGACAGGCAATTGCCTAAAAATTTGGTGGGTTTGATAATTTATTGTAACTTTGGAGCGTGATATTATGCACTTATGATATGACAACACGAACTGAATCAATAATACCCGCTGAATTTCAAGACATAGCCCCTTATGACGATTGGCAATACCGCGAAAAAATCGGTTCGCTGGTCAAGGAACCCGGCTTTGAACATGCGGTAAAATACATATTTCCCAACATCGACTACGAGGCATTCTGTAAAAAGTTGCTTCAAGTAAGCAACCGCGACGAATTCCAGCGCGAAGTTATGGGTCCGTTCTTGGAGACTTTGGTGCAAAAGACCACCTCGGGTCTTACGTGCGACGGCTTGGAGAACATCCCCGACTGTGGTGCCTACACGTTCATCACCAACCATCGCGACATAGTGCTCGACGCCTCGTTCTTGAACTTGAACTTCATCCGCCACGGACATCCGCTGACGCAAGTTGCAATCGGCAACAACCTGCTGATTTACGAATGGATTACCGACTTGGTAAAGCTCAACCGCAGCTTCATCGTCAAGCGCGACGGCGAAATACGCACCGCTTTAGATAACGCCCGCCAGCTATCGGGCTACATTCACTACGTCATCAACGAGCGACACGAGCCCGTGTGGATTGCTCAGCGCGAGGGCCGAGCAAAAGACAGCAACGACCTCACGCAGGAAAGCCTCATCAAGATGATCGGTCTTGCCCCGGGCGCCGATGTCAAGGAGAACATCCTCGGCGCGCGGCTCAACCCCGTATCAATCACCTACGAATACGACCCCAACGACTATCTGAAGGCTCGCGAATTTCTGCTTCGACGCCGCGACCCCGACTTCAAAAAGTCGCAACACGACGACCTGCTGAGCATGGAGACCGGCCTACTGAAATTCAAAGGACGCGTACACATGCACGTAGGCAAGTGCATCAATGCCGAGCTGGAGAAGTCCGACGCCACCTCGCGCCAGGAAGTCATCCGCGAAGCCTGCCGACTGATTGACAAATCAGTACACCGTGGCTACAGAATATTCCCGTGCAACTACATCGCCTACGACGAACTCGAAGGCACGAGCCGCTTTGCCGACAGCTACAGCGCTGAGGATGTCGCCTCGTTCGATGCCTACATCAATGGCCAGCTCGACAAGGTCGACGTGCCCGACGTCACCACCGAAGAACGCGATTTCATGCGCGGTATGATGCTGAATATGTACGCCAACCCGCTGCGCAACCAACTGGCTGCAAACGCCGACTGACTACAACGCCGGCCGACTGACACAGATTAGCAATGCGGCTCCCTCTGATACCGGTTCTGATAATCCTCATTATCAGCATTTTAATCGATACGTTCATCTATCGACGCATGCGCCGCAGCGGCATAGTCCGCAAGTGGCGCGTGGCCTACACTGCATTTTCTGCGGTCTGCCTCCTCATCTTAGTCGCCACAATAATCGCGCCTAAAAAAACCGGCGAAGACGCCCAGCTGCGAGCGCTGATGTGGACAATCTTCGGCTATCTCACCGTGTACGTACCCAAGATAGTCGCAGCCATGTTCATGCTCATACGCATAGGCTTGGCGAAGCTGCTGCACCGCCCGCTGCGTGGCCTTAGCTACGCAGGAGCCTCTATTGGCGCTATACTGTTCGGTCTAATGTGGTGGGGTGCCTTGTTCAACAGATACAATCTCGATGTGCGCGAAGTCAGCGTCGACATCGAAGGGCTGCCGACGGCTTTCGACGGCTACCGCATAGCGCAGATATCCGACTTGCACGTCGGCTCACTCACCGGCGAGAGTCCGAAATTTTTGTCAGATATAGTCGAGTGTATCAACACTCTGCACCCCGACGTGATAGTCTTCACGGGCGACATCGTCAACCGCCACAGCCCGGAATTGACTCCCTTCACCTCCATACTTGGGCGCCTGCAGGCCACCGATGGCGTCTACTCCATCATGGGCAACCACGACTACGGCGACTACCACCGCTGGAGCTCGCCCGACCTGAAACAAGCCGACATCGACTCGCTACAAGCCATGCAAGCGAGCATGGGCTGGCTGATGCTCAACAACGACCACACGTGGCTGCGCCGCGACTCCGACTCGCTGGCTCTGATTGGCGTCGAGAACATCGGCGACCCGCCATTTCACATCTACGGCTCGCTCCAACACGCCTACCCTAACCTCGCCGACGACAACACCAAGATACTACTGTCGCACAACCCGATTCACTGGAGCGACTCGATTGCCGACCGCCCCGACATGAACATAGCGCTAACCCTCTCGGGCCATACACACGCCATGCAAGTAGAATTGCTGGGCGCCTCGCCGGCAGCCATGCGCTACGACCGATGGGGCGGCCTCTACACCGACTCACTGGGCCGCAACCTGTACGTCAACATCGGACTGGGTGTCGTAGGCTTGCCGGCTCGCATCGGCGCCACGCCCGAAATCACCATACTCACTCTTCACTCTAAATAAATGTCAGACATCTTCGCCCGAGTAGCGACCAACCTCAACCTTCCGGCCAACAAGGTCCGCGCGACAGTAGCACTGCTGACGACCGGCGCTACCGTGCCCTTCATCAGCCGCTACCGCAAGGAAGTCACCGGCGGACTCGACGAGGTGGCCATACGCGACATTGAAGTCGAAATGCAGCGCCTGGCCACCCTGGACCAACGCCGCGACGCCATCATCGAGTCAATCGAACAGCAGGGCAAGATGACCGACGACCTGCGCCACGCGCTCGAAGAAGCAACAACAGCTACAGCACTCGAAGACCTCTACCTGCCCTTCCGCCCCAAGCGACGCACCCGTGCGACCATAGCCCACGAACGCGGCCTCGAACCGCTGGCCAAGATGATCATGGGCGGGGCCGAACCCACCGACGTGGCACATCGCTTCGTCAGCGGCGAAGTCGAATCAGCCGACGCGGCCCTGAGCGGCGCGGCCGACATCATCGCCGAATGGGCCTCCGAATCGCTCCGCGTACGCTCGGCGCTGCGCTCGCGCTATCGCCGCGAAGCCACCATCACCGCATCAATCGTGGCCGGCAAGGAATCCGAAGCCGACAAATACCGCAACTATAGCAACTTCAAGGCGCCCTATCGCTCCATCGCATCGCACCAGTACTTAGCTCTGCGCCGAGGCGAAGCCGAAGGAGTGCTCCGCGTAGGCATCGCGCTCGACGACGCTCGCGCCATCGACGACATCACCGCTCGCTTTATGCCCAAAGCGCCCTCGGCCGGTGGCCGACGCCTCATCGCCGATGCCGTGGCCGACTCATACAAGCGCCTGCTGCGCCCGTCAATCGACAACGAAATGGCTGCCGAAGCCAAAGCAAAGGCCGACACAGCCGCCATAGCCCTCTTCTCGGGCAACCTGCGCCAGCTGCTCATGGCCGCCCCGCTGCGCGGTCGTCGCGTCATCGCCATCGACCCAGGCTTCCGCACAGGCTGCAAGGTCGTAGCCCTCAACGAGAGCGGCGACCTGCTCGACGATGCCGTCATCTACCCCACCGAGCCGCGCCGCGACACCGTCGAGGCTATGCACATACTCATGGATATGATTGACCGGCACGACATCCAAGCCATCGCGCTGGGCGACCGCACCGCTTCGCGCGAGACCGAGCGTTTCCTGCGCTCATCGGGCATCACCGACTTCGCCGAGCTATTCATAGTCAGCGAGAATGGTGCATCCGTGTATTCAGCATCGGAAATCGCGCGCGAAGAACTACCCGACAAGGACGTCACCGTGCGCGGGGCCGTCTCCATCGGCCGACGGCTGATCGACCCGCTGGCCGAGCTAGTCAAAATCGACCCGAAATCAATAGGTGTCGGACAGTATCAGCACGACGTAGACCAAACAGCGCTGCGCGACGCACTCGACTTCACCGTACTGAGCTGCGTCAACGCCGTTGGCGTAGACCTCAACACAGCATCGGCACGCCTGCTGGGCTACATCTCGGGCATCGGCCAAGCCATGGCCACCAAAATCGTCGACTTCCGCAGCCACAACGGCCCCTTCCGCTCGCGCCGCGACCTACTCGGCGTGCCACGCCTGGGCCAAAAGACCTTCGAACAGGCGGCAGGCTTCCTGCGTGTACCTACCTCCGACAATCCACTCGACAACACCGGCATCCATCCCGAGTCGTATCCCCTCGTCGAGCGCATGGCTGCCGACCTGGGCGTCGCTGTCAGCGACCTCATCGCTGACGCTACACTCATCGACCGCATCGAGCCCGACCGATATGCCGACGCCGGCCGCGAGACGGTTGCCGACATCATCGCCGAACTACGCAAGCCGGGGCGCGACCCACGCCTCGATGCCGAAAACGTAGAATTTGATGCCGATATCAACTCTATCGACGATCTGCAAGCCGGCATGATTCTCAACGGCAAGGTCAACAACATCACGGCCTTCGGGGCATTCATCGACCTCGGAATAAAAGAAAATGGGCTGCTACACGTGTCGCAAATGGGACAAAAACGCGTCAGCGACCCATCGAAAGTAGTCAAGATTAACCAGATAATTCGCGTAAAGGTGCTCGACGTAGACCTCGACCGCCATCGCATCAGCCTCACGATCAAAGACCTATCATGACCGACTGCATCATCTGCATCGGCAGCAATCAGCCGCCACGCCACCAACGCATTGTTCGAGCCATCGAAGCGCTACGGACCGTTGCCGACATCGTAGCGACCTCAGGCAGCTACGAGAGCAACGACCACAGCGGTCGCGGCCCGCGCTACATCAACGTGGCCGTGCGCGCCACAACCGACCTCACCTCCGAAGCCCTGGCCGAGCACTTACGCGCCATCGAGACGGGGCTCGGCCGCCGACCCGACTCAAAAGAGTCAGGCATCATGCCCATCGACATTGACCTCGTGTGCTACGGCGCTGCCATCGTCAGCCCCTCCGACTACGAACGACCCTACTTCCGAACCTGCTTGGCCGACCTCCAAAGCCAATAACCGTTTTATTTACAGCACTATAAATTCACACTGCGACTTATATAAAACAAAAAAAGTCGCAAGCACTTTGCTATTCACAAGAAAAATAGTAACTTTGCAGTCGATTCGGGGCGTAGCGCAGTCCGGTAGCGCACCTGGTTTGGGACCAGGCGGTCGCAGGTTCGAATCCTGTCACCCCGACATCTGAAAAACGATAATCGCCTACAAGCCACAAACTTGCAGG
>CAYSQI010000066.1:0-4754 GCA_964433215.1 uncultured Bacteroides sp.
ACTTCATCATCCTCGAATGAGAATCTAATCAAAGATACGACCTTTTCGCATAGCGTGCGTCTTTTGTCAAGGACATTGAGTCTAAACGGCATCATATCCATTTCTTCAATCATCGCATAAAGTTCGCGTTGTTCCATCATTTCGGTGATAAATGGCTTTATGCTTTTGTTGACAAAAGGATATGGGTTGCCGTATGTGTTTATTTCAACAATCACGTGGTTGCCTAAAAAGTTAAGAGTATCCTTTCTTTTTCCTAATACAGAGGTGTAGCCATGGTAGGTTTTTCTGAATCGGTTGTTCTTTATCGTTATTTCCGGCATGTCAAGTTCTTCTAAATCGACGGCGATGTCTTTGCCGATTCTTGCTACCAGCTTTTTCTGCTGATTTTGACTCAATCCTTCGAGAAGTACCGCAAAATCAACATCTGAAGAGAAACGTTTGATTAGTTTGTAAGCTTTGGAAAGTGAGGTACCTCCTTTCCAGACAATACGCTTGTTCTGAGGGTGGCGCGAAAGGCGTTGTAATATTTGGCAGATCCAATAGTCTTTTTCAACAAATTCCGGAGCTATTCCTAATTCTTGTGATGTGACTTGAATGGCGCCGGCGAACTGATTTTTGTCTCTATGTAGTCTCATTCTATGTTCCAGTTGGTTAAGTTTAACTCTGTTGATTCGTTGAGGCCTAGCGAGTAGGTTGTCGTAGGGTTAAGCGTATTTTTTAGATCTTCGGCATAATCGAGATTGTGCGATGACTCAAGAATCGCACCTAGCAGAGCTCTGACACGTGGAGGGTATTTTTTCGACAATTTTACGAGAGTCGAGAGGCGCTTTTCGTCGAGCTCGGAAATATACTTTTTTATAATTTTGACTGATTGAAATACGGAGCTATCCGGTATTTGCTTTATCAATCTTATGGAATCCAGTATCTGTAGTAATGGTATAGAGCCAATGCTGATTTTATTGGGCTGCGTTATGAAACGTATTTCAAAATTACCTCGTCTCATTGAATCGCGACGGCGCGAGGTGCCAATTATAATCACGTTTGAGATTTGCGACGTAAGCCCCATTTGGTTCCAAACCGTATAGCCTGTGATATATCCTGTCAATACATCGTTGGTGAACATCAAATCTTTTACAATCTCAGCCGGGGAAGGTCCGATATCACCAAATACCGATGTCCGAGGCTTGTAAAATTTGCCCCTTCCGACCTTCTGAATCTGTCCGGACTTGACCATGCGTCCAAGTTTGACCCTGATATTTTCTCTCCAGTCGCGAGGTAGTTCAAGATCTTCGATGGTAAAAACCTTAGTCGGTTCTATACCGGCGATTTTATTTTCAATAGAGTGTGAAGCAATCATTACACCATTCGTTGATATTCAAGTGCAAAGTTAATAAAAATGTTCGGTATTCAGTACGATTTACCGAACATTTTTTACCGATAAGGGCGTGGGTGGCTGAAGTGGAGCCTCTGCGAGGGTGGCGTGGAGTGACATTTTGTCAGCCACAAACTTATGTGGCATAGGTGTTGTTATGTTTTGTAGTGAAACAACAATCTAAAAAACGAATTAACTATGAATTTCAACAATTTCACTATCAAATCGCAGGAGGCTTTACAGAAGGCGGTCGAGATTACTCGCGCGGCCGGAGCTCAGGCCATCGAACCGGTGGTGCTGCTCAAGGCTGTGATCGAGGAAGGCGATTCGCTGGTGAAGTTTATCTTCCAGAAAATAGGCGCCAACCCGGCCGGCATAGCGCAAGCCGTGGAGCGCGAGATTGAGGCGCTGCCGCGCGTCAGTGGCGGCGAGCCTTACCTGAGCCGCACGTCGAACGATGTGCTGCAGAAGGCGCTCGACATCGCCCACCGCCAGGGCGACGAGTATGTGGCGCTGGAGGCGCTGCTGATGGCTATTTTCGATATTGACTCCCCAGCATCGAAGATACTGAAGGATTTCGGCTTGGGCCGCAAGGAGCTGCAGGCCGCCGTCGACGAGCTGCGCAAAGGCCGCAAGGCTACCGACCAGAGTGCCGAGGACACGTACAATGCGCTATCGAAGTATGCTGTCAATCTTAATGAACGCGCGCGCACGGGCAAGCTCGACCCGGTCATCGGCCGCGACGAAGAGATACGCCGCGTGCTGCAGATTCTGAGCCGCCGCACCAAGAACAACCCCATGCTCATCGGCGAGCCCGGCACCGGCAAGACGGCCATCGCCGAGGGCCTGGCCCAGCGCATCGTGCGCGGCGACGTGCCCGAGAATTTGCGCTCGAAGCAGATTTACTCGCTCGACATGGGCGCGCTGGTGGCCGGTGCCAAGTACAAGGGCGAATTTGAGGAGCGCCTGAAGGCTATCGTCAACGAAGTGACGGGCTCCGACGGCGAGATTATCCTCTTCATCGACGAAATCCACACGCTGGTGGGCGCCGGCAAGGGCGAGGGTGCCATGGATGCGGCCAACATTCTGAAGCCCGCATTGGCTCGCGGCGAGCTGCGCAGCATCGGCGCCACCACCCTCGACGAGTATCAGAAGTATTTCGAGAAAGACAAGGCACTGGAGCGCCGATTTCAGAAAGTGATGGTCGACGAGCCCGACGAGCTCAGCGCCATAGCCATACTGCGCGGCCTGAAGGAGCGCTACGAGAATCACCACCAAGTGCGCATCCGCGACGAGGCTATCGTGGCGGCCGTGCAGCTGTCGGAGCGCTATATCACCGACCGTTTCCTCCCCGACAAGGCCATCGACCTCATCGACGAGGCCGCCGCAAAGCTGAAGCTGGAGATTGACTCCGTGCCGCAGGCGCTCGACGAGATCACGCGCCGCATCGCGCAGAAGGAAATCGAACGCGAGGCCATCAAGCGCGAGGGTATGCCCGAGAAGGTCCGCGAGATTGAGAAGGACCTAGCCGCCATGCGCGAGGAGGAGAAGGCCTACACCGCCAAGTGGAAGGCCGAGAAGGACCTCATCAACCGCATCCAGCAGAATAAGATCGACATCGAGCAGCTGGGCTTCGAAGCCGAGCGCGCCGAACGCGAGGGCGACTACGCCAAGGTGGCCGAGATACGCTACTCGCGCATCCAGGCCAAGCAGCAGGAGAATGTCAAGATACAGGAGCAGCTCCGAGCCATGCAGGGCGACAAGGCGCTCATCAAGGAGGAAGTCGACGCCGAGGATATCGCCGACATCGTGTCGCGCTGGACGGGTATCCCGGTCAACAAGATGGTGCAGAGCGAGAAGGACAAGCTGCTGCACCTCGAGAACGAGCTCCACAAGCGCGTCGTGGGCCAGGACGAGGCCATCGCAGCCATCGCCGACGCCGTGCGCCGCAGCCGTGCGGGCCTCAACGACCCGAAGCGCCCGATTGGCTCGTTCATCTTCCTGGGTACCACGGGCGTAGGCAAGACCGAGCTGGCCAAGGCGCTGGCCGAGTACCTCTTCGACGACGAGAACATGATGACGCGTATCGACATGAGCGAGTATCAGGAGAAGCACACCGTCTCGCGTCTGGTCGGAGCGCCTCCGGGATACGTCGGCTACGACGAGGGCGGCCAGCTCACCGAAGCCGTGCGCCGCAAGCCCTACTCGGTGGTGCTCTTCGACGAAATCGAGAAGGCTCACCCCGACGTGTTCAACATCCTGCTGCAGGTGCTCGACGACGGCCGCCTCACCGACAACAAGGGCCGCAACGTCAACTTCAAGAACACCATTATCATCATGACGTCGAACATGGGCTCGGCCCTCATCCGCGACAACCTCTCGAAGATGACCGACGCCAACCGCACCGACACCATCGAGCGCACCAAGAACGAGGTGCTCGAGATGCTCAAGCAGACCATTCGCCCCGAGTTCATCAACCGCATCGACGAGATCATCATGTTCACGCCGCTCAGCCGCGCCGAAATTGAGCAAATCGTCGACCTGCAAATCCAAGGGATTCAGCGCATGCTGCACGCCTCGGCCGGCATCGACTTGCAAGTGACGCCCCGGGCGCTGTCGTTCCTGGCCGACGAGGGCTACGACCCCGAGTTCGGCGCCCGACCCGTCAAGCGTGCTATCCACCGCCTGGTGCTCAACCGCCTGTCGAAGGATATCCTCGCGCAGAAGGTCGACCGCGACCGCCCCATCGTGATTGACTACGACTCGGCCGCCGACACCCTCACCTTCAGCAACTAACTACCCGTTAATATATGTGACCGGCGACGTGAACATTCCTTCGCGCCGTCGGTTATTATATATGTACAGTAAATCGAATGATTATGAAACGCATCCTTTATTTTCTTTTTGCGGCGCTGCCGCTGGTGGCAGTCACCGCTTGCAACGACGATGACGACGACCTGCCCGACGTAAGCTTCTCTGTCGACTTCTCAGGCGCTTCGCGCGTGGGCGACACCATCTACGTGGCGCAGGGCGACACGCTCTCGATCGACGCCGTGCGCGTCACCAACAACGAATCGTCCAAGCCGGCCATCATCACATACGTGGCCTACTTCTGGGACTATCTGCGTGTGGGCGCCACGGCCGACGCTGCCGACAATTTTGCCTTCGATATCTACATCGACCCCGCCACCCCGACCGGTCGCCATCTGCTCGAGCTCTACGCCCCGGTCTACGCCGTGGACAAGTCGCCGGCCTTCGCCTTGCTGGCCTACGACGTGAAAGTCGTAGCCTCGGCCGACGATATCCCCTCGGGCGGCACCTCCACCCTGACCTCCACCCCCCGCCTCAGCACCACCGACCGCAAGTGACCGCCCGCGCAGCC
>CAYSQI010000067.1:0-4286 GCA_964433215.1 uncultured Bacteroides sp.
GACAAATTACGCTTTTCCAAGCATTTTCAAGCTTTTCCTCCGATTATTGGTCGTATCGCGATTATTTGCTACCTTTGTAGCCAAATAATCAAGCACTATGATACTATCGATAGTTTTCCTTGTAATCGGCCTCGTGCTGATTCTCGTTGGCGCGAATATCCTGACCGACGGAGCGTCGGCCCTCGCTCGCCGCATGGGCATTTCCGACCTCGTCGTAGGCCTCACAGTCGTGGCTTTCGGCACTTCGACCCCCGAGCTTGTCACAAGTATGCTCGCAGCCATTAACGGCTCGGCCGGCTTAGCCATCGGCAACGTAGTCGGCAGCAACATTTTCAACATACTCGCCATCATCGGCGTCACGGCCATGGTCTGCCCCCTAAGCGTCAACCGCGACATCATGGTGACGCAAATTCCTATCGTCATCCTTTCGGCTTTGGTGCTGGTGGTAATGGCCGCCGGTCCGGTGCTTGACGGCGCCGAAGAAAGCATCATCAGTCGCACCAGTGGCATCATCCTACTGATATTCTTCTTGCTGTTCATGCGCGAGACACTCCTGCGTTCGCGCCAAGAAGACGCACCGGAAGCCGCCTGCTCTACAGAGAAACCGCAACCCGCAGCTGCACAAATGCCGCTGCTGAAATCCATCATATTTATCGTGCTTGGCCTTGCCGGACTGATAATCGGCGGCGACCGCTTCGTGGCCGGAGCATCCGAAATAGCTCGCAACCTAGGCGTCAGCGACGCCGTAATCGGCCTTACCGTCGTAGCCGCCGGCACATCACTTCCCGAGCTGGCAGCCTCGGTAGCCGCAGCCCTCAAAGGCAACGCCGACATGGCGCTCGGAAATGTAATCGGCAGCAATATTTTCAACATCCTATTTATCCTCGGCGCAGCCGCCGTCGTAAGTCCGCTACCTCTTGGCGAAGTGACCGCCATCGACCTCGGCACGCTGATGGTCGCCTCCGTGCTGTTCTGGCTTTGCGGCTGGTTCATCGGCCACCGCAAAATCACCCGCGGCGAAGGCGCAATGCTCGCCACACTCTATGTCGGCTACGTCGCATGGCTGGTGTACAACGCAATTTAACGACGACGCCCGTTGGACGATTTGCTCCATCGCCCACCGGGCGCATGCACTTGGGCAATGTCTGCACGGCTCTAATATCGTGGCTGGCAGCCAAATCGGCCGGTGGCCGCTGGATTCTGCGCATCGAAGACCTCGACCCTCAGCGCTCGCATCTTGAGTATGCCAGGCAGATCGAAGACGACCTACACTGGCTGGGACTCGAATGGGACGAAGGCGGCCTCGACAACCGCGGACCACACGGCCCATACTCGCAAAGTCGGCGGTCCGATATCTACGAAGCCGCCCTGGCACGACTACGCGACACCGGACTCACCTACCCCTGCCGATGCACACGCGCCGACCTGAACGCCTCATCGGCGCCACACGCCTCCGATGGTCGGCGCATCTACGCCGGCACATGTCGCCCGGCGGCCACCCCACCGTTCGCAACCACATCCGATGCCACCGACCGCCCCGCAACAACTCGGCTCTACGTGCCCGACCGGCCGATTGAATTTTCCGACGCAATCTTCGGACCGCAAAGCGTGAACCTCGCGCGCGAATGCGGCGATTTCGTATTGCGCCGCGCCGACGGCGCGTGGGCTTACCAGCTGGCCGTCGTGGTCGACGACGCCGACATGTGCGTCAACCAAATCGTGCGCGGAGCCGACCTACTGACTTCCGCTGCGCAACAAGACTACCTACGAGAAATTCTCGGATTGCCGGCGGTGCAACACGCCCACCTTCCGCTAATTTGCAACGCCGCCGGTCGCCGCCTCAGCAAACGCGACCCCGAGCTCGACATGGCACACCTGCGAGCCAAGTTCACCCCGCAACAAATCACCGGCCTCGTCGCTCGGCTTGCCGGACTCAACCCCGACGGCGCACCCGCCGACCCGACCGACCTACTATCCGACTTTTCACTCGAAAAAATTCCGGCCACACCGATTGTAATCATGCCATAACGCAGCAAAAAGCACCAAATCATTGGCCGAAATAGCCGAATTCGCTAAAGTCAAAGAAAAAAATCTCAAAAAAACTTGCAGAATTAAAAAAACAGCCGTACCTTTGCAGCGCAAAACGAAAAAGCAATGACTCCGTAGCTCAGTTGGTAGAGCAGCTGACTCTTAATCAGCGGGTCGAGAGTTCGAGCCTCTCCGGGGTCACAAATGAAATCCGCAAGTATTGAGAATCAATTACTTGCGGATTTTTTATGCCAATTTTTGACTACCATTTGACTACCTGCGCAAAAATTTTCGGCGCATTTTTTCGTTTTTGACGCCATTATATGCTCTAGAATTATTATATTTGCAAGGCAATAACCATATAAAAAGATGGACGAAACTGACAAAATAGAAATCAGAGTCATTGGACGAATGGGTAATGATCCACTATCTCCCGAAAATTTTGATATTCGAGAGATAAAAAGTCTTTTTGATG
Organism: uncultured Bacteroides sp.; assembly: GCA_964433215.1. Classification (GTDB taxonomy): domain Bacteria; phylum Bacteroidota; class Bacteroidia; order Bacteroidales; family Muribaculaceae; genus CAG-873. Next base: position 2,504 of record CAYSQI010000067.1, read on the forward strand.
TGGTTGAAACCTTGTTATACCCCAATCAAAAGAATAGTCGAGCACCTATCACCTATTCTTTAGAATCTGGTTCCGTCAGAAATATTTTTCGGACTACCCGTCAAAGTGCAGCTGCATTTATTGCGATTGTTAGTCTGGTTCAGCAATCCGGCTCACTTGAAGGATTGGAATTACCAACGGCAAGGGCTCTTCAGGAAGTTCAGAAATCTGCTACAAGAAATAATTTCATATATGAATTTGGCACTCCATACAATAAAGTGCCGTCCTTAACTATATCTAAGGAGACCACATATCATATTAATGAGAATTTATGGGCTGATGCTGAATTCTATTTTTATGGCACTCTTGTCAATGCAGGAGGAAAAGATAAGACAAACATTCACCTTCTTACCAAAGACAACGGATTACTAATCATTGCAACAGAGAAAAAGTTTTTACAAAATTTAAAAGAAAACGTATTGTATAAGCACTTTATGGCCCGTGCGGTTGGTCGCCAAAATATATTATCAGGAGAACTTGACACGACAAGTCTTCAGTTAATAGAATTATCGACCTATGACCCGACATATAATGAGAAGTATCTTGATAAATTAATAAAAAAAGCGTCCCCTAAATGGGCAGATACAGTAGACGTAGATAAATGGGTTTCTGAAATACGAGGAACTAATGGCTAAGAACAAAGAAGAAGCTGAATACAGTGTCATTCTAGACACAAGTTTTATGATTCGCTTATTAAACGAATCTGATAAACTTCATCATAATGCTTTAGGATATTTCCGCTATTTTCTTGAGCATAATATTCCTATGTATTTTTCCACAATCTCCATTGCCGAATATTGTGTAAAAGGAGATTTTCAAGATTTACCCTTTCAAAGTATCCGCGTCTTACCTTTCAATATCTTTCATGCGAAAGAAGCCGGGCGTTTTGCAAACGTACTTTTCTCCGCAAAAACAAAAGGCCTAATTCAAATTCCGGACAGATTAATTATACCTAACGATTCCAAAATATTAGCACAAGGCTCTGTTGAAAAAGATATCCGATACTTTATAACAACAGATGTGAAGTCAAAAAAAGTAATAGAATCATTAAGAATAAATTGCGCAGCTGACATAGAACATTTGGATATAAATATTTCCCATACCACACATTTCGGCTTACTAGATTTTGATTCTGAGTAAGTCTGCAAAATATGGCAATCTTTCGTTAAACTAAAACTCCACAGACAGCGATGTCGGTGGAGCAAAAACACGGGGGAATAATCAAGAAGTCTTTTAACGACTAAAAAACTCCAGGAATTGCAATGTTTTAGGCAAATAGTTTCAGGCCGACTATTGAAAGGATAAGGGTCGTGATAAAGAATATACGCCAGAAGGTGACGGGTTCGTTGAAGAAAAAGATACCGACCAGAACTGCACCTACAGCCCCAATACCGGTCCACACGGGATAAACTGTGCCGATAGGTAGTCGTTCGGCAGCCTTGGCCATCAAGAACATACTAAGCGCAAGAGCGACAAGAAAACCGGCCCACCAAAATACAAGTTCCTGACCTGAGGCCGCTTTAGTTTTGCCGAGACAGAAAGTAAACGCCACTTCCATCAATCCGGCAAGAATCAAAATAATCCAACTCATAGTTGTTGATACCTATTCGAGGGCTGCAAGAATTCTCGGCGACTCCTTCCAAGGCGTTACAAAGTTAAGCAAAATCAGCGAACCGACCACAATCCTACGTAACCATCCGAAACAGGCCGAATTTTAGTTTATAAAAAAACTCGCGTTATTATT
>CAYSQI010000068.1:0-4104 GCA_964433215.1 uncultured Bacteroides sp.
ATCTTTCTCATATTTGTATTTGGTCGTCCGGTTGGTAATCTTTGGTCGCTTTTGTGCCGACGACGGTTTCCCATAGCATCGGGGAAATGCCGGTGCCGGGACGCTTTACTGATAAGTTGCTGTCTGTCAGTGTTTCACCTTTCTTTATGTAAGTGCTTGCGACGATACTTTTGCGAGCGACTGCGATATTGCCGCGTTCGGATTCGGACACTTGTTTGATGCCTGTACCTAAAGCCGACTCTATGTTGCGTATGGCTTGTACCATAGCTTTAAGTTCTTGTGGCTCTAAGGAGGCTTTATGGTCGGGTCCGGCCATATTTCTGTCGAGGGTGAAGTGCTTTTCGATTACTTTTGCCCCAAGCGCCACAGCGGCAATCGGGACTTCTATGCCCCGGGTATGGTCGGAATATCCTACCGCCGTCTCAAAATCATGCTTGATGGTGAGCATGGCTTTCAAGTTGACATCTTTCATCGGTGTCGGATATTGTGTGTTGCAATGTAGAATGGTGATTTGGTCTTTTGTCAACCCATTTTTCAACAACACGTCCAGAGCATTCCGAATGTCATCCTCATCGCACATGCCTGTCGACATTATGACTGGTTCGTGAAGTAAAGCTATTTTTTTGATAAAGGGGTAGTTGGTGATTTCGCCTGACGGAATCTTCCAAAGTCCTAATCCGAGTGAATGTAGGAAGTCGATACTTTCTAAGTCAAAAGCCGTTGACCAAAAGCGAATTCCTTTCTGATGACAATAGGCTACAAGTTCTTGATGATCTGATTCAGACAGCTCCAATTTTTTGAGCATCTGATATTGGGAGTCGTCGCCGTCGCCAATATTTTGTTTTTGGTATTCTGCTTTTTTCGCGTCTTTCGAAACGAGTTTGTCGGCTTTGAATGTCTGAAACTTAATGATGTCAACGCCTGCGTCTACTGCAGCATCAACAAGTTGCTTGGCGATATCCAGTGAGCCATTGTGGTTGACGCCGGCCTCTGCGATAATTATTGTATGGTTGCTCATACTATTTTGCTTTGATCATCAGAATGGCCGGATTGCCGGAGTAAATGCCCTTAATGTGCAGCGACTTTCGCACACACGAACCGGACGCAACGATAATATCAGAGCCGATATCGATGCTATTGGCGCAAACTGTCTGTGAGCCGATAAAGCAATTTTCACCTATTTTACATTCACCATTAATCATAGTGCCTGTCGAAATGTGGCATTGATTGCCTACCACGGCGTCGTGCTCGATATTTGCAAATGTATTGATAATGCAGTTGTCGCCTACCTTTGCTCCTGCATTGACGAATGCGTGGTGCATGACTACGGTGCCTTCTCCCAACGCGGCATACTTGCTGACATAAGCGGTAGACGCTATGATTGTCGCTAACTTGCCTCCGGCCTCTTTCACCTTATTATATAATTTGATTCGGAGTGCAGGATTCTTGATGAAGCCAACGGTAATTACGAAATCGCAAATATCGGTATATTGAGGTATCTCGTCGTCTGTGCCAATCACTTTGTGTCCGGGAAGAACTTCTTTGCCAACTTCATTTGGCACATCGAGAATTCCCATTATCTCGTATCCCACGCTTTCGGCGGCTTCAATCACGGATTTGCAATGGCCACCACCGCCGACAAGAATAAGTGGCCGTTTGTCCTCGCTCGGGAGTATGTCGTTTCTCATCATCGTCATTCGTCTTGTGCAATGTCTTGGGTGGCAAAAGGGGCTCATGCCGCAGCCAAGTATTTACATTTTTTGATCAAGATTTTTGCCTTTCTCCTCGTGCTCAAAATTTGGAATAAAGCGTTTTATCGCTTCCACCACTTCGGCTTTGGTGAAATCTGATTCTGCAAAAATATTTTCCAACTCAGTGAAGAATGATTCAACTTCGGGCATTGGTCTGCGAGCTGTCTCTTCTACAACACCAAGAGCTGAGAATCTATCCATATTGATTTTTTCTCCGGGAACATAAAATTCCTCGTATGCCTTTTCGCCGGTGGTGTCGCTCTTGAAATAGACCACGGGGTAGCTATCGCTTTCGTAGTCCATCTCTGCTGCGTATTTTTTTGCCTCCGGGTCGTCCCGGCACTCTACTTTGTTGAATCCCTCGGCCTTCACAAAGTTGTCGCAGATAGATGAGAACGTAAGCATCTGCTCCTCACCCAATTTTGGGAAAAACACCTCGCCGCCATTTCCGAGAATACATGCCAACATACAAATCTGGCCGGACTCTTCCGGCGAAACGAAGTAGCGCTTCACATCAGACGGTGCTGCCAATGGTTGCTTTTTCTGCAAGCGATGGAGCCAGCCATCAGGCAAGGACCCGTTAGAGAACGCAACATTGGCAAAGCGAGCGGTAGTAACCTTGAAATGAGCATTGTAGGCCATCACCAAATCTTCCATGATGCGTTTGCTGGCGCCCATGATGTTTACGGGATTTGCAGCCTTGTCGGTTGATACGCAGAAGAAATGCTTCGGCGGATATACGCAAAGTAAATCCATCAACTTCTTTGCCTTGATGTCGTTGTTCTCGATAAGTGCCTGAACACTGTACTTGTCCTTTTCAGAACGCACGTGCTTATGTGCGGAAAAATTAGCCACAATGTCGAACCCTTTTTCTTCGCGAAATATGCGCTCGAAAATCGGGTCTGCAAAGTTAAGAGTGTAGCAACGGAACTCGTCCGGTACGAATAGCCCTTCGGTGCTTCGTACATCGCGAACAAGTTCTGCAAGTCCATTCTCGTTCAAGTCCACAACCACTACACTTTTTGGCTCGAAGCGTAGGATCGCCTTTATAAATGACGAACCAATCGAACCGGCTCCCCCTATCACGCACACTTTCTTATCCTTTATTTCCGCGTAAAGTGTCTGTTTGTTTGCCTCAATATCTGCTGCAAACATGCTGCAGGGACGATTAATTACGTAGTCGGCAATGAATTTGTCTAAATTAAACATGGGGAAATTTTTTAAACCTAATGTATCATTAAGCCTGTCGCGTGATAAGGACTTGAGAGATAGGCTTTTACAACCTTGCGTCGACAGTCTCGCGGGGGCGGGTGGCTTTGACGTCGAAGACTACGTGGTTGTCTTTGAGTAGGTTGGTGATGTCGAGGTTGTCGAATTCGCGGTGGGCTACGGCGGCGATGGCGGTGTCGAATTTGACGCCTTCGGGCAGGGTGTTGGTCAGCTCGAGGCCGTATTCGCGGCGCACGGCGTCGGGGTTGGCCCAGGGGTCGTAGATGGTGATGTCGAGGTCGTATTCGCGCAGGGCGTTGACGATGTCGACCACCTTGGTGTTGCGCACGTCGGGGCAGTTTTCCTTGAATGTGAAGCCGAGTACGAGGATGTGGCTGCCGAGCACTTGGATGCCCTTTTTGAGCATGAGTTTGATGACGCGGTCGGCCACGTATGCGCCCATGCCGTCGTTCATGCGTCGGCCGGCGAGGATGATTTCGGGGTTGTAGCCGTAGCGCTGGGCGCACTGGGCCAGGTAGTAGGGGTCGACGCCGATGCAGTGGCCGCCTACGAGGCCGGGCTTGAAGGGCAGGAAGTTCCACTTGGTGGAGGCTGCGTCGAGCACGTCCATGGTGTCGATGCCCATGAGGGTGAAGATTTTCGACAGCTCGTTGACGAAGGCGATGTTGATGTCGCGCTGCGAGTTTTCGATAACCTTGGCGGCCTCGGCTACTTTGATGCTGGGGGCGAGGTGAGTGCCGGCGGTGATGACGCTGGCATATACGTCGTTGACCAATCGGCCAATCTCGGGTGTCGACCCTGAGGTGACTTTCTTGATTTTTTCTACGGTGTGGAGCTTGTCGCCGGGGTTGATGCGTTCGGGCGAGTATCCGGCGAAGAAGTCTTCGTTGAATTTGAGTCCGCTGACTTTTTCAACCACGGGGATGCACTCGTCTTCGGTGACGCCGGGGTAGACGGTCGACTCGTACACGACGATGTCGCCCTTGGCGATGACCTTGCCGACGGTGGTCGAAGCACCGTAGAGAGGGGTAAGGTCGGGGTTGTTGTTGCGGTCGACGGGGGTGGGGACGGCTACAACGTAGAAGTTGCAGTCGCGGATATCTTCGATATTGGCTGTGCAGCG
>CAYSQI010000069.1:0-3494 GCA_964433215.1 uncultured Bacteroides sp.
GTACTTTCGGCACCACCTACCTCGGGCTCGTCCTAACGGACTTCACCCGAGGTTATGCACAGACTCGCACGCTCTGCGTGCTCCCCTCAGCGTGCCTTCGGCGATGACCAGGCTGGCGCCGCGTCACCCTTCCTCTGAAGGACGCTGCGCTTTGCCGGGGGCTTTGTGTGTTTTCGCGAAGTTTTTTTGCACTTTGGGCGAATTTGGCGCTTTTATTGTTGAAAAAAAAGCACTAACTTTGCGATGAAATTTCACTTAGCTAAAGAGATTATGGCAGAAATTAAACGTGTAGGCATACTTACGTCGGGCGGCGATGCTCCGGGCATGAACGCTGCAATACGTGCGGTGACTCGCTCGGCGATTTTTAATGGATTGAAAGTCAGTGGTATATACCGCGGCTATCGCGGCTTGATATCTGACGAGATTGTCGAATTCCGTACTCAAAACGTATCAAATATCATTCAGCAAGGCGGTACAATTCTGAAGACGGCTCGCTGCAAGGAGTTTACGACTCCCGAAGGTCGCCAGCTGGCTTACGATGTGCTGCGTCGCCACGAAATCGATGCGCTGGTCGTTATCGGCGGCGACGGTTCGCTGTCGGGCGCACGCGTGTTCGCCAACGAATTCAACCTCCCCATCATCGGCCTGCCGGGCACCATCGACAACGACTTGTACGGCACCGACACCACTATCGGCTACGATACGGCGCTGAACACCATCATGGAGTGTGTCGATAAGATACGCGACACGGCTACGAGCCACGAGCGCCTCTTCTTCATCGAAGTCATGGGCCGCGATGCCGGCTTCCTGGCTCTGAACGGCGCTATCGCCTCGGGTGCCGAGGCCGCGATTATCCCGGAAATTTCGACCGAGGTCGACCAGTTGGCCGAGCTGATACAGAACGGCTTCCGCAAGTCGAAAAACTCGTCAATCGTGCTTGTGGCCGAGTCGCCCGTCACCGGCGGCGCTATGGGCTTGGCCGAACGTGTCAAGACCGAGTTCCCGGGCTACGATGTGCGCGTGTCGATTCTGGGCCACTTGCAGCGCGGCGGTTCGCCGACGGCCCACGACCGCATCCTGGCGTCGCGCATGGGCGCTGCCGCTATCGACGCGCTGCTCGAAGACCAGCGCAATGTGATGATTGGCATCAAGAACGACGAAATAGTCTACGTGCCCTTCACAAAAGCCATCAAGAACGACAAACCCATCAATCGCGAGCTGCTCAACACGCTGCGTCGCCTTTCGATTTAAACACTCACTGACTCACCGCCGACTGCCCATGAAGTTGACTCCGCTGCGCCTGATACCGCTATTACTGCTATCCGTGCTGATGGCAGCTTGCGCCAGCATCGGCCGACCCGAAGGCGGCCCGCGCGATGAGTTACCACCCGTATTTGTGCGTTCGACGCCGATGCCGGGCGACACCGGCGTCGACGCCCGCAACATCAACATCTACTTCGACGAGAACGTCCAGCTCGAGGACGCCTTCAACAAGGTGGTCATCTCGCCGGTGCAGATTCAAGCTCCGACCGTGTCGGCCAACGGGCGCCGTGTGACGGTTCGCCTGAACGACACCATCCGCCCCGGCACTACATACACTATCGACTTCGGCGACGCTATCAAGGACCTCAACGAAGGCAATGTGCTCGACGGCTACGCGCTCGACTTCTCGACCGGCGGACATATCGACACGATGCGCATCTCGGGTATCGTGCTGCAGGCATCGAACCTGGAGCCGGCTCAGGGCATCTTGGTGGGCGCGTATTCCAACCACGCCGACTCGGCCATACGCACCCTGCCGCCCGACCGCATCGCCCGCACCAACCAGCGCGGCCAGTTCACGATTCGCAACCTGGCGCCCGGCGCCTATCGCATCTACGCTTTCAACGACCTCAACCGCGACTACCACTGGGACCGCTCGGAGGACATCGCATACCTCGACTCGCTGGTGACACCGTCGACCGAGACCATCGAAGTGGTCGACACACTCTACGACTCCAAGGGCGCCGACTCGCTGGTCGTTCGCCAAGGCTGGCGCTATCTGCCCAACGACGTGCTGCTGACCTGGTTCAACCTCAACTACCGCGCCCAGTATGTCAAGGACTACCGCCGCGACGTGCGCCGCAAAGCCATGATCGTATTCGGCGCCGAGCCCGACTCGATGCCGCGCATTTGTGCTGTGGGCGGCGACTCGCTCAATGCTCGCCCGGCCTCGGAATGGGCTATCGAACAATACAATAAGACCGGCGACACCCTTGCGCTATGGCTGCGCGAACCGGCGCTGAGCACCGACTCGCTGATGCTGGCCGTGTCGTATCGCAAGCCCGACTCGCTCGACCGCATGGAATGGACCACCGACACTCTGCGGTTCTTCTACCGCGAGCCTAAAAAGAGCAAAAAGGAAATGGAAGCCGACACCCTGCCGCCCGCGCTCGACGTGCTGCAAGTGCAGGCAGGCTCGTCGTCGCAGGAAGTGAACCGCCCGCTATTGTTCACACTCAGCCAGCCGGTCGAGAGCATCGACACCGCCGGAATGGCGCTCGAAATGCAAGTCGACACACTGTGGACGCCCGTAAAGCTGCCTGTGCTGGTGCCCGACTCGTCGGACCTGCTGCTGACCCGGCGCTTCGACATAAAGTGGGAGCCCGGCGCCAAATATAGGTTCACCATCGACTCGGCAGCCATTGTCGGCATCTACGGCGAGCACAACAAGGTGCTCAAACGCGAATTCACCGTTCGGCCACTCGAAGAATACTCAAATCTCACATTTAATATAATAGGAGCCGACACGACTGCCATCGTCGAATTGCTGTCGTCGAACGACGAGCCCGTGATGTCGGCGCCGGTCAAGGCCGACGGCCGCGCAGTGTTCCGCTTCGTCAACCCCGGCACCTACTACGCCCGCCTCTACTTCGACTCCGACCGCGACGGCCGCTGGTCGACGGGCATTCCCGACTCTATCCAGCCAGAAGAGGTGGCCTACTATCCCAAAAAACTCGACTTGCGCCGCAACTGGGACGTGGAGCAGTCGTGGGACATCTACGAGACGGCTATCGATGCGCAAAAACCGCGCGCAATCCTGAAAAACAAGCCAAAACTGAAGCGCGGCGAAGAACCTCCGCCATCGGACGACGATGAGGAGAACGAGGACGAATTCCTCGGCAACGATCCGCGATACAACAACAATGTGGACCGCCGGCGCAACAGCAACAACCGCTCGGGCGGACGCCAATCCTTTACAGGTGGCGGCTTCAGCCGACGCTGAGCACAATTCGTAACACGCCCAATACCGAGACGATAGCCGCAAGGGTGGTGTTGCCTACTACCTATTTGTTAAATTACACATTGCGTTTTAAGTTAAGAATGTTAAATTCACAAAGTTGACTAATTTTTAGTGTTAAAAATTGGTAAGCGTGAGATTTTTTGTTTTAACTTCCCATTTTTGACAGTTGTGGGTGGTTACGAGCTGATACACAATGGATTGGGCGACACAT
>CAYSQI010000070.1:0-3289 GCA_964433215.1 uncultured Bacteroides sp.
ATGAGGCGGATTATAATGCCGCGGCCGATGAGGCGGATTATAATGCCGCGGCCGTACGGGGGGGGGTGGTGGATTATCCGATGAAGCCGCGGAGGAAGGCGAATTCGGAGGCGTGGGGCTCCAGAATGGCGATGAGGCGGCGAAGCGATGCTTCGGAGAGTTGAATCGCTTGCCGGCGGTTGTTGATGAATATCTGTACGCGCACGTCGGCCTCGAGTGGTGTTTCGCCGGCAGCACCTTCGGCAGCGGCCTGCACCTGGGCTACGAGCGTCGGTATGTCGGCACAAGCGGCGAGGCTACCGTCCTCGATTGATGAGTCGGTGGCGAAGCGATAGTAGGTGCGGTCTTTGGCGAAAGCCAGGTCGGCGCGGGCCGTGTCGGCCACCATCATCATGATGGTGAGGCTTTTGATTTCCATCAGTGGCGGCGCGGTAATACGTTGATTTTCAGGGCTTCGTAGGCGCGAGCGGTCTTGGCGCGGGCTTCTTCGACGGTGTCGGCCCAAGCCAGCAGCACGCCCATGCGGCGGTGGCCCTTGACTTCAGGCTTGCCGAAGATGCGAATCTGCACGCCGTCTTCGGCCAGTGCCTTTTCGAGGTTGTCGAATTCGACGGTGTCGGTGTCGCCTTCGACGACGATGGCGCGCGAGGCCGAGGGGCCATAGAAGCGAATCGACGGCACGGGCAGGCCGAGCAGCGCGCGGGCGTGCAGGGCAAATTCGCTCATGTCTTGCGATATCATGGTCACCATGCCGGTGTCGTGGGGGCGAGGCGACACTTCGCTGAAGATGACGTCGTCGCCTTTGACGAAGAGCTCTACGCCGAAGATGCCGTAGCCGCCGAGTGCGTCGGTGACGGCGCGGGCTATGTGGCGGGCCTTGTCGATAGCCGCGTTGGTCATCGGCTGCGGCTGCCACGATTCGCGATAGTCGCCTTCGACCTGCACGTGGCCGACGGGCTCGCAGAATGTCGTACCGGCCACGGAGCGCACTGTGAGCAGGGTGATTTCGTAGTCGAAGTCTACGAAGCCTTCAACGATGACACGTCCGGCACCGGCGCGGCCGCCTTCCTGGGCTTCGTGCCAGGCGGCGTCGACTTGGTCGGCGCGGCGCACGGTGGTCTGGCCATGGCCGCTGGAGCTCATCACGGGCTTCACGACGCAGGGAATGCCGATTTCGGCGATGGCAGCGTCGAATTCTTCGCGCGTGTCGGCAAATCGGTAGGGCGATGTGGGCAGGCCCAGCTCCTCGGCGGCGAGGCGGCGGATGCCCTCGCGGTTCATCGTCAGGCGAGCGGCGCGAGCGGTCGGGGTGACGTTGAAGCCTTCCTGTTCGAGCTTGACGAGCTCGTCAGTAGCGATTGCTTCGACTTCGGGGATGATATGGTCGGGGCGTTCGGCCTCGATGACGCTGCGCAGCGCGGCGCCGTCGAGCATGCTCAGCGTGTGCGAGCGATGCGCCACTTGCATGGCCGGCGCATTCTCATAGCGGTCGCAGGCTACTACCTCGACGCCCATGCGCTGCAGCTCGATTGCCACTTCTTTTCCTAACTCTCCGCTGCCCAGCAGAAGCGCCTTGACTCCGGCGGGCGAAAAAACTGATCCTATCTTTGCCATATTGGTAATTTGGTGCAAAGATAAGCAATTTTCCGTACTTTGCCGCATTGTTCGTTATAAATATTGAATGTTAAAAAACAATGGTTAAAATTTAGAGAAATTAACTTGCTACTTGGCTGATTGCGCGCTAATTTTGCGGCAAATAAAAAACAAATCGCATCGAATATGAACACAAGAATCATCATAGCCGGCCTTGCAGCGGCCGCAGGTGTCTTCGCAGCCAGTGCCTCGGCACCCATCTCGCAAGAAGAATTCATCGACGCAGCCGAGTCGACCGTCAATGGCGTCGTATCCGTCAAGAGCTACGCCACGCCGGCGTCAAGCGCCTACCACGACGGCCTCGACTTCTTCGACGACCCATTCTTTCAATACTTCTTCGGCTCGCCCGGCGGAAGCCGCCGCCAGCAGCCCCGCCGCGAAGAGCCGCGCCAGCAGCAAGTAGGCCTCGGCTCGGGCGTCATCATCTCGGCCGACGGCTACATCGTCACCAACAACCACGTCATCGACGGAGCCGAGCGCCTCGAAGTCACGCTCAACGACAATCGCAACTTCGAAGCCACCATCGTCGGCACCGACCCCGTCACCGACCTGGCACTAATCAAAATCGAGAACGCGGCCGACAGCCTCCACGTCATCCCCATGGGCAATAGCGAAGACCTCCGCGTAGGCCAGTGGGTGCTCGCCGTGGGCAACCCATTCGGCTTCACCAGCACCGTCACCTCCGGCATCGTCAGCGCTAAGGCGCGCAACATATCCTCGACCGTCGGCGGTGGCTCCGGCGGTGGCATCGAAGCCTACATACAGACCGACGCAGCCGTCAACCAAGGCAACTCGGGCGGCGCACTCGTCGACCTCGCCGGCAAGCTCGTCGGCATCAACACAGCCATTTACTCGCGCACAGGCAACTATGCCGGCTGCTCGTTCGCCATCCCCACTTCCATAGTGCAGAAAGTCGTCGACGACCTCCGCCGCTACGGCACCGTGCAGCGCGCCGTGCTCGGCATCTCGTTCCGCGAACTCACACCCGAATTCATCGCCGAAAAGAAAATCGAAGGCGCCACTCGCGGCATCTACGTGGCCGAAGTTCAGGACCATAGCGCTGCACTCGAAGCCGGCATCAAGCCCGACGACATCATCGTCACCATCAACGGCGACATCGTCGCCGGCACCGCGCGTATGCAAGAAATCATGGCTCGCTGCAGCCCCGGCGACGTCATCCGCATCGGCATCATCCGCCAAGGTAAGCCCATGGAAGTATCCGTCACCCTGCGCAACCGCGACGGCAACCTCGCCATCACAGGCCCCGAAACGCCCGCCAACATCCTCGGCGCCACATTCGCCACTGCCGACGACGAGCTGCTCCAGCGCCTCGAAATCTCGCGCGGCGTCTCAGTCACCATCACCGCCGACGGCCGCATGTCGCAAGCCGGCATCCGCGACGGATTTATCATCACATCCATCAACAATATGCGAGTAGCATCGGCCGACGACATCGACAAAATCTTCAAAGCCATCCGCGAATTGGGCGCCGGCGACGACAAGGTGATGTTCATCTCGGGCATCTACCCCACCGGCAAGCGCGCTCACTACGCCGTAGACCTCGCCGACTAATCCTCCAATCCACCATACACACACATCGAAGGCTGCCGCCGACCACCAGTCGCCGCAGCCTTCG
>CAYSQI010000071.1:0-3124 GCA_964433215.1 uncultured Bacteroides sp.
ATGAAAAATAAGATTATCAACGAATTTAAGAATAGATTTAATGCCGAGCCGGCAGTGTATGCTTCGGCCGGTCGCATCAATCTGATAGGCGAACACACCGACTACAACGGCGGTTTTGTGTTTCCGGGTGCTATCGACAAGGTCATCATGGCGGCTATCCTGCCCAACGGCACCGACCGGGTGCGCGTGTTCTCGATTGACATCGACGAGTATGCCGAGTTCGGGCTTCGCGAGGAGGATGCTCCGTCGCAGTCGTGGGCTCGCTATATCTTCGGCGTGTGCCGTGAGACGGCCAAGCGTGGCGGCTGTGTCCGCGGCTTCGATGCCGTGTTCGCCGGCGATGTGCCTCTGGGTGCCGGTCTGAGCTCGTCGGCCGCCCTCGAGAGTTGCTTTGCGTTTGCCGTCAACGACCTCTTCAACGATAATAAAATCGATAAGTTCGAGCTGGCGCGCATCGGCCAGTCGACCGAGCACAACTATTGCGGCGTCAACTGTGGCATCATGGACCAGTTTGCCTCGGTCATGGGCCAAAAGGGCAAGCTGATGCGCCTCGACTGCCGCTCGATGGAGTTCGAATACTTCCCGTTCGCTCCCGAGGATTACGAACTGGTGTTGATTGACTCGCGTGTGAAGCACGAGCTGGCCGACTCGCCCTACAACAAGCGTCGCGCTTCGTGCGAGCGTGTCGCCAAGCGCCTGGGCGTGGAGACTCTCCGCGATGCCACCATGGAGATGCTGAAATCGGCCATCGGCGACATTACCGCCGAGGATTACTTGCGCGCCAAGTTCGTCATCGAGGAGAAGGAGCGTGTGCTGGCCGTGTGCGATGCTCTCAACGCCGGCGACTATGACACCGTAGGCCGCGAGATGTACGCTACCCACCGAGGCCTCTCGGACGACTACGAGGTGAGCTGCGTGGAACTCGACTTCCTCAACGACGTGGCTCGCGAATGCGGCGTGACGGGCTCGCGCATCATGGGCGGCGGCTTCGGCGGCTGCACCATCAACCTGGTCAAGAAGGAGCTGCGCGACAGCTTCGTCGCTACGGCTACGGCTAAGTTTGCCGAGAAGTACGGCCACGAGCCGAAGGTCTATCCCGTGGTCATCAGCGACGGCGCCCACAAGGTGCAGTAAGCATTGGGCTTTAACTGAATTTTTTTCGTCAGATGATTACGATACAGAAATTCAATTCAAAGTCAGGTGAGATAGTGCACCTGACTTTGGTCAATTCGACGGGCGCTTCGGTGGTTCTGTCGAGCCTCGGCGCCGGCATCGTGGCCGTCAACGTGCCCGACCGCACCGGCTGCCTGGCCGACGTAGCCCTCGGATATGCCGACGCCACCGACTACATCGGCGACGGCCCGGCCGCCGGCAAAGTCCCCGGCCGATATGCCAACCGCATAGCCGCCGGCCGATTTACCCTCGACGGCCACGAGTATCAGCTGCCTATAAACAACGGCCCCAACTGCAACCACGGCGGCCCCGCCGGCTTCCACAACCTCAACTGGGAGGTCAAGAGCTACACCGACAGCAGCGTGACCTTCGCCCTGCTGTCGCCCGATGGCGATGCCGGCTTCCCCGGCTGCCTCAGCGTCGAAGCCGAGTACCGCTGGACCGATAGCAACGAGCTGCAGCTCACCCTCTCGGCCACGACCGACGCCCCGACTGTCGTCAACCTCACCAACCATGCCTACTGGAACCTTGCCGGCCACGACGCCGGCTCGGTACTCGGCCACGAACTGCAGCTCAATGCCGGCCGCTATCTGCCCACCGACGAGACCCTCATCCCCACCGGCGAACTTGCACCGGTCAGCGGTACACCGATGGACTTCCGCGAGTTCAAAGCAATCGGCCGCGACATACGCGCCGACTTCCCCGCCTTGCGCATCGGCAAAGGCTACGACGCCTGCTGGGCTGTCGACGCCGCCGACGGCGCCACAGCCGCTATGGTAGCCTCGCTGCGCGACACCGCCTCGGGCCGCCGCCTCGACGTGGTCAGCGACCAGCCCGGCGTCCAAGTCTACACCGGCAACTGGCTCGCCGGATGCCCCAAGAACAAAGCCGGCCGCAGCTACGACGACTACGACGGCGTAGCCATCGAATGCCAAGGCTTCCCCAACTCGCCCAACACGCCCACCTTCCCCTCGACCGTGCTGCGCCCCGGCGAGCACTACATCCGCCATATCAACTTCATCTTCACGACATTCTAAAAATGAAACCAACACTATACGTCCTGGCCGCCGGCATGGGTAGCCGCTACGGCGGTCTCAAGCAGCTCGACGCACTCGGCCCTCACGGCGAGACCATCATGGACTACTCAATCTACGACGCCATCCGAGCCGGATTCGGCAAAGTCGTATTCGTAATCCGCAAAGACTTCGAACAAGACTTCCGCGAAAAAATTCTCTCAAAATACGAAGGCCACATCCCCGTAGAAGTCGTATTCCAGTCAGTCGACAAGCTCCCCGCCGGCTACCAATGCCCGGCCGAGCGCACCAAGCCCTGGGGCCCCGCCCACGCAGTGCTGATGGCCAAAGGCGTCATCAACGAGCCCTTTGCCGTCATCAACTCCGACGACTTCTACGGCCGCAACTCCTACGAAGTCCTCGCCGGCGAACTCATGCGCGAACACACGCACCCCGGCGACTACTGCATGGTCGGCTTCCGCATCGGCAACACCATGACCGAAAACGGCGGCGTCAACCGCGGCGTGTGCCAGACTGCCGATGGCCTGCTCACAGCCGTCGAAGAATGTAAAGAAATCCACTACGACGCCGACCGGGCAATCGTCTACGCCGACGCCGCCGGAGCCGAGCACCGCCTCGACCCCGCCGTCCCCGTGTCGATGAACATGTGGGGCTTCACACCCGACTACTTCGACTATGCCGAACGCGAATTCGCCAAATTCCTCGACCGCGACCTCGCCACACCCAAAGCCGAACAAGTCATCCCCGACGTCGCCGACGCCCTGATAAAGAGCGGCGAAGCCACCATCCGCGTCCTCGACACCGACTCGCGCTGGTTCGGCGTCACCTACGCCGACGACCGCCCCGCCGTCGTAGCCAAATTCGCCGCACTCCACGCCTCAGGCGAATACCCCGACTCGCTCTTCTAATTTTCGCGA
>CAYSQI010000072.1:0-2695 GCA_964433215.1 uncultured Bacteroides sp.
CCCATACCCCATAAAATCAGAAAGCCTCGGCTGCGGAGCAGTCGAGGCTTTGCTTGGGCGAGTAGCGAATCAGGGAATCGAACCCTGGTCTCCACCGTGAGAGGGTGGCGTGCTAGGCCACTACACTAAATCGCCGTTTGTGGTGCAAAATTACGCCATTTTTTCACCGCTGCCAAATTTTTGGCAGTGATTTTTTAGTTAAAAATTGTTATCACTTTGATTGTCCGACAATTCGGTCGTCGCAGATTTGTATTCGCCCTTCTTTGTAGAGGTGTCCGATAGCTTTTTTGAAGTCTTTCTTGCTGCATCCGAGGGCGGCTTTGATGTCGGCGGGGTCGGAGCTGTCGCTCAGGGCCAGGGCGTGGTCGGGGGCCAGGGCGAGTGCGTCGAGGATTTGCTTGCAGACGGCGCCTATGCGGTCGACGGCCGATGGGCCGGCGGCGAGGTCGATTTTGCCGTCGGGGCGCACGAATTTCACGTTGGCCTCGAGCGTCTGGCCGATTTCGAGCGGTCGGCGCAGCTCGTTGTGGTAAATCATGCCCCGGTGGAGGTTGTCGACGATGACGCGATAGCCGATGTCGGAGTGGCTGATGACCAGTGCCTGCACGCGGGCGCCGCGAGGGTAGTCGGCGGGCACGTTGCCTAAGAATCGCTCGAGGCGGGCGGTGGCCACGGGGCGCTTGGTGACGTCGTCGAGGTACACGTAGACCGGGTAGATGCCGCCGCGGGTCATGCGCGTTTTCTGCTCGGAGTATGGCACCAGGAGGTCTTTCATCACGCCCCAGTCGAGGAAGGCGCCGGTGGCGTTGACGTCGCGCACTTCGAGGAATGCGAATTCGCCGACGGTGGCGTAGGGGATGTCGGTGGTGGCTACGGGGCGGTCTTCGCCGTCGGTGTAGACGAAGACGTGGATTTCCCGGCCGGGCTCCATGTCGTCGGTGACGTAGCGGCGCGGCAGCAGCACTTCGTTGCCCTGCCCGTCGGTGAGGTACAGTCCCGGGTCGGCTACGCGGCCGACGACGAGGTCGTTGTATTGTCCGATTGCTATCATGTGGATGAATTTTGCTCAAAGTTACGGATTTTTTTTAATACTGTGGCGAAATCGGGCGGCTATCGGGCGGCGGATGCCAAAAAAATTGTAACTTTGTGCAGAACAAACAAGATTTTTTCAGCTATGGACAGCCCTGATATACTCAAAAGTGTGTTTTCTGACCTTTCGGAGCGCCAGCTCGAGCAGTTTGCCGCGCTGGGCGATCTGTATGCCGATTGGAATTCGAAAATCAACGTCATCTCGCGCCGCGACATCGACAATCTGTATGCCAACCACGTGCTGCATTCGCTGGCGATTGCGGCCTTCATGGGCGACGTTGCCGACGGCACCACGTTCATGGACCTGGGCACGGGTGGCGGCTTTCCGGGCATCCCGCTGGCTATCATGTATCCGCAGGCGTCGTTTCATCTGATCGACCGCATCGGCAAGAAGCTGAAGGTGGCCGCCGACGTGGCCGAGAAGATTGGCCTCCGGAATGTCACTTTCCAGCATGGCGACACGGGCGAGTGCCACGAGAAGTTCGACTATGTGGTGTCGCGCGCCGTCATGCCGCTCGACCGCTTGGTGAAGATTGCGGCGCGCAACGTGGCCCCCGGCTGCCGCGCCGGCAATCGCTACGACTGCGGCATCATCTGCCTCAAGGGCGGCGACTTAGCCGACGAGTCGGCCGCAGTCAGCTATCCGGTGATGGAGTACGACCTCACGGAGATTATCCCCGCCCCGATGTTTGACACTAAGAAGCTGGTCTACGTGCCGGTGGGCTCGGCCAAGTCGGGCCGCAGACGCTGATTGCGAGGTGTAGTATGCTGATAGTCAAGAAATTCGAATTCAACCCCTTCGGCGAGTGCACCTACGTGGTTCACGACTCGGCTACGCGCCGCGCCGTGGTGGTCGACCCGGGCATGGTCGACGCTGCCGAGCGCGCGGCGTTCGATGCCTACTTAGCTGATAATGATTTGACACTGACCGCCATAGTCAACACCCACTTGCACCTCGACCACTGCTTCGGGGCTAACTACGTGCGCGAGCGCTACGGCGTGCCCCTTCGCGCTCACGCCGCTGATGCGCCGCTGGGCTTGGCCATGGACGAGCAGCTGCGCCGCTTCGGCCTGCCGACCATTTTCGGCGCGGTGACCATCGGCGAGCCGCTGGCCGAGGGCGATGTCGTGGCCGTAGGCGACGAGCAGCTGCGCGTGCTGCACGTGCCCGGACATTCGCCGGGCGGCATTGCGCTGTACTCGGCCGAGGGCGGATTTGTGCTGACGGGCGACTCGCTGTTTTGCGGCTCCATCGGCCGCACCGACCTCATGGGCGGCGACTACGCCACGCTCATCCGTGCGGTGACCGACAAGCTGCTCACCCTGCCCGACGCCACCGAAGTCCTCCCCGGCCACGGCCCCTCAACCACCATCGCCACCGAACGCCACTCCAATCCGTATTTGTAAGTCTCCGTCGAGGCTTAGCTTTTTTTCCTCGGAGGAAGGGCGAACGCGGCGCAAGCCTGGAGAGCAGGCGTCTCGCCTGCGAAACGCTCGGCGGTGGTAACTTTCTCGGCTAACTTTGTTGCGCAGCGCAGCCCGGAGAGCAGGCGTCCTCGCCTGCGAAACGCTCGGCGGTGGTAATATCCTCGTGCGTAAGGGATTA
>CAYSQI010000073.1:0-2541 GCA_964433215.1 uncultured Bacteroides sp.
TTTTTATGAAATAATGATGAAAAATTCGTGAAAAATGACAAATTATTTGTAATTTTGCGCGGCCTCATTAACCACAGATAGGCCACCGACATTTATGGATTATAGTTTTCTTGACTTCTTAGGTCTCTTAGGTGCCGTGGGCTTGTTCCTGTACGGCATGAAAGTAATGAGTGAAGGCTTGCAGAAAGCAGCGGGCGACCGTCTGCGCAACATTCTGTCGGCCATGACCCGCAACAGATTCACAGGCTTGCTCACCGGCTGCGCAATCACGGCGCTGATTCAGAGCTCCTCGGCCTCGACTGTGATGGTCGTAAGTTTCGTAAATGCCGGTCTGATGACGCTGGCACAATCGATGGCTGTAATCTTCGGTGCAAACGTCGGCACGACGTTCACCGCATGGATTATAGCCCTTTTTGGCTTTAAAGTCGACATTTCGGTAGTGGTGTTGCCTCTGATTGGCTTGGCAGTCGTCATGCTATTCATGAATAAGAGCAAGATTAAGAGCATCGGCGAATTCCTCATCGGCTTCGCGCTTTTGTTCATGGGCTTGAACATGATTAGCGATTATGTGCCCGATTTGCAATCCAATCCTGAAATGTTTGAAGCGCTGAGGGGGTATGCCGACATGGGCATCGTTTCGGTGTTGATCTTCATGTTGGTGGGTATGATTGTGACGGCGATCATCCAATCGTCGGCCGCCACGTTCGCTATCGTGCTGATTATGTGCTCGAAGGGCTGGATACCGTTCGACTTGGCCTGCGCCGTAGTCCTGGGCTCGAACATCGGTACGTGTATCACTCCGCTGCTGGCGTCGATGGGAGCTAACGTAGCTGCCAAGCGTACAGCTATGAGCCATCTGATGTTCAACTTCTTGGGTATGCTATGGTGCGTGTGTATCTTCGTGCCGTTTGCCTCGTTCAATGCGTGGCTGACTCAGAAGATTGGTCAGGGCGACCCCGAAGCTCTCTATGGCTTCGTAAACAACCTCGCACAGTCAAATCCCGAACTCTACGGCCATCTGTTCGACGGCTCGCTGCCTGCCGGCCACGACACGGTGCGCCTCGTCGGTCAGATGCAGATGAGCGTATCGTTCGGCCTGTCGCTATTCCACACTGTGTTCAATATCGTGAACGTATGCGTCATGATTTGGCTCACTAATGTGTATGTGAAGGTGGTAGAATGGCTCGTACCTGCCAAGAAGCACGACGACGAGGAATTCACACTGAAGTTCATCTCGCGCGGCCTGCTGAATGCCTCCGAGCTCAACATAGCCCAGGCCGAAAAAGAAATGAGCGTGTACGCCGAGCGCGTAAGCCGTATGATTGGCATGGCTCACGACTTGATTCACACCAAGGAACGCAGCGAGGATTTCAACCGCCTGTATTCGCGTCTTGAGAAGTACGAAGATATCTCCGACCGCATGGAACTCGAAATCGCACGCTACCTGAATCGTTGCGCCGAAGGCCGCCTGTCGAACGAAGGTAAGCATCGCATTGCTGCCATGCTCGGCATTGTGGGCGAAATCGAGTCGATTGCCGACTGCTGCATGGGCGTGGGCAAGATTTTGAACCGCAAGATCGAGAGCAACGCGCAGTTCACTCCCGAAATCTACGAAAAAATCGATACGATGTATCGCTACCTCGATCAGGCCATGAACATGATGCTCGACGAGCTGCGCGACCTGGAAAATGTGACCGAGCGTCCGCTCATCGACTCGTACAACAAGGAACGCGAAATCAACAACCTGCGCAACAGCTACCGCACGGCCAACATCGAAAATATCAACGCCGGCAAGTACGAATATCAAGCCGGTATCTACTTCATGGATATTATCAGCGACCTCGAACGCACCGGCGACTATATCATCAACGTTGTCGACACGATTAAGGACTCGTTCCGTCGCAAGACGGTCTAAAACGAAAGGTGCCGAAATATGTCCGAGACTAAGACGACCGAGCGGACCAAACTAATCAACAAACCCATGTGGGCACAACTGGTGAGCGATATCTTTTCGCCGCTGGTTGTGCCGACGTTTGCTATGGTCGTGGCGCTATGGTGTACGGGTATGCGCACACTGCCGTCGCACCACCGCCTGCTGGCCACGTTGGTGGTAGCGCTGATTACGGGCATCATACCCTTTGCTATCATAGTGACACTGCGACGCATGGGCCGAGTCGACAATAATGCGATTCCCGACCGCCGGCAGCGCCTACTACCCATGGCCCTGGCCGCGGTGTGCTACTTCGGTGCGTGGCTGCAAATGCACGCCTTCAGCGCGCCCGAGTGGTTGTGCCGCTTTTTCCCGGGCGGCATGTTGGCTATCATAGTGGCAGCAGCCATCACCAGCTCGTGGAAAATCAGTGCCCACGCTACGGCCGTCGGCGGCTTCCTGGGCATGACTTCGTGGTGCGTGGCCAGCGGCCTGGCCGACATCAACGCGATGGCTGTGCTGAGCGTGGTGATGGTGATAACCGGCCTGGTATGCACGGCTCGTCTGATGCTGTGTCGCCACACACTGACGCAAGTACTGGCCGGCCTGGC
>CAYSQI010000074.1:0-2338 GCA_964433215.1 uncultured Bacteroides sp.
GTTAATAATTGTTAAAAGTGTATATATGACTCAAAAATATTACAATTCTGTTGCTTGCGGGCCTTTTCGGGGTTGCCGGGCTGCGATGCGTTTGCCGGGCTTTCTTGTGTTTGTGAGAAAAAATGGGAGGGGGAAATTTGGTTAATTGGTGGAAAGATTATTACTTTGCAATCTGAAAATGCTAAAAACTAAAAATTGTTTCGTTTATTTCCAAAAATTGTGCTTATGAAACGTGTTTTTTACTTCATCTTGTTGCTTTTTGCTGCTCTGAATGCCGTAACGGCAAGTGCGCAGGAGGCAGTAACGTTCACAATCAACTTTGATGACGCCACGGCGGTGGAGGTTCTCAAGAACTATTCGGAGCCTGTGGAGGTAGTGACCGGCGACAATGCTATCACGCTGGAATTGTATGATGTGCTGATGGTTTCGGCTGCCGACGGGTATGCCATCTTGTCGATAACGGATGCGGCCGGGGAGCCGGAGGCAGTGTCGGAGAATATGTGGTATGTGGCCAACTATGGCGCTGCCGGAGGATTGCAAGGTAAGGTTTTCACGGTGCGGACGCTCAATCTGGAGGCGACGCGTACGGCCTCGTTCACAATGACTGTCGATGACCCGACGAAGGTGGTGGCGCAGTTTGGCGGCACGTCGGCCAATGTGGAACTTGAGCGAGGAACGAAGACGTATAAGTACAATCCGGAGGTGGAGACGACGCTATATCTGTCGTCGAACACGGAGCGCAACCTCTACGCCGTGCGAGTCAACGGCGAGTCGGTGGAAGTAGAAAGCTACACGGTGGAAGTGACGCTGACCGATGGATGCACAGTGGAGGTAGAAGCGAACTACCCGAATATACCGGTTACAATCACAATAGAGTATGACTCGGTGGCATGTCCCGGCCTGATTACTGGCTATGCTATTAATTATGAGGATAAGGGCGCACTTGTGGGCAATACCATCACAGCACGCACAGGCGACGATGTGCGCCTGGTGATCAGCGATCAGTATTGCCTCGATGATGTGACCATCAATGATGTGCCTTACGATTTGACATATTTTTGGGAGTCGATATCGTTGACACCGTCGAAGGATACGAGGGTGGCGATAGTAGCGCATGCGTATTCGACCCTGAGCGGCGTAGTGAACATAGACCGGCCGGAGGCTGTCGCTCTGTATGCCGGATATCGGCAAGAGTCGAACATAGTGGCTCTGCAGGCGGGTCGCAACGAGGTGACGGTGCAGGAGAATGCGGCCGTGCTGTCGTGGGTGGTGAAGCCCGGATACAGGATAGTGTCAGTGTCGGATGCTACAGGCAGAGTTATCACCAATCAGTCGGTGGATGTAGCAGCCGGTTTTGAGCTGACATTTGTGACCGCAGAGGTGGAGCTTGACAAGTCGTTTGTGCTCTACGTCAGCGATAAGTCGTCGGCCAACTATTATTTTAGTGTGGCGAATTCAGAGCGCAACGCAGTCGATGTGGTCGATGGCTACAACGTGGTTCGGTTCACGGATTCGTACAATCCGTACGAAATCGGCTGGGCCGGCGAGTCGACGATGGGCGGTTGCGTATATGTGAATGGCGAACTGCTCTCGCCGCTATACACCGACGGGACTTATTGGAAATATATCGCAGCCGACGGCGACGTGGTCAAGGCCTTCGTGAAAGGCGCTCCCGAGATTTGCAGCGTGGCCTTCGAAGCAGTCGGCGAGCCGGAAGTGACGGTTGTCCGCAACCTCGTCACCGAGGTGGCCGATTGGCAGTCGGGCTTCAGCGACTTTCCGGGCACGCTGGTGAGCATAAAAGCCGCTGACGGGAAGGCTGTGAGCGTAGCCGTCGATGGTACGGAAGTGGCAGCGGATGCCGACGGCGTCTGCACGTTCAGCGTGGAGCGCTCGTGCACGGTGACTGTGACCAACCTGGCCGGTGTGGCCGACATCGTAGCCGACGACGACGCGGATGCCGACGTATACAACCTGCAAGGTGTGAAGGTCGGCACCCGGAAATCGCTGTCGACATTGCCGGCCGGACTTTACATCACCGCCGGCCGCAAGGTGGTGGTGAAATGACCATCGGCTGCTGATTTTTCATAGCGATAATAATTTTTGAAAAAATGACAAACCGTCGATAGCCAATAGGCCTCGGCGGTTTGTTGTTTTGTTAACCACTGTTAAGCCGAGCGGTTGAATTATTCGCAAAAGTTAAAATGAGTTAATATAAAGCATTTTCTTGTTAGAAAATTATGCTGTATAACATAAAAAGTGTACCTTTGCATCAGTTTTTCATGGTATTAGATTTAAGGTAAGAAGATTATTCGTCGTGATGACGGATAATTTTTTT
>CAYSQI010000075.1:0-2157 GCA_964433215.1 uncultured Bacteroides sp.
TAGAGCATTTCATTCGTAACGAAAAGGTCGTGGGTTCGAGTCCCACTCGCGGCTCCAGAGAACGCCAATCGCATCATCGCGATTGGCGTTCTCGGTTATACTTAAAATTATGTGGAAATTATGCTAGTTTCTGGCAAAAGCGCGTGCAGAATACTATTGTGTCAGACGAGGAACGCGAATTGTACCGAGTCTCTTCATACGGCTACATCTTACCGTGAGCGAGTAATTCAAACTATAATGCTATATTCTTAATGCGAAGCAAAGACCCATCTACGCTTCGCATTATTGATTATTCAAGGACTATTTCGAGGACTAAATCACACGCGCTACTGCACGAACACTCAAATGATAGGTCTTGGTGAGCTCGCTGACGCGGCCAATGTTCAGCATGACGTACCAAACGATGTTACCATCATAGCTCTTACCCCAATAGTACGCCGAATACTTATCACCTCCAAAGGCGCTAATTGCCTTATTTATAGCTTTATAATCGCTTGCCATAGCTCGACATTGAGCTTCGCTTGGCAACGCTGACTCGCCATAGCGACGCACTGCTTCATCCCATGTCATTTCCTCACCGCTATCATGCAAGGCAAGAGAAAATGGCGACTCTCCGTTGCACTTTACCACAACACCTTTTTTGGTATACGCGCTGCGTTCGCTTTCGGGAACTGCGTTCCACTCGTCTACGGTGAAGAAACGCGCCTTGCCCTGATATGTCGTGTACAAATCAAGGTGATTGCAAGCTTCATGACCTTTTGGCGCAGGCGCCTCTGCTTCCGCCGGCGCAGGATGTTGTTGTGTCGTGGTGACTTTGGTTTCGGCCATAGAAGGTGCAGGTCGCTGTTGTGCCGTGATGACTTTCGGCTCGGCGGCTTTGATTTCATTCGACACAGGAATTGAATCGCAAACTTCCACTGAATCGACCAAAGACGCATCGTCAAAATTATCTTCGACCGGGACTACTGTTTCTCCTCCTTTAGGAAGGATGTATATGATGCCAAAAGTCAAAATGGCGACTATGGCAACGATTGTCACATACAGAGGCGTTCGCGATTTAGTTGCCGTCTTGCCACCAAGATATTTGGTATTATTTGACGAGGATGTTGGAGATGATGTAGATGTCGGCTTCCGCTCGGTAGGCCCGTTTTCGATGCGCTCGGTGGGGCGCGACTGCGGGGCGACAGGCTGCGGCGTTGGCGCAGGAGCTGGTGTCGATGCGCCGAAAAGCTGAGCGGCGAAGGCGGCTACCGACTGCGTGCGAGCATTCTTGTTGAGCAGAAGAGCTGCATCAATCGCTTGGCGCGTCGAGACGCTAATCGTGTCAGGCAGCGGCTCGTTTTCTTCGCCTGCCGAGCGCTCGGTGGAGCTCAGCGGCGGGTTGCCGGTCAGCAAGTTGTAGAGCGTGGCGGCCAGGGCATAGACATCCGTAGCCGGCTGAAAGCGCGACACGTTGGCGGTTATCTGCTCGGGTGGCGCGAAGCCGGGTGTGAAGCCCAGCAGCGTCGATAGGTTTTCGCCCGTGCCGGCATCGTATTGTTTCGATGCGCCGAAATCAATCAAAATGGCATGGCCCGAATCGTCGACCATAATATTGCCCGGCTTGATATCAAGGTGCAAGCGCCCCTTGGAATGTACGTACTCCAGTGCGTCGCACGCCTGTCGGATGAAATCCAGGGCGGTGTGCTCGTCCATCGGACCGTACTTGTTGATCAAATCGTCGAGCGAGCAGCCGTCGATATAGTCCATCACGAAGTAAGCCGTACCGTTCTCGCGGAACACGTCGCTGACATGGACGATGCCGGGATGCGACAACGCAAACACCGACTGCGCCTCGCGGATGAATTTCTCGCGCAGCTTGTCGAAGGTGTCGACCTTGCTGTCCGTTCCGACCGAGACGTGGCCGGTGGCGGCTTCGCGATTGCAGATGTCGTAGACGAAGAATTCTTTGATAGCGACGCGGCCTTTCAGCTCAGTGTGTTCGGCCTCGTAAGTGCATCCGAAGCCGCCCGCTTTGATAAAGCGGACGATGCGATATTTACCTCCCTGGAGGAGTGTGCCGGGTGATAATGGCATGGCTAATAATTTGATTGACTTTTTCCTGTCGGCAAATGTAGCGTTTTTTTCTGAGTCTGCAAAGCTAAGTCGTTCAAATGA
>CAYSQI010000076.1:0-1687 GCA_964433215.1 uncultured Bacteroides sp.
AACAATCTCCATTTTTTGCCACATGATTAAACCTCTGTGGTCCGAGAGCATCTAAGTAAATAAAGAATATTCAACGACTATGAAAAGGATAATGAAAAGCGTAGCGATGTTGCTGCTCTGCGCAGCACTTGCAGCACCGAACATCGAGGCCCAAGACAACCGCGGTCGCGGTCGGTCAGGTGGCGGCACTCATCAGTCGGCCAACTCGCAGCAGTCGCGTCCCGCGTCGCAAAATTCGCGCCCCGGCAACTCCGGCAGCCGACCCGGTCAGTCGTCAAATCAAAATAACCGTCCCGGTCAGAACAATCGTCCCGGTCAGAACAGCCGTCCGAACACGGGCAATCAGAACTCGCGTCCGAGTCAGAACAGCCGTCCCGGTCAGAACAATCGGCCGAATTCGGGCAGCCGCCCCGACAATCGGCCATCTAACGGCCGCCCCGGAGGCAACTACGTACCCGGTCAGCATGGTCCGCACTCCTCGAATCAACCCAATCCCGGATACCACCATGGCGAAGGACCCATGCGTCCGCACATGCCCGCACCGCGTCCATTCCACCGGCCCACTCCGCCCCCGCCCAGCTGGCGCCCCGCTCCCGGTTGGAACCCTATCCACTCTATCCTCGGCATCACCTTCGGCACCGCGCTGAACTTGTCGGTTAATGCTCTTCTCAATCAAGGATATACCATTACTTCGTATGGCAACAATGAAGTGCACCTCAACAACGTACAGATGGCCGGATATTGGTGGCCCGACGCTACCCTATACTACAACGCGGCCGGCGGCCTGTACGCCTCGCAATTCATGAACGTCAGCCAAGGCTACGACATGAACCGCTACAACATGGTCTACGCCACCCTGTTGCGCAACTACGGCTCGCCCGTGAGCGTCACAAACCTACAAGGAGGCATCGAATCGACCTGGTGGGGTGCCGGCAACCAATTCATCCGCCTTACCTACGTAAGCGACTACTCCACAGCCGGATACCCTATCTACCTGACTATCCTCAGCTTCGGCAACTAACCGCCCACAGCTCCACAACTATCAATCGAGCCCGCAGACAATCAGCCGCGGGCTCGCTTTTTTTTTAAAAAAATTGCAGAAATTGTTGCATACTTACAATTTTTGTTGTAACTTTGCAGCGAAATCAAATCTAATACTCATTTAACATTAATACTATGAACAAACACAATGAACAACGAGACAATTTTTTGGCTAAAGGGCGCGGCGGTGGCCGTAGCCGGATGGCTGTGGGCGGCGCTCTGTCCCGCGCTCCCATTCACTCTTGTGTGCACGCTGATGGTATTCGCCGACGTGGTGTCGGCGAGGAGGCTGGCTCGGCGACTGGGGAGGCGAAAGCCTTCGCACCGCCAAATGCTGAAGTTCTCTTCAGCAAAATTCGGCCGGACTCTGTCCAAGCTGATGCGCATATATGCGCTGCTGCTAATTACGGCCCTACTGCAGCATACGGTGGCGGGTCAGGAGGTGAACCTGCTGCGAATCGTGGCTGCGACGATATGCCTCTGGCAAGGGGTGTCGATCCTCGAAAACGAGGCGTCGGCCTGCGACAAGCCGTGGGCGAGGATCCTGAGCAAGGTCCTGGTCGACAAGACGGCCCGTCACCTGGGCATGGAGCCCGACGAACTGCGCCACGAATTGTTCGACGACCAAAACTCGGACGACCAAGCG
>CAYSQI010000077.1:0-1571 GCA_964433215.1 uncultured Bacteroides sp.
AACACCATGAATATAGCAGTATATTGCAGCTCGGTCGACAACCTGCCGGCACACTGGACCGAAGGCGCAATCGTAACGGGCCGCTGGATTGGCGAGCACAAAGGCCAAATGGTATATGGCGGCGTCGATGCCGGCATGATGACCGACGCCGCTCGCGCTTGCAAAGAAGCCGGCGGCACTATCGTAGGCGTAGTGCCGTGGCGCCGAGCCGACCAAGCCTCGAAGCTCAACGACGTGCGCGTGCCCGTCTCCGACCTCAACGACCGCAAAGGTGTCATGCAAGTACTGGCCGACGCATTCGTCGTCCTGCCCGGCGGATATGGCACCCTCGACGAATTCTGCGCCTCATTCGCATACATCAACTTCACACACCACCGCGACAAGCGAGTCATCGTCTACAACCCCGACGGGCTCTACGACCATCTCTTCGCTCAGCTCAACGTCTACATCGAGCGCGGACTCATGCCGGCCGACCGACTCGACATCCTCGACATCGTCACCAAGCCCGCCGACATAGCCACCGCCCTCGACCGCATCAGCGCCCACTTCAATCAGCCTTCAAAATAAGATGAAAAGCCGACTCTACACACGCACCGGCGACCAAGGCACCACCTCGCTCGTCGGCGGCACGCGAGCCGCAAAAGACTCGCCCCGCCTCGAAGCCTACGGCACCATCGACGAACTCAACTCATGGCTCGGACTGCTGGCCGCATCCACAGCCATCAGCGACGAACGCCGCGCTGACCTGCGCAAGATACAGAACCGCCTGTTCGACATCGGCGCCGCCCTTGCCACCGAGCCCGAATCGACCTGGCAGCCACAGCTCCCCGGCGCCGAAGCCATCGAAGCCATCGAAGCGCTCATCGACCGTATCGACTCGCGGCTGCCACGCCTGCGCGCCTTCATACTGCCCGGCGGCCACCCCGACGCCGCCCGCGCCAACATAGCACGCACCGTAGCCCGCCGAGCCGAGCGACGCATCGTCAGCCTTGCGGCCGAAACTCCCATCGACCCCTTCATCCTCCGATACGTCAACCGATTGAGCGACCTGCTCTTCGCCATCGGACGCGAAATCAACCTCGACACCGACACCCCCGAAGAGACCTGGGAAAGCGAAGTCTAAGATTTAAATCTTAAAAAAACAATAAAGTCGAAAATAATCTGAGAAAAAGATTGTTTATACATATAAATTAATTATCTTTGCGGCGCTTTTTACAGAAGCGAAGAAATTGATACACTGATATAAAATATATACGCTATGTATTGGACACTCGAACTCGCATCAAAACTTGAAGACGCTCCCTGGCCCGCAACCAAGGACGAGCTTATAGACTACGCCATGCGCTCAGGCGCCCCCCTCGAAGTCATCGAAAACCTCCAGGAAATCGAAGACGAAGGCGACACCTACGAATCAATCGAAGACATCTGGCCCGACTATCCCTCGAAAGAAGACTTCCTCTTCAACGAGGACGAGTATTAAGCCTGCCAGCGGCATAACCGCCTAAATATAAAAAGTGGAGGCTGTGTCAAAATAGGCGCAGCCTCTTTTTTTCGTAACATGTTGTAAAACA